>JAQURG010000001.1 GCA_028715725.1 Methylococcales bacterium
AATGTCATTCGACACAATGGGCCATCGAAGCATAGCTTGCGTCTTCGCAAGATGCGCGCTGCTATCAACGATGATTACCGGTCTGAATTAATCTTTGGGAAAGCAACATAGCGCGATTGCCTTGAGCAGGACTGAAGGTATACTTGACCCATAACCGAATATCTGTTTTCATATATGGACTCCTCGCTTATTGCAAGGCAAATTTTAATTATTAATGCCATCAACAGAGATCAAGATTGCAGTCATATATTCGGTCTCTTGATAGAGGTTTTTATACCCCAGGACTCCTGATGAATCTATCCGCGCACTTTCACCTCTATCACGAAGAAGGTTTTATAGTGAACCACTGAAAACATCGGGTTTTGAAAGCGCCGGTCTGACCTGTTATTGTCATCAATGAATGTTAATTTACCCCCGCAATCCTGTTTACTCGTTTAACTGTTAAATAATGACATCAAGGGGCGTTCGTGCTTTGTTCGTCCTAAAACTATCTTTATTATCACCAAAACCAGCGAACAAAGCACAAACGACCCAACCTTTGCCGTCAGGCAAAGGCTTTGTAGTCTTTATCATTGTTAGCCATTGCCCACAGTATGCGTGCATTTTTATTGGCAAGCGCAACAGCCGCTTTATTAAATCCGCGTCGACTAATAAGTGCTTGCAGCCACAAACTTAACTTGTCCGCTTTATCGGTACAATGCCTTAATACCGATCTCGCGCCATGAATCAATAAGGTGCGAATGTAACGATTCCATCGCTTACTGATACCCAAAAGAATCTGTTTTCCGCCACTGCTATGCTGTTTCGGCACAACCCCTAAGCTTGCAGCATAATCGCGGCTACTTTTATAGCCTTTACTGTTTCCACCTATGTCAGCAGCTATAATTGTTGCTGCTAACGGACCGATGCCCGGTACTTCCAAAAGCCGCTGACTCAGTTGATTAATGCTACACAGTCGCGCTACGCGTTGATCTTGCTCTTTTATTTCCCGATCAAGTGCTTTAAGTTTCTCATATTGTTCCGCGAACATTTCTCTGCTTAATGCGGATAAGTTATTTTCAGCCTCTTCCAATATCAATGGCAGACGCGCTCTAACATGCCTAATGCCTTGATTAATAACCATGCCTCGTTCACTTAGTAATCCACGAATTTGATTAACCAACGCCGTTCGCCTGCCGATTAACTCGCTCCGAATCGAGTGAACCATCTGAATATCTTGCTGTTCAATGGTCTTGGGCGCCACCACTCGCTTATTGGGCTGAGTAACGGCCGTAAAGATGGCCTCCGCATCGTTAAAATCATTCTTGTTACCGACAATAAAACCCTTAACATAGCGTGCATTAAGCAAAACAACCTCATGACCCAGCATGGTAAGCTCTCTTGCCCAATGATGAGCGCCTTCCACAGGCTTCCATGCCAATTACGCTGGCTGGATAAGTAGCAAAAAACGTCAGTATTTCAGCGCGCTTTAGTTTCTTTTTCATTGTTTTTCCATTGGACTGCAAAGTAACTAAATGAAAAACATTCTTAGCGATATCTAAACCGATTATGCTATTACACATGGCGAATTCCTCATTATGCTGTTTAAAGGATCAAGTGCATTTTATGCCGCACTCGGGCAAAAGAGGAGTCCATATCATCAGGAAACATAATGATTTCATTCCCCATGCTTGAGTGCTGGAATACCATAACCAAAGTGGCGACCGTTGCGGCGGAAGTAAACAAAAAACGAGTGCTCTGCCGGATATCACTGGGGAGCTTGAGCGATAAATTCGGTATCCTAGAAGAGGAACCCATGCATTTTGTAGCTCGGCATAGATCGGCGATACAAGAGGCGGCGAGAAGGCTCATAGAAAACGAAATCTATGAAGAGGATGGTTCGGTTCTGATCCTTGAACGCGACCTCTAGTAGGAAGTCGAAGGTTATTATAATTCTAAACCGATTTGGATACATTAGTTCATCTTTGCATTCTTCCATTCTGAGGCGGTGGTTTCAATTCATCGGTGGCGCCATCGGCATACCGGTGTTTTTGTATGAATTTTCAGAAAAACCCATAAATTTATTGGAGCTAATACCATGAGTAAAGAACAAAAAAGTAATAAAGAAAACAAGAAAAAGCCTGCTCTGAGTCCGAAAGAAAAGAAGGCTGCTAAGAAATCCAAGAAAGATTCCAAGAGCTGATGAAGAGTAACCGCTTATTTTCAACGTAGTAAAATTCTCCAAAGAAGATATGAAAATAAGCGATATCATCAAACCCACTAGTTTCCGCTTTGCAAGAGTTAGCCTGGAGGATTTAAGTCAGAGCGGGATTTAGCGGCACTGACGCAAGATTTACTCAAAATTACCGTGTAATCTTTAGATTATCCAAAGCGTTCCCTGAAAGCTATGGTTCCGGCAACAGTCGCAATGACTATGGCACAAAAAAGCTCAAAAGCGGGCTTGGACCGGTTTGAGCCTATCAGCAATTGCTGATGGTTGGGGTAACTTCATCATATTGGGTTCCCGGCACAGCTTGATAACCCGCTCAGGTTATTTTCAATGTTAAAGGCCATAGCATCCATGCCCATCAACTGGCTCCGGCAGGTGAATGAAAAACCTACTTTTTCCAATACGCGAATTGAGGCGAGATTACTCTGGTGCGCAAAAGCCATTAAACGTTCCAAACCCAGCGTTTGAAAGCAATACCTTATCCATGTGTCAGCTACCTAGACCGCCAGCCCTTGTTGCCAGTAATCCGGCAATAAGCGATAACCCAACTCGAAACATTGGCATTCAGGAAAATACATCGGCCCGCTGTCGCCTATCGGCAATCGTGAGCTGCGATCAAGTATCAACCATTTCGCAAAGCCATAGCGGACTTGGTGCTGTTGATAATGAGTGATTCTGGCAATGTTTCATTTAAATTGGCATCCGGGCCTTTAAGCATAAATTTCATCACTTTAGAATCGCCGAACCATGAAAAAGATTGCGGCGCATCCTGACCGGAAAAGGGCTTGATGATAATTCGTGCGGAATAGAGTGCGGCCATGGGCATGGCTACAAGGTTAACTCTGTTTGCTGAGCGCAAGTTTTAATCCCAAGAATATAAAAAGACCGCCTAATGTGCGCGTGAACCAAGGCAAACTACGATGCCTGCGGGTTATATGAGCAAAATGTGCTGCTGTCCAAGCAAGAAAAAGACACCAAAGCATGGCGTTAAAGCTGAAGATCGCGCCAAGAAAGATAAAGGCCAAAGCCTTATTTGGCGATGATGACTCGATAAATTGTGGCACGAATGCTAAAAAGAACAGAGCAACTTTCGGATTGAGTATATCGGTAAGAAAGCCCTGGCAAAAAATAGTAAGCAGTGGCACAGGAGCAAGAGGTTCCACGGGCTGAGCGCTTAGCTGACTATTGCGTATAAGAGTTATGCCAAAGTAGACCAAATAGAGAGCGCCGATTAGTTTTACTAAAGTAAAAGCGACCGCAGACGCGGCAAGAAGCGCGGACAAGCCGATCGCGGCGGCAAAGATATGGATGTAACAGCCTGCGCAGATTCCAAAAGCAGCGGCCATACCGGCGCGCCAGCCTTGGCTTGTGCTGCGAGTGATGATGTAGAGCGAATCTGCGCCAGGGGTGATATTGAGTAACAAACCTGAGAAGATGAAAACAGAAAGGTCATGAGTTCCAAACATAAGCGCCTCTATAAAGCCAAGCTGACGGTCTCTAATTTAATATATATAATCCGCCGGCAGCCAGAAACCAGGCTGCGACTATCAGCTTGGGCATCATTCGGGGTTTATCCACTTCAGTACTGGCGTAGATCAAGGTCAGCATGGCTAAAGCGATGCCGCCTGATGGCAGGATTAAAACAGAACGCAACAGACTGACGCAAGAGAAAAGCATTACAATCGGCGCGAGTGCAAGCAGGCCAAATACAATTTCCAACGCCATCAGGTCAGCCACTAGCAATTGTTGTTTGCCTATGCCCAAAGAAGCCAACAATGGGAGCATCGGCTTTCGAGGGGTGCGTAGTGCCAATTCCAGACTTGCAACTTGTAAAATCATCGGGATGGCGCTAGCTAACAACAACCAGGCGGCGACCGGCGCTTGAAAACCGATATGCTGCCAAGTATTTCCGAACCCGACAATGCCATCGGCATAGATCAGCAACAGCACTCGCGATGACAGTTCGCCGGCTTGCGTCAGCGCTCGCCAATTGATGACCGCCAGGTTCCCTGTCAAATGGCGATATTCGGATAGCTTAGAAAAACTCCACCATGACCGGGTTTTCAACCCGAGCGAATTGCCGAGCCGGATTTTTTGCAGTGGGCCGGTTGTAGTGAGGCCCATTATCGGTAATGCAGCCGCTATTTCTTCGTGATCTCCCAAACCAGAAACTGTACGGCGAACAGCGAACAGCCGAATACCCATAGTGCCGCAAGCCGAGAGCCGCGCGACAGGCTCGGCTGGATAACAGGCAGTTGTGCTGCCAGTCCCAGAGCCAGTAAGCTATTGGCGACAGTATCACCAGCATTTGAGCAAAGCTGGCTGAGGATGTAAGCCACAAACGGCAATAAGAGCACGATCAGTATAAGCCACAAATCGAGCCCTGTTTCCAGCGGCGCTATATTCGGGAGCTTGCGCAGATATCGCCAGGCCCGCCGCCGCTCAGCGCCTCGGCCTGTGCCGATGTCCAGGCGATTGCCAGAATAGACAGGCTTAGCCAGATTACAATGGCTGAATGGTTATTGCCTCTGTTCAGCAAATGCTGCACTGGTGTGCTCAACACCTGAATTTGTGCGGCGAATGGCATAGAGGCTGGAGAGATGACAACCACCACGAAGCCCCATATTGCCAGCGCCGGATCAGCAGTTTAAATGTGGCCTCGGAATAAAGCCGCAGCCGCCAATCCAGCAGTCGGAAAAACAGGCGACTATCGTTCATAATCGCGAGATGGGTTCCTTCATTCCAACATAAGGGTATTTTCTGCAATGATGCCGAATGCCTGATGTTGTGCTGTCTCATGGCATGAAATCACGATCAGACGATGGCTGGCTTGCTGCCGCAGCATCTCTTGCAAAGCGCCAAGCGAGACAGCATCCATGCCATTGCTGGGCTCGTCTAATATCAGTACGTCGGTTTCGTCGGCAATACTGCCGGGCAATAAAAACTTCCGGGCAGTGCCCAGCGACATATGGGCGAATTTCATAGGCATATGTTCATGCAGCCGGAAGGCATCGATCAGGATATCCATAATATATTGATTCCAGCTGCCTCGCACGTACAGCAGCAAGGCAAGCCATTCCTGCCCTATCACAAACGGAAACACCGGGCAGTCTGCCGGGCAAAAACTCAAGCGTTGCCGCGCCGCGGCAGGATAAGTGCTTAGGCTGATATCGCCCAGCAACACTTCTCCGGCGTCAGGCGCAAGTGAGCCGGCCAATATGGCAAGCAGCATCGATTTACCGACGCCATTAGGGCCGGCGACCAGATGCATGCCCGATGTCGTCCAGGAAAATGAAAAGTCCGCTATCACTTGCTTACCGGGGAAGCGTTTGGATAGCGCGCTCAAACCGAAAGTTTGATCAGGCAAACGTTTTGTGTTTTTATTTGATGGCTGCGGGTGCCGAAGTAGCCGGCCCAATGCCAACGATCTGCAGAATTGTGTCTTCATCTTTCGCGCCGTCATAATGAATTTCATTGCCGTAATGGGTGACGAAACTGCCTGCCGGGACCGGTTTCAGGTTATCCGGATTATAGTCGGTGCCGGTGCCTACCCACCAGGTTCCGGAAATTACGGTAATAAAGCGGTCGTTCGGATGTGAGTGGGGCTTGCTGTTATGATGAGCTTTCCATTTGTTCAGCACGACGTACAACCCTGGTTTGGAGGGATCGCCGACCAGCACGGCGCTTTCCGAACCGCTGGGGTTGACAACCCAGTGAATCTGGTCGGGCAGCTTGATCGAAATCGCCTTGGGGTCAAGATCGGCGGCCGATAGCGCCAGAGAACATAAGGATAAGCTGATGACCAGCAATGAACGAGTAAAAAGACACAGCATATAATTCTCCATTAAATAAAATAATCAGGCATAAGGCCACGGTCAGCCGTCAACTATGGCGCCACCACCGGAAGGTGAAACTGGCTCAAGTGAGGCGGCACTACGGCTTTTTCCGAGTGAGTTGTACCGGCAGGTACCCATTCATAAGGCACGGGTTGGCCGCGATAAAGTTGGTTATTGGCCGTTTCCCGGCCAGTCAACTGATCCTTGCCCTTGCGGAAATAGGGATTGACGTATTCCCAGACGATCTCGCCAGCAGGCGTAACCTGAAACAATCGGCCGCTCTGGCCCTCATCAATAAAGGTATTGCCATTGGGCAAGCGCCGGACGGCGCTAATATGAGTGCTGCGAAATGACCAACCGGGTCCGCCGGAGCTTTCACCTGTGTACTGCCAGACGACTTCCTTTTTGACCGGATCGATCTCCAGTATTCGCGAGCCGCCGGTAATCGGCAATGCCGCAGGCGGATAACCCGATGGTCCCTGATTATCAAATACTAGTAGATTGCCAGCCCCCGGCAGCTCTTCGGGAATGATATGGGCATCGTGCTGGCCAGCTATCTGATCAACCGGACGAGGCAGTTTCCGGCCATCCGCGCCTTTGGGAATAGCGGGATAATTGGGTCCCAGACTCCAGACTACCTTGCCGGTTTTTTTGTCGATGATGGCGATGAAGTTGGCGTTGCGGGCATCGATCAGCAGGTTTTCAGGATTAAAGCGATTGTCGCCGGCAGCGAACCAGTGATTGGAGCCGATCACTTTCAGATTGTTGACGTGGAGATAATCTGCATCCGTGGACGCGCGCAACAGCTTCAATTGCTCCGGCTTGAAGCCAAACTCACTGACATGATCGCCGGCTTTCCATTGCCAGACAATATCACCGGCGGGATTAACCTCATAAATAACGTCATCCAGCAGTTTCGGTAACTTGAAGCCTTTTATCGAATGGATCAGGTTAGTCAATACCACGGTATTGCCGTTCGGAAGGCGAGCCCAGTCATGATGCTGCTGAGCAGCGCCATTCGGTGCTTTATCGCCGAAACTCCAGACGGTTTTACCCTCCCAGTCCAGCTCGCCGATGGTCTTGGTTATTTTCCGGTTGACTTGTCCAGGAATCAGGTCTGTGCCCTTGCCTTCCGCGGTCTCCAGCGCTACGAATATATGCCCGAGTTTGCCGCCGTTCACGGCCGGATCGATCAATGTGCTATGGGCCCCGGCATCTTTCCATTCATGAACCGAATGACCATTCAGGTCAATCAGGTGAGCGATATTATCGCCTCCGGAAAACAGCACGAATGAATTGAATGCTTTGGCCGGATCGTAGCGGGTGGTCCCGGTCGGGTAGACACTGGGGCTTGCCGATGCGGTAAGCGTCAGCAACGTGCCGGCAGTCAACATTAGAGTCTGGTTCCAGGCAGGCAAAGCGTTTTTCCTTTTGGCAAAGGGCTTTAAATACTGCTTTTTAAAAAAAGTTATTTGTGTCATAGGGCAATCCGTTGGTTCTTGATAAAACGATGAGTCGTGTTATTGAGAAAGCAATTAACAAGCCAATATTTACGAACATGTTTATCGAGTGTTCCGGGCTCGTGCGCGAGTTTTGCCAATAACAGATGTATGGTCGGAATCAAATCCGGATATGCCATCGTAAAATGCATGAGATCGGTTTGAGTGCTGGGAGATACGCAGTACATCAGCAGGTGGTGCACGAATGGCAACAGATTAGGACCGCTATGTGGTGATGGATGGGCGATGTTATCGGTATCGCCTTCATTACTCCTCCCATCCTGATTTGGAGCAAACTGCCGGGAAAAGTCCGCAGTGCCTATCGATCAGCTGAGATGGTATTGATTTTTGGATCGACTTTTCTGGTCGGGCAGATCGTCTTCTTAGGGTGGTTACCGATTATATTGAAAATTATCCCGGCATTATCAGTATATTTCCCTTCATCATCTGGACGGGTTTTCGTTCCGGACGCTATATGACCTCCCTGCTACAGTTGATGCTGTTCACTCAGGCACTCTGGAGTTCCAGGACAGGCATAGGCCAATATACCCAGGCTATGGAAATCGATAGCTTGTTCCGTTTCTGGATTTTCGGCATGGTGCTGGCGGTTGGAGGCATGGCGTTAGCGGTCATGGTCGCGGAAAATCGGAAAATATTAAAGCAACAAATCCGGCTTCATAGGACCATTGCCGCCAGCCTGAATGAAATCTGCCTGTTCGACGCCGACTCGTTGCGTTTAGCTTCGTCAACCGTGGCGCATTGGTCAATTTGGGCTATACCATGGACAAATTGCAGGCGATGACTCCCCTCGATCTAAAACCGGAATTGAATTTGCAGTCCTTTGAAGCATTGATCAATCCTCTAAGGCGACATGAGGTATCAATGGTAAACTTTGAAGCCGTGCATAGACGCAAAGACGGCTCATTCTATCCGGTTGAAGTCCATTTACAGCTATTTGATGATGAGGATGAACGTTATTTCCACTCCATTATCATGAATATCACGGAACGCATGGCCGCTGAGCAGCAAGTCAAACTGGCCGCAGAAGTTTTTGAATATAGCATTGATGGCATTCTGATCACCGATGCCGACAACCGTATTATTTCGGCCAATCAATCTTATACGGTGATTACCGGCTATACCGAAGCGGAGCTAAAAGGTAAAAACCCAAGCATTGCAAGTTCCGGACTGCACGAAGCCAGCTTCTTTAAGGATATAAGGCAAGCCATTAATAACACGGGGGCTGGCAAGGTGAGCTATGGAACCGTCGGAAGAACGGTGAGCTTTATCCCGCATGGATCAATATTAGCATCATCAAAGACGCCAAGGACAAGATACGCAACCATATCGGTATTTTGTCTGATATTATCGAGCGCAAAGCGGCAGAAATAACTCTCAAACACCAGGCGCAGTACGACTTTCTGACTAACCTGCCTAACTGCGTCCTGCTCCACGACCTTTTTCAGCAATTGTTGGCAGATGCGAAGCGAAACAATGAAGTCTTTGCTTTGCTGTGGCTTGATTTGAACAAATTCAAACTCGTCAACGACACCTATGGCCATCACATCGGGGATTTGCTGTTAAAGGAAGTTGCCGAACGGTTTCAGAGGCCGTTCGGCGAACCGATACACTATCCAGTCAGGGCAGTGACGAATTTAGCATTCTGGTGCGCAAAGTGGTTTCTACCGAGCATTTACAAGTTCTAGGCGACGAGTTACATGATGCTGTGAAAACACCCTTTTTCATTGAAGGGCATATTCTTAACATCACGCTAAGCATTGGCAATGCGATTTATCCAAAAAAGTGTTTAAGTGAAGTCCCGATAGCGATAGCCTGAGCTGTCTCTTCAGGCTTCCACATCGCTGAGTACGCTTGACAGCTTTTTCTGCGAACTGGGCAACATGCCGTAGAACCCCAGTTTATGCCTAAGCACATTACGGCTGATATCCAGCAAACGCGCGGTCTGAACCTGGTTTTCTTCGCAAAACTCAAAAGCTGTTCGAATAACAGTCTCTTCTATAATTTCAAACAGCTTGGGTGGGGCTTGCTCGCAAAGGCGTTGCAACGCGCTTTCCAAAGACGTGGTTGAAACTGACGGCACCTGATCCAGAACCCTGACGCCGGTCAGCTTGAAGTCCTCAGGGCGTAGGCGATTACCGGGACAAACCAGAAGCGCGCGATGGACAGCATTTTCCAGTTCGCGAATATTACCCGGCCAATCGTAATTCAATAAGGTCAATTCGGTCGCCGGCAATAACTTGATTTCGTCATAGCCCAACCGGTCGCCGTAAATCTTCAAAAAATGCCTTGCCAAGGGCAAAATATCGCCCGGCCTTTCGCGCAAGGGGCTTAGCTGAATAGTCGCGACATTGAAACGGTAATATAAATCAGCCCGAAAATGCGAAGCGGCAACCGCCTCTTCCAGATTGACGTTGGTAGCCGCAATAATCCGGACATCAACCGGCACAGGCTGTCTGGAACCGACTTTAACCACTTCCCGCTCCTGTAGCACCCGTAGCAGTTTAGCCTGCATAGCCAACGGCAAATCGCCCACTTCATCAAGAAACAGGCTGCCTTTACCGGCAGTTTCAAACCAGCCGTTTTTACTCGTCGAGGCCCCGGTAAACGAACCTTTTTCGTGGCCGAACAATTCACTCTCTATCAGGCTTTCGCTCAACGCCGCACAGTTTAATGCCCCGAAAATATTTTTGCCGCGCTTGCTGAGCGCATGGATATGCCTGGCCACAAGCTCTTTCCCGGTTCCGGTTTCACCAGTAATAAGCACGGTGGCGTCACTGGGCGCAATGCGTTCGATTTGCTCCAGCAAGCGCCGGGAAACCGGATCTTCAAACACCAGTGCTGTCGCCCTTACAGAGAGCGACAATGAACGCGACTGCGACTCATCAAAGGCCAATAGTGTCGAAGCAGGCTCCTGCGGGTGATTAGCAAGTTTGCGGGCTAAAAGTGTATCCATAATGACGTACTCTCGTTTTACTTTATAAAAAATATCCAATCCTTTTTCAGAATCCCTATCCGGCTTAATCAGATCAGCGGCGTTACAAGCTATATAAAAAACAAACTGGATCGGCTTATTTCTTCATGATCACTACAGGCTTTAGCCAATATGCATCGGTTGATGGCTGAGCCGAAAGTGATGCTTGCTCAGAAACTGTTTTGATCTTCAGGTTAAAAATTTCTCAGTCATCGCAACAACTGCAATTAAACAAGTTAACAGAGCTACTGATACCCATCCTCCGTCGTGCAGGTATCTTAAAATAAATTATTATGCGTAATAAAACGATATTATTAGATTCAATTATCGCTAAATTAGATACATTCAAATTGGATTTGATCCCGGGCGTTACCTGCACATTAATTTTCATTTTGATATAGCCGGACAATGGCGACTTGAACCGACCGGCTCCGGCAGCTTAACAAAAATTCCGAAATCCTTGATCAGAGTTGTACTGTTGACTGGCGTTCATGACTAAAGCAGAGGCTGCTGATATTCAGGCAACCCGAAAGAAATATTTGGAAGAAGTCTTTTAAAAACAAAATGTTATTGATTGGCATGTGTTTTGCTGACGATCAAATATACATTTGAATTATCAATTTTAATTGCCCAATACGTTGAACGCGCATGACAGACACGAAAAGCAAGTCTGAAAAAACCCGTAATCGCCTGTTAACCGCAGCCAGCCGTATTTTTGCCGAGAAAGGTTTTCAGGAGTCGACAATAGCCGAAATTTGTGAGCAGGCAAAAGCCAATATCGCCTCGGTAAATTATTATTTTCACGACAAGGAAACGCTGTATCTGGAGTCCTGGCGCTTTGCCTTTAACAAGGAACTTAGCCTTTATCCGCCGGATGGCGGCGTCATGACCGACTCGCCTGCTGAACAGCGACTGGCTGGAAGAATCAGGTCGCTAATCAAACGGGTTGCCGACGACAACTCTTATTCATTCGCAATTATCAATAAGGAAATGGCGCAGCCAACCCGGCTTCTTTCCGACATTCTGGAAAAGGAAATTAATCCGCAGCGCTTGCAAATGTTTGGTTTATTGAAGGAATATCTCGGACATGCAGCAAGCGATCAACAGATTCAATACTGCCACGCCAGCATTATGGGCCAATGTTTTCAGTTATTGCGATTAAAACAAATGCAAAGCGCCCGCCATTTTCGCAGACGTCCAAGCGATTTGAGCGATAACGAAGCTTTTGCCGAACATGTCGTGCAATTTTCACTGGCCGGAATTCAGTCAGTCCGCACCCGATACCTGTCAGAATGAAGTTGCTGACTTTAACAGACTATATGAAAACTGTTGCGCCGGTCCATGACAATATCGTTGAAGAAGCACTTTACAAGACTTGCATTTCAGCGTCTGCGCTGCTCCCGGCATCTTTAAATAACATCCATATACGCACGCTCCGGCAAAATTTTTGCAGTTTACCGGCTTTTGACGCACTGTCGCTCTCGGCTTTCTTTTATTAAATCAACCTTTGAAATTACTATTTACAAACTTTATGAATCAAGCCGAATCCCACAAGATATATCCTGACCTGAAGCCTCTTCGGTTTCAAGCCCTGCGCTGGCTGATTATTCTGGCGGCGCTTGCGGCCGCCACATATGCCTTCAGCTTTTTTTCCGGCACTTCAAAAGCTGAGCCGGGGCCAAAATCCGGCAAACAAGGGCCGGGGTCAAAATTTGGACAGCATAACGACGAACAGACACCTGTCGCCGTTGAAACAGCAGTCCAGGGAGATTTTCCGGTTTATTTAAAGGGGCTGGGTACCGTGACAGGGTTGCGTACTGTTACGGTTCATTCCCGCGTTGACGGCGAACTGGTGCGAATAGCTTATTCAGAAGGCCAACTGGTGAAGCAGGGCGATTTACTGGCTGAAATCGATCCCCGGCCTTTTCAGGTGCAGTTACAACAGGCAGAAGGCCAGCTACAGCGCGACCAGGCCTTGCTGAAAAATGCCGAAATAGATGTAGAGCGCTACAAAAAACTGCAAGAGCAGGATTCAATCGCCGCTCAACAGACGATGACTCAGGAAGCGCTGGTTAAACAGTACCTTGGTATTGTGGAAATGGATAACGCCCAGGTGGCCAATGCAAGATTGCAACTCGATTATGCGAAAGTGAAAGCGCCTATTTCCGGCCGTGTAGGTTTGCGCCTGATTGATCAGGGCAATATTGTCCATGCCAGCGATGCCAATGGTCTGGTCGTGATTACTCAAACCCAGCCTATCGCCGTGGTTTTTACATTACCTGAAGATAAGGTGCCGGCGGTCGTTAAAAGATCGCATTCCAAGGAAGCCATCAAGGTGGAAGCCTATGACCGGGCGGGAAAATCAAAGCTTGCCGGCGGCAAAATATTGGCAGTAGACAACCAGATCGATCCGACGACCGGTACTGTCAAGCTCAAAGCTCAATTCGACAATACTGATCAAAACCTGTTTTCCAATCAGTTTGTCAATATCAGAATGCATCTGCATACTTTGCCGGGAGCCACTCTGGTTTCCAGCTCCGCCATTCAGAACGATACGCAAGGCGCTTTCGTCTATGTGGTCGATCAGGATAAAACCGTACAGATGCGCCGCATTACACTGGGTCCGACCGAAGCTGACAAGGTCGTGGTGCTGAGCAATCTTGCCGCCAACGAAACAGTCGTGGTGGAAGGCACTGACCGGCTGCGCGAAGGCAGTAAAGTCGATATTGCTCAAAAAGACGGCCAAGCCGTGGCTGCGAGTCATGAAACCGTAGCTAACCCGAACGGCAGATTTCATAAAAGAGACCGTTCCTGAATATGACATCCTCGAATTCTACCCTGCCGGATTTCAACCCGTCCCGGCTATTCATTCTGCGCCCGGTGGCAACCTCTCTGCTGATGGTGGCCATATTGCTGGTCGGCATCCTGGCATACCGTCTGCTGCCGGTTTCGGCGCTCCCGCAGGTCGATTATCCTACGATACAGGTAGTGACCTTGTATCCCGGCGCCAGTCCCGAAGTGATGACTTCGGTCATCACCGCGCCGCTGGAACGCCAGTTCGGCCAGATGCCGGGCCTCACCCAGATGTCATCGACCAGTTCCGGCGGCGCTTCGGTGATTACCTTGCAATTCAACCTGACTCTGGACCTGGATATCGCGGAACAGACCGTACAGGCGGCCATTAACGCGGCTAATAACTTTCTGCCTGATGATTTACCGCAGGCGCCGATTTACAGCAAGGTTAATCCTGCTGATACCCCGATCATGACGCTGGCGATCAGCTCCAAAGCCTTACCCCTATTCAAGGTCGAAGACCTGGTCGACACCCGGCTGGCGCAAAAAATCGCCCAGTTGCCTGGTGTCGGCCTGGTCGGCATCAGCGGCGGCCAACGGCCGGCAGTGCGGATACAAGTCAATCACCAGGCGCTGGCCGCTTACGGCGTCAGTCTCGAGGATGTGCGCGGCGTAATCTCCGCGGCCAATGTCAATCAACCCAAAGGCATCTTCAACGGTCCGGCGCGCTCGGCAATTATCGACAGTAATGACCAGCTGCGTTCGGCTGCGGAATATCGCGAACTGGTGATCGCTTATCGCAATGGCGCCCCCGTGCGGCTGTCGGAAGTCGCCGTGGTGGTGGACGGCGCCGAAAATGTACGATTGGCGGCCTGGGCCAACGATAATGCCTCGGTGATCGTCAATATTCAGCGTCAGCCGGGCGCGAATGTGCTCGAGGTAGTCGACAGCATCAAGGATCTGCTGCCGAAATTGCAGGCATCCTTGCCGCTTAGCGTCGAAGTGCTGCCTCTGACGGACCGCACCGTAACCATCCGCGCCTCGATTCACGATGTGCAATTCGAGTTGCTGCTGGCGATTGCGCTGGTAGTGACGGTGATCTTCCTGTTTCTGCGCAATGTGCCGGCTACTATCATCCCCGGCGTCGCAGTGCCGCTATCCTTGGTCGGGACCTTCGCGGTCATGTATCTGGCCGGCTTCAGCATCAATAACCTGACGCTGATGGCGCTGACCATCGCTACCGGCTTCGTGGTTGACGACGCCATCGTGGTGATTGAGAACATCAGCCGCTATATCGAACGCGGCGAATCGCCATTAAAAGCCGCCCTGAAAGGCTCGGAACAGATCGGTTTTACGATCATCTCGCTGACCTTTTCGCTGATCGCCGTGCTGATACCGCTTCTGTCCATGAGCGATGTTGTCGGCCGACTGTTTCGGGAATTCGCTATCACGCTGGCGGTGGCTATCCTGATTTCCGCTATTGTTTCGCTCACGCTGACGCCGATGATGTGCGCCAAACTCTTGCGCCCGCATGCAGCAGCCCCCCATGCAGATACTGGAGGCGGTAAGACTAGAGACTGGTTCGGCAGGCTGATCGCCGGCTATGGCCGCAGCCTGGAATGGGTGCTGCAACGGCAAACCATGACCATGCTGGTTTTTTTCGCAACCGTGGCGCTAACCGTGGCATTGTATATCGTTATTCCCAAGGGATTTTTCCCGATACAGGATACCGGCATTATCCAGGGCATCTCAGAAGCGCCGCAAAATGTATCATTTTCTGCGATGGCCGAGCATCAACAGAAACTGGCCAAGCTGATTCTTGAAGATCCGGCCGTCGACAGTCTGTCATCATTTATCGGCGTCGACGGCATCAATACCACGCCCAACAGCGGACGCTTCCTGATCAACCTGAAACCGCATGCCGAACGCACGATCAACGCCACTGAAGTAATCGCCAGACTAAAACCAAAACTGGCCGTATTGTCCGGAGTCACGCTGTATTTGCAACCGGTGCAGGATCTGACCATGGAAAACCGTGTCAGTCGCACTCAATACCAGTTCACGCTGGAGAGTCCTGATTCCGAAGAGCTTAACCGATGGACCCTGAATCTGGTGGATCATCTTTCCGGTCAGCCTGAGTTCAGCGATGTCACCAGCGATGTGCAGGACCAGGGCCGGCAAGTCTACGTCAACATAGACCGCAGCACCGCCAGCCGCCTCGGCATCACTACCGCCGCCGTGGATAACACGCTTTACAGCGCTTACGGGCAACGTCTGATATCGACCATCTTTACCCAATCCAATCAATACCGGGTAGTGCTTGAAGTCAATCCTGACGCCCGGAATTCCCCCGAAACCCTTAAAGAGTTGCGGATTCCATCCAGCAATGGCGCTCAGGTGCCGTTATCGGCTATAGCCGAAGTATCGGAACGTCCAACGCCGTTATCCATCAATCATCTTGACCAGTTTCCGGTAGCAACGCTGTCCTTTAATCTGGCGCAAGGCGCATCACTGGGCGATGCGGTGAAAGCTATCGATCGGGCCAAGCGGGAGATCGGCTTGCCGATCGGCATCCGCACCAGCTATCAGGGTGCGGCGCAGGCATTCGAAGCCTCACTGGATAATACTCTGTGGCTGATTCTGGCGGCTATTGTTACCGTGTACATTGTGCTTGGCGTGCTTTACGAAAGTTATATTCATCCGATCACTATTTTATCCACGTTGCCTTTCGCCGGAGTCGGCGCATTGCTGGCGCTGATGCTTTCCGGCGATGATCTGGGCATCATCGGCATTATCGGCATCATTTTATTGATCGGCATCGTCAAGAAAAACGCGATCATGATGATCGACTTCGCGCTGGAGGCCGAGCGCAGACAGATGATGTCGCCTGCCGATGCGATTTTTCAAGCCTGTTTGCTGCGCTTCCGGCCCATTCTTATGACCACTTTGGCGGCATTGCTGGGCGCTTTGCCACTCATGATGGGCAGCGGTGTCGGTTCGGAATTGCGTCATCCGTTGGGAATCGCTATGGTCGGCGGTTTATTGGTCAGTCAGTTGCTGACCTTGTACACCACGCCCGTGATTTACTTATGGATGGACAGTCTGGCTCGACGGATCTCCGGCTGGCTAAGCCTTAATCCGGCTGAAATCGTAGAAAACGACATGAGGCTGCGATGAATCTGTCGGCGCTTTTTATTTCCCGGCCGGTCGCTACCACGCTGCTGACTATTGCCATCGCCATGATCGGTACGCTGGCCTATTTGAATTTGCCGGTGTCATCGCTGCCGCAGGTGGATTTTCCGACGATCAGTGTGCAGGCCCAGTTACCCGGAGCCAGCGCTGAAACCATGTCGACATCGGTCGCCACACCGCTGGAAAGGGCGTTGGGACGCATCGCCGGCATTACTGAAATGACATCCAGCAGTTCGCTAGGCTCCACCCAGATTACCTTGCAATTCGACCTGGATCGCGACATCAACGGCGCCTGCCGGGACGTACAGGCGGCGATTAATGCCGCCGCCAGCCTGTTGCCCGGCAATATGCCGAATCGTCCGACTTACCGGCGGGATAATCCGGCCGATTCACCCATCCTGATTTTGGCGCTGACTTCCGAAAATCTCAGCCGCGGCCAAATGTACGATGTAGCTTCCAGCATTCTGGCCCAAAAAATTTCTCAATTGCCCGGCATAGGCCAGGTGCAGATCGGCGGCGCCGCCTTGCCTGCGGTCAGGGTTGAACTGAACCCCAACGCTTTGAGCAAATACGGCATCGGCCTGGAGGATGTCAGGAACACCATTACCCAGACCAATGTCACCCGCCCCAAAGGCGTAATGGAATACGGCGGGCAACGCTGGCAGATTCAGGCCAATGACCAGGCTAAAAAAGCCAGGGATTACTTGCCGTTGATCGTCAGCTATCGCAAGGGCGCCCCGGTTACTATCGCTGATCTCGGTGAAGTGGTGAATTCGGTAGAAGATTTGCGCAATACCGGATTAAAAAACGGCAAGCCTTCGGTATTGCTGATTCTCAGAAAGCAGCCGCTCGCCAATGTGGTTCAAACCGTCGACCAGGTTCTGTCCATGTTGCCGGAATTGCGCGCCAATATACCCGCAAATATCGATTTATCGGTGGTAGTCGATAGATCACTGTCCATCCGGGCTTCAATTACCGAGGTCGAACACAGCTTATTAATAGCCATTGGCCTGGTTATTCTGGTGGTGCTGGTGTTCTTGCGGAATTTGCGTTCGACCATGGTGCCGATTATTGCAGTGCCGGTTTCCCTGATCGGCGCCTGTGCAGTCATGTATTTTTTTAACTACAGTCTGAATAATCTGACCTTGATGGCTTTGACCATCTCCACAGGCTTCGTTGTAGATGACGCCATCGTGGTCCTGGAAAACACCAACCGGCATATTGAAAAAGGCGTGCCGCCGTTTAAGGCCGCACTATCAGGAGCCAAGGAAGTCGGCTTTACGGTATTGGCGATGAGTGTGTCGCTGGTGGCGGTATTTTTGCCGATTTTATTGATGGGCGGCGTAGTCGGCCGGCTGTTCAGGGAGTTTGCTGTGACATTATCGGCTGCCGTGCTGGTCTCTCTGCTGATCTCGCTGACCGTCACGCCGATGCTTTGCGCGCGCTGGCTGGGCAAGGAAAGCCAGCAACATGGATTTGTCTTTAATGGCATAGGATTGGCATTTGACTGGCTGCAAGCGGTTTATGAAAGATCGTTGCGCCGGGCGCTGCGGCATGGCCGCCTGATGATATTGATCTTGCTGGGCACCATCGGCTTCAATATTTATTTATATACGGTGATCGATAAAGGGTTTTTCCCGTCCCAGGATGGCGGCAGGCTGCTCGGTGAAATTCAAACCGATCAAGGCACTTCTTTCTGGTCCCTGCAGAAAAAACTTTACGAGTTTTCAGAACTGTTGCTCAAGGATCCGGCCGTCGCCAATGTAGCCGGGTTTGGCGGAGCCGGGTCAAGCAGTAATAGCGCCAGAGTTTTCGTGGTGCTCAAGCCGATCAAGGAGCGCGATCCCATTGAAGAAGTCATGGAGCGATTGAGTGATAAGGTCAAACGCATTCCAGGCGCTGCCCTGCACATGTTTCCCGCGCAAGAACTGCGTATCGGCGGCAGGCCCTCGTTCGGATCTTATGACTATGTCCTGCAATCGGACGACCTGGGATTGCTTCGGGAATGGATGCCGAAAGTGATTACAGCGCTGTCCAAACTGCCTGAACTCAGCGACGTCAGCACCAGCCAGCAGGACAAAGGCCAGCAGATCGGCCTGGTGGTCGACCGGGACAAGGCATCACGCTACGGTATCAGCCAAGCCATGATTGACTCGAGTCTTAATAATGCTTTCGGTCAACGGCAGGTCTCGGTGATCTACAATTCGCTCAACCAGTATCGGGTAGTAATGGAATTGGCGCCCGAATACTGGCAAAGTCCCGAAGCCTTGAAGCAGGTTTATATCAGCGTCCCCGCCGAGCGTTTGCCATCCGGCAAACAAGCCGCTGCGCGTCAGGTGCCGCTGTCGGCTCTGGCCACTTTTGCGCCGACCAGCACACCCTTATCGGTCAATCATCAAGGCCAATTTGCTGCGGCGGCATTGTCTTTTAATCTCAAACCCGGCGCATCACTATCTACAGCCACTCAACTGATCGAAAAAACCATGCGCGACATTGGCGTGCCGAACTCGATACAGGGCAGTTTTCAGGGCTCGGCCAAAGCCTTCCTGGAATCTCTGCGCAATCAGCCCATGCTGATTCTGGCGGCCTTGCTGAGCATTTACATTGTGCTCGGGGTGCTCTATGAAAGCTATATTCATCCGCTGACCATTTTATCCACTTTACCTTCGGCGGGGGTCGGCGCTTTATTGGCCTTGATAGTTTGCGGTTCCGAATTCAGCATTATCGCGCTGATCGGGGTGATTTTGCTGATCGGCATCGTCAAAAAAAATGCCATTATGATGATTGATTTTGCGTTGCTGGCTGAACGCAAGCACGGACTGGATGCCAGAGAAGCCATTTATCAAGCCTGTCTGCTGCGCTTTAGGCCCATCATGATGACTACATTAGCCGCTCTGTTCGGAGCGCTGCCGATGGCTTTGGGCAACGGTTACGGAGCGGAGCTGCGCCAACCGCTGGGCATTTCCATTGTCGGCGGCCTCATTTTCAGCCAGATGCTGACTTTGTACACGACACCGGTCGTTTATATTTACCTGGACCGTTTCCGGCTGTGGTTTCATAGCCGCTTTTTTAACCTTGCCGCTTCCCGAGCGGATAAAACCGTTTAATATTTTTTAAAATGCGCATGACTTTTCGTATGATCCCCGCTCTGGTTTCCTTGCTGCTGACATCGTTGTTGTCGGGCTGTACGGTAGGTCCCGATTATGTGCGCCCGCAAGCCGCCATTCCCGCTAACTTCAAGGAAGTTAAAGGCTGGAAGCAGGCTCAACCCCGTGATCATTTACTACCCGGCAGATGGTGGGAAATTTTTAAAGACGACCGCCTCAATAGTCTGGAAGAGCAGGTCGTCAATGCCAACCAATCTATCGCCCAGGCCGAAGCGCAATATCGCCAGGCCCAACATCTGGTGCAATCGGCGCGGTCGTCTTATTTTCCTACCGCCAATGTGACAGGTTCAGCCAATTATTTTCGTGCCGCCAGCGGACAAAGTGTTGCCGTAAGAGGCGTTAAATATCTTTTCGGCACCGCCGTAGGAATAGCCTGGGAGCCGGATTTGTGGGGAAGCGTCCGGCGTCAGGTTGAATCCAATACAGGCAACGCCCAAGCCATCGCCGCAACCTTGCAGGCTTTGCAATTGTCTACCCAGGCTGCGCTGGCTGATAATTATTTTCAATTGCGGACGCTGGATGCGCAAAGAATATTGCTTGACGAAACGGTGGCCGCCTATCAAAGAACTGTGGAAATCACCCAAAACCGTTACGCGGTCGGTATCGTAGCTAAAACCGATGTGGTGCAGGCCGAAGCCCAATTAAAGTCAGCCAGCGCGCAAGCCATTGACCTCGGCGTGCAGCGCGCCGCGCTGGAACATGCTATTGCGGTTCTGACGGGTAAAACACCGGCGGAGTTTTCCTTAAGTTCAATACCTCTGGATATAACGCCGCCGTCAGTGCCGGTCAGCCTGCCTTCAGAATTATTGGAAAGACGGCCTGATATTGCCAGCGCCGAACGCAAGATCGCCGCCGCCAATGCCCAGATCGGCGTTGCCAAGGCAGCCTTTTTCCCTTCGCTGAATCTGGCGTCCAGCAATGGCTATCAGAGCAACAATTTATCGACTCTTTTTAATGCAGCCAGCCGTTATTGGGCCTTGGGACCGGCTGGCGCGGCGCTGACGCTATTGGATGGTGGGGCAAAAAATGCACAGTACAAACAGGCGATAGATGCTTTAGACGCCAGTATCGCTTTCTATAAGCAAACAGTGCTGACCGGTTTCCAGGAAGTTGAAGATAATCTGGCGGCGCTGCGGGTTTTTGAGGAAGAGGCGAAAGTTCAGGATGAAGCGGTTATTGCGGCCCGTCAGGCATTGACGATGACGACCAATCAATACCAGGCGGGAACGGTAAGCTATGTGAATGTCATGACGGCTCAAACAGCGGCGCTGTCCAACCAGCAAACCGCCGTGCAACTAATGGGCGAACGACTGACCGCATCGGTACTGCTGGTCAAGGCTCTTGGCGGCGGCTGGAACGTTGCGATGCTGCCTACGCCTGACGAAGCCGGTGGTGAAGTTAGATGGTCGGATTTTCTGCCGTTTCCCGTCAATTAAGCGCGGGAGAGTCGCCGTCTTTTCAAGCAGGGAACTCTTCGATAACTTGCGATGGATGAACTAACGCTTGAAGCGCATTGATCGCAAATGATGCGCCCGCTTTTGCTGTAGCTGTCTTATCTCGCCTTCAGCAGCCGCCTCTACCTGCACGTCTTCTATCGATGCTTTCCATCAAACAGCCATCGCAAGCTGAAGTACGCCAAAATTCCGAAGTGTTGATCTACAAACACACAACTAGCAAAAGGTTATTCAAATTGATGCTCAGGAAACAGCCGCTTATTGGCTGCTTGTCGAAAATACGTTAATTGCCACCGGATAAGCATTTGCAGGATATTCTGTCGGAACTATAAATGCTTTAAATACAGGACATTAAGATCTATTTGCATAAGGTTTTCGGATTTTTTATAAATTCACCCTTATATGGCATGCAGCATGCTTTAAGTAGATTAACAGTATCAATAGCCGGCTGAAAGATGGGGCCGGGGTACTTTTCAAGAAACTGGAGATCTTATATGAATAGTCCTTTAAAGGTTTTTAATTATGTTGAACCGGTAAGACGCGTGCCGGACAAGAAAAAGACCAATGTGGTTTCCATCAGATCGGGCGCCAGCAAACTGGTGAGAAGTTTTGCCGCTTCGCCGGTCGCCGTCGCGTTAGGGGACTTCAAACACCGTTCCGATAACAGCGACAGCAAAGCCGTCGACTATCTGTCCATCGTAATCCTGTCCATACTGGCACACACTGTCGTCGTGGATCATTTCAAACATCCGACGATTGCAGACGAAAAGATAGAAACGGTCAAAGTCCCCTCCAAGGTGCAGATTTCATTTGTCCGGCCTCAGCCAAAGCCTGTGATTCAGCCGCCGCCTCCGCCGCCACCTAAAGTGGTTGCGCTTAAGAAGCCGCCAAAGCCCAAGGTGAAGCCAAAGCCTGCTCCCAAACTGGTCGAGCCGCCTCCTGCGCCAATGACAGCACCCGATATTGATGCGCCGGTGACTTCGGCCCCTCCTTCACCGCCACCGGTAGAAAAAGTGACGCAGCCGCGTGCAGGCGCAGGTTATCTCAATAATCCACCTCCGGTCTATCCTGAAATAGCCATGGATCGTGGCTGGGAGGGAAAAGTACTGATGAAAGTGCATGTTCTCGCAAGCGGTAAGCCTGATAACGTTTCCGTACTTAAATCCAGCGGAAAGGATGTGCTGGACGATGAAGCCGTTAGAACAGTTAAACAATGGTCATTTGTTCCGGCTAAACGCGGAACCACGCCAATCGATGGCTGGGTAACGGTTCCTATTTCTTTTAATTTACAAGGTTGAGGTTTTATTTATGGCACTAACAACATCTGCTGCAACTGGAGTTTCACACGCAGCCACTCGAACATCTATTCCTGGAGCTCCAATTACCGGCTCGGCTAATGGCGCGGCATCGACGGTTGCAGATATCGCACCCGCGGCTACCAAGGCAGCTTCATCTGCGGCTGATATAGCGCCGACAGCTCCGGATATTACATCGGCTCTTATTGTAGACGCTACCTTATGGGTTTTGATCGGTTTCTCGGCAGTGACATGGGCGTTAATTCTTATTAAAGGCATCCAGCATCTGCGAATTTCCCATCACAACCGGCTGTATGACAAGAGATTCTGGGCGGCTGCGGATTTTCAGGCAGCCTCTGTATTGACCGGTAATAAAGGACCTGCCGCCAGGGTTGCTGACGTCGGTTTTACCACTTTGCTGGAAGCCGACGGCGGCACAACAACGCACGATCTTGAGCATACCGGAGATCGCCAGGAATTGCTGGACCGACGCTTGCGGCAACAAATGCAGAAAGAGCGCGGATCGCTGGAAAGCGGCCTGTCCATATTGGCAACCATAGGCAGCATCTCGCCATTCGTCGGTCTTTTCGGTACGGTTTGGGGCATTATGGGAGCGCTAACCAGCATCAGTAAGAGCGGATCAGCGAGCCTTGAAGTTGTCGCCGGTCCTATCGGTGAAGCGCTTGTCGCCACGGCCGTCGGTATTGCGGTCGCGGTGCCGGCGGTTATCGGATACAACTTTTTCATTCGCAGAAACAAAGTGATTTGGGCTTATCTTGACGACTTCGCTATCGATTTTGTCCATCTGGCCTTGAAAACCTCCTTCATCATTACGCGTCCGGGTTCAAATCGCGTTGCCTCATCCACACGAACTAGCGGCAATATAGCAAAGAAACCGATTCTTAAATCCAATATTGAGGACTTGCAGGCGGAAGGAGCGCAAATCTGATGGCTATAAATACAAGAGAGAGCGGCGGTGAAGACGATGTGATGAGTGAAATCAACGTCACACCGCTGGTTGACGTGATGCTGGTGCTGCTGGTGGTGTTTATTGTGACAGCGCCTTTATTAACTCAAGCGGTGCATGTCAATCTGCCGAAGACGGCCGAAACCGCACCGCCTGAGGAAAAAGAAGCTGTCTATATCAGCGTCGACGCCAGGGGAAAAATCTTCATGGATAAAACTGAAATTGCCCTGGAAGCCTTTGAAAACGAACTGTTAACCCGCAAGGCGGCTGATCCCGAGATTGCCCTCAATCTTAATGCAGACGACGCCGTGCAATACGGCACCGTAGCCAAGGTGATGGCGTCGATTGAACGATCCGGCATTACCAAGTTAGCGGTCCTGACCGCTCCAAAATAATTACCCAGGAAATTTATGTTAAACCCGCCCCTCTTTGGGGTCGGGAAAGGAGGAGCATAGTCTAAAGAAACAAGGCACATTGAAGCAATTTTAAAATTATCAATGGCTTAATAGATGAGTAAAAAGTCTGTATGTCAGTCCCGATCTACAGACTTGTTCAGGTTAATACATGTGATTTATCAGTACAGTTTGCCTGCTTAAATAAAAACTCGAAAGCCGCACAATAGCGAAAAGTGATTATTAAATTTTAATCCGGAGAACAAAATGGTACTCAAGATCACACATGCGAAATTATTTTCAGCATTGGGCGCTTTAGCCCTTGCAACTGCCGTACAGGCGGATGAACCCGTAACACCCCCTATTCCGGGTGTGGCGGCCGGAGGAGTTGTTATTGAATTGATCAAGGACGGTTTTAAAGGCACGGAAGGACCTCTTGGCTATTCGGACGGCAGCCTGCTGTTTACCGAAACCAACGCCAACCGGATTGTTCGCATTGCGCCTGATAACAGCATTTCGACATTTGTAGAAAATTCCAATGGCGCCAACGGCCTTGCCTTAAATAACAGCGGCGAGATTATCGCTGTGCAGACGCTAAAACCTCAGGTTGGCATAGTTTATCCTTTTGACAAGCAGAAAATTTTTGTCGAAAACTTTGAAGGCACACCTTTCCAGCGGCCCAATGACGTGGTTCTCGACAAGAGCGGCGGCATTTTCTTTACCGACAGTGGCACCCGTCCGTCCAAAGAAACCCCCAATCCGCCAGCCTCACACCCCGGCGTTTTTTACATAACGCCTGCCGGTCAATTAAAGCGTTTGGCTAATGATATTGAACGGCCTAACGGCATTCAGTTGAGCAAGGATGAAAAAGTGCTGTATGTGGCCAATACCCTTGGCGAGCACATTCTGGCTTATGACGTCGGGGCGGACGGAGCCATCAGCAACAGGAGAAACTTCGCCAGGCTGGACGGCTGGAAAAATGAAGACAGCGCCTGGTCAAGCGGAGCCGACGGTCTGGCGGTAGATGATGCAGACAGGCTGTATGTGGCGTCAAATTCCGGAATCGAGGTGTTCAATTCCAAGGGTGAGGCGCAGGGTATTATTCCTCTTCCCAAAAAGCCGCAGAATATAGCTTTCGCGGGTACGGACAAGAACATCCTTTATGCAGTAGGCCGCGGTTCAGTTTATAAAATCCCGCTACTTGCGCACGGCATTAAAGAACGCGCGAAATAATCATTTTGCAGAGTAAAACTACCAAGACACGTTCCCACGCTGAAGCGTGAGAACAAAAATCAAGGAGAACACATGACGCGCAAAACAGCTAAAGATTTTGATCCCGAAGTGCTGAAACTATTTGATAAATATGTCCACGGCCAGTTATCACGCAGGGGTTTTCTGGCTTCGGCCGCCAAATTCGCTCTGATCGGGCTGAGCGCGGAAGCTTTGCTTGAGGCATTGAGTCCGCGTTTTGCGGAAGCGCAGCAGATACGCCTGGATGATCCCCGTATCTCGGCAAAATATGTGGAATATCCCTCTCCGGCAGGTTACGGCAAGATTCGCGGCTATCTGGTTCAGCCCGCCCAATTCACCGGCAAGCTGCCGACGGTATTGGTCGTGCATGAAAACCGGGGGCTGAACCCGCATATCGAAGATATCTCCCGGCGCATTGCGCTTGATAATTTTATCGCTTTTGCTCCCGATGCGCTGTTTCCGTTGGGCGGTTATCCAGGCGATGAGGATAAGGCGCGGGAACTTTTCAAGACTCTCGTTCAAACCAAAACGCGCGCCGATTTTATCGCTGCCGCCGGAGTGCTGAAAAACCTGTCCGAAGGCAACGGCAAAGTCGGCGCGGTCGGGTTTTGCTACGGCGGAGGCATTGTCAATTTCCTGGCGACGCAGCTTCCCGATTTGGCGGCGGCTGTGCCTTTTTACGGGAGTCAACCGACAGCGGAAGAAACCGCCAAAATCAAAGCCCCGCTATTACTGCATTATGCCGGGGAGGATGAACGCATTAATGCGGGTTGGCCGGCTTATGAGGCTGCGTTGAAAGCCTCCGGCATTCATTATGAAGCTTACATTTATCCGGGCGTGCAGCACGGCTTTAACAATGACACCACGCCGCGTTACGACGAGGCGGCTGCAAAGTTGGCATGGCAACGGACAATCAGTTTTTTTAACCGTCAATTGCGTGGCTAGGCTGTACCAAGGGGATGATGATGCGCTCGGGATTTATTGCTGATAATTTTAAAGATTTTATGCTTGAACTTCGCCCGCTATTAATTATTTTGGCTTTTTTTCCATTGTGTTGTGTGAAAGTTCAGGCGGCCGCGTTTGAGGCTGGAACCGAGCAGGTCAAAGCGCAGCTGATCGCTTCTGTTGCTGCTGTGCATCCTGGCGACGAGATTCTGGTAGGCGTGCACCAGCGTATTATTCCGCATTGGCACACCTACTGGAAGAATCCCGGTGATTCAGGTTTACCGACGACCATTAACTATGACCTTCCCGCAGGCGCAACAGCGGGCGAGATTCAATGGCCCACTCCCGGCCTTATCAAACTGGGTCCCGTAACCAATTACGGCTATGAAAACGAAGTCACCTTGCTGTCTGCGATCAAGATAGCCAAAGATAGTCTTGCCGGCAGCGTCTTTACTATTAAGGCGAAAGTAAAATGGCTGGTCTGCAAAGAGATTTGCATTCCGCAGAATGTTGATCTGGCGCTCGATTTGCCGGTTGTTGCACCCAGCGCCGAAGTCGAGAGCGGTAGCCCGTTGATTGAACTTGCGCGCGCCAATTTACCGGTGCCAAGCCCTTGGCCGATAACCCTGGCTCATAACAAGGATATATTATCGTTACAAATTGCTGAATTCGGACTGCAATCCGCCGTTGTTAAAAATGTTCGGTTTTATCCGTCTGAGTGGGGAAAAATCGACCATGGAGCGCAGCAGCCGTATCGTATCGCAGATGAGGCACTGGAACTGCAACTAAAACCGGGAGAAGCGCCGCTGTCTCCGGGTGAAAATCTGACCGGTGTTTTGACGGTTACTCAAGATAACGGCGGCAAGCCGCTTACACGCGGTTACAGTGTGAACATTACCGCAGACGCTGTGGCTTCCCGGATTGCTCCGCTCAAGGCCGTGGTTTCCGACAGCCTTCCGGTTAAGGCAGAAGACTCGCAGACCGATCTGGCGCTTGCATCCGCGTTGCTGTTGGCCTTTTTCGGTGGGGTCATATTAAACCTGATGCCTTGCGTTTTTCCGGTCCTGTCCATTAAAGCACTGGCCTTAATAAAACATGCACAGGAAGCGCCTCGGCAAACCCGCCTGCATGGGCTGGCCTATACGGTGGGCATACTGGTGAGTTTCGCGTTGCTCGGCGGGATACTGATCGCACTGAAAGCCGGCGGAGCTGAAATCGGCTGGGGCTTTCAGTTTCAGGCGCCGTTATTTGTATTGGCCATTGCCTACTTGATGTTTGCGGTCGGGCTCAATTTATCCGGCGTATTTTCAATCGGCGGGTCGGTGGCGGGAATCGGCTCCTCGCTGGCCCGGCGCTCCGGTTACAGCGGAAGCTTCTTCACCGGCGTATTGTCCACCCTGGTTGCAACCCCATGTACAGCACCGTTTATGGGAGCCGCGGTAGGATTTGCGTTAACGCATCCGCCCGCCGCTCTGCTAGCCATATTTTTATTCCTGGGATTGGGCCTGGCCCTGCCCTTCTTAATGTTGAGCCAATGGCCGTCTTTACAGCGAAGTCTGCCGAAGCCCGGCATATGGATGGATAGGCTGAAACAGGGATTGGCTTTTCCGATGTATGGCGCGGCCGTATGGCTGATATGGGTATTGGCGCAACAAGCCGGCATCAATGCAGTCGCTGTCGCGCTGGGCGGAATGGTGTTCATCGCATTCGCAGCCTGGCTCTATGAGTTTAGCAAATACTCAGGCAGGACCGGGCAACGAAGCGGTTCCTGCGTTGCCGGCTTATCAATGGGATTAGCCCTGGTGGGCAGTTACTTTGGAATAACGACCGCTCCTGCGTCCCCATCATCAAACGTTGAAGCTTCGAAGTATTCGGAGCCTTATTCCGCAGAGCGTTTAAATGCATTGCGTAATGAGGGCAAGCCGGTATTCCTTAACCTGACGGCGGCCTGGTGCATCAGTTGCCTGGCCAACGAAAAAATTACACTGAACCAAAGTTCTGTTATCGATGCTTTCAAGCTGTCCGGCATTACTTACCTGAAAGGCGACTGGACTAACCGTGACCCTGAAATCACACGGATTCTTGCTGATTTTGGTCGAGGCGGCGTACCGCTTTATGTTTTCTATCCGGCAAGTCCATCCGGCCATCCGAAGAAACCGGTTGTGCTGCCCCAGATATTAACTCCGGAAATAGTTATACAGACAGTAACTTCCACCGGAATAGTGATAGGGGTCTAGAAAACCCAATCCTATGCCGATCCAGGGACATCATTGCCTTTATAGAAATTACCTGCATATTTTTAAAGCGGGCTTTAAAGAATAAGACGATGGCAAAGGATACGCCATCTTCTTATCAGGAAGTGAACGAACTGCTTAAGACGTCTTGGCTGGTCAAATCGATGCGATCAAGCCTCATGAAGGGTGTCGATAAAGCTGGCACAAGCTGTAATGACAGTTACCGTTCGCAGATGAAGGATCAGTTACGGCAGGAATGCTATGGATGGGCTTCCTGTCTTTTTTAGATTGTCAGGTTGCCCGGCTGTGCAGGGTTAGCGGAAAGACAATATATGTAAATTTTAAACGGCAGGAGGAATTATGCCGATCAGTCATCAAATATACATCGTTATATTTGTGTTTGCCGGTTTGATTTTGACCCTGCCGCTTGAAACCTTGCAAGTTTTAATGTGGATTGCAATCCATCTGTTTGAGCTGCTCGAATTCATTCTGGATGATGCCATTCATCATGTTTTTCACACAAGCCGCCATGTGACCCAGGTTATCGTTTTTTACCTGATGGCGGAATTATTTTTATATAGTTTTCATCGAGTCGTGAAAAGTGTCAAAGGCATTTACCGCAAAGAACCGGTCATGATTTCCGGAGAGAGCGCCAAACCAAAAACTGCCTTTTTTTTTAACCGTTTATTCCTGAATAAAAGAGCGCAATTAATTTTCGGCTGCACTTTTTTGGCGTTGCACTTCTGTCCATGGCGGTCTTTTAACAGGTCCCGATAAGCCATGAGCATACCTTATGCCTATTTTTTACTGCTGAATAAGGAGTGCGTATGTTGTAGCCGACAGCCATTTTGAATCTTACCAATCATGCGAAAAGCGGCTTATGCCGTGCTTTTAATATTACGGAGCCTATTATGTTTTTACATCGACTTTATCAATTTGCTTTAATCAGCTTTGCCTTTGCTGCCGTATCCACAGCCGTTGCGGAACCGGTAGTGGATCATCCGGCGCCTGTATTTTCCGGCGCCGCAGCCGATGGTACGACTATTAATCTTGCAGATCTGCGCGGTAAAACCGTTGTTCTGGAGTGGACTAACCACGAGTGCCCGTTTGTGGTAAAGCATTATGAAAGCGGAAACATTCCCAATCTACAAAAAGACGCCTTAGCCAAAGGCATCGTCTGGCTGCAAGTGATAACCTCGGCTCCGGGAAAACAGGGTAATGTCGATGGAGAAACCGCCAAAAAGCTGAATGCTCATCGCGGAGCCACTCCGACCAATACCGTTCTGGATAATGACGGCTCAATCGGTAAGCTTTATAGCGCAACCAATACGCCCCAGTTCTTTATTATCGATCCGCAAGGGATATTGGTTTACAAAGGTGGCATAGACAGCATCCCTTCTACCGATCAATCCGATATTCCCAAGGCTGAGAACTATGTCCGTGCAGCTCTGGCGGATCTTGCCGCAGGCAGGAAAGTGGCTAAATCCAGCACCAAGCCGTACGGTTGCTCTGTAAAGTACGCAAGTTAATAGAAGGGGAATCAAGATGAAAGTAACTATTCATATTTGGGACTTACCTCATCGGCTCTTTCACTGGTTGCTGGCCGCGTCAGTGGTAGCGGCATATGTCACCGCTAAAATCGGCGGCGCGCTGATCGACTGGCATGGCCGAATAGGTATTTTTATTTTAGGCTTGCTGATTTTTCGCATCGTTTGGGGTTTCATAGGCTCGACACATTCCCGCTTTGTGACGTTTTTCCCTACTTTTTCACGGCTGTCGGCTTACCTGAAAGGCCGCTGGGAAGGTATCGGTCATAATCCTCTAGGAGCGCTTTCGGTAATTGCACTGCTGGCCACACTTGCTGTGCAGGTAGGGACGGGATTGTTTGCCAATGACGATATTGCTTTTCAAGGCCCATTTTTCGATTTTATCGATAAGGATTTGAGCGATAAGCTCACGAGTTGGCACAACAGTTCACTCAATGTATTGTTGGGATTGATCGGATTACATTTAGCGGCCATAGTGTATTATCGCGCAGCTAAAAAAACCAATCTTGTTAAGCCCATGTTGACCGGAAAAAAAGAGATTCCCGTTGCTTTGGCAGAAGCGATTGATGCCGGCCACGGCAATAGGGCTGGAGGCGTGCGTTTTGCGCTGTCTTTATTTATATCGAGCACGGTGACATGGGGGGCGGCTGGCGGAATAACCCAGTTGTCTAAAATTACCAGAATCACAAGTCCTTGTTGTTCATTTGCTTGGGCATCCGGCGAAATAACACAGCAGCATCAGGCTACTGCTCCAGCAACAAGACAACAGCAAATAGCGCAGGCTCCGGCAAGTTTTTAAACTAAAAAATTTTTTATAACACTAAAAGGAAATGAAAAAAATGAAGAAAAAATTAGCCCTCTCTCTACTTCTTACTGCGTCAGCTACAGCGGCGATAGCGGGTCCGATTGAAGAACAAATCAGGTTTCGCCAGTCTGCCTATTCGTTTTTGGCCTGGAACACCGGCAAAATCAAGAAAGAGGTCGTCGATCATCCTGAGACTTTTAATAAAGACTATGTGGCAGCGGCTGCAAATGCGATTGCGGCAGTTGCCAACTCAGGATTAGGCGAACTTTATGGTGAAGGTACTGACCAGGGTATCGGCTGGAAGCAAACCCGTCTCAAACCTGAATTCTTCCAGAAGAAAACAGAAGTGACGCAAGTGGCTAATACCTTTAATCAGGCCGCAAACGAATTGGCGAAAGTGGCCGCTACCGGAGATATTAATTTAATTAAAACCCAGTTTGGGAAAGTGACCGAATCCTGCAAAGGCTGCCATGACCTGATTCGTATCAAGGAATGATGAAATATTAAATGCCAGCTTGCTTTCCTTTACATGAGCGCAAGTCAATACGGATCGCCAGAGGTGTGCGCCATGCTGTTTGGACATCGCGCACCTCGGCCTGTTCTTTACGCCGTCCAGTTCATCAGATAATTTTTAATCCTGAGCCCGATGTGCTCAATCCCGACTTAATACCGGAGAATACACTATGTCCCCTTCCCCTTACACACGACGTGACTTTTTAGTCACTGCTTCCGCCGGCGCCGCTCTGGCGACATTTTCCAATAATGTTTTCGCAGCCGGAACCTCATCGGAAACATCTGTTCCAGCATTAATATCATCTTCGTTTACCGCTACTCATGAGCCCAAGCCCCTCCCCTTCAATCCAGCCAAACTGGACGGCTTGTCCGAAAAGCTCATTAGTTCACACTGGGGAAACAATTATACCGCTTCAGTAAAAGCCTTAAACACGGTAAATAAGCTGATCGCCACCGCTTTAAATGATGCCAATACGCCTCCTTTCGCCTATAACGACCTTAAACGCGAGCACCTGCTGCGCACCGGATCGATAGTTTTACATGAATTGTATTTTCATAATCTGGGCGGCTCCGGCAAGCCGGAGGCCTCTTTTCAGAAAGTCATTAGTGAGGCTTTTGGCAGCTACGATACCTGGGAAAAAGAATTTAAACGCATCGGGACAGGACTGGGCGGCGGCTCGGGCTGGGTTCTGCTTGGATACAATTTGCATATCGGTTTGCTTGAAAATTACTGGCTATGGGATCACTTGCATTCACCCGCCGCAACATTGCCTATTCTGGTGATGGACATGTATGAACATTCTTATCAAATGGATTATGGCGCTGCGGCGCCCGCTTATATAGATGCGTTTTTCCGCAATATCCAGTGGAATGTCGTCGCTTTTCGTCTGGAGAAAGCCCGCCAGATAAGAACATTGATAGTTTGACAAGTAAGTGCCTGTGAATTTGAGATTAAGGTTGCTTACAAAAATAAATAGCCACAGATTCACAGATTAAACTTGATGTCGGTTATACCGTTTATAAAATCTAACGTTGAAGCTAAGTTCTTGACAATAAAGCAGAAAAAGATATACGTTAGCCCGCCTTGTTAAGCGTACGCGGAGATATGAAATTTAGTCAGTTTGGCTCCGATAATGGTCGCTTAGTGGTCTATTTTCATGGCGCGCCCGGAGCTCCGAAAGAATGCAACATTTTTGATCCGGAAGGAAAAAATCACGGCCTGATGTTTATTTGTCTAGACCCGATTTTCTATCGATCCGTCCATTCATGGGGAAGCGTATTACAGACGGCTGCGGAAATTTTAAGAATAACCTTCGAAAAACAGGTAGATGTCATTGGATTTTCAATCGGTGCATTTATTGCGCTGCAGACATTCCGTTATATGACCAATGGAGTGGGAAGCCTGCATTTGGTTGCTGCGGCTGCACCACTGGAAACTGGCAATTATCTTGAAGCCATGGCTGGTAAGCAAGTTTTTAAGTTGGCAAAAGCGGCACTCGCCCTGTTCATTCTGTTGTCTTACTGGCAGGGATTACTTGCCGCTTTCTCCCAATGCCTTATTTCGCGTGTTGTTTGCCAGCGCCGCTGGTGAAAACAAGGTATTGGCCCGCCAACCGTGAATTTCGCGCTGGCGTCACCAAAATATTGAAGGCCTGCTTTACTGGCCAAGTTCGAGGCTACGCGAGAGATATCAGTCTTTATGTATGGCCATAGAACACAACGCTCGCCGAGTTCTCCGTCAATACTTCCGCTAATGGCTAAGTACTTGAAATCAGCGATTCCTGGTTACGCCTCGACCAAAATATTCAATGAACTGTCACACTATTCATGCCTGTGCCAGGCCGCACCCGGAATATGCAATCTATTAGGCAAGGCATAACATTATGGTCAAGTAAAACGCTCCTATCATCGAGTCCTTCACCTCTACGTTATATGTACTGAACCCTGCAGTGGCAAGAAGAAAAAAATCTGCGAATTAATCGATCGTCGCATTTTTGAAGCTGCAAAAGGTCTGTTCTTCGATATCACTACCCATGAAGTTGATCCGGAGGGCTTGTCTTGTAAGTTCGGTTATAAGGTTTTGAAAGAGCGTCACGAATTCCTGAAAAAGGTCCGCAATATTCACAAGAACGGATATCGGAACTCAAGAAACAGCTTGAAAGAGAGTTCAGCACTGGCAGTCGGGTCAGGTCTTGAACTGTGCATGATCGGTTACTTTGAAAAATGTGCAATTCACGACTTAACACTTTTCTACTATATCTATGCGAGATATGCTCACTCGCCGCTTTAGTCTCGACACAGAATACATGCTGCACTTTTAATCCCGCCCTTTCATTTCCTTGCCTATCAAGCGATTAAGGTATAATTTATATACTTATGTACAAGTTCTAATTTGATGAAAACAAAAGTCAGTTATACCTGGAAAAGCATGGCATCGACTTTACCCAAGCACAACAGCTCCGGGCTGATCCTGACTTACTTAAAATCCAGGCAAAATCTATCGATGAGCCGCGCTGGCTGGCCATAGGGTTAATTGGCGAAAAAGTTTGGTCGGCAATAATTTCTTATCAAAGTGATGTAATCAGACTCATCTCAGTCAGGCGTGCGTGTAAAGCGGAGGAGGACCTCTATGAAAGCTAAAGATTTTGATAAAAAATTTGATGATAACGAGATCGATATAATTGAAGACCTTGATCTGTCGACTGCAAAGCGTGCAAATCTGGTTCAAAAGCGAGTTAACGTAGATTTCCTGCGTGGATGATTGAGTCGCTAGATAAAGAAGCTAATCGGGTAGGTGTGACTCGTCAGTCTATTATTAAAGTCTAGCTTGCCGAACGACTGGAAGAGTTGGCGGCTAACAATACATTACAGCGGACTACCCGCTAAATGCGACGCTAGGAGTCTGTCGGACTTCCGCCAGTTGCTGTGGCTTTTCTGGTAAAATAGCGGCCTAACCGACATAACCCTCCAGAAATCCCATGGCCCGTTTCATTCAATACGACCGTCATCAACACTATCTGCTGCCACCGTCTGTGGATGAAGGGCTGCCGGAAGACTATCCGGCACGGTAGGTCATTGAATTCATTGATCAACTGGATTTGTCGAAGCTGACCTGCCGCTATTCGCGCAGCGGTTCCGAGGCTATCATCCGGCATTGATGCTTGTCCCATTATCATGGCCTTGCTGAACGCTTCACCCCCTTATTCAATAGCAATTACAGGCGACCATGATCTACTTATTTCTTTTTGTTGCAGCGTTTATCGCGTTTTCTCTCAGTGCATTTTGTGGCGGCGGTGCCGGATTGTTACTGATACCAATCCTTGGCTATTCTCTTCCGGTAAGTCAAGTGCCAGCAGCACTTACTCTCGGAACCGCAACAAGTTCATTTTCCAGAATCTGGATATTTTTTAATGCCATCCGTTGGGATATGGCTAAGTTGTTTTTGCCGACGGCTATGTTGGGAGTGATTTTAGGCGCGAAGATGTTGAGTTATCTGGAACCGATGTATTTAGAGTTGTGCATGGGCCTATTTCTAATCTCCAATCTTCCTTCGGTTTTTATAAAGCAGGAACTAAAGCATACCGCATCCGCATCGCTCACTATTCCACCATGGCAGATCAGATTGGTCGGCTTTTTGGCAGGCTTCATTTCTGGTCTGACAGGTGCGGTTGGCGTCCTATTTAACGGCTTTTATTTTCGCTATGGTTTGGACAATCATGAAATCATTGCCACCAGAGCCGCGAACGAAGCCTTACTCCATTTGATCAAGCTCTACCTTTATACTTCATTGGGTTTATTTCAGCTAAAAACCATAGGTATCGGTCTTATTGTCGCGCTGGCCGCGGTTCTATCCTCTAGTTTCATTAAATTCGCCTTATCTAGAGTATCCAGGGGACTGTTCATGCGAGCGGGCTATAGTGCCATGGTGGTTTCTGGCGTATTGATGCTGAACAGCGCGGTTGTCCATATCAAACTTGCAAATGACCCCGATCTTAGAGTGACCATCCTGGCTGAAGAACTAAACGCTAGATTGACTTGGAACACCTTGATCTATTCAGTAGAGTTTAATTACGGCGAAGGCTTGGAATTCGAAAAAGTTGTTCCGCTGTCATCTCTCTCGCTTGATCGACAACACTACGTCCAATCCTTGCAGGACGGTGCCGCAAAAGTCGATATCGAAAAAGTGTATGCTCTGACAGGAATCTCTTATGAAGCCTATTATTTTGATAGTCAAAACCGTTTGATTAAGAAAATCGAATTTGACTGAGAGCATCATCAACGCTGCATAGCTGTCGACAGGCTCCAGTGAAATTTATTACAGTAATAATTAAAAGTTGGGCGTTAAAAAAGAGATTGAGCACTTAGGGCCATAGGATGCGCTGAGAAACGAAACGCATCATTCGAGATATTCGTTTGCCTGGATATTGAAATCCCCGGAATGCCGTCAATTCATAGGGTAAATACCCAACTCCACGAATCGATGAAAACTTGAATGCAGCCAATCGGCAACTTATCGCACCCATCCATGTTTTGTGGGATCCCAATGAATGTACGTCTTCTTCGCTGGTCAATAAATGCGCCCAGAATCGGCGTCGCCATATCCCCGCTCTCTACGCTTCACACGGCTTTGCGAAATTCGCTCACCAGTGGGTAATACACGGGAAAAGAAGCACTACCTTCGTAACGTTGCAAGCTACCATCAAATTATTCAAAACTCTACGCTAACCTTCCACATACCGATTGAACATTCAGTTCCTGCCCCTGCAAAAAAACTCCGGTCATCAAATGGAGTAATGCCAAATACGTTTATCATTTCTATCGCTCTGCACTATTCCTGCATTAATCAACCTCTCTCCTGCATTCCTATCCCGGCCCAGGATTACTGAAATTTTTGGCATCGAGGAGGCCTCCAAAGTTTCCTCAAAGTGCTGATCAGCAAACACTTTATCAGCACCGGGTGTGTATCCATAAGCACTTGAAAACATGTACGAGTCCCTTCCTAACTCTAATGTCTGCCCAACTGCCTGCCATGAGCAAAACAGATAGCCATAATATTCAATATCTTAAAATGTTAATGCCAAATATTTTAAAGAAATCATTTATTACCTGATGGGAGTGGCGCAGAGCTTGCTTTATCACTCAATAATCCTGCGTATACAAGGGGAACACTGACTAAATCGATCATCAAGATTTAGTCCATTTGGCCAGCGAAATAAAAGATACCTTTCCATAGGTCTGGAGCAGCCACATGGTTTGAATTTTAAAATAAGAGGAAATAAAGAATGAAATATCAATTGGCAGAGGATTCCTCAGATGGCATCAACCGACAACAAGAAGCTATGCCTCCTGCGCTAAACCGCCGCCGGAAACTTTCAGCATGTGTGGCCGCCGCCATAGTCGGCGCTTCTTTGATATCTGCTCAGGATGTCCAGGCGGCAAGCTCCAAGAAAAAATCCAGAAATAAAACCTCAAGCCAAAATGCAGTTAATGAATTGCAAGCGGAAAACGCCCGTTTGCGCGCGCAAGTGGAACAATTGTTATCAGCTCAGAGAGGAGCGGGCGCATCCGCTTCGGGAGCACAGGCTGTTGATTCAACGGTTCCTGCTACAGCAGGAACTGAGCCGGCGGAAGTGGTTGCCAAGGAAGAGGTCGAAGAAACCAAGGATTTGGGTGAAGTTGTTGTTCGCGCTCGCCGTTCTCCACCATTACTTGACAAGCTGCATAATGTTGAAAAATCGGAATCAATCATTTCAGGTAAAGACCTTGATAAGCAACTGGTACAGGATCTGGGCGGCATTACCCGGCGCGCTTCAAACGTCCAGTTTAACCAGAATAACACACGCGGCGCTTCTCTTTCGATTCGTGGCGTAGGCAAGAGATCATTCACGGAAACTCAAGATCCCAGCGTCGGTATAACTGTCGATAATGTCAGTTATGGTCTTTCACAGCTTGCCAACTTCAGTTTCTACGATGTGGATAACGTGATTGTTACCCGCGGCCCCCGAGGCACCGAGGGCGGTTTAAGCGCAAGCTCGGGTAAGGTTATTGTTAGATCCAGGGCGCCCTCCTTTTCTCCTACTGCGGACCTCTCGGTAGCTTACGGTGAACGGGAAACACTCATTCTCAAAGGCGCTATGGGGGGCCCTGTCGTTGATGACTTGCTGGCGTGGCGCGGCTCTTTCATTGTTGATAAGGCCCGCGGTTACTATGAACAGGAATATGATAGAAACTACAGTCTATACAACAGGGACCGATTGAGTGGACGGCTGCAGCTTCTGTTTACTCCTACATCCAATTTTTCAGCGAAAATAATGGCCGATTTTGAGCCTAAACAACCACAACTTCAAAACGGCCTGACCTTCTATCATTTTCAGCCTTTCAGATTTGCTAACGGGACTTTGACAGATCCAAACGGTACGTCAGCAACCGCCAAGTTATATGGCTTTAGCAATGTCAACAATGTTTTTACCGGCCCCCGCCCTTATTTCCTGAACAGAGGCTTTACCTTTGCCGACTATGTCGGCGGCGAACAGCGCGGAACCGTCTGGTTTGATGAAAACAAGGGTCAAACTGTCAACAATCAAGGGGCTTCACTGCAGGCCGACTGGAATGTCGCCAACCACCTCTTGAGTTCAAACACCGCCGTGCGCGAATACAGATTTGATGCGCACAATGACGAAGGCACGCCTTTCAACATCAGTGTGGATGGCGGTGGCGGCGTACAGTATTCCCAATACACCCAGGAGTTTAAAATCCAGAATAACCCCGGCGGTTTTTTTGATTATAAAGCCGGTCTTTTCGGGATAAAAACCCACGATAATATTACTTCAAAAGCAGGCTGGGGCTCCGATGCGGGTGCATGGTTCGCCACCAATGCACAATACAATACCCTGGACAGAAATGCGGGTGTAAATCGCGGAGCCGGTCTGGCATTACTTAAGGATTCCTTGCAAGACGCACGCAGAAAAGGCGATACCAAAGTCGACACCTTATCCGGCGCGGTCTTTGGTGAAGGCGAATTGCATTTTACAGACAAGTTTTCCGTCATCCCCGGTTTAAGAGTAACCAGAGAGCATCGCGAAACCGAGGATAGAGTTTTATTAACACATAACGGCGTCGGCGGAGCCCTGAATCCGGTTGCAATACGTGGCGTAGCACTTGGCGGATTTAATTCCGCAGCTAATGGCAACTTGCAAGGCGCCAATTCCACTGCTCAGTTACAACTGGCGGATAGCGTGGCTAACAGGTACTTTGGCGCTGCGGTGACGAACGCACCCGGCACGGCATATAATAGCCTGACTGCGGCTCAAAAAAACCTGATTGGGACTGCCAAAACAGTCCGCGCTCAGCAAATCGGGCAGTTGTATAATCCTGTTCAGAGTGGATACAATGATGTGCTGTTTACTTCTCAACTGACACCCACCTACAAGTTCAATGAGAACCTGAATTCCTACTTTTCCTGGCAACATGGTGAAAAGTCGGGTTCAGCACTCAACGTAAACGGTGTTTCAAGCAACGTCAAGCCGGAAATAACCGATGCCTTTGAATTGGGGCTGAAGTCTTTTTGGCTCGATAAAGCATTGGCTATCAATATCGACGCCTTTGTGATGGATATAAAAAACTATCAACAAACGGTTCAGGTAGTGGATCAATTTACAACTGATATCAATACTGCCAACGGAATAGCCAACCCAACGGCTTACACCAGCGCGCAAGGCAACGTTAAAAAGGTACGGGTGCATGGCGTGGAACTGGACAGTTTTTTTACCGTCACTCCCGAATTGGCGTTTCGCTTTAATGGCGCCTATAACATCGCTAAATACATAGACTACAAGAATGCAGCCAAGCCTGAAGAATTGGCTTACTTGCCGGACCCCTACGTGGACTTCAGCGGCAGGATTTTGCCAGGGGCATCTAAATGGAGTTTTGTCGTAGGGGCAGATTATAACAGGCCTTTTTATGATAAATATGTGTTTCACACCAGCTTTACCACCAGCTTTCAAAGCGGATACAACAATACCGACAACTTGTCCTCTTACGGCTGGTTAAAATCCACGAGTTTGACTGATGCAGCCATTGGCGTCAGTACAAGAAACAATATGTTTGATATCAGTTTGATAGCCAAAAACCTGTTTGATAACAGGACTCATGAACAAGGCTGGAATTCCTATAATCCCAATCCTTACCCGGTTTGGTATGGTATTCAGCTGAGTGGAAAAATTTAAGGCTCATCGATTACAGGGATTCGTAATCAATCTGACCTGGTTCGAGCCACCTCTGAAATCAACAGGACAGGAATCAAAAATAAATCAAAAAAGAACAACCTGAATTTTTAGGTAAATCTCTCGTTGGTGCGATCTTGGCCCGGGTTTTCCCGGGCATTTTTTAGATTGCCGCGTTTGGATTTCACTCCTTCATGACCGAAGCAACAAGCTCTTGCCGGATGCAGATAAGCCAATCTAAAAGTCTGTAGTATTAGACTCGCGCGAACTAACCGGTCCGCGCCAGATTTTTCGGCGCCCACCCTGCTGTGCTTACGCCGAATGCTTTTTCTTTGCAGCGATAATCAGTGACTATTCCTTTAAGTACTGAGTTTTGAATACATTGACTCGTCAGAGTAATAGAAATGTCTCCCTTTATCCTCAAACAAGATCAGCCACCAGCTCACTTATCGAACGGCTATTAATCATTATTTCTGTCTGTTTATCCAGCGACATAGTCTGATGCTGGACTGCTGATTTTTCAGCATTCCAGCTCAGGTCTTGCAGAAAGAGGCATGGAAATCGCGCCGTTTAAATCCAGCCATCACTTTATTTTTTTATATTTATCAGTTGATTGAACCATGTTTCAGACTAATTATGACGACTCCATGACTACTGTACGGGTATTGGCACAATAGCTGCTGTACTTCAGGAGAATATCGTAATTACGCGCCTTCCATGCGCTTTAATCATTAATCGAGAGAATAACTATGAAAAAACCTTCGAAACTGCTGCTGTTATTGATTCTTGCGGCTTCTGCCGCCTTCGGAACAGTTGCTGAAAGCGCTCAAAAGCCGAATGCGCCGATTGCCGCAAAACAAGCTTATATCCCAAAATCTCCACAAATTCACCGTGCCGAACTGGATGCCCTGCTGGCAAAGCCCGATGAATTGCTGGTTATAGATTTGCGGCGTCCGGATGAAGTCGGCTCAATCGGGGGGTTTCCTGTCTACCTGAATATTCAGGCCGATCAACTCGAAAAAAGCCTGGATTATATCCCCAAAGAAAGAACTATTGTCACGGTATCGAACCATGCCGGACGTTCCGGCAAAGCGGCTGATCTGTTAGCTGACAAGGGCTTCAAGGTCGCCGGTTTCGTTGGCGCGCAATACTATGAACAAGAGGGCGGCAAGCTTATCAAAATCGCGAAAAGCAAATCTAGGGCAACAGAAAACCACAAGCACTAATTTTGATAAGCAGGTCTCGAGCGCTTTAATTTTTGGAGTATATCAATGAAAAGAAAAAAACTTTACCTCGCAGTTATGTGGGCTCTCGCCGGTATGATAGCGGGCGAAGCCGGATCTGCTGTAGATTTATTCAATAATCCGGTGAGTGCAATAGGCGCAACAAAACAGCCGGATCTGTTCAACGGTCCGGTCGCTGTAGTAGGCGCACCCTCAGCAGCTTCAACGGCGAATAGCAAGCCGGCGTCTGCGCCTGAAGTAAAAGTCCCCGAAACGCCACAGGCGGCGCAAACCGGACAATCTGCATCTATAGCAGGGAATGTTAAACCGGTAGCGGCTGAGGCTGAAGCGCCGAAAGTTGTCAAATCAAAACTCTGGTCATACCAGCCGGTGAAAGCTCCGGAGCAACCGGTCGTCAACAATAAAGCCTGGGTGCGCACACCAATTGATGCGTTCGTGCTGGCGCCTTTGGAAGCCAAGGGTCTTACTCCTTCGCCTGACGCTGATCGCGCGGCCTTTATACGCCGTATAACCCTGGACGCCTGGGGCGTTATTCCCACACCTGAGGAAGTCGCAGCCTTTGTAAACGACACCTCCCCGAATGCCTACGAGAAACTTGCGGATCGCCTGCTGGCGTCTACCAAATATGGAGAACGTCAGGCCCGCCATTGGCTGGATTTGGCCCGATACGCGGATAGCACGGGCTTTCAGAATGACAATACACGGCCTAATTTCTGGCGCTACCGTGAATATGTCATCAATGCTTTTAATCACGATAAACCTTACTCTCAATTCATTAAGGAGCAGCTTGCAGGAGACGAAATTTTACCGGATAAACAGGAAGGATTGATAGCGACCGGCTTTTTGGCGGGCTTTCCTGACAATAGCAACTCCCGGGATCTGGTTCAACGGAAATACCAGATCACGACTGATATGACCGATACCGTGGGCAAGGTCATGTTAGGCCAGACTGTAGAGTGCGCACGTTGCCACAATCACAAATTCGACAAGATCAGCCAGAAAGATTATTTCTCGCTCCAGTCATTTTTTGCGAATGTAAACGCAGTTGACAATATCCCGGCTATCAAAGGGGAATTGGAGCGTAAATACGAGAATCAATATGCCAAATGGGAAGCAGCGACTAAAGAAATTCGTGACAAACAAAAAGCGATTCTCGATCCGTACCGGGAAAAGGCTCTTAAATATCATAAGGAGCGTTACCTGACTGACAGCAGAGAGGCCATTTTCAAACCCAAAAATGATTGGACTGCGCATGACCGCTGGGTTAATCATCGCCTTGCCAATGTCACCGACGAGGCTTCTTTGGCGAGCTATCTGCGTGATGCCTCTGACGACAAGGATAATAAAGACTACAGCACAGAAATCGCTCTAAAGGCCAATCAATACAAGGAACTGGCGGATGAACTGAAAAAGTTCGATGACCTCAAACCGACCGCCGGCGTTCCCACTATTTCAGGCGTCAGCGAGTTAGGTCATCCTGATGCGCCGCCGACTTATGTATTTTTCGGAGGCGATCATGAACGAAAACTTGAAGAAGTTCAGCCGGCATTCCCTGAGGCCATTACCGATGAAAAACCTGTCATTAAACCAACCCAGTTTTCTTCCGGACGCAGAACGGCTCTGGCAAACTGGATAGCCAGCGATAGCAACCCGCTGACAGCAAGAGTATTCGTTAACCGTGTATGGCAGCAATATTTCGGCCGCGGCATCGTTGAAACCGTCAGTGATTTCGGCAAGGCCGGCCAAAAACCTGCCAATCCTGAACTGCTGGACTACCTGGCTTCCAGGTTCATCAAGGAAGGCTGGAGTGTCAAAAAACTGCATCGTGAAATATTGTTGTCCAGCGTATACCGTCAGTCATCTGATTTCCGCCAGGATGTTGCCCAGGCTGACGCTGAAAACAAGCTGTTGGCTGTATTTCCACGCAAACGTCTGGAAGCTGAAGAAATACGCGACTCCCTGCTTGTCGCCTCAGGAAAACTGGAAGACAAAGTCGGCGGCCCCAGCGTATACCCGCCAATACCGGCAAATTTAGGCGCAACGCCTGCTCAATGGAAGGTATCCAAGGATAAGAAGGATCAAAACCGCCGCAGCTTGTACATCTTTACCCGGCGCAGCCTTCCCTATCCGTTGCTGGAAACGTTTGACATGGCTACTGCACAGGAAGCCCATAGCAAGCGTGATGTAACCACGACTCCTTTGCAATCGCTCACCCTGTTCAACAGTGACATTGTCTTCGGATGGTCACAGGCTTTGGCCGGAAGAGTTATTAACGAAGCGGGTAATGATGAGTCTGCTCAATTGGATCGGCTTTATCAGATATTGTTTGCCCGTAAAGCGACCGATTCTGAAAAAGAGACTTTACAAAAGTTCTTGAATAATCATGAAAAAATCGTCAGAGAAAAAACATCAGAAGGTAAATTTGCAGTCAGCATTCCTACCGGTTTGAAAGAAGATCAAAAGTTGGATCCTATCCGTGCCGCAGCTTTTGTTGATCTGGTGCACACGGTTGCGAATTCAAACGAGTTCATATACCGGTTCTGATAATACACATCAATTTTTAATAGGAAAAATGCATCATGAACAATAAATCGCGTAGAGACTTTTTACTTAAGTCAGGATACGGCATAGGCGCACTTGCGCTGAATGGTCTATTGCCCGGCGGCGGATTTATGTCGGCGGCGTTCGCCGCCGATCTGGCAGATCCGCTGGCCCCGAAACAGCCGCACTTCCCGGCTAAAGTCAAGTCCGTCATCTGGCTGCATATGGACGGCGCTCCCAGTACCATAGACTTGTACGATTACAAACCTGAGTTGATAAAAAGGGCCGGGCAAGAGGTTCCCGCCTCTTTCCTGAAAGGCATCAAGACGAGTACTCAGGGCGGAGTCGGCAAATTATTCGCTTCCAACAGAACCTGGAAACAACATGGCGAAAGCGGAGCATGGTTTTCCGATCTGGTTCCGAATATCGCCCAGCATGCCGACAAACTCGCCTTTATCAAGTCAAGTGTGACCGTGGGCGCGACTCACGATATTTCAATCCTGAAACTGAACACCGGCGGCTTGAATCCCGGCCGTCCGTCTTTGGGCGCCTGGATACATTATGCGCTGGGTACAGCCAACCCTGATTTGCCTGCGTATGTTGTGCTTTACAATGGCAAAAGGGAACCCACCGGCGGCTCCATCAACTGGAGCTCCGGTTTCCTTCCAGCCGTGTATCAAGGCACGGCTTTCCGTCCAGGCAGTTCTCCAATCCTTTACCTGGACCGGCCTGAGACCGTCACTGTGGCGCAGCAAGGCGAAAATCTCGGTTTACTGAAACTGCTGAATGAACAGAAAGATGCCGCCTATCCGGGTGATAGCGAACTCCAAGCTCGCGTCAGAGCTTACGAGTTGGCTGCGCGTATGCAAACCACAGCGCCGGAAGCGGTCGATTTAAGCAAGGAAACTGACGCGACCAAAGAGCTTTACGGTTTGAATGGCGAAGCCACCAAAGGCTACGGCACAAGCCTGTTACGGGCTCGCCGTCTGGTTGAGCGCGGCGTACGCTTTATTCAGGTTGTTTCCGGTCCGACTGATATAGGTGGGGACAGCAGAAACTGGGATGCGCACCAGGATCTTGAAGAAAATCATGGCGCTCATGCCAGAGCTGTCGACAAACCGATTGGAGCGTTGCTTGCCGATTTAAAAGATCGCGGCCTGCTGGATTCCACCCTGGTCGTGTGGACTTCGGAGTTTGGCCGAACTTCTTATGGTCAAAGCGGCACCGGACGCGACCACAATCCCTGGGGCTATACCCAATGGCTGGCAGGGGGCGGCGTGAAAGCCGGTACAACCTATGGCTCTACGGATGAAATTGGCTTGCAGATAGCGGATAAAAGCCAGGCCGTCGATACCTATGATCTTCATGCAACGGTCCTCAACCAGCTGGGATTGGACCACTTGAAGCTGATCTATAAACATCAGGGCCGTTCCGAGCGTCCCACGGTTGTTTACGGAAAGGTTATCAAGGAGCTTATTGCATAGCAATAAATACGGACGATTTCCCGGAAGCTTGTCTTCCGGGAATTTTTAAACCTTATATTTTAAAAAATCCAGAAACAGCGCTTTGGATCGCCAATCGATAAGGATAACAATTTATTAACCTGGACATTAGCGGAGAACACCCCTTCCCCTGGAGAATATGCAGTTTCAAATGATTGTATGACAGGGCCGGAACACCTATTGAGGATCACAATAAATGCATAAGATGATTAACCTCTGCGGAGTTATTTTCGTGCTGGCAAGCGGTATCGTATTTGCCGAAGCCGAATTCGATTTCGAAGAGTTGATGGAGTCTATAGACACAAACTCTCATAATTTGCAGGGCAATATTTCCACAAAAGATGCTAATGCAAGCGTCGCTCTTGCCAAAGAGATGCAAAGCCAGTTCAAGCTGGTCGAAGGTTTTTTTGAAAAGAGAGGCAACGCTGCCGATGCAGTAACCGACGCTAAAAAATACGAGGATATGGCCGCCGAAATCGTTAAATTTGTGGAAGCCAATGATTTTGAGGCTGCCTCCAATAAAGCCATAGAAATATCCACCGCTTGCGATACCGCATGTCACGATACCTATAAACCGCTTTAAAATTTTTAACCCCTTTTGTCTCAAGAGAACCACTATGAAACTTTTACTACTCGGTTGCCTTTTGTCGAGCGCAATCACATTTCCCGCTTTTGCGGCACTGAAGGCAGGCGATAATGCTCCCGACTTCCAGACGCAAGCTTCCCAGGACGGCAAGGTATTCGATTATTCCTTGAAAGACGCTTTGCAAAAAGGCCCTGTTGTCGTCTATTTTTACCCGTCGGCTTATACCGGCGGCTGCAATATCCAAGCGCACACCTTTGCGGTCAATCATGACAAATTCGCCGCCGCCGGGACGACGATTATCGGCGTGTCTCTTGACAACATAGACAGGCTTAACAAATTCTCGGCCGACCCTGAATATTGCGCGGGCAAAGTCGCGGTCGCTTCCGATACCAACGGCACTATCGCCAAATCCTACGATTTGACGATCAGGGAAGCGGCGCCAGGCAAGAAGGATTCACGCGGCGAAGAAATTAATCATGGCTTTGCGGAACGCACCACTTTCATCGTGACGCCAGACGGCAAAATCGCAGCCACACTGGGCGGGCTCAAACCGGCTGAAAATGTGGCAAAGGCGCTGGAAACTGTTCAGCAGCTTGCAGCCTCGAAGTAGGCTATGAGGCTGTCGTGCTTTGTATCGCTGTTAAATGTCGAACCGGTTTCCATGCTATCGTCCTTCCGAAGGCGACACAAGCAGCTGCTCCAAAAACGCTGGAAGAAAAATGCCTTTTTTGCCATCGGTACCTTCGCTCTCTTCGCTTCGGTCAAGAGTATGGCCGCCGGAAATGAGGCGGAGATTACTGCGCAACGCCTCGGCAGCGGCAATCCCGTCGCCGGGAAAGAGAAGTCCGAAATCGGACGCTGCCAGGAATGCCATGGCGCTGACGGCATCAGCAGCGATGCCAGGATTCCCAATCATGCCGGACAATATGCCAATTACCTGGTCAAGCAGTTGAGCAATTTCCAATCCGGAGAACGTAGCCACGAGGTCATGACTATCATGTCTGAAGACCTTAGCCCTACTGACATGGCGGATATTGCCGCCTATTTCGCCAGCCAGAAAACCATGCAAGGTGAAGCTGCCGGAGATAATCGGCTGGCAGGTAATTTGTTCGCGAACGGCGATCAGGCAAGGGGCATTTCGTCCTGTGCCAGTTGCCACGGCAAAAACGGCAAGGGCAATATTGCCGCCAATGTGGCTTACCCGGTCATCGGCGGCCAGCGCAGGGTTTACTTGCGCTCGCAACTGATCAATTGGAAGCTGGGCGACCGTAGAAACAGCCCTGACGGCGTCATGAATAAAGTTGCTCAATCGCTGAGCGATGATGAAATCGAGGACTTGGCTGATTATATTTCCGGGCTTTAGTCAAGCAATACAAATTCAGCGTTATTTCCAGTTAATTATTTCCTCACTATATTTTTCAAGAGGACAACAATGAAGTCTCTGAATCGGCTGTTATATCAAGTCCATCGCTGGGTAGGCGTCGTGCTTGGCTTATTCATGTTTTTCTGGTTCTTTACCGGTTTGGTGATTATGTATTCCACACAGACCACACAAAATCGCAGTCAGCAGCTCGCTCACGCCGAAACGCTGGCGCCCGAAGTCGGCTGGCTGAGCCTGGGTGCGGCCTGGAATATAAGCGCTGAACAACGCAAGGCGGCAGGTAGCCGTAATTTCGGGCGTGTTGAAGCTGTTGCGGGGCGGAATGGAGGCGCCGAAAGCCAAGCCGGCAACGGTGAGGATATTGCAGCGGCTGCCGGCATCGTTGATGCCCGACTCGTGCGTAGTGCCGGCGAGCCGGTATGGCTGGTAGAGGATACTCAGGGGCAGCGTTTCGCCTTGTCTGCAATCGACGGTTCAATCCGTGAAACCAAGCCGGATCAGGCCGTGAAAATTGCAGAAAACTGGTATGACGCTAACGACAGCAGAAGCTTTATAACGGCCAGTTATATCGAGACCGTTGAGAACCCGATTATACTGCGCAATCAGGACGCCTTGAGCCCCTTCCATCGCATAGCGGTCAATGACGGCGATGAGCTGCTTATCTCTGCGCGTACCGGTGAAGTATTACACGCCTCAACGCGACTTGATCGGGCTTTCTATTGGGCGGGCAACTGGCTGCATTTATTAAAACCTTTGGAATCTTTAGGATGGGGCAAAATCCGTAACGATGTCCAGCTATGGCTCGGCTTGTTCGCAACCCTGGCGACATTGACCGGGCTGATTATCGGCTGGCTGCGCTGGCGGCCCGGCTTTGTAGGAAAATCCACCTACTCCCAGGGCCGAACCCAGCCTTACCGCGAATTCTGGTTTAAATGGCATTTCTGGAGCGGTTTGATTGGAGGGACCGTGGTGCTTTTTTGGGCGCTCAGCGGTTTTCTTGACACCAATCCCGGAAAAATATTCTCGCAAGCCAATCCCGGCCGGCAGGAGGTGAACCGATATTTGGGGAACGAAACTCCTCAGGTAATGCTCGATTGGCAACCGGTTCTGCCGGTCCTGCTGGCTGCGGCTGTCGATGGCGCCGATATTGTTGAACTTGGCTGGCGGCATCTGGGCAATGATGCGGTGCTGTTGGCTCATACCCGTGACAGACGGCGTTTGCCGCAAACTCCGGAGGTCACAGCTCAGCAGCAGTTCAATAATAGTACGCTGCTGGCTGCCGTAGAGCGCTTGGCGGGTAAGAGCAAAGTGGAATCTCATGAAGTTCTGACTGAATACGATAGCTACTATTACCCCAGACACCATCAAAGCCGGGTGGAAAAACCGCTGCCGGTAGTATTGGTAAAAATGGCCGATGATACCGGGACCTGTTTCTATCTGGACCCGCAAGACGGAAAACTGATTGCCAAACTGGACAGGAGTGGACGGATCTTGCGCTGGTTATACTCTGGATTACATCACTGGGATTTCGGTTGGCTTTATTATCGGCCTATTTGGGATGTCTGGATGCTGACCTGGATATTGTTAGGACTGGTACTTGGCGCGAGTTCCCTGGTGGTCGGATGGCGGCGTCTAAAACAAACCTTACTTCCTAAAAAAATGCCACGTATTAAAAAACCGGCTGTACGAAAATCTTCGGCCGCTACAAGCCATCGCTATTTATAACAATACCTGGCAGCTCTTTTTAAAGACAATCAATAATACCTGCAATAATCCCGGTACAGATATTGCCGGGATTACGCTATATTGTTTCCCCCGCTCATCTGGAAGTTTATCCCCAGCCCAAACCCGGCATTTGCAGGTATAGCATTAATTCGCATCGATAATAACGAACGCTTAAAACAGGTTTGGCTAAACAATTGGAAGATTCTCGGGCAAAGGCCGGAAGCGAAGAATAATGCTGTAACTCACTGATATTAGCTCCATAGTGCCGAGCTTGGCTAGAGTACCCAAAAAAAACAGCAATGAGGATGATGCAAGAGTTTGATTTACTGAAATATCTTCAATGAGCAAGACGGCTTATTAATACAGATGCCGATGGCCGGCGCATGGGCTGGCTTTGTTACTTACGGGTCGGAGGTCAATCGAAGCAAGAATAGATCGGGGAAGCGGGATTGACCGGCTACCTCGATCTGGTTTGGGCGGGTCTTAAGCGATTCCGTGCGAAGAATACACCCAACTTGCTGCCTGCGCAATTTTAGGTATATTCATTCCTGGATGTCGCCTTAGTTTACAGCGATAGCTGTCTGGAGATCAGCAAGTGTGGTCACGCGGGGGCCGTGCAAGGCTGCAATCTTACGAATGTCCAGGTTAAGATGATGAACGTTTTCATACAGATTAACAGAGTACGGATTGGGTTTTGCAGGCGCAGGAGCACTAGCCGCCAGAGGTGTATAGGCGTCCGCCTCAATCAGGATTTTCTCGGCGGGCAGATAAATCAGTGCAAATGCATCATTATGACCGCTGCCTGCAATCGGATAAATCTCTACCGGATGCTTAGCGTCCTTCAATACGTGTTTATTAGAGAAAGTTTCGAATAATGCGGTCTTTTTGGATTTTGCAAGCCTATCAGGATTAAGGGTTCGCGGTTCTGCCCATACTTTTTCAAAATAAGGTTGGTTGGATTGATGCGTCACAATGGTTGAGCCTTCATCCACAAAAGTCCGCAAACCGCCGGCATGGTCAAAATGCGCATGGGTATTCACCAGATATTTGATGGGCTTGTTGGGAATTGTTTCCTTGACTTTGGCGATAACCGCAAGAGAGCGTTCTTCGTTTTGAGGCGCTTCCACAACAATGATGTGGTCGCTTTGCTCGATGGCGACGCTGTGATGAGTTCCGCCGGTGAGGTAGTAAACACCATCAGCCAGTTTGTCCGCCTTGACATTCACAGTCGTCTTGGCGTTTGCAACGGCCTCGGGCACGGAAAATTCAGCAGGAGGATTCAGCTTGACTGACGACACATTGATGTCCAGCACGGGATATCCACCCTGCGCCCGGACGATATGGGACGGAAAGTAAACTCCGTCAAAGTCTTTATAATCGGAGTATTTCGTTTCGATCAAGGTATCGCCGAGCACAGGGTTGTCGATCCAGGTCTGGACAAGAGCGACTTCATTATTGGCGTTAAGCTTGCCCACGTAACGGTATTTACCGCCAACGGTAAAGGCAATTTCAGTACCGTTCTTGATGGCTTTTGATGTTGCGTCATTGGCAAGCGCCGCTCTCAGAAAACCCTGTGGCGTTGACCATATTTCGGCCGCACGCTCCTCAACAGCTGTCGGCTGAGGCGTGGCAACCGGCTCAGCGCTCTGCGGAGCATTGGCGGGACGGGCAAGGTTCCAGGCGCTGGAACCGTTGATATACTGATCGACTCGCTGCTCAACCGGAGCAGGCCGCAGGCGGCCCGGTTCGACGGTTTGGCTTCGTGTAATTTGTACGCGTGCGGCGGGAAGGACATAGTTGATATCCGCTTTAAAACTGCTGACGTCGAACTGCGGCCAAGGCGATGCCGGATTCGGGGCTTGGCCGAACTGGTACCAGCGCCCCGTTCCGGAGTATTCAAGGGTTCTTATGTTGGCAACATCCAGGGCGCTTGCCGACAAATTCAGGGCTTGCGGATTCAAGGAAGCGCACCCTGCGACTGTCAGTGTCAGGCCGAGAACCGGATACATCAATCTGCTCATATAATCTCCTGGTTAGGTAATAGCTTTGAAAGAAAAAAATTAACACTGGAACTTGAGCAAGATGCATACCATCAATACGAACACCCGGTTTAACGGGCTTTAAGCTTCTGCCACAGCCATTGAGATGCGGCTGGCAGTCTGCTAACCGACAGGGGCTGAAAAGGAAGCTGCTGAATAAGCAGCACAATTTGCTGCTTGACTGCATAGATAGATACAGTTGGTACTTGGTCGATACTCTCCCTGAACACCGGAATATATACTCCCCGTTCATGAAAGCTGATCTCACTACGGCTTAACCCCAAGCGGTAACATGCCTGGACAGCAACTAGTGCCTGTAAAGAAACAATAAGTCGACTTTATCGATAAACTGTTTAACACTAATAGCTGTTTACGTGTTTGACAAACGGTAACGCGTAGAGTATTTTATTTCCAATTTCGCAAGCTGACCGGACAACCGGAAGCCAGTAAGTCTATAATGACTACTGGCTTTTTTTTGGCCTAAATTTCAGTCTGGCGATTAAATTACAGGAGATTGCAATGTCAAATTGGTACGAAGACAATTCCCATTCTATAGGAAAAACCCCTCTGGTGCGGCTCAACCGCATCACCGATGGAGCCTCAGCCACCGTGCTGGCAAAAATTGAAGGACGTAATTCCGCTTATTCGGTTAAAGACCGGATCGGCGCCGCCATGATCTGGGATGCGGAGCAACGTGGATTGCTGGGTCCCGGCAAGGAGATCGTTGAGCCCACTAGCGGCAATACCGGTATTGCACTGGCATTTGTAGCAGCGGCGCGAGGACTGCCATTAACCTTAACGATGCCCGAAACCATGAGCCTGGAGCGTCGCAAGCTGTTGATTGCCTATGGGGCCAAACTGGTTTTGACGGAAGGGGCCAAAGGTATGAGCGGGGCTATCGCAAAAGCAGAAGAAATTGCCGCCTCCGACCCGGACCGCTATGTATTGCTGCAACAGTTTAAAAACCCTGCAAACCCTGCCGTTCACGAACAGACTACAGGCCCTGAAATCTGGAATGATACCGGCGGCGCAATTGATATTCTGGTGTCCGGTGTCGGCACCGGTGGGACCATTACCGGCGTTTCCCGTTATATCAAACAGACACAAGGCAAGGCTATAGTGTCAATTGCCGTGGAACCCACCACGAGCCCGGTGCTTACCCAGCATCGGGCCGGCGAGCCGCTGAAACCGGGACCCCATAAAATTCAAGGCATAGGCGCCGGATTTGTCCCGGCTGTGCTTGATCTTTCCCTGGTTGATGAAGTCGAACAAGTCAGTAACGAAGAGGCCATTGACTATGCGCGCCGTCTTGCCAGAGAAGAAGGCATACTTTCAGGCATTTCGTGTGGCGCCGCCGTCGCTGTGGCGGTACGAGCCGCCAAGCGAGTCGAAAATGCCGGCAAGACCATCGTCGTTGTGTTGCCGGATTCCGGTGAACGTTATTTGAGCACACCTCTTTTCGAAGGTATTTTTGACGCCAGTGGATTTGCAGCGTGAACGACACGACTTACCTAAACGGCAAATATGATTGGGGTATTGATGAGATTGTTGCGCAACTGCGCGATCTGCGCGTGCAATCACTGGAAACTCGAAGCCGGCGCGATAAACCGCCCAAATTGCCATCTCGTAAAGAACTGCAAATAATTCTGGACGGCCTGGGAGCGGTCTTATTCCCCAATCGTCTGGGACTGCCCGACCTGAATGACGAAGGCATCGATTACTTTGTTGGCCATACCCTCGAAACACTGCTGCGCAAACTTTACAAGCAAATCAGCCGTGAGTTTCATTTTATATCCGGGCATCGAGGCATCGATAATGCAGCGCATGAGCAAGCTATTAACGTTGCCCGCCAGTTTGCCGCGCAATTGCCCACGATAAGAACATTAGTCGATAGTGATATTCAAGCTGCATTCGAAGGCGACCCGGCTGCAAGAAGCCCGGATGAAGTACTTGTTTGTTATCCCGGCATTACGGCAATTATTCATCACCGGCTTGCACATGTTCTTTATCGGTTAGGCGCGCCGCTGGTGGCTCGCATTATCTCCGAGATTGCTCACTCCGCGACAGGAATTGATATTCATCCCGGAGCGCAAATCAGTGAAAGTTTTTTTATCGACCACGGCACCGGTGTGGTTATAGGCGAAACAGCAGTGATCGGACAGCATGTTCGCGTATATCAAGCCGTTACCCTGGGCGCTAAACGATTCCTCAAAGACGAGAGCGGCATGCTGGTTAAAGGCAATGCACGGCACCCTATTGTTGAAGATGATGTCGTCATCTATGCGGGCGCTACAATTCTGGGCCGTATCACCATCGGCCGCGGCTCGACCATCGGCGGCAATGTCTGGCTTACCCATAGCGTACCCCCTGACAGCAATATTACTCAGGCACATGTACGTAGCGAACTGTTTCAAGGAGGAGCCGGAATATAAGTTTTAACCGGAAGTCTACAGCTTCCAAGAGGGAGGCTTCCATAATAATAAATTTCCGACCTGGAAATAGGAAATAAAAAACCAACCAAATTACACAACCACTACAGGAATAAGTCATGTCTGAAGATATCCATGAAGGCCAATCCCATACCGCGTTAGGCGATGTCGGCGCGCGTACTCTGGCGAACGCCACCAAAACCGCCCCGATGTTGTCAACCATTACGCCCCGGTGGTTGGTTCATCTGCTGCACTGGAAACCTCTTGAAGCCGGTATTTATCGGGTTAACAAGGTTAAGAATGAAACCAATCTCCATGTTGATTGTTCCAGCCTCGATGAAAGAGAACTGCCGCAAACTTTTGTCGATTATGAAGAATGGGGCCGTGAGTACCGCTTGAACGCAGTTAACACCGTACTCGATGTTCATACCCGCATCGCGGATTTATACAGCAGCCCGCATAACCAGATCCATGAACAATTGCGTTTAACTATCGAAACCATTAAAGAGCGTCAGGAAAGCGAACTGATTAATAATGCAGAATACGGTCTGCTTAATAATGTCGCGCCCGCGCAGAGAGTACAGACGCGTCCCGGCGGTAATGGCGCGCCTACGCCTGATGACATGGATGAATTAATTGCTCGCGTTTGGAAAGAACCCGCGTTTTTCCTGGCTCATCCACAAGCTATCGCTGCATTCGGACGTGAATGCACCCGTCGCGGCGTACCGCCTGCCATTGTCACCCTGTTCGGTTCGCAGTTTCTGACCTGGCGCGGACTGCCTTTGATCCCGACTGACAAGCTTAGAGTGACCAATGGTAAATCCAACATTCTGCTGTTACGCACCGGTGAAAGCCGTCAAGGCGTGGTGGGTCTTTACCAACCCAACCTGACCGGCGAACTGAGCATGGGGCTTTCAGTCCGGTTTATGGGCATCAATCACAAAGCGATCTCCTCTTATCTCATTTCGCTGTATTGCTCGCTGGCGGTGTTGACTGATGATGCGCTCGGGATTCTCGAGAATGTCGAAGTGGGCAAATATCATGAATACAAGTGAATTTGATCAATCCCATCCGGCGCAACAAGGTTTTGCGGAAAATTCAGGTACAGGTTCGTTGCCCGATATAAATCATCTGACCAAGCTTGCTAATGAGCTTTTTTCGGCTTTGCCCTGCGATGGCTCCAGGCTCGGCATAGCTTCATCGGCAATATCGGCAAGTCTTGATAAACGCCAATTAACTGGCTTTCAACCGCAAGGCTCCGGCCTGCCAGGAGAGGGGGAGTTGCGGCAGTTTTTCGCACCTCGTCAGCGATCTTTTGAGAGCGTTCCTGACAGTATCGATAGGGGTGGGGTTTTGGGTAATTCTCCAGACGGCTTGACGTCGCCTTTGGCGGGTCTGGACAAAGCTGTGCTCGAGGGTATTTTCCCGCATCACTTTGGACTGCCCGGAGAAGCTGAATTGCAAAAATTACTGGTTTCACGCACGCCTTCCGGCAGTCATATTCCGGCCGTTTCGTCTTCGCTGGCGGCTGCCGAATCGCTGACAGATGCTGACAAGGCAGCGGAAACGGGTCTTTCATCGCAGGCTTTTGAAACAGAATTGCAAAAATTTTCCGCTTCAAATACAGCGGGGACCGGAAGTATTCCAAAAAGTGCGGCAGGCCGCCCAATTCCCGGCATTCCGGTTCCGGCGGCAATGCCCGGTTTGAACCGCTCCCTGACTGACCAGGACGATTCAAAAATAGCCGGTTTGTCACCCGAGGTTTATGGTCTGCCGGGTGAAGCCGAACTGCAAAAAATTTTCGCCGGTTTTTTTGCGCCTGCTGCGAATATTCCGGCAAACGCCGGGACAGGCTCATCATTCTATTTTCTTGATGAATTAAAAAGTACTGGATTTAATGCGCCAGGTCTTGGCTCTGCGCATCCGCCTTTTGATGTCCATGCTGTGCGTCGTGATTTTCCGATTCTGAAAGAACGCATCAACGGTTACCCCTTAGTCTGGTTTGATAACGCGGCCACGACTCAAAAGCCTCAGGTGGTAATTGATCGGGTTTCGTACTTCTATGAGCATGAGAATTCGAACATTCACCGTGCGGCGCATGAACTGGCGGCGCGATCAACTGACGCTTACGAAAAAGCGCGCGATATTGTTGCACATTTTTTAAATGCGCCTTCCTCGGAAGAAATTGTATTTGTCCGGGGCACAACCGAAGGCATCAATCTGATTGCGCAAAGCTGGGGACGGCAAAACCTGGGTGCCGGGGATGAGATTGTCATTACCTGGCTGGAACATCATGCCAATATTGTGCCGTGGCAACTACTGTGCGAAGTTACCGGTGCAAAGCTACGCGTTGTGCCGGTTGATGATAGCGGTCAGGTGTTACTCGGTGAATATCAAAAATTGCTGAATTCGCACACCAAACTGGTCTCATTTACGCATGTTTCCAATGCCCTCGGCACAGTGACGCCGGCGCAAGAAATTATTGCCATGGCTCATCGCGTCGGTGCTCGTGTATTGCTGGACGCAGCTCAATCTGTCTCGCACTTACAGGTAGATGTGCAGGCGCTTGATTGTGACTGGTGCGTATTTTCCGGACACAAGATATTCGGTCCGACCGGAATTGGCGCTGTATACGGCAAGGCAGAGTTGCTTGAGTCCATGCCGCCGTGGCAAGGCGGCGGTAATATGATCGATGATGTAACGTTTGAAAAAACCACATTCCAGCCTGCGCCTGCACGCTTTGAAGCCGGCACCGGCAATATTGCGGACGCTGTGGGGTTGGGGGCGGCGCTGGAATACGTGACAAAAACCGGCATTCATAATGTTGCGCGTTATGAACATGATTTGCTGGTTTATGGAATGGAAGCACTTCGGAGCATTCCAGGCTTGCGTTTAATCGGCACTGCTCCGGAAAAAGCCAGCGTGTTATCGTTTGTGCTGGAAAAGCACAGCAATCAGGATATTGGCATTGCCTTAAATAAGGTGGGTATTGCGGTGCGTACCGGCCATCATTGCGCACAGCCCATCCTGCGAAGGTTCGGCCTGGAAAGCACGGTACGGCCATCGCTGGCTTTTTACAATACTTTTGAGGAAATTGACCGGCTGGTCAGCACGGTTAAACAGATTCAGGCAGGCAAATAATTCAACCTGTTTATCTGCGTAGGTTTCATGTTGGGCAACAGCCTTATTGCCCAGCATTTTTCACAGAAGTTAAGAGTGTCTACTCATTTCCTAACGCCTGCATAGGCTCGGTACATTTCAAACCAAACGCTTCAGCTACGGCCGGATAAGTCACCTTGCCCCGGTAGGTGTTAAGTCCATATTGCAATGCGCGATTTTTTCGTACAGCGTTAAGGCCTTCATTGGCCAATTGCAGCGTATATACCGCCGTTTGATTATTAAGGGCGAAAGTACTGGTGCGCGGTACAGCGCCAGGCATATTGGCGACACAATAATGAACCACGCCATCAATTTCAAAAGTGGGATGACTATGAGTGGTGGCATGGGTTGTCTCTACGCAGCCGCCCTGATCGACGGCTACATCGACGATGACCGAGCCTTTACGCATGGCCGGCAACATGTCACGGGTAATCAGCCAGGGCGCTCTTCCGCCAGGAATTAACACCGCTCCGATGACAAGATCGGCTTCGTAGACAACATCTTCAATATTATACTCATCACTGATACGCGTCTGTAACTGGCCGCGGTAAATGTCATCCAGATATTTCAAGCGGTCATGGCTGATATCGAGCACCGTGACTTGTGCGCCCAAGCCTACAGCCACCCGTGCGGCATTTGTGCCGACAATACCTGCGCCCAGAATGACGATATTAGCGGGAGCCACACCCGGCACGCCGCCCATTAATATGCCTCGGCCGCCATGTGACTTTTGTAAATAGGTTGCGCCAACCTGAGTCGCCATTCGCCCAGCGACTTCACTCATGGGCGTCAATAACGGCAGTTGTCCGGTTTCTGTCTGTACGGTCTCATAAGCGATCCCGGTTGTGCCGCTGGCTAATAAAGCATCCGTAAGGGGCTTGTCCGAAGCCAGATGCAGGTAAGTAAAAAGAATCAGATCCGAACGCAGATATTGGTATTCCGAGGCAATCGGCTCCTTTACTTTAACCACCATTTCTGCCGCCCACGCATCTGCTGCATTGGCGACAATTTCAGCACCGGCAGACTGGTATTCCTCATCCAAAAGCGAGCTTCCCACCCCCGCTCCGCTCTGTACCAGTACCCGATGACCGCGCCGGGTCAGGGCTTTAACTGCTCCAGGCGTCATCCCGACGCGATTCTCGTTATCTTTAACTTCTTTGGGTAGTCCAATTAGCATAATAGTGCTCCAGATGAGGATTTGTAAGGTTCTGATATCTGTTGGGACGACTTGATGCGATTGTCTCACAGGCAAAGCAACTTTCAGATTAAAAATAGTTGTCGCTTATTTTATCTAACTCAGCACAATATATGCCAGGCCTCGACCGATAGGCTTGACCGCATGTCGGAATTATAGAGCGATACTTCGAATTGACTGAACTGTGACCAGCATTTTAGTAACTATTTGATACCTTTTTGAAAAATGAGTATCACCAACTGGTAGCCCAGGTCAATGTATCAAGGTTTAGCTTGCATAAGTCTTTAATCTGGTGCTTTGCAGCATACTGCCTGATCCGCTGGATATAATCAGCATTATTCGGATAGCCAAAATTCCAATCCGGTGGATTGAAAGAAGCAAAACCGTTAATAGTCGGCAAATGGATCAGTTCTGCGATAAGCATCGCACTCACATTATGAGCATAGTAATTATTAGTTAATCCAGGCATCGGAGCGGCCGTATCCTGATCAGGCCAACCAGTCACAAAAAATGCAGAACATTGTTGCGGCGGCGGACTTTGTAAAGCAACCCGCTTGAGCTCAACTTGACGGTTCAATGAGCCATGTTCAGCATTAAGCTCCTCCAGACACAGCAATGAAACAAGCATAAACAGGATTGCCGCAGGCATCTGATGAGAAATTGACGATAAGTAACTGATGGCGATGACTATGACAGGCAATGTCAGAAAAATCTGATAGGCGGCAATAATCCTGAGGGCCTTTGCGCCGGGGAATAAATGGAACACCATGTACCAGGCGCTATGGCCGCCAATTTTAAGCGCCAGGACCCAGGTTGCGATAGTTGCAATACTTAAACATCGCAAAAAAAACTGGCGGTCTTCCAGACTCTTGTATTTAAATACCAAAAAGCAGCCTGCCAGGAAAAGGAAAAACAGGATGGGCGCAATACCGGTATTGTAATATTCGTTGCGCGCATGCTCTGGCGTGCATATCCAGTTCATTACCATGGGCGCGACATCGTTATTGTAATTTTTTTTGATATAGCCGGGAGAAATAAAACCTAACAGTGCATTGTAAAGCTTACCGAACAGGTAGTTCTCTGTTCCAACTTGAAGTATTCCTTGAATTGGAACTGTCATGACCGACGCATACGGGCGCATCCCGGATTCCTGCGATTTTGTCAGGTATACGGACAGTAACGGCAGCAGGGATAAAACGGTTATAACCAGCACGCAAAGAATGAGAAGCTTCTGCGACCTGACATTTTCTTTCAAAACATTCAATCGGATTGAGCCGGCGTTCAGAATGAAGATGACGAAAAAGATTGTTGTAAAAAATATAAAAAACCAGGTCATATAAAAGCATGTGATGCTCCAGGCTCCAAGAAAAACGCCGGCAGCCGATCCGAAAATCAGGAATTGCCTTGAGTTTTTAGTATATAAAGCCTTGCAGGCATACCCGATAAGCAAGGTCAAAACGGGTGCAAAGGCGACTGTAGCCAACTGTAGCCGCTGCCCGTGGGCGGTGCTGTTATTGCTTAATACAAATAGCGATGCCGCCAGCAGGGACCACCAGAATGAAAAGCCGAACAGCTTCCGGCAGGTCATGAAGAATGCACTAAACCCTATTGCTCTGATTGCAATATTGACCAGTTCGGAAGACAGGAAAGGATCAAGCCCGGAGTATCTGAATGCGGAATAGATAACGCCGAGAATAAAATACCCGTCGGTGTGGCCCAGCGTATGGGTATAAGGAAAAAAATAATTGACCTCAGACCAATGTGAAAGCCCCTTCAGCACATTAAACCAGTGTTCAAGAATGGTTACAACAATCACCGCATCATATCTGTCACCGTATAATACGGTGAAATAATTCAATATCTGAAACCTGAATTGCAGGAATATTACGGTACTTAATGCCGCAATAAAAAAAAACATTTTAAGGCGATTGCTGTAGAAAGCATTTCTTAGCACTTTTTATCTCCGGTGCTTTTAAAATAGAGCCTGAAGGCGATGCATTACCGTCAGGCAGGCAAAGATGAGCGGATATTTTAATCGTTATCATGAAAGAGTCAGGGTGAAATTGAAGAAAGGCTCGCCCCGCTTGATTCCCATCCGTTACAAATCAAACGTAGATCTGGCTGGAACAGTACCTTATGGCCCGTCCTTGATAAAATTATGCTGTTTAATCTGCGGGTTAGGTTCAATCCTATCATAAAGTCTTATGATTTATGAAAAACCGGATTTGATCTTACACAAATGAAATTGAATTCACACTTATACCAACACTACCTCAAAAATTAAAAATTGATTATCGGCTATGTGCCAATTCCCGCCTGTCTTAAAAAGTAAGTGAACAGCTGGTTAATATTGAAAAGTGGGCATATAAAGACTACCCATGAATAATAACCACTTATACGATATTTGCGTAATGACTATTATGTCAAATTGTTTGAGATAGTGATGAATGCCGTTAGAATATCAATATCCATAATCGACCTAAAGGAGTCGCCGAAAATCCAATTCAAACGAGCCAGTTATGAAAGCCCTACCATCCTGTCAATCAATACGAAATAGCGGCTGGGGACACGAATCCTACCTCCTCGCTCGAAGCAATTGTCAAGTTAACAAATATGAAAGTCCCAAAACTGGATTTAGAAGTCTATCCCGACACCAACGAATACAGATAGGCGGCAACATCGCGAGCCTGCTGCTGGTATAGGCCGAGAGCCGGCATTGCCGTTTTCGGGTCAATGGCGACAGGATTTTGTATCCACCGTATCAGATTGTCCGAAGAATTCGATAGAACGCCGGCAATCATGGCCCGGTCTTTAAAGTTATCGAGAGAAGGTCCGATTTTTCCGCGTGCTCCGGGAATACTGGAAATCGTATGACAAGCGCCGCAGCCGGCCTGCAGGATTACCTCGTAACCCATTTCCGGACGCCCTCCGGCAGTCAAGGCTACGGCAGTATCGACTGCGCGGCGTTTATTGCGCTGCCCGTCTCCAGTAAATATATTAAAAAGAAAACGGCGACACCTGCGGCAAAGACGGCGACCCAGGGTTCTATCTTTTTATAGCGACTATGCTCAACCATGCCGAACCTCAAGGTAGGAGAACCATCTCGCCAGGATAGCGAGCGCGGCTATGACATAGACAGTGCAGGCAGGCACCCACATAATAAGACCGGCAAGAGCCTGGTCTTCAAGACGGGATAGTCTGCTGAGCAGGAAGTGATTTTGGCTTTCGGGATACCAAAGCCTGTCAGAGAAGGTAAGAAGTGCGCCCAGAAACTTGCCTGAAGCGAGGTAAAGAACAACGCGAGCGCAGCCATTCCCTGCCCATAATGCTTGCGCTTTTGGTTCAGTATCGCCGTCCAGAAAATACCCGCCGATACCATAAACGACACATGTTGGAGACTATGCAAGGCCTCGGAATCTAAAGCGGCCCGAAAAAGAATGGGCAAATGCCACAACCATAGAATCGCGGTGTGCAGCACCGTAGCACTGCCAAGCTCCGTTGCACTATGCCAAATGCTTAGTAAACCCCTGCTGAGGATGACGCGAATAGTTGATCTTCTCCAGCTGTTCGGCATCCCCTTTATCAAAACGGTACCCGGCTGCGAGAAAACAATCAGAGGCACACCGATCACCATCAGTAATTCATGTTCTACCATATGCAGCCAAAAGACTTGGCTGCCGTAAGCATGTAACGGCGATATAAGCGCAAACGCTATCGTGGCAAAACCTGCCCAAAACAGAACCTTGCTCAAGTTGCGGCGCTGTCTTCCGCGCCAATACAACTTCACGCTGTCGATTGAATAAAGAACAGCGACGGCCAGTAAAGGCAATACTAGCCATGGTTCGAAGTTCCAGCCTAAACCATGCTCGGCATGATGGCTTGCCTCATGCGTCCAAGCCTGGATCATCGCTCACATCCGCTGTAAATGAGGGTAGCGATCCCTTGCCAGAGGATCACCAGCGAAAAAAGAGCCGCAGCCGCCATACCGATGCCTCCGCTAAAAGTCAGACGGCGCCGTTCGCTTCCGTCCGAACCGCTGCCCGGTAAAGTCTGATAGGACAGGATGCCGCAACCCATTGCACCCAGAAGCGCGATCAGGTGAATTGATGCTGCAACCCAGCCGTGCCTACAGTTGAAGGCGGAAAGATAGGTAGCCAGATCATGTGCGGCATACCAGAAAGCGGCACCGCCAAATACGCCCGCCCAAGGCCACCTTAAGCATCTCATGGCCGTACTTCCAGCCAGCGGGGCAGCCAATATAGAACGCCATAAATGATTAGCCACCAGATAACGACAAAATGCCAATAGTCCTGATTATCCTCAACGTCCTGGAAGCGGCGCATGTCCAGAGGGCCTATATACATCAGCACTGTGACGACAAAGGTTTCAATGGCGTCTGTGATAAGGTGTAGTGTGTGAAGTCCGAGAAGGAACCAGACTATTAAACCTTCACGCCGATCTCACAAAGGGCTGCGGCTTTCGACCACGGGAATACGAGCGAAGTTATAAGACGGCGGCGACGAAGAAATGGCCCATTCCAGGGTCGACGCATCGTAAGGATTGGCTGGTGCAATCGTATTGGAGAAAAGGCTTTTCAGAAGATTGAATACGAATAGCAAGAAGCTCAGGCCGATTGTCCAGGCGCCAATGCTGGCGATCAGATTCAAAATATCCCAAGAAACTATGATCGGATAGGTGTAAACCCGCCGCGTCATGCCGGACACGCCAAGCACAAACATCGAACTGAATGTGATCAGACTGCCTACAAGAAACAACACCCATTGCACAACGCCCAAGCGGTTATCCAGAACCCGGCCTGTAAATTTAGGAAACCAGAACCAGGCTGCTCCAATGAGTGGTGCTACAGCGCCGCCGATCAGTACAAGATGAATATGGCTCGGCAGCACATAGGTATCGGTTACCTTCAGGTCTATCGGTACGGAGGCCAGCATCAGGCCGGAAAGCCCTACTAAAATAAAAATGATGAAAAAAGCCACAATCCAAAGCATCGGTACAGCAATGCGCACGCGGCTGGACGCGATCGTTGCCAACCAACAGAAAATCATGGTGCCGGACGGAATGCCGATACTGATAGAGGATGCTTCAAAGAACGTGTTACCCAGACGCGGCAGTCCCGTAGCATACATATGATGCACCCAGAGCCCGAACGATAAAAAACCTTGCCCGATGAATGAAAGCACGATGGCGGGATAGTCGAACATCCGCCGGCGGCAGAACGTTTCGACGACATGACTGGCAAGACCGACCGAAAGCAGAAAAATGATGTAGACCTCGGGATGAGCAAAATACTAGAACAGATGCTGCCACAGAAGAGGATCGCCACCCTCTGCCTGGTTAAAAAAATGCGCGCCGACAAGATGGTCGAGGATCAGGAAAGTACTGGTAATTACAATCGACGGCATGGAGATCACAATCATAAAGCTGGTGACCAGCGAAGCCCAGACGAAAATAGGCAGCCGGTTGTAAGTCATGCCGGGAGCGCGGAATTTAAAGATTGTCACGATAATTTCCACGGCGACCCCGAGCGCGGCGATTTCCGTAAACGTGATCATCTGCGCATAAATATCAGTGCGCTTGCAGGGGCCGAACTCCGGTCCCGAAAGCGGCGGATAATTGAACCAGCCCGCGTCGGGCGCTGAGTTAATGAAAAGCGCAATCCAGACCATTAACCCGCCGAAAAGGTACGTCCAGTAGCTGAAGGCGTTCAGTCGAGGAAAAGCAATAATCCTCGTGCCGACCATGAGCGGCATAAGATAAATCATCATCCCTTCGACCATGGGCACAGCGAACAGGAACATCATGACCGTGCCGTGCATGGTGAAGAACTGGTTGTAGATGTCCGGCCCGAGAATCTGCATGTTGGGAAAAGCAAGCTGCGCCCGCATGATCATTGCCAGCAGCCCTGCAAAAAGCAGACGCACAAATGCCGTCAGTATATAACGCTTGCCTATGGATTTATGATCCGTCGATTTCAGCCAGCACAGCAATCCGCTGCCATAGTTCCAGGTTTTATTAAGCCGGGCTGCGAGCGCGGCATCATCGAGATTACTGTCGCGCGGTGCGTCCTCGTCGTAGACCTGCTGCCAGTGAAACGGGCTCATTTAAGCGTCTCCAGATAAACGAGGAGTGCCTGAAAGTCTTCGGGCTTTTGTAATATCGTCGGCATATGCACTCCCGGCTTGATGCTGTGCGGATCGAGGATCCCGCCCCCTAAATAACCCTTGGTATTAGGCGCTGCGCCGGCGCCGATAGTCGTGCGGCTTTTCAGGTGAGTCAGCTCCGGCGCATGGTCACTGTATCCCGTCGTGTTTTTTTCCCGGATGGCATGGCAGACTGTGCAGGCTCCTTTGGAAAACACTTCGTGCCCGTGCTTTTCAATATCGGTTTGCGGCTCTGCCGAGGGTTGTCGCTGCGCTGTTCGCCAGGCTTCGAAGGCTCGTTTTGATTCCGAAAACAGAGCCAGTCGCATAAATGCATGCTGCAGGCCGCAAAACTCGCCGCAGCGGCTATGCCAGATGCCTTCGCGGTCCACGCGCAGAACCAGGTCCTGCTCCCTGCCAGGAATAATGTCCTGCTTTCCGGCGAGATTCGGCAACCATAAAGAATGGATGACATCGGGCGACTTGAGTTTCAGGCGAACTTTGGTATTGACGGGCACATGAAGCTCATTGGCGGTCGTAAAAACATCGGAAGGCGTTGCGCTGAGGTAGCTCAGCTCCCACCACCACTGATGGGCCGTTACCTCAATTTCCAGCTCGGAATCCTTGTCCAGATCGAACAATAAGGAAACATCCCTGCGGGATGAAGCCAATGATTGGGAAGGGGTCTGCATCCCCTCCCCAATCCGCGCCCGAGAAACCAACTTCACTTCGCTTGTTGCGGGGCGCTCCTTTCGGCCTGAAGGCCGAGGTCTAAGACCAGCAAGGAATATTGATTAATGGGGCAATGAGAAGACATACAACGTACCTCCCTTGGTGCCGATTTTCTTGAGATCGCCGGTCATGTTGGCAAATCCTTTCTGCCCGGTTTTTATCGCGCGGGTCCAGAGCCTTACTGACCATCGAGCCTATCCATCCGCCAATCCCGGAAAGAATCGCCACGTACTGGTGACCGTCAGGTCCGCGCCAGGTCGTTGGCTGACCAATGATGCCGGACCCGGTCTGAAACTGCCAAAGCAGCTTACCGGTACGTGCATCCACTGCCTTGAACCAGCCTTCCACGTTGCCGTAGCACACGATCCCTCCAGCTGTCGCCGCCGCGCCGCTGAAGACAGGCCAGTTTTCCTTGATTTCCCAAGCCTTCTTCCTCGTGACAGGATCCCAGGCCGTGAAAGCGCCGCCGTTTCCGCCAGGCCCCGGATAAAATCTGGTCTCAACACCAATGTAAGGCGTATCGGCAATGTAAGACACTTCAGTCAGTTCCCAGTCCTTGGCGCCAGGTGCATTAGGGCACACATTGCGCATGACCTGCCCGCTTTGGGGAATTTTTTCAGGCGCATGAATCAACCGTCCGGTTTTGAGATCCACCCCTTTGGAGGCATTAACATAGACGTAGGGATCGGCCGCCAGCACTTCGCCGGTAGTGCGGTCAAGCACATATATGTAACCGTTGCGTTCAGGGCGGATGATGGTCTTACGGTGACCTCCCTGCCAAGGCAAATCGAGAATGATATTCTCATTGACGCCGGAATGATCCCATAAATCATGCGGAGTGTATTAATAGTACCAGTGGGCTTGGCCAGAGTCGGGGTTGCGTGCAAATACTCCATTGGTCCAAAGATTATCCCCGGGCCGGATCTTGTCATTCCACGGGCTCGGGTTCGATGTGCCGTAGAATAAAAGATCCTGCTCCGGATCATAAGACATCCAGCCCCAGGAGGTGCCGCCGCCGATTTTCCAGGCATCGGCAGGCCATTCCTTCACGCCCAGCTCCGTTCCCTTATATTGAGGATAAAACGGTTTGAATACAGCCGAATCAATTAGCACATCCTTGTCAGGCCCTGTCGCGTAGGCACGCCAGGCAACCGAACCGTCCTTGGCATTTAACGCAGTTAGCCAGCCGCGCGCGCCGAACTCGGCACCCGAATTGCCGACGAAGACTTTGTTCCGCACGACGAAAGGCGCTCCGGTCATGGTTTCACCCTTGTTGTAATCGCCGAGCTTTACTTGCCATCTGAGCGCGCCGGTCTTGGCGTCGACAGCGACTGTCTGAAGGTCGACGGTGTTGAAATAAATGCTGCCGTCGGCATAAATCGGGCCTCGGTTAACAGGCTCGCAGCAAGCCTCACCTTAGGCGGAAGCTTCCGGATTTGGTTCATAGCGCCATTTTATCGCACCGCCGGGCTTGCTGAGGTCGATAGCGAAAAGGATATTAGGGTAAGGCGTCACAAAATATAAGGTATCGCCCACAACAATGGGAGCGGATTCCTGACCTGCCATCGTCCCGGTAAACAGGGTAAAAGCAACTTTTAAATCTTTGACATTGCCTGCATTGATTTCTTTGAGCTCGCTAAAACGTGTATTAGCAAAATCCTTGCTGGGCATGATCCATTGACCATCATCCGGTGGGGAAGCCGGAGCTGGAGCTCTAGCGATTTCTGCAAAAGTCTAGTCGCTAATGGCTGAGCAACCGAATAAACACAGCCATAGGAATAGACCTTTCGTGCCTGTCTTTTTATGACAAAACATCAGAGGATCACGACTGAGATCGTGCTGCCGACGGCTCTATTCGACCAGAACCTTTCCATTAGTGAATGGGTTTCCGGTTCCAGCTCTATCCGTTCCGAAAACTGTTCAGTCACCATTTTTTCAAACGGCTCCGGTAATTCTATAGACCGACCAAGTAAGCTCATCTTTATATTTCCCTAAAATAAGAGTTTGTTTCGTATCTCGGTTTCGGGTAGACAGTCCTTTGTGATCCAGCTACATTAAAATAGTGGTTGTAGAATAAAAGGTTCAATTGGTGTAATCAATAAGTATGATTACTTACTAGTCCCAAGGGAATCGTGCTTAAACTATCCCCAATGACTCGAAATAAATACTCATTATCCCCATCCGGCCTTTAATCTCTTAATCTTGATGCCAACCTTGGATGTTTTTTCAGCCTTGATCAGATTCAGGGCAATGTGCCGGATAACAGCCAGGCTCGCTCGGAAAATAAATTACGAGAATCGTCGTGTTCCCATTTTGTTAAAATGCAGTTTAGTGTTACTGTGATTTTCGTCTTTCTTAGAACCTGGAACTTTGCTTATGAATGTCGATCCTTGTACTTATGTAATTTTTGGCGCCACAGGAAATCTCTCCCGCGTTAAATTGATGCCGGCACTGTATCACCTTGATGCCGCCAATCAATTGCCGGAAGGTACGCGTATTTTGGCAATAGGCCGCAGACCTTGGGATCAGAATAAATGGCTGGCGGAAGTCAGGGATATGATCCAGGAAAAGTCGAAAGACGATTTTGATGAGTCGGTTTTTCAGCGTTTCGGTAATCGCCTGTATTATCATCAAGGCGATATAGAACAGGAGCAATGTTACACTGCGCTCGCTGAACTGCTCAACCAGAAAAACAAGTTTCCTAAAAACATCGCCTTTTATTTGTCTATCAGCCCGTCGGATTTCGGCATCGTCATGGAATTGTTAAGCAATAACCATATGTTTGATGAAGAATTCGGCTGGCGCCGGGTCATTATTGAAAAACCTTTTGGCTATGATCTTGATAGCGCCGAAGCGCTACAAAGACGTATCAGCCATTATTTGACTGAAGAACAAATTTACCGCATCGATCATTACCTGGGCAAAGGCATGGTGCAAAATGTTTTGGTGTTCCGTTTTGCCAACGTGATGCTGGAGCCGCTCTGGAACCGCAATTATATAGATCATATCCAGATCACCCATTCTGAAGAAATCGGCATAGACAGCCGCGGCGAATACTACAACAGCGCCGGCGCCATGCGCGACATGTTGCAAAGCCATTTGCTGCAATTGCTGACCCTGGTGACAATGGAACCTCCCGTATCGATGGGAGCTGAAGCATTGCGTGATGAAAAAGTCAAAGTCTTAAAGTCTATCCGCCCTATTCCCAAGGAAGCGGTGCATGGCCACGCCTTTCGCGGCCAATATACCAATGGGCATATTGACGGCCAGAAAGTCAACGGCTATTTGCAGGAACAAAATATTCCTCCCAACAGCGTGACTGAAACCTATGCGTCAATGAAACTGTATATTGATAACTGGCGTTGGCGCGGCGTGCCTTTTTATATGCGAACCGGCAAGCGCATGGCTAAGGCGCAATCCACTATTTCGATTTGTTTTCGCCATCCGCCATTACAATTTTTCCGTGATACCAACGTCCAGTGCATGAATCAAAATTGGGTGCTGCTGGGTATTCAGCCGGAAGAATGTATTCGTGTTGAAATGACCGTGAAAGAACCCGGCCTGGAGATGAGAACGCGGACCAGCAGTCTCGATGCCAGTTTCCGTAATGAGGATGAAAAAGCCATTGATGCTTATGAAGACTTGTTACTAGATGTCTTGAAAGGCGACCGATCACTTTTTTTGCGCTTTGATGAAGTCGAATATGCCTGGCGCATTGTCGACCCTATCCTGCAAACCTGGGCGATTGAACGCGACTATATCGCGACTTATCCAGCGGGCTCATGGGGCCCCGAGGACAGCCGTTTATTTGATAAAAGCGCCCAAACCTGGCGCAGTTCGTTAATACCGGAGTGTAAATAATGCAGCAAAACAGCCAATGGCATATCCTGGAAACCGCCGATCAGGTTGCCACAGCTGCGTGCCGGCAAATTCTTGACAGTGCTGAACAGGCTATCGCCAGGAACGGAAAATTTAAACTGGTTCTGGCGGGAGGCAGTACGCCGGAAAAAGTTTATCGCTTGTTAGCCCAGGCAGATGCTGACTGGGCTCATTGGCATATTTATTATGGCGATGAACGTTGTCTGCCGGTCGATCACGCCGACAGGAACAGCCTGATGGCGACACAGGCTTTTCTGGAAAAAGTAGCCATTCCGGAATCACAGATATTTATTATTCATGCTGAACTGGGGCCGGAGCAGGCCGCACACAAATATCAACAAATTGTTGCCGATGCCGTGCCGTTTGATATGGTTTTGCTGGGTATGGGCGAAGATGGACATACGGCAAGTTTGTTTCCCGGCCATCAGCATCAACAAGACGAGCTGGCGCACGCCGTTTACAATTCCCCTAAACCGCCGCCGGAGCGCGTTTCCATAAGCGCCAAAGCCTTAAGCAATACCCGGCAACTTATTTTCCTGATTACCGGCGCCAATAAACAGGAAGCCGTTAAAAACTGGCGCTCTGGCATGGACTTGCCGGTTGCAACTATTCTTCCACAAAATCCTGTCGATATTTATATTGATAGCGATGCTTATAAGCCATAAATTTTATCGCCTTCTTATGCTTTGGCTTGGGAGGTGATTTATCCGCTTATCAAACTCATATTTACAAACAAACTGTTCAGTTTCTCATAACACTTTCTCAAACCCTCACTACATGTAATACAATAGCCGGGTTTTTGCTGATTAAAGCATCAACAATCTATAACAAAAATATTACCTTTATTTCAACGTCATAAGCTAACGAGGAGGCTGTTGAAAAAGCGGTATTTAATAATACGAGAGAAGGGTTGGTTTTATGTGTTGGAGTGGAGAAGCGTCAGGCGTTTTAGCCGTCGCAGGTCTTAGTACCGCAGCGTATGTTGCAATTAAACAAGGCGAGTCCAAGGAGCTTTGGATTCCGTTAACCTATTTTGCCTTAATGGAACTATTGCAGGCGGTGACTTATGTCTATATTGACTTATGTGACAACCCGAATAATCAGATACTGACGCTGTTCGGTTATTTACATGTCGCGTTTCAGCCATTTTTTGTCAATATGGTTGCGATGTATTTCATTCCGGTCAGCGTCAAATTAAAAATACGAACTACCGTTTATACAATTTGCGCCATCGGTTCGATTGCCATGCTGGTCAAAATGTATCCTTTTGGCTGGGCGGGTGCTTGTCATATCGGTGTTGAAGGGTTTTGCGGTCCCAGCGTCTGCTCAACTTCCGGCTCTTGGCATATCGCATGGCAAATGCCTTTAAACGGCCTTATGTCTGATCCTGTCAAATGGCTGTTTGGTTTCGACTGGGGATTGCACGCATTCACCTATATCGCCGTGGCTTTTTATATGCCTTTTATCTATGGCTCATGGCGCTTCGTAGGGTTTCATTACCTGATTGGGCCGTTTATTTCGGATATTACCACAACAGACCCTAACGAATATGCGGCGGTCTGGTGTTTGTTCTCGATCGCGCTGTGCGTGTCTGTTATTAAAACACCTATCAGAAAATATCTGCATGTTAAATCCTGGCCTTTTTATAAAACCGAAGTTGGCGATTCGCTTTAGTTTAAAGCCCTGGATGAAATAACGGGCCATAAGTAACTCTTCTTGTGGCCCGCTAAATCCCCTACTGTTTGAGTCGAGTCGCCCGAGAGAGCTTCGCCCTACTCAACCCGGCCCAGATAGCTGACGTCGGACAACTTTTGTTTGCAATGGAACCTATCGCCGATTAGAACTCCTATTCGTCTTCATGGTCATAGATCATGCGAGCACCCCTTCCACCTATTCCTGCGAAAATTTGTCGTTTTTCATCACTCCACCCTCTCAGATGATGGAGTCACCGGCAAATCCGGAGCGATTCAGAGGTTCTGGTATCTAAGGCTTCGCGTGTCTTGGTGGTATAGCCTACGGAATGGTCGATGTGATAACCATGGTGGCTTTCGAATTCACCGCCATGACGTCCCGGAAAAATACCTTCAATGGAATTGGTTTTGAAGTAATTGATTTTGATGTCATAGTCTGTGAGGAAATGTCGAGTGTCACGACCTCATGGTGCTAAGCGAGCAGGAGGGCACTAGACAGTCCGACGTAGTTGATTTAAGCAATGGCAGTTTTAATTACTCAATCACTCAGAAGCTGAAGATAAGCCCTGAAAATATACTAATTCGTCTGTTCAATTCGCTGAAGAGCGATTCCAAGCACACGCGAATCTGAGGAACGGTTCAGCAACTGTGGAGATGTTGCCTCAGGTACGGAAATTGAAATTTCTTGTTTAACTTTCGCTCCGGCCAATGGGACTCTCACTGCCAGTGTATCATCAGAAATTGCCACGATTTTCTCGTTCCATTGCTTTCCATGGTTCATGCTTTCGAATGAAACTGTAACAGGATGTTGCTGACTCGCACCGAAAACAGCAAGATGAAGAACGGCATCGCAATTCTTCGATTCGCAGTCTTTCGGAATTGGCAGCAGAAGTTGAGCATGTGCAGTCGACCATACATGATGCTCTTCTAAAGCATGCCAACCCGATCCAAAAATATATCCAGCCTCCTTGAAGTTGGCCCCGATTGTTATCGGGTATTTGATATCAAGCAAGATGGTGCTGAGCAATGCATTTCTGTTCTCTTGTCCTGAAAATTCAGGGAGCAGCCTGACCGTGGCAAACAATGGAGAATCCGCTACTTCCAAATACGGCAATTTTCGCAGCACATCAACCACAGGAGAAAGTTCAGCCCTCCGCTCAGCGGGCCAAATAAAACCCGGTATATTTTGCATTTTTTCCTTTTGCCGATCACTCAATCGTGCTGTAGTTTGATCTGTACAGAGCCCATAATGTGCCGACCAAACCATGTGAAAGTAAGGGATTAACAGAACGTCAGCAGAGCCATCTATCAGCATCTTAACTCCGGTCTGGGCTTTAGAGGGATTAAGCTCCTCTCCGAGGGAAAGCATTTCTGGCGGCCATTTTGACTGTGCCATATCGAGATTTTTATCACCCCCAATATTGAAGGTGCGGAAGCCGGCTTTAGGGGCCAGGTAGTTAGCAATAAAGTCATTGCGCCAAGGAATAAATGCAACAATTTCATCCGGATGGATTCGCTCGTGAAGCTCTGCAACAAGGTCTAGATCAATCTGTTGGAACATTTCACGTGCGTCGGCTGCGCCCTGCCACCTTTTTTGAAAATCTGGCAGGCTAAGAAAGATCATTCCAACCAAGCCTAACAGCCAAATACGTCTATTTTTCTCATCTGTGCGAGTCATCCAGATCATGACCAGAAGCCAGAACGCGAAGATGCCGAGTGCAGACCACCGATAAGAGGCACGCATCACATTGAAGCCGGGTAATTTCTCAGAAATCCAGGCATTTCCAGTTGGCGCTACTGCGAGCTCAGAAGGCATCTGGTTACTTTGCTGACGGGGATGACTAAGTTGCAGAGATTCCGGCTTGGTTGAGTTGATCTTCAAAGATGGACCGAGCGCCATATAAAAGCCGAAGACTGCAATGAGGAAAACTCCTGTTGCTAACTTCAGATGCCGTCTTGCCCGCCACCAAGCGACAAAACCAAGCAGCAATACGGGCAAGGAAAAGGTGGTCATCCAAACGGAACCGTCACCAAAATAAAGTTCATCGCTGCGATTCAAGCTGAGCCCCAGCAAATCTGGAAGCCAAAGTGTGCCTTTTGTCGGGATCGCAATAAAAGCTAGATCTAGCCCCCACCCTCTGAAAAAATCAATTGGCTGAGCCTCAAAATTTGACTTGCCTATATAAGTACTGTAAAGCAAGTACGCTAGCCCAAAGCTAATCACGTGCGCTGGAATCCCGACTTTTACCAGTATGCCCCTGATTTCTGGGCGTGTGAGATACGAATGAAACAATAGAATGCTTGAGCCAACAGCAAACATCATGAAGCTATAGCCATCCATAAATACGGACACGATGGCCGCCGCAGAATAGATAGCAACCGCCAGTCGCGGCACCTTCGGTGATTCAGATTCAATCAGAAACAGTCTGAAAGTAGCTAGGAAGTAAAACGACAGCAGCGCGATGCCTAACGACACCATGCTGTATCCTGCATGCGCCCAAATTATTGGCTGGCACATCCACGCGACTGCGCCCAGCAATGCGATTGATCGTGTTGCTCCAACCCGACGGGCGATCTGGTACGCAGAGAACATCGCCAACCCCAACCATAGCGCCGCCATCGCGGCATAGGCATCAGAAGGATGCAAGCCTAAGCGAATCAGCAGACTTGCCGGCCAAGCGCCAGCCAATCCAAATGCAATAGCTGCCGGATCGGGTATTCCAAAATCATGAGCATAAAAGTCAAAAAGCGGTCCATTCGCAAATGATTGAGCGAAACCCATTGACCAAACTGCTTGCCCAAGAGTGGGCATCATCAAGAACGGTACTGCTCCATTGACAAAAAAAACAAGCGCCACCGCCATTGCGGCAAGAATTAGCTCCCGAAGGCTCCAAGCTTGATGATTAGGCATGCTCTCTCTCAACTACGCACAATTTGCACGGAATAAAAACCGCGGACACAAAGAACAACAGGTCACCCGCAACGGTTACCAGCCGCCCAAGAAGCACCGCCATTAGCAAGCTTTCCTCCACCACAACTCCCTTTAAAATCAGTAGTAAAATCATTTCTCGAATACCAACACCCGCTGGAGCACCAGGTGTAACCAGCCCAATCAACCAGGCAACGATATAGGCGCCGCCTATAATCAGAGCATACCGAGAATCGAATTCATCATATGTAGCAATGAGTTCAAGGACCGATATGAAAACTCCTGCTGAGATGATTAAAAACAAAATTTGCCACAGAAGCGCCACAGAGGTTTGGCTACCGGCCAAACTGCATAGTAGGCTTGCCATAAAAGCGCAGGAGAACAGCATCAGAAAAACACCGGCTGCCAAAGGGAACTGCGGTAATAGTCGCGGCAGCACCAACCAGCCGAATAGCGCACCGGCAACAACTATCAAACCAAGCTCCCAAAGCATTGATTTAGCCAGCGCCCCAGAAGGTATTCCAGAAGACATGCCAAGTGCCTGACGCCCTGCAAGATGGAAAATGTTACCCGGCACATACTTGGCTAACTGAGACGTACCGTAGATTTTTATCGAACTTGAACGGGTTACAAAAGCATTGAAATGCCGCAGCAAATGCCACCAGGCTAAAGCAAGAAAAAAGTTAGCGGCACCATAAATCACAGCCAACAAGGAAATCAGGCCCCAGTCCAACAATTTAATGCTCGAAAAGTCGAGATCAAGCCCATAGGAGTGAAGGCGCAACCCAACGAATAAAACACCCGCGACCGCCAGTACGCTGCCTATCCAATGCATAATGCGTGGCATTGTTGGGGACATTTTCAGTTTCGTGGGCGGCATAGCAGCATAGTCCAGGGTAGCGGGCTCTTTGTTTCAATAACCTCGAAATATTTGGAGACCAGCTTGATAAAGCCGCTTTTGGACCAATGTTGAATGTGGCCGGGTGTGTTACCCCAACGCGTGACATACTTGCCTCTGGCCAGATTTAAAGCATGCCACACCGGCTCTTGCGGTACACTGACGATCAAATGATTTCTAGCTACCCGTTGCAACGCCCGGAGCCCGGCTTCCGGATTTTCCAAATGCTCAAGAACCTCGCAACAGACTACAAGGTCAGCGCCGTCTTGGTCAGTATCAAGATCGTAAATGCTTCTGGATTCGAAAAGTGAAGGCGATAACCCACGACTTATAGCATTTTCTTGCGCGATTTCGATAACACTCTTTGAAAAATCACAACCTCTGGTTGAAAAACCTTCCTCACTCCAGCGCAACACCCAGTAACCTTCACCGCAGCCGATTTCATGTATAGACTTTGGTGATAATTTAGCCACAAAATTAGATAAAGAAGACTGGAAGCCATTCATCATCCATTTAACAATGGGGTTGCTCGATCCGTATTTGTCATAGGCATTACCAATGACCACCCCATCTTCTTCAGTTCCACCTGAAATCCTGATACTCATGCGACCCTCTTCGAATACACGGCGATCTGGTTGGCGCCGAAAAAAATCTGGAATAATGCTCTGTAACTTCAAATTTGCCTGCTTGCCGACCATTTCGAGGCGAGAATGATCTAATTAATCCTTATGCTCATCGCTTGCGTATTTTGAAAAAACACCGATTTTGCACCCAAATCATTAACCTAATCAACAGATGGATGAAGAGTCATTACTATAAGGCGAGACAAATTATTGTTCTTAAGGAACTTAGCAAGGGAAGATAGAAATTTATCTGGCTCCCTTACATGCTCAATAACAGCTAAAGCAACTACCGAATCAAATTCTTCTACCTTTTTGGACAGGGCAGAAACGAATTGATGTTTTGGATATTGCATTCTGGCTTGCTGCAACGAAATGTCATCCTTTTCTATACCCAGGTACTTATCAGCTTCTACCAAAGCAGCAAGCAACCCCGTCCCGCCGCCAAGTCAAGAACTCGTCCTTTAAGCCATGGCATAACTGCTTGAATGCGCTGCCTTCTCAGATACGAAGACAGAAACCCCTCAGCTCCCTGATCAGCCATTTTTTGATTCTCCTAAACTTGGCTCCATATCTCTATTATTATCAACCTTAAACCGTATATCCTCTAACAACTTGCGGTTTGCCGCTAACAAATCGGCTAAGAATGCTACAAGCAGGGTCTGAAAACCCATTCCTAGCAAAACGGAAGCTAATATTAGAGATTGAATATGTCCATCGCCATTTCCATGAAAGTAGTGCCATAGGAATCGCAATCCAATAAAGAACCCCAACCCAAAAAGAACAGTGCCGATCGTCCCGAAAAAGCGGAATGGCCGATAAATAATAAAAATACGAACTATAGTGAAAATACTTCGTTTAATATAAGAAGGAATACTCTTTACCAGCCTTGATGGTCGCAGATCCCCATTGACTCGAATGGGGACAGAAACTATAACCATATTTTTCTGGCCAGCTTGGATGATTGTCTCCAGCGTATAGGTATAGTCGCTAAAAACCATCAAGCGTTGGGCTGCCGCACGGCTCATCGCCCTAAAGCCGCTGGGCGCATCGGGAATGTCGGCCTTGCTTGCCCTACGAACTACCCAACTGCCTAGCCATTGCAGCAGCTTCTTGATTGGGGAGAAATGCTCGATGGTAGCAATAGGCCGTGCGCCCACAACAATCTCAGCGCGATGTTCAAGGATCGGATGTACTAATGCTGGGATGTCATCAGCGTTGTATTGATTGTCCGCATCTGTATTGACAATAACATCTGCACCCAAACGCAGACTTGCTTCTATGCCAGTCATAAACGCCCTGGCAAGCCCCTTATTTCCTGTATGTTTAACGACATGATCAATTCCATTGGCTTTGGCTACGTTTACAGTATCGTCTTGGCTACCATCATCAATAATCAACCATTCTACTGAGCTAAAACCCGGAACTGATCTCGGCAAAGCAGAAAGAGCAATCGAAAGTGTCTCGGCTTCATTAAAGCATGGTATTTGTATAATTAGTTTCATTGATTCTGTTCTGACGAAAGTTTCAAGATTTTAACCCACGAAGGGGGTTTCGTCACTTTTTTAGTCCCAATCCATGAGTATCTTTGTGCATTGTCAGCGGATTAAGGGTACTGAGGTCTACGCTACCTGAATCGCCCCGGACTTAACGAATACTCGGTGGCTTGAGTCAAGCTGTCTTAGCTGACTCTTGAATTGATTCATAATAGCGTATTTCATATTCAACTGGTGAGATATAGCCGATTGGTTCCAACAAAGCCTCGATGATTAAATCAATGCCCCCATTCCAGCGTGGCATATTCGACGTCTTCGACTATTCCACGGCCTTCGATGCCGGATCACTTCAGTTTTGCAAAAGCCATTGATCGTTTCGGCCAAGATGTCATCATAAGCATCCCCAATGCTGCCTGTCTTGGCAAGATATTGGCTTCGTCAAGCCGCTCGCTATAACGGATGATCGATAAGTACTGGCTACTTCGGTCGCTATGAGATGGATAAGCTCTTCCGTTTTCATGCGCTTATGTGCCCGGAGTGCTTGTTCCAAGGCATCACTACAAATCCTCACTCCAAAAACTCCGCCTTCATTCTCCAATGCCACCTGCCCTGATCCTTTCTATTTATAAGATATAGATATCTATTTATATCGTTTTATTAAAAATAAAAGCTGCTTTACTATATTTACAAGCTCAGCAAATCCCCCGTTACAGTGCTTTTGAATCTGAGAACTATGAAGAAGATTTAATTACTCATGACCTTTTATAAAGGACTATTTAGGTTTCGCCTCCTGATCAACATGGATGTTTTACGGCGGGCTTCAGCCCGCTTTTTTTCGTTAGTGAGTCAGACCATCACCATTCATTATTACTTAGCAAACCTGTAACTTATGTTATTGAATAGTAAATTGGAGGAAAGTTAATGCCATTACAAGATCTGGTGGAATATTACAATGACCGGCTTGGGCTGGAACATCGTTCCAGTTTTCGCCCCTTTATACTCGAAGAAGGCAAAGTCAGCGGTCTGTTCGGCCCGATTCGGATTGACAGTTTATTTATGCCGCTAAGGCAGGCATTAAAGCCTACTGTAATTGTCGGTCATGCTGCGCAAATTACGGTTGCTCTCCATAAGCCCCAGTATCTCTATGCAAACGAAATAGAAACCTTGCTGGCGAATAATTCGGTACCCGCCACTGAATTTGAATCCATCATTAATTTTGACCGTTTGTGCCGCACCGTGCACATGCTGAATTATCTGACCTTATCGCATTTACAGGGCGTATTGTTTCTGGACGTTGATCCACGGCATATACTGGGCATTAAACAGGATCATGGCGCTTATTTTGAAGAGGTGATCACCCAATGTGGACTGGAAACTAAAAATATAATCATCGTATTGACCGTGAGCAGCCAATATGCCCGCTACTATCAGGAACTGATCAACGGGCTCGAAAATTACCGGCGCAGAGGTTATCAAATTGCGCTTAAATTCGACTACCTGAGACAAACAAGTGAAGCGTTTGAGCTGATTGCCAATATTCTTCCCGATTACGTCAGTTTATCGGCGCGGAGCCTTGAAGACCGGGGACTTGACGATAACTTGCCGGCAAGATTACAGCAGTTGAAAACGCGGGTATCTTCAGTAGGCGGCCAAACTATCCTGCAACAAATCGATGAGAGAAAATTTGATTCATTGGCCCGCAATACCGGTTTTGATCTGGTGGAAGGCGGCTATTACAGAGCAATAGCGTTTGATTATTTAAGTAGTCCGGAACCGGATCATTATGGCTTGAACTCGAGCGCTTTTTAGCCAGTGCCGTTGCCCTTTTTATTCCCCCTGACAACAAGCCTTGCATATGCTTGAAGAATGGAACAATGCCCTTAAACTGCTGCTGCGTAAGTGCAGCAGCATTAATACTACCAATTGAAGCAAACTTTCGACCTTGCATGCTCCAAGAGCAAAAGAAAATACCACAACTATATTACCGGGCCATTTGCTGATGTATTTCAGCCATTTTACGGTTCGTCGTAGCCGGCCTTTTCATAAACATTAATCAGTTCCGGCAATGCGCCTTAATATCTTCAGTCTGTTTGACGTAGAGATAGCTTTTTGACTCATACTGATCAAGTAATTTTTTTATGTTCATCGGCCTTGATCAGCATCTCGCTTGCCGCTTCTTCATAGTGTTTGGCCAGCGCCTCATGATCGACTTTGGATTCTACATTTAGCACAGCCTGACTCATGTCCATAGGATGCGGGTTCCTCTCGGCGCAAGCGACTAGTAATCCAAAAATCAGGAATAAGGAAATTAATAATTTGGTTCTCATGGACGCTCTCCGGAAGCATTAATAGTTAATGACATCGCTTTTTATCAGCTTTTTATCAGCTTTTTATCACTTTTAAACTTTTTTAGCTTGGGGATCAATGAAAAGAAACCGGAATCATTAATGCAACTGCATACCATCTCAATTTAAAGCACGAATAATGCCACTTCTAATGAATCAATCAATTAGCTATTTTTTGCCTTATATTTCGCTCCGTTAGCATAACAAGAGTGCATTTAATAGATTAACTCACCTCATTAAGGCGGCCGCTACCTTTAACATCGCTTTGCCTGTGCTTTTCCTGAAATTGCAAGACCAGACTATAGATCACCGGAAACACCAAAAGACTTAATATCAGCACTGTCAGCATCCCGCCCATCGCCGGCGCCGCTACGCGCTGAGTGACATCGGCGCCGGTGCCGGTGGCCCACATGATTGGTATCAAACCTACAATATTGGCAAGGGATGTTATTGCCACAGGCCTTACGCGCAGTGCGGTGGCTGCTTCTGTAACAACTCTGATTTCGTCGCCGGTCAAGGGCGCCTGCTTTCGCTCCCGCAGCTTGGCGATTTCAATATCGATAAAACTTAAGACCATGACGCCTGTTTCAGCGGCGGTACCAGCGAGGGCGATAAAGCCGACATAGACCCCAATCGATAAATTGAATCCGAGCCAGTACACCAGCCAGATGCCGCCGATGAGGCTGAAAGGAATCGCTAGCATGACAAGGGCCGGTTCGGTAACATTGCGGAAAGCACTGTATAACAGGATAAAAATCAGCAGTAGCGTGAGCGGCACAACCGTACGCAACCGTTCCGCCGCCCGTTCCATATATTCGAACTGGCCTGACCAGGTGACGGTATAACCGGCGGGGAGTTTGACGCGTTCGGCCAGCGTTTTTTTAGCGAGGGCAACAAATCCGCCTATATCGGATGTCTTGATATCCACATAGACCCAGGCATTGGGTTTGGCATCTTCGGTTTTAATCACATCCGTACCGCGCGTAAACTTAATTTCGGTCACCAGCGTCAATGGTATCTGGCTGCCTGTGGGCGTGGGGATCAATACGCGCCGTAACGCTTCCAGATTATCGCGCAGATCGCGCGGATAACGCAGATTGACCGGATAACGTTCCAGGCCTTCAACGGTTTGAGTGATATTCATGCCGCCAATAGCACTTTGAATAACATCCTGCACATCGCCGATAGTCAGTCCATAACGTGCCGCCGCTTCCCGGTTAATATCAAAATCCAGGAAATAACCGCCGACCGCCCTATCGCCGTAGGCCGACAGCGTTTCCGGCAAAGTCTTCATCGCCTGTTCGATTTGCAGCGACAGAGACTGCAGAACATTCAGATCAGGTCCTGAAACCTTGATACCTACCGGCGTTTTGATGCCGGTAGACAGCATATCGGTACGGTTTTTAATCGGCATGGTCCAGGTGTTGGCCAAGCCGGGAAAGTGAATGGCCTTGTCCATTTCATCCATCAGTTGCCGAGTGGTTTTGTCAGGATCGGGCCATTGTTCCCGCGGTTTTAAATGCACGGTGGTTTCCACCATCATCAGCGGAGCTGCGTCTGTCGCCGTTTCGGCCCTGCCGATCTTGCCGAACACCTGCTGTACTTCGGGAATCGTTTTCAGCATCTTGTCAGTCTGCTGTAAGACTTCCCTGGCTTTTGTGATGGATATGCCGGGGAAAGTTGACGGCATATAGAGAATATCGCCTTCATCCAGAGGCGGCATGAACTCGCTGCCGATCCTGGATAACGGGTACAGCGTGGACACCATCAATAAGACAGTCAGTATTACTGTCAATAACCGCCAACGCATCGCCAGCTTCAAAACCGGCGCATGAATAAAGTGCAAAAAACGATTAATCGGATTTTTCTGTTCGGGAATGATCTTGCCGCGGACGAAATAACCCACCAACACCGGCACCAGCGTGATGGTCAATATGGCTGCCGCCCCCATCGCGTAGGTTTTGGTAAAAGCCAACGAGCTGAATAAGCGCCCTTCCTGCGCCTCCATGGTAATAATGGGCAGAAAGGAAACGGTAATGACCAGCAGTGATGAAAAAAGGCCGGCGCCCACTTCACGGGATGATTCGCCTATAGCCTGCCAATGTTCTTTTTCGGTCAGTTTGGCTTGTTTTTTTTCGGCGGCCGCAGCCAGGCGTTTATGGGCATTTTCAACCATCACCACGGCGCCGTCGACCATATCGCCGATAGCAAGGGCAATACCGCCCAGCGACATGATATTGGCGTTCAGCCCCTGCCATTTCATGACAATGAACGCCATAAGAATGCCCAGCGGCAAGGTGATAACGATCACCAGAGATGATCGCAGATGCAGCAGAAACAAGGCGACCAGGCTGCAAACGATGATAAGTTCCTGAGTCAGCGCCTCATTGAGAGTATCCACCGCGCGTTCAATCAAATGGCCGCGGTCATAAACGGTAACAATTTCAACTCCTTGCGGCAGACCTTTTTTTAATTCGTCCAGTTTTTTTCGCACGTCTTCTATAGTGGCCAAGGCATTTTCACCAAAACGCATAATCACAACGCCGCCGGCCACTTCGCCTTCACCATTCAGTTCTACAATGCCACGGCGCAGTTCCGGGCCAAGCTGGATATGCGCGACATCCTGCAAGCGTATCGGCGTTCCGTTGACATCCACACCCACCGGGATGGTTTTGAGATCATCTATGGATTTGATGTAGCCCAAGCCCCTGACCATATATTCGGTTTCGCCCATTTCGAACAATCGGCCGCCGACGTCATTATTGGAACGTTTGATTGCAGTAATAACACTGGATAAAGGAATCTGATAAGCTTGCAAAACATTAGGATCGACTTCCACCTGATATTGTTTGACGTAGCCACCTACAGAAGCCACTTCGGACACACCGGGAACAGTCTGAAGCGGATAGCGCAAATACCAGTCCTGGATGGAGCGCAATTGAGACAAGTCGTGCTTGCCGCTTTTATCCAGCAGTGCATATTCATAAATCCAGCCCACGCCGGTCGCATCAGGGCCCAAGGTCGGCGTAACGCCCTGCGGCAACCGTCCTTTAACATAATTAAGGTATTCCAGCACCCGCGATCGCGCCCAGTACATATCGGTGCCATCTTCAAAAATGACATAAACGAATGACAGGCCGAAGAAGGAATAGCCGCGCACCACCTTGGCATGAGGCACAGCCAGCATGGCCGTGGTTAAGGGATAGGTAATCTGATTTTCAACCACCTGCGGCGATTGATCGGGATAATCGGTAAAAACGATAACCTGTACATCGGACAGATCCGGTATCGCATCCAGCGATATGTTTTTATAAGACCAAAGTCCTGCCAACGCCAGGATAATTGCGCCTAACAGCACCATAAACCGGTCTTTCAACGAACTGTTGATAATAAAATCAGTCATGCTGATGCGCTCCGTGATCGACCGGCAACGGCTTTTTTTCAGGCTGCTGTTGAGGCACCGAAGGTTCCATCATTTTGGCTGTGGCTTCATGCAATCTGGATTCGGAATCAATCAGGAATTGTGCGGAAGTAACGACTTCTTCGCCTGCTTTTACGCCGTCAAGAATTGCAACATCGCCATTAGAAGCCAAACCGGTTGTCACCAGACGAGGTTCAAACTTGCCCGCGCCCCGCACAATAAAAACCTGTGATTTCGCGCCTGAACGAACAACCGCCTCAGAAGGAATAACCAGCGCATCTAATTGTTTACCGGCATAAATAGTCACTTGGGCGAACATATCCGGCTTTAACAATAACTCCGCGTTATTAAATACAAGGCGCACCTTGATGGTTCGAGTTTTGGCTTCGGCATAAGGATAAATGAAGGCCAGACGCCCCTTGAAAATTCGCCCCGGAACACCGGCCAATTGCATTTCCACGGGGTCGCCTGTTTTAACCCAGGGCAATTCATACTCGTAAATATCGGCGTATACCCAGACTTTGGATAAATCGGCGATCATGTAAAGTTCGGTAGCCGGCGTGACATACTGCCCTTCCCTGGCGCCTATATTGATCACTATGCCATCTGCCGGCGTATGGATATGCAAGCCTTTTTTAATGCTATGAGTGTGCATCAGATCATGCAGTTGATGCTCGGGCACATCCAGCAGTTTCAACCGTTCACGAGTACTGATTACCATCTCTTCCGCACCGCGGCGTATATCTTCAATAGGACTATTTTGCAATACCTTAAGACCGTTTAAAGCCAGAACATATTCCTGTTGAGTGGCCACCAACTGCGGTGAATAAATGCTCAGTAGATCATCATTCTTCTTTACCCATTCACCGGTTTTATCGACACGCAGCGTTTCTATCCAGCCTTCCGTTTTAGGATGCAAACGGACGATACGCTCTTCATCATAGGCCACTCGCCCGACAGTGCGCACAGTATGCGAAAGCGTCGTCTTTTTTGCCATAGCCGTGCGCACACCCATGTTTTGTACAGTGACGGCGTCGATTTTGACGGTTCCGGCTGAATCTGCGTCGCGGGTGTCAGCCTCGGCATAGACAGGGACATAATCCATGCCTATCTCATCTTTTGCAGGAACGGGCGAAGTGACCGAGGGATTCATCGAATTTCGGTAAAAAAGAATTTTGCGTTCCCGAGGTTTATTATCCTCGGCAAAGATCGGAATATAATCCATATCCATAGCATCCTTTGCCGGAACGGGAGAAGTAACAGCTGGATTCATCGGATTACGATAAAACAAGGGCTTTTTAATTTCTGCCGACTGCTTCCCGGCTTCAGGATTTTGCATCTCTGCCCGACTGTAAACCGCCAGCCAATATCCGCCGCCGGCGCCCAAAGCCAGCATTATCACAGCTGTCATTAATAACTGCTTATTCATAGATTTCCTCCTTGCCAACGGCTGCGTTTAACTGAGCCAGCGACTGATTGGCTTCGGTAAACGCTTTCCAGTATTGGGTCTGGTATTCGAACAGGTTTATCTGGCTGCGCACCAGATTCAGGAAATCAACCTTGTTGACCTGATAACCTGCCAGCATGGAGGCAACTGTTTGTTTTGCCTGCGGCACGATGCCGGTGTCATATAATACAAATTGATTTTTAGCGCGCTGATAATCCGTATAACCTTGCGATATTTGTGACCGCACCTTGTTCCACTCATCCTGTAACGCGTATTTTTCCTGCATTAATTCGCGGGTGCGCTGGTCTACCGCCTTGGCCTGTTTTTGGGCGGCAAAAATCGGCACGTTCATACTTAGATTCAAACTTAACATATCTGAACGCTTGTTCCCGGACGGCGTATTAGCTCTGGCACCATAAGACGCATCAACACTAAAGTCCGGCAGATACTCTTTTTTTGCCAGATCCAGACGCGATTGGGCGGCATTAATGCCCAGCCGATTGCCCTCCAGTATGGCTCTGGATGTTTCAGCATGCTGATAAAGCTGATTTTCCTGTTTAATGGCGGGCAATTGAAGTTCAACCTTTTCCGGTAAACGTAAATCTGCATTGGCCGGTTTATCCAGGAGTGCATTCAAGCTGGCCACTGCATTGCGGCGTGACGCCTTAAGCACCAATTGCTGATCGAGCAGTTTGGATAATTCCAGTTGCGCCAGCAGTACATCCTGCTGCAAACCCTCGCCGACTTCATATTTGGTTCTGGCAATATCCACAAACTGTTGTAGCAAAACATAGTTGCTATCGACGATTTTCAGCGTGCGGTCCAGATAAAAAATCAGCCACCAGGTTGTTTTAACTTCGCTTAATAACCGCCAACGGACTTCGGTGACATTTTGCGAAGCAGCTTCCGCTTCAAATGCCGCCGCTTGTTCACGCAGTGCAAGTTTGCCGGGAAAAGGAATGGCTTGGGAAATACCTCCCCCCAACTGCGTCATATCTTCCTGGTTAAGGTTAAAATTATTAACTGGCAGGTTCAAGGCGCTAATACTGATTTGAGGGTCAGGCAGAGCGCCTTCTTGCGAAGGAACAGCAGCCATCGCCTGTGCCCTCGCCTGCATTTGCGCCAGGCCGGGATTCCCCTGCACAGCGAGTTCGGTTGCAGCCTGAAGCGTTAAAATAGAGGGCTCTGCACTGGCGGCAATGCGGCAGGAAAGCAAAGCGCAGGTGAAGACAATACACTTAAAAATGATTTGTAGCGACATAATAGCCTCGTACACACGTTATTAATCCTTTAACGGATATGTTATGTTGAGTCGACGTAGAGTCAATGGCCGCTGTTAAGAATTATTTGACAGGCTGCACTTGCAAATTAGCTTACGCTCTTGCAAGTTATTCGCACAGTACGAATCGGATCTCAAAATTCAGGCGGTAACTCTTACGACTGCTGGAGAGCGTAAAAGCATTACAAGCGATGCATGGAGTTCAGCAATCAGACTTCGCAGTAGCTTTTAAGCACTTTTCGAGAGACTACTGATTGGAGGCCTGATATCGGGGGAGAATGAAAAGGAGCTGAAAGCGGGCTTTTCTGCTTGTTCATAGCGGTGAGCACCGTATTCCTGAACAAACAAAAAAGCAGCTGTTATTCCGCCATCGCCACATAGATGAAAGCTGCAACTGCTACTGATATGGCAGAATGTTCCGATTTTATGAGGTTGATGACATTGATCGGAACTCTGAATTGCTGCAAGACCTGTATGATTGACCAGGTCGGTGGCAGCGAAAGCGGGTGTAAAAGATGATTCAGACAGTTGACTTGCCATACCTGAGTAATAGCCAAACGCAGACGTAAACGGCATGATGACCATTATAAATATCAGCAAGAATGAAAAGGGGCGCCGCCTGGTCATCATGTGGGTCATATTGTATTTGTAAAAAATCGACAGGTATTAATGCCTTATACGAGTTTACATTTCAACAATGGCACTTTGCGAATTGCGTTCGGTCTGTGCATGGTCATTACGTAATGCTTCAGTTCGCTCCAGATAGACATCATCAACATCACCGGTAATATATTCATTGCTAAAGCATGAGGTATCGAAGTGCTGAATGGAGGGATTTCCTTTACGGACAGCCTCAATCAGGTCATTTAACTCCTGATAAATGACGCGGTCTGCGCCTATGGCTGTGCAAACCTCATCCTCAGTACGGTTATGGGCGATCAGTTCATGGGCAGCCGGCATATCAATACCATAAACATTCGGATAACGAACCGGAGGCGCGGCGGAAGCAAAATAGACTTTTTTAGCCCCGGCATCCCTGGCCAATTGAATGATTTGCGCGGACGTTGTCCCTCTGACTATCGAATCATCAACCAGCAATACATTCTTCCCTTCAAATTCCAGGCCAATGGCGTTTAATTTTTGTCTGACCGATTTTTCTCTCATTTTCTGGCCGGGCATGATGAATGTTCTGCCGATATACCGGTTTTTTATAAACCCTTCCCGGTACTTTACGCCTAAAATATTCGCCATTTGCAACGCAGCTGTTCTGCTGGTGTCAGGTATGGGTATCACCACGTCAATATCATTATCAGGCCATTCCCTAAGCACTTTTGCGGCTAATTTCTCGCCCATACGCAAACGCGCTTTATAGACGGAAATACGATCAATAATGGAATCCGGCCGGGCAAAATAAACGTACTCAAAAATACAGGGACAATGATCCACCCCTTCAGTGCATTGTTTGGTATGTAATTCACCTGATTTTTCAATAAATACGGCTTCCCCAGGCTCAAGGTCTCTGATAAGTTCAAAGCCAAGCACATCCAGAGCAACACTTTCAGAGGCAATCATGAACTCGGAACCCTGATCTGTCTTTCTTTCGCCGAACACAATGGGTCTAATGCCATGTGGATCTCTAAATCCCAGAACGCCAAAACCTGTAATCATAATAATAACAGCATAGGCGCCGCGACAGCGTCGGTGAACACCGGAGACAGCCTGAAAAACATCCTCAACGCTCAAATGTAATTTGCCTAAACTTTGTAATTCGTGGGCAAAAACATTGAGCAGAACTTCAGAATCAGAATCGGTATTAAGATGCCGTTGATCTTCAACGAACAAGGCAACCTTCAAGTCTTCAGTATTAGTTAAATTCCCATTATGCGCGAGTGTCAAACCAAAAGGTGAGTTGACATAAAACGGCTGGGCCTCTGTAGAACTGGTGCATCCCGCCGTTGGATAGCGGACGTGGGCAATGCCCATATTACCTCTCAGCTTTAACATCTGAGCATTGGTAAAAACATCACGAGCCAAGCCGTTTTCTTTACGCAGATGTAACCGTCCACCTTCACAAGTTACAATGCCGGCAGCATCCTGACCGCGATGTTGTAAAACCATCAATGCGTCATATAACTCCTGATTAACAGCTTGATGTGAAACGATACCAACAATACCACACATTATTTTTACCTGATTTTAAAAAATATTAGCGAATAATTAACTTATTCCGCAGCCCTGGCTGATCAGTATTCTGCAACTGTGATCTATAGCTGCAAAGATAACCTCTCCAGGCCTTTGTTTTACTTACTGACGATATCAATATTTAAACTCTCTGCAGTGGCATCACTCCGCTATCAGAATAGACGATATTTTTTGGCTATCCAGTTTTGCCTTCATTTCCGCAGCACGTTTTTTATCGAGCGAGGGGCCCACTTTAAGGCGGTATAGACCTTTGGTAACGTCCATCGTTACCGGCAATCCTTGCTTGCGTAAAGTATTCAATAGCGATAAGGCGTTTTCCTTCTTACTGAAAGTACCTGCCTGTATAAACCAGCGCCCTAATTCAGGATTGGATTTGGAAGATTTACCACCTGCCTTTTCATTTGCTTTAACCGGTTTTTTAGCCGAAGCCGCCACATCTTCTTCCACAACCGGCCTGGAAGTTAATTTTTGCTGATTATATTCAGACTCATCGACTGCTTTTTTAATTTTGACCGGTGCTTTAGTCTCGGCTACAACACCGGTATCCAAAGACTCGGATGCTCCATCATTTTCAGGCTCATCAACAGGCACTTCGGCATCTGCCGCTGTTTCACCTTCTGAAAGTTCATTTGGCGGGCTTTGCTCATCCGTTGCCAGTTCCGCTTCTTCTGTTACTACCTTTTCAGATTCTGTAGCCGGCTTATTCAAAACCTGAGCAACGCCGACAGGCAACTTATTTGCCGACTCTTCGCCGGTTTTAACAGGTGTTTCCGGAATAACCAGCTCGCTGACCTTCTGACCGCTATTATCTATAGGATCATCGAACAGCATCGGAATAAAAATGGCGGCAAGTGCGGTAACAACCACGGCGCCTATCAATCGTTGTCTTAATTCTTGATTCATATTGTCAACTCACCTTTTCTCAAATTCATTCAAACAATCAGATACTAAAAAGAAAGACCCAAAAACCAGCAGTAAATCGCCTTCCTGAGAGATTTTTTTTGCAGCGTCAAAAGCCTGCTCAAAACTGCTGAAACCGAAAGATACACGAGTTATCGGGCTTTGTGAAAAAATCTGACGCATAAGGGATTCTGTAGCGGCCCTGGGATTGGACAAAGGAGCAAAAAACCAGTCATAAACCACAGGATTCATAATTTCAAGAACAGCTGCAATGTCCTTGTCTTTCATCATTGAAAAAACGGCGTGTATTTTTCTGCCCGGAAATGTATCGGTCAGATGCTCAACTAATGTTTTCACTGCTTCCGGGTTATGGCCGACATCCAGAAGCACCGGAATTTCATCATTGATCAATTGAAACCGGCCGAGCAACCGGGCGTTTGCCAGACCGAACCGAATAGATTCGTCACTAACCGGCAAGTGTTCAGATAACATATCCACTGCCAGTATAACGGCTGAAGCGTTACGATACTGATGCTCACCCTTTAAACCTGGCTCAGGCAATTGGACGATATGTCTTTTATCTGAAAACCAGTCCCAGGTTTCGGACTGTTTTTGATAGGAAAAATCCTTATTGATGCAATAAAGCCGGGCGTTTTTATCGGCGGCACTTTGAGCCAGTGAGTCAGGCGGCTTCGGATCGCCTACAATAGCGGGAACTTTCGCACGAAAAATACCCGCTTTTTCCCGCCCTATTGCTTCACGTGTTGAACCCAACCAATCTACATGGTCGATACCTATGCTGGTTATCAGCGCTACATTAGGGTCGACAATATTAACCGCATCAAGCCGCCCGCCTAATCCGACTTCAAGCAACTGAACATCCACATCTGACCGCCAGAATATATCAAGCGCGGCCAGCGTGCCAAATTCAAAATAGCTTAATGAAGTATTGCCGCGAACTGACTCTATTCTTGCAAATGCTTCACAAATCAATTGATCCGGCACCGGTAAGCCGTCTATTTTAATTCTCTCATTATACTTCAGAATATGAGGAGAAGAATAAGCGCCGACATGATAGCCCTGCGCCCTGTAAATCGCTTCAAGATAAGCGATACATGAGCCTTTTCCATTGGTCCCTGCAACAGTAATGGTTAGAGGTTTGACGCCGTCCGGATTAAGTGTATGAAAAACCCTTGCCGCTCGGTCCAGTCCCAAGTCTATCACTAAAGGATGCAGACTTTCCTGCCAATCCAGCCAAGCCCCCAACGAATCAAAACTCATCATTAGTCAAGTGCTTGAAAAGTGAGTTATTCCTGATCAGAATGGAGCTCAACAACATTTTCAGCTATAACAGCTTCCGGGATTGGGTCAACTAAAAGAGGTACCTCTAATATACCCGCCATTAGCATAGTCAGAATGCTGTGCATTTTATCGCGTATTTCTCGTCTATCGATAATCATATCTATCGCGCCATGCTCCTGGAGAAATTCACTACGCTGAAAGCCTTCGGGCAGCTTTTCACGAACGGTTTGTTCTATTACTCTGGGTCCGGCAAAACCAATCAAGGCATTGGGTTCGGCCGCATTAATATCCCCCAGCATGGCTAAACTGGCTGACACGCCGCCCATGGTCGGGTCTGTCATAAAAGAGATATAAGGAAGTCCTGCATCGGCAAGCCTGGTTAATACCGCGCTGGTTTTCGCCATTTGAAACAGGGAATATAATGATTCCTGCATCCTGGCGCCGCCACTTGACGTAAAGACTATAAACGGCACTCCCAACTCGACACTCTTGTTAACCCCACGGACAAAACGCTCTCCCACCACTGACCCCATTGACCCACCCATGAATTTAAAGTCAAAAGCGGCAACAACAATATCGTCGCCTTTAAGCCGTCCCTTCATGACAACCAGGGCGTCATTTTCCTTGGTTTGTTTTTGCGCCTGAATGATCCTGTCTTTATATTTTTTGCTATCCTTGAATTTTAATGGATCAACGGGCTTGATATTTTTGCCGATTTCCTCGCGGCCTTCCTCATCCAGAAATATGTTCAAACGCATTCTCGCGGAAATACGCATATGATGTTCGCATTTTGGACAGACGCTAAGATTTCTCTCCAATTCTATATTATAAAGAATTGCATTACAGCTAGGGCACTTGGTCCACAATCCTTCAGGCACTGCACCTTTTTTACTGGACCCCTCGGTTCTGATTGTTTTGGGGAGTAATTTTTCAAACCAACTCATTCGTATGCTCCGTAGCGCTTTATCATCATGCTCATGACTGCACCTGATTATCCATTGCCTGACGCATGGATGCCAGCAGCTCGACGATTTCATTTTTAGCCTGCTCGAAATCATCCGGATTTGCTTCAATTTTACTAATCAGGGCGCTGCCGATAACAACGCCATCGCCCAGGTTTGCAACTGTCTTCGCTGTTTCCGCATCCTTAACCCCGAAACCGATAGCGACCGGTAACCGTGTATTTGCCCTGATTTGTTGCAGTTTGTTTTCGATATCTGCGGTATTCAAATGCCCGGCGCCGGTTACGCCTTTTAGCGAAACATAATAAATATAACCGCTACCTGCCGCAGCCATTTTTTTAATACGCTCATCGCTGCTATTCGGCGCTAACAGAAAAATAGGATGAATACCCCGGGCCTTTAACAATGCGCTGCATTCCAGTCCTTCTTCGGGAGGTAAATCAACGGTTAAAACTCCATCGATTTCAGCCCGTTGCGCAGCATTGGCAAATGCTTCATAACCCATTGCTTCAATCGGGTTTAAATAACCCATCAACACGACCGGGGTAAGCTGGTCGTTTTTTCTGAATTCTATAGCGATCTCCAGAGTTCTCCTCAAGCTCATCTTATGAGCCAAAGCGCGCTCGCTGGCACGCTGAATAACAGGGCCATCGGCCATCGGATCGGAAAATGGCACGCCCAATTCAATAATATCGACACCTGCCTTTACCATCGAATGCATCATCGGTACGGTAAAATCAGGTCTTGGATCACCCGCAGTAATGAAAGGAATCAACGCCTTGCGGCCTGTTTTTGCAAGTTCTTCAAATTTGGCGGCTAAACGGCTCACAGTTCTATCCCCTCACGTTTGGCCATGGTTTGCATATCTTTATCGCCGCGACCGGACAAACTGACAATAATAATCTCGTCTTTGTTCATAGTCGGCGCGAGTTTCATCGTGTAAGCCATGGCATGGCTGGATTCCAGTGCAGGAATAATGCCTTCCATGCGCGTCAGGGCATAAAAACCTTCCAGTGCTTCGGTGTCGGTTATATTGACATAGGTCGCCCGCTTCGTATCTTTCAGCCAAGCATGCTCAGGGCCTACTCCGGGGTAATCCAGGCCTGCCGAGATAGAATGGGTCTCGATAATTTCACCGTCATCATCAGCCATTAAATAAGTACGATTACCGTGCAATACGCCTGGCCGGCCCGCACACAACGGAGCCGAATGCCGACCTGTCGCCACACCGTCACCCGCCGCCTCAACGCCGAACATTTTTACCGATTCATCTTCAATAAAGGGATAAAACAGACCGATAGCATTTGAACCGCCGCCGACACAAGCCACCAAAGCATCAGGTAAACGTCCTGTCGCCTCCAGGCATTGCTGTTTGGACTCGCGTCCAATAATTGCCTGAAAATCTCTCACCATGGCCGGATAAGGGTGTGGACCTGCAACTGTGCCGATAATATAAAAGGTATTATCGACATTCGTTACCCAATCCCTGAGCGCTTCGTTCAGGGCGTCTTTCAGAGTTTTTGATCCTGACTCAACCGCGACTACTTTTGCCCCCAATAACTTCATGCGATAAACATTCAGGGATTGCCGAACTACGTCAACGGCGCCCATATAAACCACGCACTCCAGCCCCAGTCTTGCAGCAACCGTTGCGGTTGCAACGCCGTGCTGGCCTGCTCCGGTTTCAGCAATAATGCGAGTTTTACCCATACGTTTAGCCAGTAACGCCTGGCCCACTGTATTGTTGATTTTATGAGAGCCGGTATGATTAAGATCCTCGCGTTTTAAATAGATCTGCGCACCACCCAGTTCCCGACTCCAGCGCTCGGCATGGTACAAAGGCGAAGGCCGTCCTACGTAGTCTTTTAGGTCAGCGTCCAGTTCGGCTATAAATTCAGGATCTTTTAAATACTGTTGATAAGCTGCATTTAATTCCTGAATGGGCGGTATTAATGTTTCAGCAACGAAAATTCCGCCGTAAGGGCCAAAATGTCCCCGCTCATCGGGCATATTATATTTTTCGGTCATGTTATTGCTTTGTCACCCTCATTAACTTGTTTTATAAATGCCGCCATTTTAAGCGAGTCTTTAATACCTTTTTCTGTTTCCACACAGCTACTCACATCAAGCGCGTAAGGTCTTACTGTCTGTACGGCCTGTTTGGCATTCTCCACATTCAGACCACCCGCCAGGATTACAGGCAGCCCACACTGATCAGGTATCAGCTCCCAGTCAAATTGACTACCCGTACCACCCTTGGCATCGGGATGATACGCGTCCAGCAATAACCCGTCGGCATCGTTATAGCGCTGGGCCAATGCGGAAATATCAATGCCCTCGCGCATGCTTACCGCTTTAATGTAGCGTTTATTATAAACTCTGCATGCTTCAGCCGGTTCATCGCCATGAAATTGCAAACAATCAATCGGTACCCTTGCCAGAATCTCGCGTATCCTGGCTTCCTGCTCGTCGACAAACAAAGCGACAACCGTGGTGAATGCAGTTAAGGCATTGACAATTCTGATCGCCTGTTCAATTTCAACATGCCTCGGACTAGGCGGATAAAACACTAACCCGATTGCATCTATACCCAAATGAGCCGCATGAACCGCATCTTCAACACGGGTAAAACCGCAAATTTTAACGCGAGTTCGCATAAAGTGGCATGAGAATTTGTGGAAAAAAATTAGCCAAATAGGATAACATAATAATGTGTTTATTTAATTGAAAATCAATCATCGCAATGTAACATCATTAAATATTCCCGCTATCATCGTTATTAAAAACGCTGACTTTTAATCGCCACCCGCATTTCTATCGCTATTTCAAAAAGCTCCTTTATCAACCCGGGCTCTTTGATGCTAACCTTGCGGTTATCTCATGAATAATCAAAGTTTGGCGGTACAGCTAATCCTTGCAAGAGGGCTTAAGGCTGATAAGTATTGCACTCAACTTTAAAACATCAATAACCCGTATTTTTAAAATAACCCGGCGATCACGGCAATGCTATCTCTTTTTTGTTACACTTGCTGAATTAAATTCATACACACTCACTTAACCAACCCATTGAGTAATCTTGCTCATTGCAGATTAACAATTTTCCACAAATATATAACGCGCATCCATGGATAAAACATACGCCCCCCATTCAATCGAACAACGCTGGTACAAAACTTGGGAAGAAAAAGGCTATTTTACCGCACAAAAAACAGGCGAATCCTATTGCATCATGATCCCACCGCCCAACGTCACCGGCAGTTTACATATGGGTCATGCTTTTCAGGATACGATCATGGACGCCCTCATCCGCTACCACCGCATGAAAGGCTATAGCACCTTGTGGCAAGCGGGAACTGATCATGCCGGGATAGCCACACAAATGGTTGTGGAACGACTGTGTAATGCTGAAGGAAAAACCCGCCACGATTATGGACGGGGAAAATTTATTGATAAAGTCTGGCAATGGAAAGCTGAATCGGGAGGTACGATTACCCGCCAACTGCGGCGCATGGGCTCTTCTCTGGACTGGAGCAGGGAGCGCTTTACAATGGATGAAGGCATGTCTGACGCCGTTCAGGAGGTATTTATACGCTTGTATGAGGAAGGGCTGATTTACCGCGGCAAACGTTTGGTCAATTGGGACCCGGTTCTGCACACGGCCGTTTCTGACTTGGAAGTACTGTCCGCAGAAGAGTCAGGCTCGATGTGGCATATTCGTTACCCGCTATCTAATGGACAAGGGCATATGATTGTTGCAACCACTCGTCCTGAAACCCTGCTCGGCGATGCGGCGGTTGCGATACATCCCGATGATGACCGCTACAAACATGTGCTGGGCGAGTTCCTCGAACTGCCGCTTACCGGCCGCAGGATTCCGATTATTGCCGATGACTATGTCGATCCTGAATTTGGAACAGGCTGCGTCAAGATCACGCCCGCCCATGATTTTAACGACTACGAAGTATGGACGCGCCACCGCAATACTGCTGTAATCCAGGCATTACCGCATGGCGGCTTGATTAATATTTTTACAGTTGACGCAACAATACGCCGCAATGGGATAGATGAAAATAATCTGATTCCGGAAAAATATTGCGGCCTGGATCGCTTTGAAGCACGCAAACAAATAGTCGCTGATCTTGAGGCTGGCGGTTTGCTGGAAAAAATTGCCGACCATAAATTGATGGTGCCAAGGGGAGACCGCACTAATAGCATCATCGAACCGTTACTGACTGACCAATGGTATGTCAAGGTTGCGCCATTGGCGGAGCCTGCGATTGCAGCTGTTGAAAACGGCGATATTAAATTTGTCCCGGACAACTGGAAAAACACTTATTTTGACTGGATGCGCAACATTCAGGACTGGTGCATCTCCCGGCAAATCTGGTGGGGGCACCGAATCCCGGCCTGGTATGATGACAAGGGAAATATTTATGTCGGCCGCTCCGAGCAAGCCATCCGCGAGAAACATCACTTGCCCGCTGATTACCTATTGAAACAGGATGAAGACGTGCTCGATACCTGGTTTTCATCAGCGCTTTGGCCTTTTTCAACGCTTGGCTGGCCGGAAAATACGCCGGAACTGGCGAAACATTACCCAACCAGCGTTTTGGTAACAGGTTTTGACATTATCTTCTTCTGGGTGGCCCGGATGATCATGATGGGATTGAAATTCCAGGGTACAGTGCCGTTTAAGGAAGTCTACATCCACGGACTGGTGCGTGATGCGGAAGGTCAGAAAATGTCCAAATCCAAGGGTAATGTACTGGACCCGATCGACATCATCGACGGTATAGAACTGGATGCTTTGGTGGAAAAGCGCACCTCCGGCATGATGCAGCCGCATTTAGCCAAAAAAATCGCACAGGATACGCGCAAACATTTTCCGGACGGAATTCAGTCTTATGGCACAGATGCTTTGCGCTTTACCTTTGCCTCTTTGGCATCGACAGGCAGGGATATTCGTTTTGATCTTGCCAGAACGGAAGGTTATCGCAATTTCTGCAATAAACTATGGAATGCTGCACGCTTCGTGCTGATGAATACCGAAGGGCAGAATAACGGCTTATCTGATGCAGCCTGCGCCTATACGCAAGTAGATCGCTGGATTATTTCCAGACTGCATCAGGTAACGGCTGCAACAAACCACGCCATCGATAATTATCGTTTTGACCTGGCGGCGCAGGCCATTTATGACTTTACCTGGAATGAATACTGCGACTGGTACCTGGAACTGGCGAAAATATCGCTGCAAGCAGATGATGAAGCATTGCAACGCGGCACTCGTAAAACTCTGCTCACCGTTCTGGAATCCATTTTACGTTTGGCGCATCCGATCATGCCGTTTATTACCGAAGAAATCTGGCAAAGAGTTGCACCACTGGCAGGTATTATAGTCAGCAATGGCGCCGCAAACGGCCGGGAACAGGCCGACACTATCATGCTCCAGCCTTATCCGGCAGCCGATGAAGCACAAATTGCGGACGAGGCCATTGCCGAGACTAATTGGATAATGAACTTTATTCTGGGTGTACGCCGTATTCGTGGAGAAATGAATATTGCTCCGGGTAAGCTCTTGCCGGTATTACTACAGAATGGTTCTGCTATTGACCAAAGCTATTTAACTCGTAATAGGCTTAATTTAAGCAAGCTCGGGCGGCTGGAGTCGATAACCTGGTTAAATAGCGCAGACACAACCCCCGAATCGGCAATTGCATTGATCGGCAAGATGAAGATCCTGATTCCAATGGCAGGCTTGATTGACAAAACAGCTGAATTGGCGCGACTGGAAAAAGAAATACAAAAAATTAAAAACGACTTGCCCAGAGTAGAGGGCAAATTAAGTAATCCGACCTTTGTCAATAAGGCCCCGCCGGAGGTTATTAATAAAGAAAAAGCCCGGCTGGCTGATTTACACACAATGCTCAATAACCTCGAGCAACAACACAATAAAATCATGGCATTGTAAAATAAGACTAAGGATTTGATCAGGCTCCTGGTTGCTTGAACCTTGAGCCCCATTCAACTACTATTTATGAAATTCACGAGGTAATCATTACATGGCTATCGCAACAACAGATTTTCAATTTGCCGGCATAACAAGGTGCCTGATTCAGGAAGGTCTGTTGACTGAAAACGATGCCAGAATTCATAGCAAGGAAGCACAAAAAAACAAGACGCCGTTAATTAGCTATCTTGTTGCTAACAAAATTGTTGATAGTAAGACTATCGCCTCAAAAGCTTCAATTGAATTCGGGCTCCCTTTTTTTGATCTTGACGCTATAGATCTTCGTAACCTCCCTATGGATCTGGTTAGCGAGAAGCTTATACGCAATTATCATACGCTTCCCCTTTTTACCCGGGGCAAAACGCTGTTTCTAGCCATATCCGATCCAACCAATATTCAGGCGCTGGATGACATAAAGTTTCAAAGCCGGCTTCATCCGGAAACCATACTGGTTGAAGAGCATAAACTGCTTAAAGCCATCGAGATAGCTTTGGAAGCCAAGGACAGCACAATATCCGCACTGCTCGATGAAGACCTGGAGAATCTGGATATCTCCGGAGGAGATGAGGATAATGCTAAAAGTGAAATCAGTTCAGATGTCGACGACGCCCCGATTGTACGCTTTGTCAATAAAATTTTATTGGATGCGATAAAAAAAGGGGCTTCCGATATCCACATGGAGCCCTATGAAAAACATTTCCGTATTCGCTTCAGGGCAGATGGAATGCTCTATCAGGTCGCCAGCCCTCCTTCCAATATCGCGACCAGAATCGTATCCAGGGTTAAAGTCATGTCGAAAATGGATATTGCTGAACGCCGTGTTCCACAAGATGGACGCATCAAGATGACTATTTCCAAACACCGGGCGATCGATTTTCGTGTCAATACCTGCCCTACTTTATTTGGTGAAAAAGTCGTTCTGCGTATTCTAGATCCCAACACGGCCCGGATTGGCATTGAAAAATTAGGCTTTGAACCGGATCAGCAAGAACTTTTTCTTGAGGCCATTAACAAACCCTATGGTCTGGTGCTGGTTACCGGCCCCACAGGCAGCGGCAAAACCGTATCGCTGTACACGGGTTTAAACCTTCTCAATAGTATTGACCGCAATATTTCCACAGCAGAAGACCCGGTGGAAATTACGGTAGAAGGCATTAACCAGGTCAATATAAACCCCAAAGCCGGCTTGACCTTTGCCGGGGCTTTACGTGCTTTTCTACGACAAGACCCGGATATCATCATGGTTGGGGAAATTCGCGATCTGGAAACTGCTGACATTGCAGTTAAAGCGGCGCAAACCGGCCATTTGGTATTATCAACCTTGCATACGAATGATGCCCCACAAACATTAAACCGGCTCATGCTAATGGGTGTCGCACCCTTTAACATTGTCTCAGCGGTTAATTTGATTATGGCTCAACGTCTGGCGCGCCGCTTGTGTGAATACTGCAAAAAACCCGCTACATTCCCTGGTGTTGTTCTCAAATCAGCCGGCTTTAAAGAAGAGGAGTTGAAAACACTCCAAATATTCAGCCCTGTAGGCTGTGAACATTGCATGAATGGCTATAAAGGCAGGGTTGGCGTTTATCAGGTCATGACGCTGAGTGACGCAATGCGCAGCCTTATATTGGAAGGCGGCAATGCTATGCAACTTGCAGAACAAGCAAAATCCGAAGGCATAAATGATTTACGCGCATCAGCATTAAATAAAATTCGCCAGGGCATTACCAGCCTTGAAGAAATTGACCGGGTTACCAAGGAATAATGATGGCAAAGCCAGCTGAACAAATCGATTTTATTTGGGAAGGAACCGATAAAAACCGGCAAAAAGCCAAAGGAGAGTTGGCTGCGACAAGCGAAATTATTGCCAAAACGGAATTAAGACGAAGAGGTTACCGAGTCACTAAAATAAAGAAAAAAGCCAAGCCTCTCTTCGCCGCCAAAAGCAAACCCATTAAACCCGGCGAAATAGCGGTTTTATCCAGACAATTGGCGACTATGCTAAACGCCGGCGTACCTCTGGTGCAATCTTTCGATATTATTGGAAAGGGTCATGAAAACCCAAGCATGCAAATCTTGCTGCTAGGCATCAAGGCTGATATTGAAGGTGGCGATACTCTGGCTGAAGCACTTAAGAAAAATCCGCAGTATTTTGATGAATTATTCTGCAATCTGGTTCACGCGGGCGAACAGGCAGGGATATTGGAAGCTTTGTTAGGAAAAATAGCCACTTATAAAGAAAAAACCGAATCCATGAAGAAAAAAATTAAAAAGGCGTTGACCTATCCCATTGCCGTTCTTGTGGTCGCCTTTATCGTTACAGCCATTCTGCTGTTGTTTGTGGTGCCGGTATTTGAAGACCTGTTCAAGAGTTTCGGCGCCGACTTGCCTGCTTTCACTCGAATGGTTATCAATATGTCTGAATGGCTGCAAGAATGGTGGTGGATTATCCTTGGTATTATTATTGCCTGCGTTTATGCCTTTGGCTACTTTAAAAAGCGCTCATTTAAATTTAATCATTTCCTCGATAGAGCACTCCTCAAACTTCCCATAGTCGGCCTCATTTTAAATAAGTCCGCTATTGCCCGGTTTTCCAGAACCTTATCCACCATGTCGGCGGCCGGTGTACCGCTGGTAGATGCATTGCAGTCCGTCGCCGGCGCGTGCGGAAATATTATCTACTTCGAAGCTGTATTAAAAATGCGCGAAGAGGTGTCAGTCGGCCAAAGACTGCAATTTGCCATGCAACAAACCAACCTTTTTCCAAATATGGTGCAGCAGATGGTCGCCATAGGGGAAGAATCAGGCTCAATGGACGCCATGTTAGGTAAAGTGGCCGATTTTTATGAAGAAGAAGTCGACAACCTGGTCGATAACTTAAGCAGTCTGATGGAGCCGATTATTATGGTCGTTTTAGGCATCCTGGTCGGAGGCCTGATTGTCGCTATGTACCTTCCCATATTCAAATTGGGCGCCGCCGTCGGCTAACCGTTTTTATATGCCCCGTTCGGAAGCACTCCGAATATACACTTTTTTAAAAACGCATGACACAACAGCTTAATATGCTTTTAAATATGCCTTATTTTTTTTCTGCTCTAGCCGGTGTTATCGGGTTACTGGTCGGCAGTTTCCTTAATGTCGTGATCCACAGGCTGCCCATAATGATGCAGCGAAACTGGCGCAGGGAATGTACCGAATATCTGCAACTCGAATCCGCTGATACGCAAACCCGGGAAGAACCTTTTAACCTTGTTTTTCCGCTATCACAATGTCCGGCTTGCCATATACCAATCAAGCCCTACCAAAATATCCCGGTCATCAGTTATCTTTTTTTAAAAGGCCGGTGCGCTTCATGCGACAAACCCATCTCCTTGCGTTACCCCGTCATAGAAATATTTACTGCAATTACTACAGCCATAGTAGCATGGCATTTTGGCTATACGCCGCAAGCCGTTTTTGCGATGGTGCTAACCTGGTCATTGATTGCTTTGAGCGTTATCGATATTGACCACATGTTATTACCCGACTCCATCACTCTTCCCGTACTCTGGCTTGGGATAGGTTTGAGCCTGTTTAACTTTTTTACTGATACGAACTCCAGCATTATCGGTGCTATCGCGGGCTATTTAACTCTTTGGCTGATCTATCATCTGTTTAAACTGGCAACCGGCAAGGAAGGCATGGGCTATGGTGACTTTAAGCTGCTGGCTTTATTCGGCGCATGGCTGGGCTGGCAATATCTGCCTGTTATCATTTTATTATCATCACTGGTCGGTGCAGTCATTGGACTCACCTTGATTATTGTTGTTAAACGTGATCATACTGTCCCCATCCCGTTTGGCCCCTATTTAGCGATGGCAGGATGGATAACCTTGTTGTGGGGCCATGATATCAATCGGTTTTATTTGACAACAGTTGGCTTATAAGACTTGTATGGATAATGCCCATGATAACGAATCATGCTGAAAGTAGGCCTCACCGGCGGTATAGGTTGCGGCAAAACTACTGTTGCCAGAATCTTTTCTCAATTGGCTATACCCGTCATTGATGCAGATGAAATATCCCATCAGTTAGTCGCGATCGGACAACCTGCGCTCGCTCAAATACAGCAGGAGTTTGGCGCAGACATGCTCGGCAAGGATGGCTCATTGAATAGAAAGAAGCTTGGAGAGCTCATATTTTCCGATCTCAAACAAAAACAAAAGCTGGAATCCATTCTCCATCCGTTGGTTTATCAAGCCATACAGGCAGAGCTCAAGCAACTGACTGCGCCCTATTGCATTATTTGTATCCCGTTATTGTTCGAAACGAATATGAGTCATTTCGTTGACCGGGTTCTGGTTGTTGACTGTCCTGTTGAAATACAGATCGAGCGGGTTAAAAATCGCGATAATCTCACTATTGAAAGGATACAATCCATTATAGACACTCAGGTATCACGCAGCTTCAGAATAGAAAAAGCCGATGATCTCATCGAAAATAGCAATACAGATGATAAACTTGCGGAACGTATCAAAAAATTGCACAATTTGTACCTTTCATTAAGCACTTGCCGGGATTAACGTGTCTGTGAACAATACCATTACTTATGAATTTCCACTCAACGAACGAATCCGTGTTTTCATAAGGATTGAACAGTTATTTCAACAATTCAGCCATTTTTCCGCGGGTGAAACCATTGCCGATAAGCGCGCTGCAATTAGCACTCTGCTTGATATCATGCTGATTTTCAGACGCAATGATCTGAAATCAGAGATTCTGAAAGAACTGGATCGTCATGCGGCCATACTCAACAAAATTGCCAGCAGTGATGGTATTAACACCCAATTGCTGGACAGCATCCTTGGCCAACTCGAGCAGATCAGCAAAAAGCTCCATTCAATCACAGGAAAAATCGGCATCAACGTCATGGAAAACGATTTGTTCCAAAGCATTGCCCAGCGCAGTTCGATCCCAGGCGGCACCTGTTCTTTCGATTTGCCGGAATACCATTACTGGCTGGAGCAGGATGAAGCCGTTCGTTTTAACGATCTGCAGCACTGGAGAAGTCCTTTTAACGATATAAGCACAGCAATTGACCTTATCCTCAATTTTATACGCAATAGCAGGTCCCATACTCAGGAAGTCGCTGTTGCAGGTTTTTTCCAGATTCCACTGGATAAAAGTCAACCTTTCCAACTTCTCAAGATAAGCGTCGATAAATCAATACCGTGTTTTGCCGAGATCAGCGGCGGCAAACACCGTTGCACCATCCGATTTATGGAACCGTCTACCGATAAACGCCCGACGCAAAGTACTTCCGACATACCTTTTTCTTTAACCTGCTGCCTATTCTAATGTCATCATCTGACCAACCGTTTTTTGTAAAATGTCCTGTTTGTAGACACCTTGTTCCGTGGACAGCCGAACAGGAGTTTAAGCCTTTTTGCTCTGAACGCTGTAGATTAATAGACTTGGGAGAATGGGTTATGGAAGAAAAAAGAATTCCAGGAGAACCTCTGGAGCAGGAAAACGATGATGGAGATGACCCTTTCTTCCAATGAGATAAATATCAAGCGCCAACAGCGGGCAGCCTGACCTCATCGTGTGATCTACCAGGTTAATGCAACCTGACCCGCTAACATCATCACACCCATACACTTTAAACAATGAGCAATCACTATCCCTTAGGTCCAGTCATGCTGGACGTTGAAGGTTTAACCCTGACGCAACATGAATATGAGAAGATAAACCATCCCAATAGCGGAGCAGTTATTCTTTTCTCACGCAATTATCACGATCCCGAACAAGTAACCGAGCTGATTAACAGTATCCGTGCTGCGCGCAAAGGCGACATTCTGATTGCAGTGGACCAGGAAGGCGGCCGAGTGCAGCGCTTCCAAAGCGGCTTCACCCGCTTGCCGCCTGCAGCCAGTTATGCTCAAGTCCCGGAACTTGCCGAATCTGCAGGTTGGCTGATGGCGGCAGAATTATTAGCCGTCGGCGTTGATTTCAGTTTTGCGCCAGTGCTGGATATTGATTGCGGTGTCAGTGAGATAATCGGCAATCGCTCATTTTCAACCGATCCTGAACTGGCAACACGTCTGGCAAGTTTATTTAGAAAAGGCATGAAGTCAGCGGGTATGGCAGCAACCGGCAAGCACTTTCCGGGGCACGGCGCGGTTGCGCTGGATTCACATCTGGCTTTGCCCGAAGACGAGCGAGACCTTGACAGTATTTGGGAAAAAGACCTGTTACCCTTTAAGCAATTGATAAATGAAGGTCTGGAAGGCATTATGCCGGCGCATGTTGTTTATCCGAACATCGATCCCAATCCAGCCGGTTTCTCATCGTTCTGGATACAGCATATATTGCGCCGGAAGTTAAACTTTAACGGCACTGTATTCAGTGATGACCTGAGCATGGCAGGCGCAGCAACGGCGGGCGACTTTCCTGCACGCGCCAGACTGGCGCAACAAGCCGGATGCGATATGTTATTAGTCTGCAATAATCCGGTTGCGGCCGAACAAGTTCTTGATGCGCTGCCCATTACGCAAAATCCTGCCAGAGAACAACGGCTTAAAAACATGCAAGGCAGGCCGGATAAATCACTGTCGTCTATGAGCTCCGAAAAACGACATCAAATTTCCAGTCTTATCAACTCATTAACCCAAAACCATGCTTAAAGAAATCAAGCACATCCAGGCCACAGCCGATTTGCTGTACAGCGAACGGGAAGTAGAAACCGCCCTGGACAAAATGGCTCAGCAAATCAGCGCTTTATTAGCCGATTGTAACCCGGTATTACTCTGCGTCATGAATGGCGGAATAGTCATCGCGGGCAAATTGATAACCCGCTTAAGCTTCCCGCTGACCATCGACGCCATCAATGCCAGCCGCTATCAAAACAAGACCTCGGGCAGCAGCATCGAGTGGGTACTCAAGCCCGGAACGCCTCTCAAAGACAGAACCGTGCTTATCATTGATGACATACTGGACGAAGGCATAACCCTGGCTGCAATTATTGAATATTGTCTGGATCAGGGCGCAACATCGGTTTACAGCGCCGTGCTGGTCAATAAAATTCTCGACCATGAAAAGCCTGTAACCGCTGATTTTATTGGATTGGAAACGGAAAACCGTTATCTGTTTGGCTATGGCATGGATTACAAGGGTTATTTACGCAACGCAGCCGGCATTTATGCCTGTAAAGAATATGAAAAGGAAACGACATTATGACCAAGCTGGCAATCATCGGCGGCACCGGCCTTGCCCAACTCAGTGATTTAACCATCATCAAACACGACAGATTAACCACGCCTTATGGTTCGCCTTCAGCTGACTTCATTACCGGCGAACTTAGCCAAAAGGAAGTTATATTTCTGGCAAGGCACGGTAATCCACATATTCTGGCCCCGCACAGAATAAATTATCGCGCCAACATTTGGGGGCTTAAACACCTGGGTGTTGAACAGATAATCGCCGTTGCCGCTGTAGGCGGAATTACTGCAGAAATGGTTCCCGCACATATCGCTATCCCGGATCACATCATCGATTATACCCATAACCGCAAACATACTTTTTTTGAAGATGAAAACTATCCGGTTACGCATATAGACTTTACTCATCCTTACAGTCCGAGACTGCGCTCGGCTTTAATTGCCGCAGCGGCCAAAGCCAATATAAAAATAAGCCCGACAGCAACCTATGGCTGCACCCAGGGCCCGCGCCTGGAAACGGCCGCCGAAATCAAACGGATGGAAAGAGACGGCTGTGATTTAGTGGGAATGACCGCTATGCCCGAAGCCGCGCTGGCTAAAGAACTCGGTATGGATTATGCCGCCATTTCTGTCATTGCCAATTGGGCGGCCGGCAAAACAGCGGGTGAAATCACGATAGCAGAGATTGAGCAGAATCTTCATGTAGGCATGGCAAATACAGCTGAATTGCTTAAGGCTTTTATATTATTGATATAAAAATGCCGCGTTACTAAAGACTGAATAACAATTTACTGATTAGCGTAAATTCCAGTAAAAATACAAGCGCTGCTTCAGGAAAGACTTTGGGCCTAAATGCTTGCGGCTAAAACCTTAACAGCCATTATTCCTTCTGAAACCAAGGTTATTGTTGCCGATAGAAAAAATGACAAATTCAGTAAAATTTAACTTATAAGGTTATGTAGCGGCTTGACAGTATTCAGGCCGGGTAAGGCTTTAGAAAGATTTATTCTTTTCCTGATAAAAAAGGTACAAAAGTGACGGACTCCAGTTGTTCAATATGATAACCGTTTTCGTTTCGAATGACTCTATGCAGGGATTGATTGCCGCTCTTGCCTATCGGAATAACCATAACGCCGCCAATGGCCAGCTGCTGTAGCAATACTGGCGGAATTTCAGCAGGAGCAGCCGATGCCAGAATACTATCGAATGGGGCATAATCAGGCCAGCCTAAACCACCGTCACTATATAAAAAGCTGATATTCTTGAGTTTTAAATCCCATAAATGACTTTTTGCTTTCTTCTGCAACGGCAATATTCTTTCAACCGAATACACATGATCAGCCAATTGCGCCAGAATCGCGGTCTGATATCCGCAGCCCGTGCCTATCTCCAGCACTTTACCTAAATGGCCAGCCGCTCCCAACAACAATTCGGTCATTTTTGCAACGATATAAGGTTGGGAAATTGTCTGGTTAAACCCAATCGGCAGCGACGTATCTTCATAAGCCCTGCTGGCTAAGGCTTCATCCATAAAAATATGCCTCGGCGTATCACGCATAATCTCCAAAATTTTATTATTGTAAACGCCTTGCTCCGACAACCGTTTAATCATACGCTCGCGCGTACGCAGTGAAGTCATCCCTATGCCCTGCAGGCTCGAGTTCATAAATCAATCTCCTCAGGCAACCATGCCTTTAACGCATTAATGCGCTCATACCATGTTAAATCTATTTGTAACGGCGTAACCGACACATAACCGGCATTGATAGCATAAAAATCAGTGCCGGGACCTGCATCCTGTTCTGCGCCTGGAGGACCTACCCAATAGATGGATCGTCCGCGCGGGTCTGCACTCTTGACTACCGGCTCCGATTTGTGCCGCTGCCCCAGACGAGTAGCCTGATAGCCTTTTAAGTATTTGATAGCAACGTCCGGCACATTGACATTAAGAATGGTATCTTGCGGCAAAGGATGCCTGATCAGTTGCTTTAATAAGGTAACTGCAACCTGTGCAGCGGTTTCAAAATGATCAGGATTGCTGCCTACCAAAGAAATAGCCACAGCAGGAAGGCCTAGAAACCGGCCTTCGGTAGCCGCGGCAACAGTACCGGAATAAAGCACATCATCACCCAGATTAGCTCCATGATTAATACCGGCGAAAACCATATCAGGCTCATTGTCCAGAAAACCCGTGATTGCCAAATGCACGCAATCGGTAGGCGTGCCGTCTACCTTAATAAAGCCGTTATCGGCCGTATAAGCGCGCAAAGGCATTTCCAGCGTTAAGGAGTTGCTTGCAGCGCTGCGGTTTCTATCAGGTGCAACTACCGAGATTTCGGCATGTTTACGCAAGGCATTGGCTAATGCTGTAAGGCCTTCAGCCAGGTACCCGTCATCATTACTCAACAATATGTGCATTAATCATTCGCCCTGGAGCAAATTAAGCTATAAAATTACTCATCTTAGCAACAATACACGACAAAATCAGCTTTCGTGGCAAAAAAAACACTCACACCAGAGGACAGTGACCTCTTTCGGCATACTATCGGCAAAGTCCGCTCTATCATAAGCGATAAGGTCTTGTTAAGACCGGATAATAAACCCAAACCCTACCCTGCGAATATAAATTCCGGACCCCAGACGCTGGCATGGGAACCCCGTGCTGCGACCGAAGAAATTGAAAAGGTCGGACTTGAAGACAGCCTGAGCTTTATCGAACCGGGCTTGCAAACCAATGTATTAAAAAAGCTGCGCCGAGGTTATTTTGGCATTGATGCAGAAATTGATCTGCATGGCCTGAACAGTCATGAAGCTAAACGGCAATTGCTCCACTTCTTGCATAGCTGTATCGAAGAAGGCTGCCGTTGTGTGCATATCGTTCATGGCAAAGGCTATCGTTCAGCTGATAATCATCCCGTTCTTAAGAACAATCTTAACTTATGGCTGCGGCAATATAAAGGCGTTCAGGCTTTTTGTTCCTCGTCACCCAAAAACGGCGGCACCGGTGCTGTCTTTGTATTGCTACAATTAGCGGAAAAATATAACCCTTCTAATGGCAAGTTGTAGGCCCTAGAAATTATTCCATTATTAAACAGCACCTCTTGGTCGAGCTTTATTCGTTGTTTGATTGCCGGCAGGTTTGCGCGTGTGCCGGGCATTATTTCCGGGCCGTTGCGCGCGTGGAGGCTCAAGAGGTACCGGCGGTGCGACTTCAGAGGCTTCGAAATCGACAATCTGCTCGCGTTTAATGGGTACGCCGATCAGTTTTTCAATCAACCGCAAAGCACTGACTTCATCATGAGAAATCAGGGACACCGCTTGCCCTTCTTCGCCTGCCCTGCCGGTACGGCCAATTCTATGCACATAATCAGCGGGCGAGCGGGGCAGTTCAAAATTAACCACGTGCGGCAGTAACGCAATATCAATGCCTCGCGCCGCCACATCGGTAGCCACCAGCACCCTGATTTCACCGGCCTTGAAACCTGCCAATGCACCGGTTCTGGCGCCCTGGCTTTTATTGCCATGAATAGCGGCGGCTTTAATGTCGACCTTATTAAGCTTTTCAGTAAGCCGATTAGCTCCGTGCTTGGTAGTGGTAAACACTAAGACCTGTTGCCAATTATTGCTTTTTATCAAATGACAAAGCAATTCGGTTTTGTTGGCCTTGTTGCAGAGAAAAGCTGTTTGCTCAATCATTTCTGCCGCAGTGTTACGGGGCGCCACCTCGATCTTAACCGGATTAACCAGCAAACCGGTCGTCAGCTTGCGAATATCTTCTGAAAATGTCGCCGAGAACAACAGGTTTTGACGTTTTTTCGGCAGCAAGGCGATAATCTTGCGAATATCGCGAATAAAGCCCATATCCAGCATACGGTCGGCTTCATCCAGAACCAGCGTTTCCACTTTATCCAGTTTGACCGCGTTCTGGTTGGCCAGGTCGAGCAACCGGCCTGGAGTCGCAACCAGAACATCCACACCGCCCCTCAACCGCATCATCTGGGGGTTGATTTTTACTCCGCCAAAGACGACTTCAGTTTTTAAGCGAGGATGCAAGTGTGCTCCGTACTTGCCTACTGATTCGCCGACCTGCGCGGCAAGCTCGCGGGTTGGGGTTAATATTAATACCCTGACCGGACGATTGCTGCTATATGACTTTAATGATAATCGATGCAGAATGGGTAAAGCAAAACCGGCGGTTTTTCCGGTACCGGTCTGGGCGGCTGCCAGAAGATCGTGCCCCTTCAAAACTGCGGGAATGGCCTGTAACTGAATAGGGGATGGCGCAGAATAGCCGGCTTCAGCAATAGCGCGCAAGAGTGGATCAGATAATCCGAGTTTGGAAAATGGCATATTAATTGGATCTCAGTTGAAAGGCTGCTATTGGTTTATGTTTTTGGTTTATGTTTTGCAGCATCATGTAAAGGATGAATAAAACCGATGAGTTCAGTGAACGAAAAACCATAAATCAGGCTTATTCCACCTGAAGCATCGTTTGCCTATCCGCATTCCAAACCATCAACGCGCTGAAAACCTCTGGGCAAGCCTAAACCTCTATTGGCCCGACTGCCGGAATAATGTTCAATATCTGCCGGCTTCAAGTTTAAAAATCGCTTTCCTGACAGGATTTTTAACGGGCTTCGTTCGGGTATTGATACCACTGCAACCACAGTGTCCTTGCCGGCAGTCAGGTCGGCCGTCGGAATCTGTATCAGCTTGTTGCCTTTGCCGCGCGCCAATGCAGGCAAATCAGCCACCGGAAAGATCAATAAACGGCCCTGCAAAGTAACGACGGCAAGCAAATCGGATTCATTATTTATAGGCGCAGGCTTTAAGACCTTTGCGCCTTCATGCAATATAATCAATAACTTACCGGCCTTATTCTTGCTCAACAATTCCTTTAGCTGCACCCTGAAGCCATATCCAAAGTGACTGGCCAACACATACCAGTCATCGGGATTACCCCCAAGCAAATAAGTAAATAGCGAACCCGCAGGCGGATTGAGCCGCCCTGTCAACGGCTCGCCCTGCGTTCTTGCTGAAGGCAAATCATGGGCGGAGGTACTGTAAGCGCGGCCCGTGGAATCCAGTATATAAACGGGCTGCGTCGATCTGCTTTTGACCGAATCCAGAAATTCGTCTCCCGAACGGTAGCTTAAACTTTCCACATCAATATCGTGACCTTTTGCGGCTCTTATCCAGCCTTTTTGCGACAGAATAATGGTTAAAGGCTCATTACTGATTAACGCCGTCGTTTCCAGTGCCTGTGCTGCAACTCTTGCAACAATCGGCGAGCGGCGGTCATCGCCATATTGCTCGGCATCACGCTCAATTTCTTTTCTGATCAGGCGGTTTAATAAAAGCCGGGAGCCCAGGGTTTTCTGAAGTGCAGCCCGTTCTTTTTCCAGCGCATCCTGCTCGCCGCGGATCTTCATTTCTTCCAGCTTGGCCAGATGCCTTAATTTTAATTCCAGTATTGCTTCGGCCTGAATATCGGTTAAAACAAAGCGGGCCATTAGCACCGGCTTGGGATACTCTTCATTACGGATAATCGCGATAACCTCATCAATATTCAGATAAGCGATTAACAAGCCATCGAGAATATGCAGCCGGGCCAGCACTTTATCCAGCCGGTGCTGCAAACGCCGCCGTACGGTTTCAGTACGAAATGCCAGCCATTCAACAAGAATTTGTCTGAGCCCTTTAACCTGGGGTCTGCCATCCATACCTATCATGTTCATATTAACACGATAGCTTTTTTCCAGATCCGTGGTTGCGAATAAATGCGACATCACCGCATCAACATCGATGCGTTTGGATTTTGGGATGATTAATAAACGGGTAGGATTTTCATGATCGGACTCATCTCTCAGGTCTTCAATCATGGGCAGTTTTTTGGCCAGCATTTGTGCCGCTATCTGCTCCATTAATTTAGCCCCGGAAACCTGATGCGGCAAAGCGGTAATGACGATATTGCCGTCTTCCTGCTCATAGATAGCCCGCATCTTTATTGAGCCGCCGCCGTTGATGTACATTTTTTGTATATCCTCGGCAGCAGTGACAATTTCAGCAGCAGTCGGATAATCCGGGCCTTTTATGTGTCTGAACAGATCTTCCACTGTGCCATCCGGCTTATCCAGCAACTGGATACAAGCACCTGCCACTTCGCGAATATTATGCGGCGGCATATCGGTCGCCATGCCCACGGCAATCCCCACCGTGCCATTAAGCAGAACATTCGGCAGTCTTGCGGGTAATAATACCGGCTCTTTTAAGGTGGCATCAAAGTTATCCGACCATTCGACTGTGCCCTGCCCCAATTCGCTTAGCAGTGTATTTGCATAAGCGGTCAGGCGCGATTCGGTATAGCGCATGGCGGCAAATGATTTGGGGTCATCCGGCGATCCCCAGTTACCCTGTCCGTCAACCAAGGGATAGCGATAAGAAAAACTTTGCGCCATCAACACCATAGCTTCATAACAGGCGGAATCACCGTGGGGATGGTATTTCCCGAGCACGTCGCCAACCGTTCTGGCCGATTTTTTATACTTGGCCAGGGTTGTTAAACCTAGTTCAGACATGGCGTAGATGATACGCCGCTGCACCGGTTTCAAGCCATCGGCAATATGCGGCAGGGCCCGGTCGAGAATGACGTACATGGAATAGTCCAAATAAGCCTTCTCGACAAAATCCTTCAACGCCAGTTGTTCAAAATTTTCTTGTAATCCCACTAGAGTTCATCTTCTGATAGTTCAACGGATAAAGCGCGATTTTTCTCTAAACTTTCCTGACGAAATTTTTTGCGCACTTCCGCCTCTGCATAATGTTTTTTTTCGGCTTCGGTTTCGAGTTGTAATCTGGGCACTTCGATTGATTTACCCTGCTCATCGATAGCCACCATCGTAAAATAACAAGAAGTGGTATGTCTTTTTATATCGGTTCGCAAATCTTCAGCCACGACTTTTACGCCGATTTCCATCGAGGATCGGCCAACATGATTAACATGGGCAAAAAAAGTCACCAGTTCGCCGACATGGACTTGCTGTTTAAAAAAAACCTGGTCGAGCGCGGCCGTCACCACATAATTTTTACAATATTTTGCCGCACAGGCATAAGCCACCTGATCCAGCAATTTCAATAAAGAGCCGCCGTGCACGTTCCCTGAAAAATTCGCCATATCCGGCGTCATCAATACAGTCATTGTTAAGGATTTTTCTTGTTTTTTCATTTAAGTATCAAATTATTGAATATTGCCGCTTGTTGCGATTTATTCATTGTCGTCTTTCGATTGACAACCTGCAAAAAGCAACAGAAGCATTACTTTTGCCTGGAAGCCAGTTGATCACTGAGAAATCTGTAACTCTGGAGCGTGCCGCGAGAATATCCAATAAACTGAAGATAAGGGGAAATTTACAGGGGCTTCAGTTTGAATAAAGTATAAAAATTTTCAGTGGATAGGTCTGCGATCTTGTTAAGCGATGTTCCGCATAATTCAGCCAGATGCTCCGCCACATAACGCACATAAGTTGGATAGTTGGGTCTGCCACGAAAGGGTACGGGCGCTAAATAGGGAGAGTCGGTTTCAATAAGAAAACGGTCCGCCGGCACTTTTTTCGCAACTTCCTTGATTTCTTTGGCATTATTAAAAGTAACGATACCAGAAAATGAAATATAAAAATTCAAATCCAGCGCTTTTTCGGCAAACTCCCAGTCTTCTGTAAAACAGTGAATAATGCCTCCTATTTCACGGGCGCCCTCTTCTTCCAGAATACGCAGAGTATCTTGACCGGCTTCACGGGTATGAATAATCAAGGGCTTTTTCAAAATTTTTGCAGCACGGATATGGTTTCTGAAACGTTGATGCTGCCAGAACAGATCTCCCGTACTACGAAAATAATCCAGGCCTGTCTCTCCTATCCCGATAACATTGTCAGCCTGACCTAAAGCGACAAGCTCATCGACGCTGGGATCTTGACAATCCTGAACATTGGGATGCACGCCAACGGTTACGGATATTTGCCGGAAACCGGCTACCAAGTCCAACATGGCAGGGTAGGATTCCAAATCAATGGCTATACATAATAAATGTTCAATTTGACTTGCTTCCGCTTCTTGCATGAAACAGTCGAAATTATCTTGATAAGGTTTAAGATCAATACGATCAAGGTGACAGTGTGAATCAATCAGCATGATGAGTATGAATTACATAGTATGAGTTGACCGGCCAGACGTTAAAGCGCCCGCCAGATAATTTTCTATTTTGCTGCGCGCAACGCCGCCTTCCTGTTCACTGAATTGCACGCCAATGCCGCTGGCCCTATAACCTCCTGAGCTGGGTGGAGTTTTCCAGACCACTTTGCCAACAATGGGGAGCCGTTCCGTTTCTTCCATAAGATTTAACAGCATAAAGACTTCCTGCCCCATTTCATAGTCCCGATTGGTTGGGATGAATAAGCCTCCATTGGTGACAAAAGGCATGTAAGCTGCATACAAGGCGCTCTTGTCTTTAATTGAAATTGTCAATATTCCTTGCCTGGGCGCTGGTTCTGCCATGGTCATTTACTCGGGTTAAGTTCAAACCATTTTATTAAAATTTCTTCGAACATGATGTGCTTGTTTATTTGGGTATTCAGGAGTTGCCGGCACTTCAGCAACAGATCATAAAATTCATAAAGTCCTTTTAATTCTAGTTGTTTGGACAACTCCTGCAAGGGTGCTCTCAGATCGTCATTATAACAGTTGTCAGCTTTTAGTTGATAACAACACTTGATTAAATCGATAACCCAGGAGGTCATCCACAGTATCAGCAGAGATTCAGGCAATTTATGCCAATTTTCCGCAACGATAACCGGATGGCTGCGCCGTTTTGCAATATTCACCCAAGCCTTGAAACAGTCTTTATGCAATGCCAATACATTTTCTTGAGCATAATGCAAAGCCTGTAAGGGCGAACCCTGCGCCAAGCCGAATAACAACTCGGGATCATCCTGTACATTCTGTTGTTTTAGCCAGGTAAAGACAATTTCTCTATCGGGTTTGGCGATGACAAGCTTCTGACAGCGGCTGACGATAGTTGCGGGTAATTGAGCCGGTCTGTCGGTAATCAGTATAATTACAGTGCGCTCTACCGGTTCTTCAAGGCATTTCAAGAAAGAATTAGCCGCTGCATTGTTCATTTTATCGGCAGAATTGATGATAACTACGCGGTACATTTCATACTGCGGCTTTAACGTTAGCTTAGCGACCAGGCCGCGAATCTGGTCGATCGTAATGGATGTTTTTGCTTCGTCAGGCTGTATTTGCATAAAATCCGGATGAGTTTTCGCATTTAATAGCAAACAGCTGTGGCAATGACCACAAGCGGTTCCATTTACCTGCGGTTTTACGCAAAGCAGGGAATAGGCGTATTGTTTGGCCAAATGCTGTTTGCCCAAGCCTTTATTACCGGTAATGAGTAAAGCTTGGGGAATACGATTATGCTTACCGTAATTGCAAAGCTGGTCCCAGCTTTTTTGCTGCCAAGGTAATAATGTCATTTTAGTAATACGCCAATAACCTCAATCAATGCTCTTTGTACCTCGGCCAAGGGCTGATCTGCTTTAATTAATTTGATGCGTTCCGGATGCAATTCGGCTTGCAGCAAATAGGCTCGCCTGACTTGCTCGAAAAAGCTCAGCTTTTCTGCTTCAAAGCGATCAAAAGCACCCCGCTCTCTGACGCGCTCTATACCTGTCTCGACAGGAGCATCCAGCAACAGGGTCAAATCCGGCCTCAGTGCGCCTTGCACCAGATCCTCCAGCCATTCTATAGTGCTCATCCGCATATTCCGCCCTCCCCCTTGATAGGCGTAGGTCGCATCGGTAAAACGATCACAAAGCACCCATTTGCCTTGCGCCAGTGCCGGCTCAACGACATGCTTGATATGCTGCGCTCGTGCTGCAAACATCAGCAATAACTCAGCATTTTCTGAAATGGCCTCGCTGTGCTTATCCAGCAATAAATTGCGTATTTTTTCTGCCAAAACAGTGCCCCCCGGCTCGCGCGTACCGACAACTGAAATGTCATATGACTGCAAATAGTCTTTTATAAAAGCGAGGTTAGTGGTTTTCCCGACCCCTTCTCCGCCTTCCAGAGTGATGAACTTCCCTCTAATCATTTTTTTTCTTCTTTTGAAAACTGCTGACTGCCAGATTATGCTCTTTTAAGGTAGAAGAAAATACATGCGATCCATCACCACGCGCCACAAAATAAAGATTGTTGCTGTTATCCGGATGCAAAGCTGCATAAATCGAGCCGCGTCCAGGCATTGCAATTGGCGTTGGCGGCAAGCCTTTATTCTTATAGGTATTATAAGGCGTTACTGCTTTTAAATCCGCATAGCCTATATCTCCCTGGTAACTTTCCCCCATACCGTAAATAACGGTAGGGTCAGTTTGCAACAACATATCTGTTTGCAGCCTGCGAATAAATACGCCCGCTATTAAAGGCCTTTCAGCAACCACTCCGGTTTCTTTTTCTACAATCGAGGCTAGTATCAGTGCTTCATACGGGGTTTTGACAGGCAGACCTTCCGCTTTATTCAGCCATTCCTGTTGCAGAACCAACTGCATTTTTTCATAGGCTCTTTTCAATAAAGCAATATCGGAGGTATGTTTTTCAAAAAAATAAGTGTCAGGAAAAAACACTCCTTCAGGCGATTGTATGGATACAAGAGGTTGAGCAATTGCCGGATGTTTTATATCCACCCCAAGCCGGGCCATTAACTCGTCAAGATTTGCGTTATTTAAGGTATGCTCAAGGTTAGGGTTTTTCTCAATTTCCTGTAATACTTCTTTAAAACTCCAGCCTTCAGGAAAAGTAATAGCATATTGTTTGGTTTTTCCTTGTACAAATAGAGTCAAAATGTCCGGAAGAGTCGAACCGGGGGCTAACTCGTACTCGCCTGTTTTAAGTTTTTTGAATGTTTTTCCCGACACAGCCATGACTTTAAACCAGACTGGATTAAAGTCCAGATTTTGAGCTAACAGCTTATCGGTAATTTGCTTGAACGAATCCCCTTTGTTGATTTCTATAACAACAGGATTAGCGGCCACGACCGGGGTATGGAAAGCGCTTTGATAATCCCGCCATGCCAGGCCGCAGGCAACTACCAAAATTAATAAAGCACAGGAGATAGTTTTATAGACCACCGCTAATTATTATTTTTGAATTGATGTAGCCAGGTTTGAATTTGCCTGGTTTTCAAACCCACTGAAAAATGTGTGTTCCCGATTTTATTAATCGGCCAGATTCCGATTAGTGAATTGCTGATAAAGACCTCATCAGCCGATAATAATTCCTCTTTCATAAAACTGTGTTCAATGACGGGGAGAGCATGCTCAGCTGACAGCGCCATAATAATCCCGCGCATCACCCCGGCAACGCCTGCTAACTCAAGCGATGCAGTATAAAGAATGTCATTTTTAACATAAAACAGGTTGCTCATCGTGCCTTCAATAACATTCTCAGCCATATCCAGCATAATTCCCTCCTGAATGTCAGGATCGCCCCATTCAGCCCGTGCCAGCACCTGTTCAAGCCGGTTGAGGTGTTTAATGCCAGCCAATGCAGGGTTCAAGCCTAAACGCGTATTGCAAAAACGGACTGCTATGCCTTGCTCTTCATGGGCACATTTAAATGTTCCCAGACTGGAGTCGGGGAATGAGGGAAAAGGATGTAAACTTAACACGCGGGTAGGCTGAATGATGTCCGGCTGACGATAACCCCGGCCTCCTGGGCCGCGTGTGACTATCAGCTTAAGAACCGCCTTGTTTGAATCTTGATAGAGTGTTTTAGCTTCAAGACTTAGAAGCTCGATGCCCGGAAAAGGGATATTGAGTCGGCGACAACCTCTTTCCAACCGTGCTAAATGCCGGTCAAGAAAAACAGCTTGTCCATTATTAACGGCTATTGTTTCAAATAATCCATCGCCATATTGGAATCCGCGGTCCGAAATTTCAACATGCGCTTTATATTCTCCATTAACCAGAATCATCCGTATTAGAGATGCTGCACTGTAGCGCCTCTAGCCGTAACGTTTAAAAACCAGTGAGCCGTTGGTGCCGCCAAAACCAAATGAATTGGACAGGGCAATATCAATTTTCATATTTCTTGCGATATTGGGCACATAATCAAGATCACACTCAGGATCCTGATTTTCCAGGTTGATCGTGGGCGGAGCAATCTGGTTTTTAAGGCTTAAGGCAGACAGAACCGCTTCAATGCCTCCCGCAGCGCCGAGCATGTGGCCAATCATGGATTTGGTGGAGCTGATCGCGACTTTATAGGCATGAGCACCCAATGCGGTTTTCATTGCATGAGTTTCGCCGATATCACCCGCCGGAGTTGATGTACCGTGAGCGTTGATATAGTCAACGTCATCGGCATTCAAGCCCGCATCACGCAAGGCATTCATCATGCAGCGTGCGGCCCCTTCTCCGCCTACTGAAGGAGTTGTTATATGATAGGCGTCACCGCTCATGCCATAACCCACTACTTCGGCATAAATTTTTGCACCACGGGATTTCGCATGTTCCAGCTCTTCAAGAACGACAACGCCGGCTCCATCACTTAATACAAAACCGTCACGATCCCTGTCCCATGGCCGGCTGGCGGCTTGCGGGTCATCATTGCGGCGCGATAAGGCTTTAGCAGAGGCGAAACCGCCCATTGCTGTAGGCGATGTTGTGCAACGCTCTGCTCCGCCGGCAATCATCACGTCGGCGTCGCCATATTTAATTAAACGCGCCGCATCACCAATGTTATGTGTGCCTGTAGCACAGGCTGTAACAATAGCAAAATTTGGCCCTTTCAATCCGTACTTGATGGAAAGATCGCCTGAAATCATATTGATTATGTTGCCAGGCACAAAAAATGGCGAGATACGGCGGGGGCCGCCTTTCTCATAGATGGCATAGCATTCTTCAATGCCCGTGATGCCGCCTATTCCTGCACCTATTGCTACGCCGATACGCTCAGCATTGGCTTCAGTGACTTCAATCCCTGAATCTTCAATAGCCTGGCAACCCGCGGCAATACCATAATGGATAAATCCATCCATACGTTTGGCATCTTTATCCGGGATATATTGGGTAATATCAAAATTCCTTATAACGCCGCCGAAAGTGCTGGCAAAAGGAGAAATGTCAAAGGAATCAATAGGACTTATGCCGCTTTTGCCATTAATAATTCCATCCCATGTTTCCGGGACAGTGTTGGCTATAGGCGTAACAGCGCCCAATCCAGTTATTACTACTCGACGTTTACTCAATGCAATTTACCGTAAGGAAAGTAAAGATGGCGATACAGGGAGAGCTTACTCAGTGGATGGACAAGTCCATCCACTAAAAATACACTTACGCGTTTTTTTCTACGTAATCGATAGCTTGCTGAACTGTTGTAATTTTTTCAGCTTCATCGTCTGGAATTTCGCATTCGAATTCTTCTTCAAGAGCCATAACGAGCTCAACTGTATCCAGAGAATCAGCACCCAGATCATCAACGAATGAAGCATCGTTCGCGATATCTTCTTTAACACCCAACTGTTCTGCTACAATTTTTTTTACTCGTTCTTCAATGTTACTCATAATTATTATCCTCAAACAATGCAAGTGATCAATCTGAAGCTTGCAATAGTATTATTATTGATTTTACTAGAAATCCCGTCTCCGGGAATTCCAGACGGCGGGGGGAATTATACTTTATATTGCAACATTGTCACAATATTAAGGCATGAACAAACCTCCATTCACATGAAGGGTTTCACCGGTGATATAACCGGCGCCTGCAGAAGCCAAAAATGAGACAGCATGCGCTATTTCTTCCGGGCCGCCCAAGCGAGACAATGGAATAGATGCCAACAACCCATTTTTAATATCAGCACTTAATTCCCTGGTCATATCGGTATCGATAAACCCGGGAGCCACTGTATTGACAGTAATATTTCGCGAGCCCACTTCTTTTGCCATAGACTTTGCAAACCCGACCATACCGGCCTTTGCCGCCGCATAATTAGCCTGTCCTGCATTACCGGTAGCACCGACTACAGATGAAATATTAATAATGCGGCCGGTTTTGGCTTTCATCATACCGCGCAATACGGCCTTGCTCATGCGAAAAACAGAAGTCAAATTGGTATTAATAATATCACTCCACTCTTCATCCTTCATCCGCATCAACAAATTATCACGCGTGATACCCGCATTGTTGACCAGCACTATGGGCGCACCAAATTCTTTATTAACTGTATTAACAACGTCTGCAACAGAGTCGGGATCGGCTACATCAAGCTTTATGCCTCTGCCATTTTCATCCAGAAAAGCTGATATCAGATCGGCGCCGTTATCGGATGTTGCAGTGCCGACAACGAATAAGCCATCCTCGGCTAATCGTTCAGCGATAGCCCTGCCAATGCCGCGACTGGCGCCGGTTACTAAAGCCACTTGCTTAATCATTAAGCTGCTCCAATAAGTTATTGACCGTTTCCGGGTCAAAAATTGTGAAATGTTCTGCATCCTTGACGATGCGTTTGTTTAAACCGATTAATACTTTGCCGGGGCCACACTCAACAAAACGGGTAACACCCTGATCGCTCATAAATTTAATGGTGTCGACCCAGCGCACCGGTTTATAAAGTTGTTCTTTTAAAGCATTACGAATAACTTCCGGCGCGCTATGCGAGGCCACATCCACATTATGAATCAGAGTGGCTTCCGGCATATTAAAAATGGTGTCTTGCAACTGTTCGTCCAGTTTTTCAGCAGCCGATTGCATTAATGCGCAATGGGAAGGTACGCTAACAGGCAATGGCAAGGCGCGTTTTGCCCCCGCCTCTTTTGCCGCCATCATGGCTCTTTCAACAGCGGCAATATTACCGGCAATAACCACTTGGCCTGGCGCATTAAAATTAACGGCCGAGACCACTTCATTGTCCGCCACTTGAGCGCAAATATTAACGACGTGGTAATCTTCAAGACCTAAAATTGCCGCCATTGACCCGACGCCTGGCGGCACCGCTTCCTGCATTAAATGCCCTCTTGCCGCAACCAGTTTGATGGCGCTTTCAAAAGACAAAGCACCCGAGCATACTAATGCTGTATATTCACCCAAACTATGGCCAGCCATCCATTCCGGATGGATGGCGCTAAGTTTGCACCAGACTTCCCATACAGCGACCCCGGCAGCCAACATGGCAGGTTGTGTATTATATGTTTTACCGAGCTCTTCTTCCGGACCCAGGTTAACAATAGACCATAAGTCTTTGCCCAGTGCATCAGATGCGCGTTCAAAGATTTGCTTTACTTCGGGGTGGCTCGCCGCCAAATCTGACAGCATACCCACAGACTGGGAGCCTTGCCCGGGAAAAACAAAAGCTAAATTATAGGCTTGCTTGGTCATTCTTCTCACTTGGCTAATATTTGATTAATGCAGAACCCCAGGTAAACCCGGCTCCAAAAGCCTCAAGCAAGACCACCTGCCCACGTTGAATGCGGCCGTCACGAACGGCTTCATTAAACGCAATAAGTACTGAAGCGGATGAGGTATTGCCTTGATTTTCAAGCGTAACGACAACCTGGTCCATAGACATTTTTAATTTCTTTGCGGTCGCGATTATGATCCGTATATTGGCCTGATGCGGAACCAGCCAGTCTATATCAGCCTTATCCATATTGTTGGCTTCCAGCGTTTCATCGACTATGCGACCCAAGGTATTAACAGCCACCTTAAACACTTCATTACCGCGCATACTGATGTAGCCGGCTTCATGTTTATTGGCATCTATCGCAACCTGGGGATTCGGACAATACAGCAGATCCTCATATTCTCCATCGGAATGAATATGAGTAGATAAAACACCCGTCTCTTCTGAGGCACGCAACAATATGGCGCCGGCTCCATCGCCAAATAAAATACAAGTACTCCGATCTGTCCAGTCGACTATGCGCGAACAAATTTCAGAACCGACAACAAGCACTGTCCTCACAGCACCTGACTTGATATATTGATCGGCAATACTCAAAGCGAAAATAGAGCCCGAGCAAGCGGCCTGAACATCAAAGGCAACAGTATTTTTAATACCCAAACGCTGCTGCAGCAAGCAGCCTGTGCTGGGATAAATGCGATCAGGCGTGCCTGTTGCAACAATGATTAGATCGATTTCTTCCGGGTTTATTTGCGCAGCATCAATGGCCTGCCTGGCGGCAATTTCAGCCATGCTTGCAGCTGATTCATCCGGACCTGCAATTCGACGGCTTTTAATGCCTGTACGTTCGTAAATCCAGCTATCCGAAGTATCAACCGTCTGTGATATTTGATCATTAGTGCGAACTTCCGCCGGCAAATAACCGCCGGTACCGATTACCCTTGAATAACGAATCATGCGTTCTCTCTCAGAGTCAAGGTTTTCTCGACTTGTTCACTTATTTTTCTTATAACATCCTGGTTAACTTCACAAACGGCAAGTTGAATAGCTGTTTTAAAAGCCAGCACATCGGCTCCGCCATGACTTTTAATAACCAATCCGCGCAGACCCAGAAAGCTTGCGCCATTATATAAACGAGGATCAATGCGTTGCTTGAAGGACTTGAGTACAGGATAGGCGACCAACCCAACCAGTTTGGTCAGATAATTTTTGCCAAAGGCTTCTTTCAAGGTTGTGCCAATCATTTTAGCCGCACCTTCAATAGATTTAAGCGCTACGTTACCGACAAAACCATCAGTAACAATCAGATCAACCTTGGCATGACCTGCATTTAAAGAGTCGCCTTCCACATAGCCGATATAATTTAATGGTGAGTTTTCCAGTAATTTCGCTGCTGATTTAACCTGCTCATTACCTTTCATGTCTTCTTCGCCGATATTTAAAAGGCCGACCTTGGGGCTATTGATAGACTCAACGGCTTTCACCAACTCATTACCCATAACCGCAAATTGAAAAAGGTGCTCAGCAGTGCAGTCAACGTTCGCGCCCAAATCAAGCACATGAGTATGCCCGTGGATTGAAGGCAGCGTAGAAATAATGGCGGGGCGATCAATCCCTGGAATCATTTTGAGAACAAACCGAGCGGTCGCCATTAATGCGCCCGTATTGCCGGCGCTAACGCAAGCATCGGCACGGCCGTTATGAACCATATTGATGGCCACCCGCATTGACGAATCTTTTTTGTTTTTCAGGGCCTTGGATGGAGATTCATCCATGTCGACACACTGGGATGCGTGCTGGATAGTAACCCTGTCCTGATAATCAGCGAATCCTTCCGCCATCTGCCGCCGAATAACAGCTTCATCGCCCACTAAAATCAGCTTTAAATCTGGATTGCTTTTTAAACAATCCAATGATGCGGGAATAGTCACTTGAGGACCGTGATCTCCACCCATTGCATCAATTGAAATTGTTAAACTCACGCTGACAAATGACTCCGCATTTATTATAAAAAAACCGAACCAGATTTGATTCGGTATAGCTTTTTGTTAAAGCTGGCAAGATTATTAATCTTCCTCAACAGCCCTTATGATTTGGCGGCCTTTAAAATAGCCGTCCGGCGTGACGTGATGACGCAAATGCGATTCACCTGTTATTGGATCTTGAGACAATGCTCTACTTGTTAAAGCATCATGTGAACGACGCTGACCACGTCTTGAACGTGATACTTTACTTTTTTGTACGGCCATTATAAATCTCCAGTTTTTTTAAGATTGGCTAAAATAGAAAAAGGGTTTTGAGGCGCAGATTGCTCGGAATTGACTACAGAATCTGCATCACTATTGCCCAAATTTGGAATGAGACAAGCATGCTGATGCTTTGGAAAAGCCGGCAAAACAAGCAATAACTCATCTTCAATAATGTTTTTAAGAAGAACTTTTTCCTCCTCGATCAGCAAGGGCTCATAATCTTCGGGCAGTCTATTTGCCTGATCTATGGAAGTGACAATGCCTAGCTTAACCTCACTATTAACAGGCCATTCCACAGCCTGCAAACAATTTTGGCACTTAAGCTCCAGATCCGCCTCTATCCGCCCTTCAATTTTTGCCAGTCGCCCTTCCCGCCCGAAAAATAAATCAAAGGCAACACTACCCTTATCATCGGCCAGCATTTCCGCCAAACGATCCAGGTTACTTAAAGAGATTCGCCCCTTCAATTCACCGCGCTTATCTGCAAGGTGTAAGGGGTCTATATATTCGGGCAATCGATCTAACATAACTTTGCAATGATATCTGGAAACCTCAAATGCGTCAAACTCTAATTGATTGCAGATAATTGATAAGAGGCTAATAATGCCTAATCATCATCCTTAACAGGCTCCTTCGAAACAGGCAACAAAGGAATATTATAACGCGCTATAATTTCCTGAATCCTATCCGCCTTAGCCGCAATCAGCTTGTCGAGCTTTGCTTTTCTGGCCTTGTCGCCATTACGGACTCCCATTGCCATGGCAAAATCAAATTTCATCCCCGGCGTTGATTTCATCGGAATCATTATGTAGCTATTCTTTGGGCTTTGTGCAGTGACATAAGCCGCCATTGGGCCCCATAAAATCACCATATCGATTTTTTTGGCTTTAAAATCCTTGTCTATCTGCATAGCCACATTATTTTCGCTATCGCCGGACATCGATTGATAAGAAATACCTTGATCGAGCAAGCCATTTTTCTGCAGCCAGATTGTTCCCGGACCACGATCAAACATAGCAATTTTTAATGATTCGTGTCTTTGCAAAGGCAGTTTGGTTAATTGATCGGCATCCTTTATATCATCCCAGCCACGCCCTTTCGCAATCAAAAGCACATAAGTCGATTTATAGTAGGGCGCAGTGGTTAAGGTCAAATCATATCCGGCCGGAACCCCCATAACGATATCGCATTTGAACTCTTCACCGCTGGCGTCCCAATCATTTACCGGTGCGGTTAAGGTATTTCGAATAAAGCCAATACGTTGAGCAAACCAGGTATATTCAACTTTTTGCCCCAACTCCTTGGCAAATAACTCAGCAATTTTATTTTCAAAACCATCCTTATTTTTTGTTGAATAGGGCGGATTCAATGGGTCAGCACACACTTTAAATTTTTCTTCTGCAACAGCAGGTAACGTCATAGCCATCAGGCATAGACCGGCCAGTATTTTTGTAACGCTCATTTTGTTTCCTTAAGTTTTGAATCGTAAAGACGCACTTCATCGCATCTGTATTAATGGATCAATTTCTACAATAAAGCTATTTTCGATAAGAGTCTATTGCAAAGCAGCCATCGGTCGCAGATAGTCATCCGGTTATTAATTCTAATTGCTGAAATATTGCTTTTGCTTTTAACCCGGTCTTTGGTAAAAAGTTCATTATTTTGATAATGAAGCGTGTATTATAAACATCGATTCTTTCCTGATTTATGACAAAAAAATGACGCAAGAAACAATCACCTCATTACGAAAAGCCATTAATCAGGCTTATTTAGCTGATGAAAACCAGGTTATATCCAGGCTATTAAAATATCAGGATAATTATAATCCGGCGATAGTGGATGAGTGCGCCAGATCACTGGTTAATGCAATAAGAGCAAAAAAAAATCGGCAAACCGCAATTGAAGCGTTTCTGCGCGAATATCAACTTGGCTCAGAGGAAGGCATCGTTTTAATGACCATAGCTGAAGCTCTATTGCGCATTCCTGACAGCCATACTCAAGATCTGTTTTTACAGGAAAAACTGACCCATGCTGACTGGCACAGCCATTTACAGCACAGCGATTCTTTTCTGGTTAATTTATCAACCAGGACTCTATTATATTCCGGCCAATTTGAAGATCATGTTGCATCGTCAAAACGAGTCCTTGAAAACCTGTTATCGCGCCTGGGTGCGCCTTTAATACGCACTGCATTAAAACGCGCCATGCAATATCTGGCGCAACAATTCGTTTTCGCTGAATCGATACCACAAGCCATTCAGCTTTGCGAACAAAACCCGGCTTACCGTTATTCTTTCGATATGCTGGGCGAAGCCGCTATAACGGCTGCCGATGCAGAACGCTATTATCAGTCTTATATTGAAGCCATTGCAACACTCGCCAAGCACGCCCCTTCTGCTAATCTCTATGATAACCCCGGCATTTCGATTAAATTATCAGCGCTCTATCCTCGCTATGAGCCTTTACAACAAGCCCGAGCCGTTAAGGAATTAACCAATAAATTGCTGGCGCTGGCAAAAATGGCCCGCTCGGCTCACATTTCCATTACTGTTGATGCAGAAGAAACTGAGCGACTGGAAATGTCTCTGGACATTTTTGCCGCCGTTTTCATTCATCCCGACTTGACAGATTGGCATGGATTAGGTCTGGCGGTACAGTCTTACCAAAAAAGGGCGCTGTCCGTTATTCACTGGCTCGCTGAATTAGCCGGCATGCGGCATGGCAAAATTGCCTTACGCCTCGTTAAAGGCGCCTACTGGGACAGCGAAATAAAACGCGCACAGGAGAATGGGCTGAGCGATTATCCGGTATTTACACATAAATCAGCGACCGATTTATCCTATCTGTCTTGCGCCCAATATATCCTGTCCCGCCCCGAGGTTTTTTATCCGCAATTCGCCACCCATAATGCACATACCGCTTCCGGAATCTATCACTATGGAAAGCAGCATCCCGGTTATGAGTTCCAGCGTCTGCATGGCATGGGCGAATCGCTTTATACCGAAATTATTGAAAATCAAAATTGGCATAAGCCCTGCCGAATTTATGCGCCAGTCGGATATTTTCATGAACTTTTACCCTATCTGGTCAGACGACTGCTGGAAAACGGAGCAAATACTTCGTTTATCAATCAGATTAACAACCCTGACATCAGCATTGAAAAATTGATCAGCGATCCGGTAACGTCGGTAAAATCCTTACCCCTGCAATCTCAAATCGTTTTGCCCCGCGATTTATATGGCAAAAACCGGCTTAATTCTCAGGGAACTAATCTGGCTGATCCTCGAGAATTAACACGCCTGCAACAAGGCCTTGATGACTTGGCAGACAAATATTGGCAGGCTGCACCTTTAATAAATGGGCGCCCCTTTGCCGGCCCGCAACAAAACATCATTAACCCATACGATAGCCGTCTAACCGTCGGCTCTGTGATTTATGCAGACCAGAAGGCTATTGATCAGGCCTTGGAAGCCGCTTCCCAGGCATTTACTGATTGGCGACTTTGTCCGACAACACTCCGCGCCGAATATTTGCTAACAGCCTCGAACCTTCTTGAAAAAAATCGCCTGGAACTCGTTTCATTGTGTGCGCGGGAAGGAGGCCGAACAATAAAAGATGCATTGACTGAGGTCAGGGAGGCGGTGGATTATTGCCGTTATTATGCACAGTCTGCTCTGGAACTATTCAGTGATCCGGTAAAACTGCCAAGCCCTGCCGGCGAAGAAAACCTGCTCTATTATTACGGCCGCGGTGTCTATGTTTGTATCAGCCCATGGAATTTTCCCATTGCCATTTTTATCGGCCAGATAATAGCAGCGCTTGCCGCAGGCAATACTGTTATTGCCAAGCCGGCCAGCCAGACTTCATTGACTGCCATGTTCTGTATACAGTTGCTACATCAGGCAGGCATACCTGAAACCGTATTACAATTTTTACCGGCAAGCGGCAGCATGACCGGACAATACTTATTGCCTGATCGCCGAGTCGCCGGCATAGCCCTTACGGGCTCTACGAAAACCGCACAATTTATAAATCGTCAGCTGGCCCATCATCATCAGGCTATTGTGCCGTTCATTGCTGAAACCGGCGGCCAAAACATCATGATTGCCGATAGCTCCGCTTTAGTGCAGCAACTGGTTCAGGACGCTGCTACCTCGGCTTTCAACAGCGCCGGACAACGCTGCTCCGCTTTGCGGGTACTCTTTGTGCAACGGGAAATCGCCGATAGAACCATAGAAATGCTAATAGGCGCGATGCAGGAACTTTCCATCGGCAATCCGGGCATTTATAAAACCGATATTGGCCCAGTCATAGACCAGGCAGCTCTTGGGCCATTAGTGAATCATCTTGAAGCAATGCGCCAACACGCAAAGGTGCTTTATCAACTGCCGTTAGACAATAGCGTTCGATATGGCAGTTTCTTCCCGCCCAGCCTGATTGAAATAGAATCCTTTTCACAACTTACCCAGGAAATTTTCGGACCCATATTGCATGTGATTCGGTATCGTGCATCTGAGCTTGATCAAATTATTGCAGCCGTCAATGCTAGCGGTTATGGTTTAACGCTAGGCATACACACCCGCATGGATGCAACCATAAAAACTGTCTCTCAAAATGTAAAAGTGGGTAATATTTATGTTAACCGTAATATGATTGGCGCTGTAGTTGGCGTTCAGCCCTTTGGCGGCATGGGGCTTTCGGGCAGCGGCCCAAAGGCCGGCGGCCCTGATTATCTGCGCCGTTTCGCTGTCGAGCAAACTCTGACAACCAATACCGCGGCCATTGGCGGCAATGCTTCTTTACTGGCAAGCGCATTGCACTAACGCTGATTCTGTATCTTGGCTTACTAACTACAATAACTTGTACTCTGCTTATGCAAAACGATCTGTTATGTCTATATCCTAAATTTCGCGAAAATATCTCTGTTGAAGGCTTATATCTTGCCCATCAACTGCATAAATTGGGGACGACAGAGGAGGCTTTTGTCTATGCCAATTTTCTGTCCAGTCTTGATGGACGAATCGCCCTGGAAGATGTTGATCAAGGCTCATCTTATATTCCCAAACAGTTAAAAACGACCTCTGATTTCAGGCTGTTCATGGAATTACATGCTCAAGCAGATTGCCTTATTACTCATGGTGGATATATGCGAACACTCAGCGAAGGAGGTTTGGGCAATATATTGCAGGTTAAAGATAAGGATCTTGCTGAATGGCGCCGGAATAACGGCTTAAAACCTCAACCGGCAGTCGTTATTGCCAGCGCAAGCCTGAATTTCCCATTTCATGAGAGCCTGCACGAACATCAGCAAACAGTTTATATTGCTACAGGAAAAAAAGCCGATCCGGATCGGATTCGCTACTGGCAAAATCAGGGACACCCTGTAATTATTACCGGTGAAGATAAGATGGTTCACGGCGCACCCTTAATTAGCGGGCTCACCAAACTGGGCTATAAAAACATTTATCTTATTGCAGGCCCGAAAATGCTGCATACAGTGATAAGGGAAAAGCAGTTATCGAGATTGTATCTGACGACTACCCATCAATTAATTGGCGGTCAAGATTTTCGCACTTTACTCACTGGATCTGAATTAGGATCGGAAGGAAGATTGATGCTGGAAGAGTTGTATTATGAGCCGGACTCACCCATCGGCTCTGGCCAGTTTTTTATGCAATTCAGTCTGAATCCCTCGTTAATATCTGCAGAGCAGAAACCTGAAGTTAATCCTTGAATACTCAAATATGTGGAACTTCGGCAGAACGCCGGGTAAAGCAGGGCCTGGACTTTGCACAACCCCGGCTTTCTCAAGATTAAAACCTTCTTGATGAGCAATGCGGCTATCTCGAATGTCAGCTTCTACATTGTGGTAAATCAGAACAGACTGCTGCATCGAGTTAATCTATAATCATACAAATTAAATATTTTTGCACAACATAAATTATGGTAACTAAAACTAACGCTCCTCTGCCTGTTGAGGTTGAAGCAGGGGTAAGATACTCATGGTGCAGTTGTGGCTTCAGCCAAACAATGCCGTTATGCGATCATTCCCATAGAGAGCTTTCAGATAAAAAATCGGTTAAATTTATCGCTCAAGAAACCAAGACACTGTATTTATGCGGCTGCTCAGAAACCAAAACTCCTCCTTACTGTGACGGCAGCAATAACTGCAAGGAAATCTGATGGCTATAGAAATAGAACATAAATTTTTGCTGGCAAATGATGACTGGCGACAACATGTAAAAAGCTCAGTTAAATACCGGCAGGGCTATTTAAGCTCACAAGCAAGCAGCTCTATCAGGATCAGGATAAGCGATGAACATGCCTGGCTCAATATTAAAAGCGCCACGATAGGCAATCATAGGCATGAATACGAATATGATATCCCGCTAGCTGATGCCAACGAAATCATCAATAATCTATGCAGAAAGCCATTAATAGAAAAAACCCGTAATTTTGTCATTGATAATGGCAATACCTGGGAAATAGATGAATTCAATGGCGACAATCAGGGATTATGTATCGCAGAAATTGAGCTATCGGAAATCGGCAAGGCTTTTGTAAAACCAGACTGGCTAGGTGAAGAAGTGACTCACGATATGCGTTATTATAACAATAATCTTGCCATTCACCCTTATTCAGAATGGAAAAATAATTAATATCTCATATACCTATTGCTCCTTTCGGCATTTTACTCTATATTTGCCGTATGAAAAAAACAACTTTTGTTGCATTACTGCTACTATGTTCACCTTGTTTTGCAGAGGACAATCTTAAAGACTCCTTGCTAAGCATCGAGTCCGAATGGGCGACCACTTACTACAGCACTTCCAAACAAAATCCGGGGGCCGCATACAGTCGACTGTATGACAAGACTGTAAAACTGGCACAAGAATTTCCTGAAAGTGCTGAACCATTAATCTGGGAAGCCATTATCAAGGCAACGAATGCAGATCACCAGGATCCGGTTTCTGCACTTGAAGCCGTTCATGAAGCTCGCGACTTATTGCTTAGAGCAATTGAAATTAATCCTCAAGCAATGGACGGGGCCGGCTACGTTACTTTAGGCACACTTTATTTTATGACGCCAAAATGGCCTATTGCTTTTGGCGATGATGCCGCTGCAAAAAAAATGCTCCAAACTGCCCTGAAAATTAATCCGGACGGTATTGATGCAAACTATTACTATGCAAGCTACCTGTTAGCTAATAATAAACTTGAAGATGCTGTAAAATATTTGGAACGCGCACTAACTGCGCCAGCAAGAACAGGGCAGCTTTATTCTGATAACCAACTTAAAGAAGAAGCAAAACTTGCCCTGGAACAAACCAAAGAGCAAAAGATTAACCGCTCAAAAAGCCTATTTGCATCCTTATTTAATTCAAAAAGTACACGATAAATTTTAACTTAATCATAAATAAATGATAACTTGGTATTTTATGAGCTTTTCCTTTCTGCTAATATACCAAGTTAACAAATAACATTCACTATTCTTTCCTGGTAATAATTATGACTTTTGTAGTCACTGAAAACTGTATTAAATGTAAATTTACTGATTGTGTCGATGTATGCCCGGTCGACTGCTTTCGTGAAGGACCTAATTTTTTAGTTATTGATCCGGATGAGTGCATTGATTGCACATTATGTGAGCCAGAATGCCCAGCGAATGCCATTTTTGCAGAAGATGAAGTACCGGAAGGACAAGAAATATTCATCAAATTAAATGCAGAACTGTCAAAAGGATGGCCGGTCATTACAGATGTCAAAACACCACTGCCGGATGCGGATGAGTGGAATGGCAAAGAAGACAAAGCAAAATTCTTGGAAAAATAAGCAATCCGTTTTCTTCCGATAACAAAGAATGGAACACAAAAAAGCCGGGGTTACCCGGCTTTTTATTATAAGTAATTCAAGAATGCTATTCCGGTCTGTCAACCAACTCGACATAGGCCATAGGAGCATCATCGCCAGCTCTAAAGCCGCATTTCATTATACGCAAATAACCGCCTGCTCTGTTTTTGTAACGCGGACCCAACTCATTGAAGAGCTTAGTCACGACCTTACGATCACGCAGTCTTGCAAATGCGAGCCGTCTTTTAGCCACGCTATCTTCTTTAGATAAAGTAATCAATGGCTCAGCAAAACTTCTTAATTCTTTTGCTTTAGGCAAAGTCGTTCTAATTAGTTCATGCTCAAATAATGAACTCGCCATGTTACTGAACAGCGCCTTACGGTGACTGCTATTTATATTGAATTTTCTACCTGATTTACGATGTCTCATTGTGAAAATGACCTAATGTTAATGAGTTGCTGTATGAGATTGATCGGCAAGACTGTCTGGCGGCCAATTTTCCAGGCGCATACCCAGTGACAATCCTTTCAGCGCCAAAATATCCTTAATTTCTGTCAATGACTTTTTGCCGAGGTTTGGTGTCTTTAATAATTCAACCTCAGTTCGCTGAATCAGATCCCCAATGTAAAATATATTTTCAGCTTTCAAACAATTAGCAGAACGAACTGTTAATTCGAGATCATCAACCGGCCGCAGTAAAACAGGCTCAAACGGGGACTCTTCTACTTTATGCACTTCATTATCAGGCTGAGGCTTTACTTTTTCAAAATCAACAAAAACGGAAAGCTGATCATGAAGTATCGTAGCCGCAAGTTTAATCGTTTCTTCCGGTTCAACTGTTCCGTTCGTTTCGAGCTCAATAATTAACTTGTCGAGGTTTGTACGCTGTTCAACACGCGTACTTTCAACGTGATAAGCAACCTTGACAATCGGGCTAAAAGAAGCGTCCAACTGGAGCGCGCCAACTACCAGATTCTGCTCACTTGATTTACGAAGGCTGACAGGTTCGTAGCCTCTTCCTCTACGGACCCTGATTTTCATATTTAACACCCCGGCTTGAGTTAAATTGGCGATCACCAGATCAGGGTTAATAATTTCAACATCATGGGGCAGATCTATATCTGCCGCAATAACACAACCAGCGCCATTTTTTACAAGCGTCAGTTCAACCTCATCTTTTGAATGAAGCACTACTGCCAATTTTTTCAAATTCAGTAAAATATCAATGACGTCTTCATGAACACCTTCTATTGTTGTGTATTCATGGAGAACACCTTTAATCTCCACATCAGTAACTGCACAACCCGGAATTGTAGATAATAAAACACGTCTTAATGCATTACCTAAAGAATGACCAAAGCCTCGCTCAAGAGGCTCTATAATAATTCGGGAATGATTAGGTGATTTGCTTACTACCTCGACAAGTCGAGGTTTTAATAATCCAGAAATAGAATTCTGCATTTATACCCCTCAATCAACAATTATTTAGAGTAAAGCTCAACAACCAGCTGCTCGTTGATATCACTACCCAGATCAACACGATCAGGTAGTGAATTAAATGTGCCAGACATCGTTTTTGAGTTAACATCGACCCAGGATGGGAAGCCATATTGCTCAGCTACTGTTAAAGCATCAACTATTCTTTGTTGTTTTTTTGCTTTTTCTCTAATCGTCAAAACATCCCCAGGCGCAACCTGATAAGAAGGCACATTGATAAGAGCATCGTTTACTTTAATAGATTTATGGCAAACTAACTGTCTTGCCTCTGCTCTGGTTGAAGCAAAACCCATACGGTAAACAACATTATCTAACCTCGACTCAAGAAGATTCAACAGACTTTCACCTGTGGCGCCTTTCTTCATATCAGCAGTCTTATAGTAATTTCTGAATTGTCTTTCCAATATTCCATAGATCCTGCGCAACCGTTGCTTGGCTCTTAACTGCAATGCATAGTCAGAGCTTCTTGTACGCTTAGTGCCATGCTGACCAGGTCGTTGATCTAATTTACATTTATTTTCTAAAGACTTTCCTCTGCTTTTCAAAAACAGATCAGTCCCTTCTCTTCGACTTAACTTACAAGTAGGTCCAAGATATCTTGCCATGATACTACTCCAGATTCTTTATACGCGGCGTTTCTTAGGTGGACGGCATCCATTATGAGGAATGGGCGTCACATCAACGATATTATTAATTTTAAATCCCAGATTATTGAGCGAGCGCACTGCTGACTCACGGCCAGGACCAGGACCTTTAATCATAACGTCAAGATTTTTCATTCCAAATTCTTGAGCAACTATACCTGCCTTTTCGGCTGCAACCTGCGCAGCAAATGGAGTACTTTTTCTTGACCCACGGAAGCCTGAACCGCCTGATGTGGCCCAAGAAAGAGCATTACCTTTTCTATCAGTAATAGTTATGATTGTGTTATTGAATGAAGCATGAACATGCACAATGCCGTCAGCGACTTCTTTTTTTATACGTTTTCTGGAACGATTTGGACTAGCCATTACTTCGACCTCTAAAGGAATATCTTATTTTCTAATTGGTTTACGTGGACCTTTACGAGTGCGAGCATTTGTTCTCGTTCTCTGACCTCTCAACGGCAAACCTCGACGATGTCTAATCCCGCGATAGCAGCCCAGATCCATCAAACGCTTGATATTCATTGAAACTTCACGGCGCAGATCACCTTCCACTGTCATCTTGGAAACCACATTTCGGATAGATTCCAGTTGCTCTTCAGTCAGTTCTTTTATCTTAATAGAGGGTTCAATACCCACCTTAACGCAAATTTCACTTGCAGTTTGACGACCAATCCCATAAATAGCTGTTAATGCTATTACTGCATGCTTCTGGTCTGGTACATTTATCCCGGCAATACGTGCCATTCAGATACTCCCCTGAGTAGTATTCTACAGTTAAGCGCCGAATTATAGCATTGCAGTAATTATGGCGCAACAAATTTTAACCTTGTCGTTGTTTATGTCTTCCGTCTACACAAATAACTCTAACAACACCATTTCTTTTTACAACTTTGCAATTTCTACAAATCTTTTTTACAGAAGCACGAACTTTCACTGCTAACTCCTAATGTGTTCTTATGCAATAAATTATTTTTTCAGATTGGCTTTTTTCATCAAGCCTTCATACTGTTGGGACATGACATGGGTTTGCATTTGAGAAATGAAATCCATAACAACTACTACAATAATCAGTAAAGAAGTTCCGCCAAAATAAAAAGGTACGTTCCAATAAACTATTAAAAACTCGGGCAACAAACATACCAGGGTAATATAGAAGGCACCAATCAATGTTAATCGGGTCATCACTTTATCAATATAAGAACTGGTTTGAAGACCAGGTCTGATACCGGGAAGGAATGCACCGGATTTTTTAAGATTTTCGGCCGTTTCTTTTGAATTAAATACTAATGCTGTATAGAAAAAGCAAAAGAATATAATAGCCGTTGCATAAATCATTACATAAATCGGTTGACCCGGCGACAACATAGTTGCAATATCCTGAAGCCAAGTAAATCCTTCACTATTACCAAACCAGCCAGCAATAGTTGCAGGAAATAAAATAATACTGGAAGCGAAAATGGGTGGAATAACTCCGGCCATATTAAGCTTTAAAGGTAAAAAGCTGCTTTGTCCGCCGTATAGCTTTCGACCTTGCTGTCTTTTAGGATAATTAATCAGTATCCTTCTTTGCCCTCTTTCGACAAAAACGACCAGGGCAGTCACAGAAATCGACAGCAGGAATAATAAAATTATAAATCCGCCGTTCATTTCACCAGTTCTGGCCAACTCCAATGTTCCACCAATCGCTTTGGGCAAACCTGAAACGATACCGGCAAAGATAATCATCGAAATACCGTTACCAATTCCTCTCTCAGTAACTTGTTCACCAAGCCACATCAGAAAAACGGTACCGGTAACCAATGTTATCGCCGTAATGGCGATAAATCCGACTCCGGGATTCAATACCACAGAAAGACCGCCTGCAGTTTGATTTTGCAAGGCCAGAGATATACCGATAGCCTGAAAAGTTGCTAAAACAACTGTGCCATAACGCGTATATTGAGAAATCTTGCGCCTGCCGGACTCACCTTCTTTTTTCATCTGCTCCATGGCCGGAATAACGACCGTCATTAATTGCATGATAATTGAAGCAGAGATATAAGGCATGATACCAAGAGCAAAGATACTTAAGCGCATCAAAGCGCCCCCGGAAAACATATTAAACATGTCCAGGATTGAGCCGCTTTGTTGCTCGAACATAACCGCAAGTGCCTTTGGATCAATGCCGGGAACAGGAATGTGCGAGCCAATCCTGTAGACAAATAGAGCTCCCAGCACGAAAAGCAGTCTTGATTTTAGCTCCGATAAACCGCCGGCTTTTCCGGCTATGTTAGCTCTTGGTGTATTCACTTAAGCCTCTACTTTGCCGCCAGCAGCTTCAATGGATGCTTTTGCTCCGCTTGTAACTTTAATGCCTTTTATAGTGACTGCTTTATTGACCGCACCTGATTGGATAATCTTTGCTGTTTTGGTAAAAACAGGCACTATGTTCGCATCAATCAAAGTCTTTAAGTCAATTATTTCAGTCGCTAACAGATTCAGCTCACTCAAGCGTACTTCTGATGAATATTTGCTGGATTGTGACGTAAACCCAATTTTTGGCAAACGGCGTTGTAAAGGCATTTGTCCGCCTTCAAAACCGACTTTATGAAAACCGCCGCTACGTGCTTTTTGGCCTTTATGTCCTTTGCCACATGTTTTACCCAGCGTACAGCCGATACCACGGCCCAGACGCTTAGACTTTTTGCGAGACCCTTCGCTAGCCTGAATAGTATTTAGAAACATTACACTTCCTCGACTTTTAGCATGTATGATATTTTATTTATCATACCTCTGTTTTCAGGGGTATTGAGGACCTGGACAGTCTGGTTAATCTTGCGCAAACCCAAACCCTTCAAACAGGCTTGATGACGTGGTAAACGCCCAAACTTGCTTTTTGTCATCGTAATACTCAATTTAGTATCTGCCATTGCAATTATCCGATAATCTGTTCAACTGATAAGCCGCGCTTGGCAGCTATCTGGTTTGCATTACGCATGCTGGTAAGACCATTAATTGTCGCTCTGACAACATTTATAGGATTACTCGTCCCAATACACTTTGCCAATACATTATGTACACCGACCACTTCGAATACCGCTCTCATAGCGCCACCGGCGATAATGCCAGTACCTTCAGAAGCGGGCTGCATATAGACTTTTGCAGCGCCGGTTGTATTCATGATCGGGTATTGTAGAGTATCGCCTTTAAGCGATACCTTGCGCATGTTTTTACGGGCTTGTTCCAAAGACTTTTGAATCGCGATGGGTACTTCACGAGCTTTGCTGACACCATAGCCAACTCGCCCCTCACCATCACCGACTACCGTCAGCGCAGTAAAACCAAATACTCTACCGCCTTTTACCACTTTTGCCACGCGTCTTACATTGACTAATTTTTCTTGCAGTCCGTCTGTACTGCCTTGAGCAGGTGCTGTCGCCATTTTATTCTCCTAAAATTTTAAGCCGGCTTCACGAGCGGCATCTGCTAAAGCTTTAACGCGACCATGGTATTTAAAGCCAGACCGATCAAATGCAACTTCTGTCACACCAGCAGCAATTGCTTTTTGTGCAATCCACTTTCCAACTTCAGCAGCAGCTTCTATATTACTGGTATTTTTCAGGTTTGCCTTAATTGCGGCCTGGGTAGTAGAAGCGCTAGCAAGCGTCGAATTTCCGTCGTTACTGATCACTTGTGCATAGATATGCTGTGAAGTTTTGTGAATAGACAAACGCGTCACACTTAATTTTTTAATCTTGCTACGCAGTTTTAATGCGCGCTTCATACGGGATTGTTTCTTTTCCATCACTTCACCTTACTTTTTCTTGGCTTCTTTTCTTACCACATGCTCTTCAGCATATCTTACGCCTTTGCCTTTATAAGGCTCTGGCGGACGATAAGCTCTGATCTTTGCAGCAACCTGACCTACTTGCTGTTTATCACTTCCTCTTACAACTATTTCAGTTTGAGTTGGTGTTTCAACTGTAATTCCGGCAGGCACTTCAAAATCTACAGGATGAGAAAAACCAAGTGTAAGATTTAAAATATTTTCTTTTGCCTGGGCTCTGTAGCCTACACCAATCAGTGTCAGCTTTTTCTCAAAACCCGCAGATACACCGGTAACCATGTTACTTACGATAGCTCTAGCAGTACCTGCTTGAGCAGTGGCATTTTTATCATCCCTATTCCACTGCATGGATATTACGTTATCGGTAATATCGACATTGATAGCTGGGTTAAAATTGAATGATAACTGACCTTTACTGCCTTTTACGGTCATATTGTTACCCTCTAGCTTGATATCCACACCATTTGGGATAGTAACCGGGGCTTTAGCAATTCTTGACATAACTCGCCTACTTTAGCAAACAGTACAAATAACTTCGCCGCCATGTCCAATGGCACGAGCGGCTCTATCAGTCATCACACCATTCGATGTTGATACGATAGCAATCCCTAACCCGCCAAGAACTTTTGGCAATTCGTCTTTAGATTTATAAATACGTAAACCAGGTCTACTAACCCTTTTTATGCTTTCAATTACAGGCATACCTTTGAAGTACTTTAACTCAATAGTCATTTCGGTATGGCTACCGGTTGTTTCTGTGCTGAAATCGGTTATGTAACCTTCTTCTTTAAGTACCTTGGCTATCGATACTTTTAATTTTGACGAAGGTTGCTTAATATTCTTTTTACCTGCAGATTGACCGTTTCTTATACGGGTCAGCATATCTGCAACTGGATCTGTCATACTCATTTTTTACTCTCCAACCTATTACCAACTAGCCTTCACTACGCCAGGCACATCACCACGCATGGTTGCTTCTCTTAGTTTATTCCGACTAAGGCCAAACTTGCGGTAATATCCATGTGGACGCCCCGTTAAACTACAACGGTTACGCACCCGTGTAACGCTGGAGTCCCTTGGTAATTTTTGAAGCTGTAACTGAGCAGTTTCTTTGTCTTCAAATGTTGCGTTTGGGTCTCTGATAATTTCTTTTAAAGATTTACGTTTGACATCGTATTTTTTTACTAACTTTTTGCGCTTGTCTTCACGCGCAATCATTGATTTTTTTGCCATGTGGACGCCGCCTTAGTGCTTGAATGGAAAATTAAACAACTTTAATAACGCCAAACCTTCTTCATCGGTTTGAGCTGTCGTTGTGATCGTAATATCCATACCACGCAAAGTGTCGATTTTGTCATAATCAATTTCGGGAAAGATAATTTGCTCTTTAACGCCCATTGAATAATTACCGCGTCCATCAAAGCTTTTTGGACTCAATCCTCTAAAATCACGAATCCGAGGGATAGATATGCTGATTAAGCGATCCAAAAATTCATACATCCTATCGCTACGTAAAGTAACTTTACAGCCGATAGGCATATCATCTCTTATTTTAAAACCGGCAATCGATTTTCTTGCCAGTGTAACAACGGGTTTTTGACCGGAAATTTTTTCCATATCACTAACCGCTGATTGCAATACTTTCTTATCGGCAACAGCACCACCCACACCCATATTCAAGGTGATTTTAGTAATACGCGGTGCTTGCATCACAGACTTATAGGCAAATTGCTCTATTAAGGCTGGAAGAATTTTTTCTTTATATACGGACTCTAGTCTAGCCATGATTCATCTATACCTTACGCATCAACAACTTCATTAGTTGACTTAAAGTATCTGACCTTCTTTCCATCTTCCAGAAACTTAAAGCCGACTCGATCTGCTTTTTTGGTTGCAGGATTATACAATCCAATATTAGATATACTTATTGGCATATCCTTGACAATAATTCCACCTGAAACCCCTGCATTCGGATTAGCTTTTTGGTGTTTTTTGACCTGGTTAATTCCCTCAACCAGAACCTTATCGTCTTTTAATATCTTGGTTACTCTACCGCTCTTACCCTTATCCTTACCGGTACGAACAATAACATCGTCGCCTTTTCTAATTTTTTGCATTTTCGAACCCTACCTTATAAAACTTCAGGAGCCAATGAGATAATTTTCATAAATTTTTCTCCTCTTAGCTCGCGCGTTACAGGCCCAAAAATACGTGTACCTAATGGCTGTAAATTGTTATTTAGAATAACTGCTGCGTTACCATCAAAGCGAATCACAGATCCATCAGCTCTGCGAACACCTTTACAGGTTCTAACAACTAATGCATTGTAGACTTCACCTTTTTTTACTCTTCCACGAGGTATAGCATCTTTAATACTGACTTTGATGATGTCACCAATGCCGGCATAACGTCTATGCGAGCCTCCTAATACTTTGATACACATGACCCTTTTTGCACCGCTATTATCGGCGACGTCAAGGTTAGTTTGCATCTGAATCATGATTTATTCCCGTTATTTGTATATAAATAGCTGAGCACTACTTGTTAGCGCTTTCTAAAACTTGAACCAATTTAAAGGTTTTGTTTTTAGACATAGGTCTGCATGATGTAATAGCGACTACATCACCTTCCTGGCAAATATTCTGTTCATCATGAGCCATCATTTTAGTTGAGCGCTTGATATACTTGCCATACACTGGATGCTTTACAACGCGCTCAACCAGTACTGTTATGGTTTTGTCCATTTTATTACTGACAACACGGCCACTGATTGTCCGTAACTTGCTTGTATTTTCGATTACATTTTCAGTCATCTTATGCAGCCGCCATTTCATTTAATACGGTTTGGATACGTGCAACATTGCGTCTAACCTTTTTCACTTGATCCGGCTTGGACAATTGCCCCGTACCTTTCTGCATTCTAAGATTAAATCGCTCACGTGATAAATCAAGCAACATAGCTCCTAATTCATCTTTTGATTTTTTACGTAATTCACTTGCTTTCATTACATTATTGTCCGAGCGGTAAACAGTGTTTTTAATGGTAGCTTAGCAGCTGCTAACGCGAACGCTTCGCGAGCCAGTTCTTCAGAAACGCCCTGTATTTCATACAGCATTGTCCCTGGCCTTACTTGAGCAACCCAATATTCTACACTACCTTTACCTTTTCCCATACGAACTTCTAAAGGTTTTTTAGTAATTGGCTTATCCGGGAAGATTCTGATCCATATTTTACCGCCACGTTTAACATGCCGGGTAATGGTTCTTCGAGCGGACTCAATCTGTCTGGCAGTTAGCCTACCCCGACTGATTGATTTTAAGCCATATTCGCCAAAGCTAACTGACGACCCGCGTACAGCAGTACCGTTATTTCTGCCTTTATGTTGCTTACGGAATTTAGTTCTTTTAGGTTGAAGCATGCCTGTGTCCCTTCAACTATTTCTTGGATTCAGAATTAATAGATGCAATATGTGCATCCATATCGAATACTTCGCCTTTGAATATCCACACTTTGATGCCGATAATTCCATAGGTAGTATTTGCCTCAGCAGTCGCATAATCAATATCGGCTCTTAAGGTATGCAGAGGTACTCGACCTTCTCTGTACCATTCGCTTCTTGCGATTTCAGCGCCGTTTAAACGACCCCCTACATTTATTTTAATGCCTTCAGCGCCCAGACGCATGGTATTGGTCACGGCGCGTTTCATGGCGCGACGATACATGATTCTTTTTTCAAGCTGCTGAGCGACACCTTCAGCCACCAATTGAGCATCCAGCTCAGGCTTTCTGATTTCTTCAACATTCAATTGGACTGGAATACCAATCATTTTGGATATATCTTTGCGCAATACATCAATATCTTCGCCCTTTTTGCCAATGACAATACCAGGGCGTGCTGTATGTATCGTTATATGCGCATTATTCGCCGGGCGATTAATTTGAATACGACTTACAGAAGCATGAGCTAATTTTTTCTTGATAAATTCTCTGACTTTTAAATCTTGATGCAGGAAAATTGAATAATCCTGGCTATTTGCATACCATCTTGAATTCCAATCCTTTATAATTCCAAGGCGTATACCAGTTGGATGTACCTTTTGACCCATTTTATGCCCCTACTCGAATTCTGCGACTTTAATTGTAATATGGCAGGTCCTTTTAAGGATATGGTTTGCACGTCCTTTAGCTCTTGCCTTAAATCTTTTCATGGTCGCCCCTTCATTCACATAAACGGTAGACACTCTTAATTCATCAATATCTGCACTTTCATTATGTTCTGCGTTAGCTATGGCCGACTCCAGGACTTTTTTGAAAATTGCCGCTGCTTTTTTGGAACTGAATTTTAATGTATTCAGCGCTTTCTCGACTGGCAAACCGCGAATTTGATCGCCTACCAATCTCGCTTTTTGTGCAGATAATGGGGCATTATTTAATTTTGCTGAAATTTCCATCACTCGACCTACCTTGATTTCTTATCGGCCACATGACCTTTGTAGGTACGAGTGGGTGCAAATTCACCTAATTTATGCCCGACCATATTCTCAGAAATGAGAACTGGAATGTGCAGCCGACCATTATGGATTGCAATAGTTAAGCCCAGCATATCTGGAATAATCATTGATCTTCTTGACCATGTTTTAATCGGTTTCCGACTATTGCTACTTACAGCATCTTCAACTTTTTTTAGAAGATGATGATCAATAAAAGGACCTTTTTTAATTGAACGCGGCACGCTAATTCCTCTCTATTTCTGCTTACGACGTCTGACAATCATATTGTCAGTACGCTTGTTTTTTCTAGTTTTGTATCCCTTAGTCGGCATACCCCAAGGCGATACAGGATGTCTACCACCTGATGTACGACCTTCACCGCCACCATGTGGATGGTCAACCGGATTCATTACCACACCGCGAACAGTAGGACGAACGCCTCGCCATCTTGTCGCCCCTGCCTTACCCAGAGAAGCCAGATTATGTTCGGAGTTTGATACCTCGCCAATTACAGCCCGGCAATCCGCCATCACCTTGCGCATTTCACCTGAACGCATTCGAATGGTTGCATGAGCACCATCTCTTGCGACCAGCTGGACAGATGTACCTGCACTTCGGGCCACTTGCGCACCCTTGCCTGGCTTCAACTCCACACAGTGGACAGTGGTACCCATAGGTATATTTCTTAGCGGCATACAATTACCTGCCTTGACCGGAACTGTTTCTGAAGAAACAATTTCCTGACCAACAACTAAACCTTTTGGTGCAATAATATATCGACGCTCACCATCCTTGAACAAAACCAGAGCAATGTTCGCAGTTCTGTTCGGATCGTATTCAATGCGCTCAACAACAGCAGGAACATCAGTTTTATTCCTTTTAAAATCAATAATACGGTAGTGTTGCTTATGGCCACCACCAATATGACGCGTTGTTATACGCCCCTGATTATTACGACCGCCACTTTTACTTTTTTTACTCAATAAAGGTGCAAATGGTTTGCCTTTATGTAACTCATCATTTTTGATGCGTACTACAAACCGTGATCCCGGTGACGTCGGTTTTGACTTTACAATCGCCATGCTTTCTACCGTTTCCTATTGATCTATCACTTTTAATAAATTAAGCAGCAGAGAATTCTATGTCATGACCAGGCTTCAGCTTTACATAAGCTTTTTTCCAATCTGACCTTTGGCCCAGTGTGCGGCCAGCTCTTTTCTGTTTGCCTTTAATGTTCAATACTTGAACAGAATCAACCTCTACGCCAAACATTATTTCTACTGCATTTTTAACTTGTTTTTTTGTCGCCTGTTTTTGTACTTTAAAAACAAATCTTTTATTTTTTTCAGCGGCAATAGTACTCTTCTCAGAGATAATGGGTGCTTCAAGCACACTCGCCAGCTGATATTGGTTTATACTCATGCCAAGCGCTCCTCTAATTGCTTCAATGCACCTGGCGTAGCAATAACCTTATCGGCTGCGACCAATAGCACCGGGCTTAAATTCGCCGCTTCAATGACTTGTACATAAGGTATATTTCTTGATGCCAAAGCCAGATTTTCATCTACATTTTCAACAACAATTAATATCCGTTTCGCATCGAAACTTTTTAATTTTTCATATAAAGCTTTCGTTTTAGGAGTAGTAGGAAGAATATCACTGCTTACAGCCAAACGATCTTGCCTCAGCAACTCCGATAAAATAGAGCGGATCCCGACGCGAAACATTTTTTTGTTTAACTTCTGCTCGTAATTCCGTGGTCTTGCCGCGAAAGCAACACCACCGGTTCGCCAGATTGGACTGCGAGTTGTACCGGCTCGGGCACGTCCCGTTCCTTTCTGCCGCCAAGGCTTAGCACCGCCTCCGCTGACATCCGAGCGAGTCTTTTGTGCTTTTGTTCCTGCACGAGCTCCAGCCAAGTATCTAGTAACCAATTGATGAATCAATGTTTCATTAAAAGGCTGACCGAAAACGGCCTCATTAACCTCTACTTGTCCTGCAGAGTCTTGTTTATTTAAAACAGGTATTTGCAAACCCATAGCTTAACCTTTATTTTTCAATTTCATTGCGGGAGTAATGATTACATCACCACCTTTAGCACCGGGCACGGCACCTTTTATTAAAATCAAATTCCTTGATGCATCAATGGCATGAATAGTTAAATTCTGAATTGTGGTTTTAACCGCACCAAGATGCCCTTCCATTTTTTTGCCCTTGAATACGCGTCCAGGCGTCTGGTTCATACCGATAGAACCCAATACTCTGTGCGAACGGGAGTTACCATGCGTAGCATCCTGCATACTGAAATGATGCCGTTTTACACCGCCAGCAAAACCTTTACCAATACTTTTACCTTGAACATCAACCACTTGACCAACAGAGAATATATCCAAAGATAATTCTGAACCGGCTGACAAATCAATACCTTCACCTTCTTCGAGCCTGAATTCCCAAAGATTTCTTCCAGCTGTCACATTAGCCGCTGCATAATGACCTGCCATTGCTTTATTGACTCTTGAAGATTTTTTATCGCCTGCAGTTACCTGAATAGAACGGTAACCGTCATTCTCAACTGTTTTAACCTGAGTAACTCTGTTTGAATCAATCTGGAGAACAGTAACAGGTACCGATGAACCATCTTCAGAAAAAACTCTGGTCATACCACATTTACGACCTATAAGACCTATTGACATCTGCCAATTCCTCTATCTTTAATTCAACTTTATTTGAACATCAACGCCCGCTGCAAGATCTAACTTCATCAATGCATCTACGGTTTTTTCTGTTGGCTCAACGATATCCAGCAATCTTTTATACGTTCTTAATTCATATTGATCTCTCGCGTCTTTATTGACATGCGGAGAAATCAAAACCGTAAAACGTTCTTTTTTAGTAGGCAAGGGAATGGGCCCTTTAACTTGGGCGCCTGTTCTCCTGGCTGTTTCTACTATCTCACCAGCCGATTGATCGATCAATTTATGGTCAAAAGATTTCAATCGGATTCTGATAGTTTGATTAGACATATTTCTTACTCAATTATAGATGCAACAACGCCCGCACCAACAGTACGACCACCTTCACGGATTGCGAAGCGCAAACCCTCTTCCATTGCGATCGGAGAAATCAACTTGACTTTCACCGAAATATTATCGCCCGGCATCACCATTTCAACGCCTTCCGGCAGATCAACCGCACCGGTGACATCAGTGGTTCTAAAGTAGAACTGGGGACGATAGCCATTAAAGAAAGGCGTATGACGTCCGCCTTCGTCTTTTGACAAGACATAAATTTCAGCATTAAAATGCGCATGCGGTTTGATGGTGCCTTTATGAGCCAATACCTGTCCACGCTCAACGTCGTCTCTTTTGGTGCCTCTTAACAGCAGACCCACGTTATCGCCGGCTTCACCCTGATCCAGCAATTTACGGAACATTTCCACACCGGTAACGGTGGTGGTGACGGTCGGACGGATACCGACAATTTCAACTTCCTGACCTACCTTGATCACGCCGCGCTCAATACGACCCGTCACCACGGTGCCACGGCCTGAAATCGAGAATACGTCTTCAATCGGCATCAGGAAAGCGCCGTCAACGGCTCTTTCAGGCAATGGGATATAGCTGTCCAGCGCTTCAACCAGTCTGACCACTGACGGCATGCCGATATCGCTTTCATCGCCTTGCAATGCCAGCAGGGCTGAACCTTTAATGATCGGGGTGTCATCGCCAGGAAATTCATACATATCCAGCAATTCTCTGAGTTCCATTTCAACCAGTTCGATCAACTCTTCATCGTCAACCATATCGGCTTTGTTCAGGAACACCACGATGTAAGGCACGCCGACCTGTCTTGATAACAGGATGTGCTCTCTGGTTTGCGGCATCGGGCCGTCAGCGGCGGAACAAACGAGAATCGCGCCGTCCATTTGCGCCGCACCGGTGATCATGTTTTTGACATAGTCAGCATGGCCTGGGCAGTCAACGTGTGCATAATGGCGGGCCGCTGATTCATATTCCACGTGCGAGGTCGCAATGGTAATACCACGCGCACGCTCTTCAGGTGCATTATCAATCTGATCAAACGCTTTAACAGCACCACCGTGCAATTTAGCCATAACAGTGGTTAAAGCAGCAGTAAGCGTTGTCTTGCCGTGGTCAACGTGTCCGATTGTACCTACGTTTACGTGCGGCTTACTGCGTGAAAATTTTTCTTTGGCCATGAGTTAATACCTTTATGTTATTCAATTTATGAAGATTTTTTAATTATCGCTTCCGCAATATGAGCAGGCGTTTCATTGTATTTTTCAAACTGCATACTGTAGGTAGCTCGCCCTTGTGTTGTGGAACGCAAATCTGTTGCATAACCGAACATTTCCGCCAGCGGAACTTCGCAGCTTACTGTTTTACCTGACGGGGTATCTTCCATCCCGTGAATTATACCACGACGTCTATTAATATCCCCAACAACATCGCCCATATATTCTTCAGGTGTAGCTATTTCAACTTTCATTATCGGCTCAAGCAAAACCGGATCTGCTTTTCTTGCTCCTTCCCTGAAACACATTGACCCTGCAATTTTGAAGGCCATTTCATTCGAATCCACATCATGGTAAGAACCATCAAATAAGGAAACCTTTACATCCAGAACAGGAAAACCGGCGAGAACGCCACTCTTCAACTGTTCCTGTACACCCTTATCTACCGCAGGAATGTACTCCTTGGGGACAACCCCAGCGACAATTTCATTATGAAATTCATATCCAGCTCCGGGCTGTAGCGGCTCAATCCGCAACCAAACATGACCGTATTGCCCACGACCACCTGACTGCCTGATAAACTTGCCTTCGTGCTCCACGGATTTACGGATTGTTTCCCTGTATGCTACTTGTGGCGCACCAACATTAGCATCAACATTAAACTCTCTTTTCATCCGGTCAACCAATATTTCCAGATGAAGCTCACCCATACCTGAAATAATTATTTGACCCGACTCTTCGTCAGTATGCACTCTGAATGACGGGTCCTCCTGAGCCAGCTTGCTTAATGCAACCCCCATTTTCTCCTGATCAGCCTTGGTTTTAGGCTCAACTGCAACCGAAATAACCGGTTCTGGAAAATCCATTCGCTCAAGAACAATAACCGACTTGAGATCACATAAGGTATCGCCTGTCGTAATATCTTTAAGGCCGATAGCGGCTGCAATATCTCCAGCACAAACTTCCTTGACCTCTTCGCGGCTGTTGGCATGCATCTGAACAATACGGCCAATACGTCCTTTTTTATCTTTTACTGAATTATAAACGCTGTCCCCGGAATTCAGGATGCCAGAATAAACTCTAAAAAAGACCAATGTTCCGACAAATGGATCTGACGCAATTTTGAACGCCAAGGCCGAAAAAGGCTCATCATCACTTGCATGACGTTCGGCTTCAGTGACTCCATCTTCAAGAAGCCCCTTTATCGCCTTAATGTCTGTAGGTGCCGGCAAATAATCGAGAACGGCATCCAGCATTGCTTGAACACCTTTATTTTTAAAGGCTGATCCACAAAAGGCAGGAGCTATCTTGTTGTTTATCGTAAGAGTACGAATACCCTGCTTTATTTCTTCTTCTGCCAGAATCCCTTCTTCGAGATATTTTTCCATTAATACTTCGTCAGCTTCAGCAGCAGCCTCAACCATATGCTCTCTCCACGTTTCGCAGAGTGATTGCATATGAGCCGGAATTTCTCTTTTTTCGAAAGTCATGCCCATATTGGATTCATGCCAATAAATGGCTTTCATCTCGATGAGATCAACAACTCCCTCGAAGCAATCCTCAGCACCAATAGGCAACTGCAAAGGCACCGCATTACTACCCAGACGCGACTTAATCTGCTCAATTACTTTCAGAAAATCGGCGCCGGACCGATCCATCTTATTGACAAAGACCAGACGAGGCACATGATACTTATCGGCCTGACGCCAGACTGTTTCCGATTGGGGCTCGACTCCCCCTACCGCGCAAAAAACGGCGCAAGCACCATCCAGAACACGCAACGAGCGCTCAACCTCAATAGTAAAGTCAACATGCCCGGGCGTATCTATAATATTTATTCTATGCTGCGGATACTGCTTTTCCATGCCACTCCAAAAACAAGTAGTCGCAGCCGAGGTGATGGTAATCCCTCGCTCCTGCTCCTGTTCCATCCAGTCCATGGTTGCAGCACCATCGTGCACCTCACCTATTTTGTGAGATACACCTGTGTAGTAGAGTATTCGTTCTGTAGTTGTGGTCTTACCTGCATCAATATGAGCCATGATGCCAATATTACGATAACGATCTATTGGAGTATTACGCGCCACAAAATCACAAGTCCGCTTCTTTACCAATTACCAGCGATAATGAGAGAAAGCCTTATTGGCTTCAGCCATTCTATGAGTATCTTCGCGTTTCTTTGCCGCTGAACCCCTGCCTTCAAAAGCATCCATCAATTCACCAGCCAGCTTCGCAGACATATTCCTTTCGTTTCTTTTATGAGACGCATCGATTAACCAACGCATCGCTAAAGCCATACGCCTGGAAGGACGCACCTCGACAGGAACCTGATAGGTTGCACCACCGACCCGGCGAGACTTAACCTCAACTCTAGGCTGCACATTTTCAAGCGCCCTGGAAAGCACATCCAAAGGCTCAGCATGACCCTTGACCCCAATCACATCCAAAGCCCCATATACGATACTTTCTGCGACTGATTTTTTGCCGCTTTCCATGATCATATTCATAAACTTGGTCAGCATTACACTGCCAAATCTTGGATCCGGTATTATCTCTCTTTTGGTAGCAACTCTTCTTCTAGACATTTCTTATAAACTCACTATTAACTTTTGGGGCGTTTAGTTCCGTACTTCGAACGGCCGCATTTCCTGTTAGTCACACCTGAAGCATCCAAACTACCGCGAACCACGTGATATCTCACCCCCGGCAGATCCTTAACCCTACCGCCTCTGATCAGAACCACGGAGTGCTCCTGAAGATTATGACCCTCTCCACCGATATAACTACTAACTTCAGAACCATTAGTCAATCTTACCCTCGCCACCTTACGCAAGGCCGAATTCGGTTTTTTAGGAGTTGTTGTATAAACGCGCGTACATACTCCTCTACGTTGAGGACAAGCCTCCAGCGCTGGAACATTACTTTTTTCTACTTTCTTAGCACGCGGCTTACGAACCAATTGGTTAATCGTGGCCATATTTTTGTTTACTCCGAATACAATTTAACTGTCAGATAATAAATAACCATCGTACATAATAACTGCCGATGGTTAAATAGCATTTGAACCTGACCAAAGCACGTTATCTTATGTTAGCAGGGTATATTACTTGCTAACGCACGCAAGGTCAAGCTCATTTTTTATGAAATATTTATTGCCTTTTTAAACATTTAAAGCTTGTTTAAGAGCCTCTTCAACATCACCCGCATCGACAACAGAAGTTACATCACTCTCAACTGCCTGATATTGAGTAAATCTGTTTTTTCTGCTTTCGTGATAGGCTAAACCGCTTCCAGCCGGAATTAAACGACCCACGATCACGTTCTCTTTCAAGCCTTGTAAATTATCGTTTAAACCGCGCACAGCCGCGTCTGTCAATACGCGAGTTGTCTCCTGAAAAGATGCCGCAGAAATAAATGACTCTGTAGCCAGTGAGGCTTTGGTAATGCCTAACAGTATCGATTCGTAGCTGGCTGGAATTTTACCTTCAGCCTCAATTCTGTCATTTTCGAAACGCATCGCCGCCCTTTCAACCTGATCACCTTTCAGGTAACCGGTATCGCCTGATGCCGTAATTTCAACTTTTCTCAACATCTGACGAATAATGGCCTCGATGTGTTTATCGTTGATTTTCACCCCTTGCAGACGATATACATCCTGAATTTCCTTAACCAGATAATTGGCCAGTTCCTCTATTCCTCTTAATCTGAGGATATCGTGAGGAGTTAATTCACCTTCGGCTATCGTCTCACCCTTCTCAACATATTCGCCTTCGAATACGGTGATGTGGCGCCATTTAGGTATCAGCGTTTCAATTTGTTCACCTGTTGAATCAGTAATGATGACGCGTTGCTTGCCCTTGGTTTCCTTTCCGAAGGAAATAGTGCCGCTGGTCTCGGCAAGAATGGCCGGATCTTTGGTTTTCCGGGCTTCAAATAGATCTGCAACCCGTGGCAAACCACCTGTGATATCCCGGGTTTTACTGGATTCTTGCGGAATCCTGGCTAGAACGTCACCCACTTTCACTTCACCGCCGTCTTTAATGCCGACGATTGCTCCTGCGGGCAAAAAATATTGCGCTGGAATTTCAGTGCCTGGCAAAAAGATCGCCTTTCCGTTTTCATCCAGCAACTTCACCATTGGACGCAATTCTTTACCACCCGCACCCCGCTGTTTAGGATCGGTAACAACAAGCGAACTTAAACCGGTGACTTCGTCGGATTGTTTTTGTACTGTTACACCATCGACAAAATGCTCCAGGCCGACAACACCATCTACTTCGGTAATAACCGGATGCGTGTGAGGATCCCAGGTGACGATTATATCGCCAGCATTAATTTTCTCGCCTTCCTGAACCGACAGCACCGCACCATAAGGAATTTTATAGCGCTCTCTTTCGCGGCCGTAATCATCAACCACACCCACTTCGCCGGATCTGGAGACTGCCACCAGATTCCCTTCCCTGTTTAATACTGACTTTAAGTTATTCAAACGCACAGTACCTGCGGATTTAACTTGCACATTACTGATTGCAGCAGATCTTGAAGCTGCACCGCCAATATGGAAAGTACGCATGGTTAACTGGGTGCCCGGCTCACCGATTGATTGCGCGGCAATAACGCCCACAGCTTCACCGATGTTGACCAGATGTCCACGACCCAAGTCGCGGCCGTAACAGGCCGCGCAAACTCCGTGTCTGTTTTCACAGGTAATAATTGATCTCACCAATACCTGGTCAATACTTTGCTCTTCAAGAACCGCTACCCAATGCTCATTCAGCAAAGTTCCAGATGGAACTATGATTTTTTCGCCTGTTGCATCCATGACGTCATTAGCTGCAACACGACCCAATACGCGCTCTGATAAGGGTTCAACAACATCGCCGCCCTCAATAATCGGGGTCATGATGAGCCCATTTGAAGTGCCGCAATCATTTCCTGTGATAACCAGGTCCTGAGCCACATCGACCAATCTGCGCGTCAAGTATCCGGAATTTGCCGTTTTCAGCGCAGTATCCGCTAAACCTTTGCGCGCACCGTGGGTTGAAATAAAGTACTGCAATACGTCCAGACCTTCTCTGAAGTTCGCAGTAATGGGCGTCTCAATAATAGAACCGTCCGGCTTCGCCATCAAACCACGCATTCCAGCCAGCTGGCGAATCTGGGCGGCAGAACCCCGCGCACCTGATTCAGCCATCATAAAAATGGAATTGAACGATTTTTGCTTGACGGTATTGCCATCAGCATCAACAACCGATTCTTCCCCGAGCCCATCCATCATGACTTTGGCTACCTGATCATTTGCATGCGACCAGATATCAACAACTTTATTATAACGTTCGCCATCGGTAACCAGACCGGAAGCATACTGGCGTTGAATTTCATTAACCTCCATATCAGCCGAATGAATAATATTGACTTTTTTCTCCGGTATAGCCATATCTTCAATACCAAAAGATACTCCGGAAATGGTCGCGTATCTAAATCCTAAATACATCAACTGGTCAGCCAGCACAACCGTATCCTTGTTGCCCAGGTAGCGGTAACTGTAGTTAATCAAACGCGATATGTTCTTCTTGGTCATATCGCAATTCACCAACTCATAGGGCATGCGATCCGGGACGACTTCCCAAATCAATGCACGCCCTGCTGTCGTAGCTACACGATGGGTTTTTTCTTCGATATCGCCTTGTTCGTTAACTGTTTTTTCCGTTATCCGCAGCTGAATTTTCGATTGCAATTCAATAGATTTTTCTTGCAGTCCTTTATGAACTTCTCCGACGCTGACAAAAATACTGCCGTCGCCTTTTGCATTAATTTTTTCGCGGCTGATATAGTAAAGCCCTAATACCACGTCTTGAGACGGATTAATCACCGGCTCACCGTTAGCCGGAGACAATATGTTATTGGTCGCCATCATCAAGGTTCTGGCTTCCAACTGAGCCTCAATTGACAACGGTATATGCACCGCCATCTGATCGCCGTCAAAATCAGCATTAAATGCGCTACAAACCAAAGGATGCAACTGAATCGCTTTGCCTTCAATCAGGGTAGGTTCAAAAGCCTGAATGCCCAAGCGGTGCAAGGTAGGCGCACGATTTAATAAAATCGGATGCTCCCTGATGACTTCTTCCAGAATATCCCAAACTTCAGCCCCTTCCCTTTCAACCATTTTTTTGGCGGCTTTAATCGTAGTAGCGAGTCCGCGTAATTGTAACTTACTGAATATAAATGGCTTAAATAATTCCAGGGCCATTTTTTTCGGCAAGCCGCATTGGTGCAATCTTAATGTTGGACCGACCACGATTACAGACCGGCCTGAATAATCGACCCGTTTCCCCAAAAGGTTTTGTCTAAAGCGTCCCTGTTTGCCTTTAATCATATCGGCCAATGATTTCAAAGGCCTTCTGTTGGTTCCGGTAATCGCACGTCCCCTGCGGCCATTATCAAGCAAGGCATCAACCGATTCCTGCAGCATACGTTTTTCGTTGCGCACAATAATATCGGGAGCGCTTAAGTCCAATAAGCGATTCAAGCGGTTATTCCTATTAATGACCCGACGATATAAGTCATTTAAATCAGAGGTAGCAAACCGGCCGCCATCCAAAGGCACCAGCGGACGCAATTCAGGCGGCAGCACCGGCAGCACCTTTAAAATCATCCATTCAGGACGATTTTTAGAGCTCAGCAGCGCATCCATGACTTTAAGCCGCTTTGAATATTTCTTGATTTTTGTTTCCGAGTTGGTCGAATTGATTTCCTGGCGTAAAATTTCGACTTGCTCTTTCAGATCGATTGCTTTTAATAAGTCATAGATGGCTTCAGCACCCATTTTTGCAACAAATTCATCGCCATGCAATTCGACAGCATCCAGATACTCATCGTCAGTCAGCAAATGACCTTTTTCCAAGGGCGTCATGCCCGGGTCCAGAATCACGAATGATTCAAAATAGAGCACCCGCTCAATTTCGCGTAAGGTCATATCCAATAACAACGCTATTCTTGACGGCAGAGACTTCAGGAACCAGATATGCGCAACAGGGCTCGCTAAATCAATATGCCCCATTCTTTCCCTGCGAACTTTTGACAAGGTAACTTCGACGCCGCACTTTTCGCAAATTACGCCACGATGCTTCAGCCTTTTATATTTGCCGCACAAGCATTCGTAATCGCTGACCGGACCAAAAATCTTGGCGCAAAACAAGCCGTCACGCTCGGGCTTAAACGTGCGATAGTTAATTGTCTCCGGTTTTTTCACTTCCCCATAAGACCAGGAACGGATCATATCCGGTGACGCCAAACCGATGCTAATACCGTCGAAATCATCGGCACGGCCTTGACGCTTTAGAAAATTCATTAAATCTTTCAAGAGCTTGTCCTCATTCAGATGACAGATGACTAATGACTGATGCCAGATTATTCTGACTTTTTAAGTCTGCCTGCTGTCTGTGTTGTCTCGTATAAACGACCTTAATCGGAGGATAATAAATATCCTCCGACTGCTATCCTAAACCCTATTCTCGTTCCAATTCGATATTAACTGCCAGCGAACGGATTTCTTTAATTAACACATTAAAGGATTCGGGCATGCCTGCTTCCATTTTATGATCGCCATCGACAATGTTTTTATACATACGCGTTCTTCCTGTGACATCATCCGACTTAACAGTCAGCATTTCCTGCAAGGTATAGGCTGCACCGTAAGCTTCAAGCGCCCAGACTTCCATTTCACCAAAACGCTGACCGCCGAACTGCGCCTTTCCGCCTAATGGCTGCTGAGTTACAAGACTATAAGGTCCTGTTGACCGCGCGTGCATTTTGTCATCAACCAAATGGTTCAACTTCAACATGTACATGTAACCAACCGTTACTTCCCGCTCAAACGGCTCGCCAGTCAAGCCATCATAAAGCTTCACCTGTCCATGCTCAGGCAAATCCGCCAGCTTCAACATGGTACGAATATCTTCTTCACTCGCACCGTCAAATACAGGAGTCGCCATCGGCACACCGTCAACCAGATTAGCTGCCATTTCCAGAATTTCCTTATCAGATAATGAATCCAGGCTTTCCTTGCGGCCACTACTGTTATAAATTTTATCCAGATAGGTTCTGATTTCAGTTATTTTTGCCTTGGCTTCAAGCATTTTACCTATCTTGATGCCCAGGCCTTTAGCTGCCCAGCCCAAATGGGTTTCCAAAACCTGCCCGACGTTCATCCGCGAAGGTACGCCCAATGGATTCAAAACAATATCCACCGGATTGCCGTCAGCGGTGTAAGGCATATCTTCAATTGGCCTGATCATGGAAATAACACCTTTATTTCCGTGACGACCCGCCATTTTATCACCCGGCTGAATGCGTCTTTTAACCGCCAGATAAACCTTGACCATTTTCAGGACACCTGGCGCCAAATCATCACCCATAGTGATCTTCTTGCGTTTGATGTCAAATTTTTCGTCAAAATCCTTTCTTTGCTGCTCGACCTGGGCCGCAACAGTTTCCAGCTGAAGATTAATATCTTCATCTTTCATTTTGATTTTTAACCATTCCGAATGTCTTAAGCCATCCAGATAATCTTGCGTTATTTCAGTGCCGGCTTTCAACTGCCCGGGACCGGATTGCGCGACTTTGCCTACCAGCAGTTTTGCGACGCGGGCAAAAATATCCTCTTCGAGAATTTTAAGCTGGTCATCCAGATCCTTCCGGTAATGCTTGATTTCTTCCTGTTCAATATCAAGTGCGCGTTTATCTTTCTTTACGCCATCGCGGGTAAATACCTGTACATCAATAACTGTCCCTTCAATACTTCCGGGTACACGCAATGAAGTATCTTTTACATCAGCCGCTTTCTCACCAAATATTGCCCGCAGCAATTTTTCTTCCGGTGTTAATTGGGTCTCGCCTTTTGGCGTAACTTTACCGACCAGAATATCGCCGCCTTTGACTTCAGCACCGACATAAACAATGCCGGATTCATCAAGCTTCGACAAAGCTTCCTCGCTGACATTCGGGATATCGGCCGTAATTTCTTCCGGGCTATGCTTGGTATCGCGCGCCACACAGGTTTTTTCTTCAATATGGATCGTAGTAAAACGGTCTTCTTTGACGACGCGCTCGGATACCAGAATCGAATCTTCGAAGTTGTAACCATTCCAGGGCATAAACGCAACCAGCATATTCTGCCCCAGCGCCAATTCACCCATATCAGTGGATGGACCATCTGCGAGAATATCGCCTGCATTAACAATGTCGCCCGGCTTAACTAAAGGTTTTTGATTGATACAGGTATTCTGATTCGACCGTGTATATTTAGTCAGATTATAAATATCAACACCCGGCGCGCCCGTTTCGGTTTCCGTATCATTAACGCGCACTACGATTCTCGCCGCATCCACGGCTTCAATACTACCGCCGCGTGCTGCAACTACAGTTACTCCGGAATCCTTTGCTACAGTTCTTTCCATACCCGTGCCCACCAGCGGCTTTTCAGCTCTTAATGTCGGAACCGCCTGACGCTGCATGTTTGAACCCATCAACGCACGGTTAGCGTCATCATGCTCAAGGAACGGAATAATGGATGCCGCAACCGAAACAATCTGTTTTGAAGATACATCCATATATTGCACAGTATCCGACATCGCCAAGGCAAATTCATCCTTATGGCGGCAAGATACCAGGCCTTCTACCAATTTCCCGTTCGCGTCTACGGCCACACTGGCCTGCGCAATAACAAATTCGCCTTCTTCAATAGCGGACAGGTAATCGACCTGGTCGGTCACTATGCCGCTGATCACTTTTCTATAAGGCGTTTCCAGAAAACCGTAGTTATTGGTGCGTGCATAAACCGACAAAGAGTTTATCAGGCCGATATTGGGGCCTTCAGGCGTTTCAATAGGGCAAACGCGACCATAATGCGTAGCATGTACGTCACGCACTTCAAAGCCTGCCCGTTCTCTTGCCAGACCGCCCGGTCCCAAGGCAGAAACCCGGCGTTTATGAGTTACTTGTGATAATGGATTATTTTGATCCATGAACTGTGACAACTGGCTGGAGCCGAAAAATTCTTTTACAGCAGCAGATACCGGTTTTGCATTGATAATTTCCTGAGGCATCAAGCCTTCTGAGTCCGCCAGCGTTAAGCGCTCTTTTACTGCACGCTCCACTCTGACCAGACCCACGCGGAATTGATTTTCGATCATTTCCCCGACCGAACGCACACGCCTGTTGCCTAAATGATCAATATCGTCAACAGTGCCGTTACCGTTGCGAATATTAATTAATTCCTTAAGGACATCAATAATATCTTCCCTGGTTAATGTGCCAGGCCCGGTCGTCTCTTCACGCCCCAACCGACGATTAAACTTCATCCTGCCGACGGTAGAGAGATCATATCTTTCCTGGGCAAAGAACAAGTTCTGGAACAGATTTTCGGCGGACTCCCTGGTAGGCGGCTCGCCGGGACGCATCATACGATAGATTTCAACCAGCGCCTCCAGGGCATTAGTGGTTGTATCCAGCTTCATGGCATTACTGATGTAAGGTCCGTTATCCAGGTCATTTACAAACAGCGTATCAATTTCGGTAATGCCGCTTTCCATGCAACGCTCTATCAAGGTCGGAGTGATTTCATCATTAACATGAGCAATCACTTCGCCTGTACTTTGATCGATAAGGTTATGGCCCAGTATCTTGCCCAAGAGGTAATCTTTCGGCACTTCAATTTCAGTTAAACCGGACTTGATTATTTCCCGAATATGTTTGGCAGTAATGCGGCGGCCTTCTTCTACCAGCACTTGACCATTATTCTTGATGTCGAACGCAGCGATTTCACCACGCATGCGCTCAGGAATAATATGAAACAGACATCGGTCAGCGGTTAAGGTAAATTTATTGGTTTCGAAGAAAATATTAATCATTTCCTCGTTATCGTATCCCAAACCTCTGAGTAAAATCGTGGCGGGTATTTTTCTGCGGCGATCAATTCGCACATAAACACAATCCTTGTGGTCAAATTCGAAATCCAGCCAGGAGCCGCGATAAGGAATTACCCGGGCATTAAATAATAATTTTCCTGACGAATGGGTCTTGCCCTTGTCGTGGTCAAAGAAAACACCTGGAGACCGGTGTAACTGAGACACTATAACGCGCTCAGTACCATTGATAACAAAAGTACCGTTATCAGTCATCAGGGGCAGTTCGCCCATGTAAACTTCCTGCTCACGGATATCTTTGACGACTTTAGCATTGGCGGCAGCTTCTTTGTCATAAATAATCAGACGCACTAATACCCGCAAAGGAGCGGCATAAGTCGCACCTCTTTGTTGGCACTCTCTTACGTCAAAAGTAGGCTCCCCCAGTCGGTATTTTACATATTCCAGCACCGCATAGCCGGAGTGGCTTTCAATAGGAAAAACACTGGAGAAAGCTGCATGCAAACCATTATCCACACGCTTTTCAGGCGCAACGCCCGACTGTAAAAAGTCGGCGTAGGAATTAATTTGAGTTGCCAAAAGATAGGGAACCTCAAGTACTTCAGTACTTTTCCCAAAGTTGTTTCGAATACGCTTTTTTTCGGTAAAAGAGTAGGACATATCGCTTCCAAACCTTTTCGTCATGAATTGTTGCTACTGTGTATTTGTTACAAACAGTAAAAGGCCGGCGCCATAAAGACGCCAGCCCTATTTAAGCAGGAGGCTGTAAACAGCCCCTACACTTGAGCCATCGTTTTATTTAATTTCGACAGTAGCGCCGGCTTCAGCAAGCAGCTTTTTAACATTTTCAGCTTCAGCTTTAGGTATACCTTCTTTCAATACTGTAGGAACGCCTTCAACTGCATCCTTAGCTTCTTTTAAGCCTAAACCGGTAATGCCGCGTACTGTTTTAATAACAGTCACTTTATTTTCGCCAAAAGATGTCAAAATAACATCAAATTCTGTTTGCTCTTCAACTGCAGCGGCAGCCGCAGCAGGAGCAGCTACTGCAACAGCAGCAGCAGATACGCCGAATTTTTCTTCCATCGCTGAAATTAAATCAACGATTTCCATAATGGTCATGTTAGAGACCGCTTCCAAGATATCGGCTTGTGAGATCGCCATTGTGTTTTCCTCTAAAATAATAGGTTTTAAACTGGGTAATAAATGCTTATGCGGCTTCTTGCATCTGATCTTTTACAGCAGCCAAAGTACGCACAAGTTTCTCGACAGGTGCTTTCATGACAGACATCAGCAAACTGATACCTTGGTCACGAGTAGGCAGACTTGCCAATCGCGCCAGTTCGGATCCATCAAATGCCTGACCGCCAATGGCAACAATCCTAGTGATTAACTTGTCATGCGTTTTGGCAAAATTATTGATCAAACGTCCGGCAGAACCAGGATCTTCCATAGAAAATGCAATCAATAAAGGACCGACCAGTCCATTTTGCATGCACTCAAATTCTGTTCCCGCGACAGCCCGTTTTGCTAGTGTATTTTTAACCACACGCAGATAAACGCCAGTCTCTCTCGCCGTTTTACGCAATTCCGTCAATTCCGTGACGGTTAAGCCACGATATTCTGCCGCAACGGCAGAATGCGCTTTTGCGGCGAATTGAGCTACTTCTTCTACGACGGCTTTTTTGCCGTCTAAATTTAGTGCCACAGCTTAGCTCCGGTATTTTCTGGAGATTTCCAGAATTAATAAAACACATCCTTCCGGATGCCCCTTACGGCTCTTTTCCCCTCGTTAAGGTTCCAATTTCCGTCTGCGCAGGAAATTAAGTTTTACAACACCTGCGGTCTTTGACGGTTACCGAGTTAAACGGCAACCCAAAGTCTTTTTAACTTGCAGTACTGCCGGGATCCAGCCACAAGCCAGGACCCATTGTTGAAGATAAGGTTATCTTTTTAATATAAACGCCTTTTGCAGCAGTCGGTTTTGCCTTTCTTAAATCAGCCAGCAAAGCTTCCAGATTACCTTGAATGGCAGCCTCGTCAAAATTTACCTTGCCGAGTGTGCAATGGATAATACCTGACTTATCAGTACGGTAACGTACTTGTCCTGATTTTGCATTTTTTACTGCCGTTGCTACATCAGCCGTTACAGTGCCTACTTTAGGATTAGGCATTAAGCCTCTAGGTCCTAAAATTTGGCCCAATTGGCCCACGACTCTCATCGCATCGGGCGACGCGATAACCACGTCAAAATTCATTTCACCTTTTTTAACCAGCTCGCCCAAGTCATCCATACCGACGATATCGGCGCCTGCTTCTCTTGCAGCATCAGCGTTAGGGCCTTGAGTAAACACCGCTACGCGAACTGTTTTACCGGTACCATTCGGAAGCACGGTTGCACCCCGCACGTTTTGATCTGATTTACGCGGATCCACACCCAGATTAACGCTGACATCAATGGCTTCATTAAATTTTGCAGTACTGAATTCCTTCAATAGCTGAACGGCTTCAGTAACAGAGTACTGCTTGGTTCTTTCAACCTTGCTTTTAATGAGTTTTGCTTTTTTTGACAACTTGGCCATTATAATCCCTCCACATTCAGGCCCATGCTGCGCGCACTGCCTGCAATTGTTTTTACTGCTGCCTCAAGATTTGCGGCATTCAAATCTTCCGTTTTTGTTTTAGCGATCTCTTCTAATTGAGCCAGAGTCACTGTGCCTACTTTTTTGGTGTTTGGATTGCTGCTACCGCTTTTTATACCTGCTGCTTTCTTCAGCAGAATTGAAGCCGGAGGTGTTTTGGTAATAAAAGTAAAGCTTCGATCGCTATAAACCGTAATAACAACGGGCAAAGGCAGACCCTTTTCCACGTCCTGGGTTTTTGCATTAAACGCCTTGCAAAACTCCATAATATTAACGCCACGCTGACCTAATGCCGGACCTACCGGAGGACTTGGATTTGCTTCACCTGCTTTTACTTGCAGCTTTATATATGCCGTTATCTTTTTTGCCATTTTTTACTCCAATATGGGTACAAGCGCTTTTCAGCTCCCCCTAGACACAAAAATCCCTGCCTTATTCAGACAGAGATTCAATTAATACCAAGCGCTTAAATATTAGCTTTTTTCAACCTGACTAAAGCCCAACTCAACAGAGGTTGAACGACCGAATATAAGCACAGAAATCTTTAATTTATTTTTTTCGTAATTAACTTCTTCGACAACACCATTAAAATCCTTAAACGGCCCATCAATTACTCTTATCACTTCGCCAGCTTCAAATAGAATCTTGGGACGAGGCTTGTTTACACCTTCTTCGACTCTGTTGAGGATTGCCATAGCCTCTTTTTCAGATATAGGCGCAGGCCGGTCCGATGTTCCTCCAATAAAACCCAGCACTTTGGGAACATCTTTAACCAAATGCCAAGTTTCATCAGTCAATTCCATCTGCACGAGCACATAACCGGGAAAGAATTTTCTTTCACTTTTACGTTGCTGACCCATACGCATCTCGACAATTTCTTCCGTAGGAACCAGAATCTTGCCAAAATATTGCTCCAGACCTTCTCTCTTAATCCTTTCTTCCAATGCCTGCTTAACTTTATTTTCAAAATTTGAATAGGCATGCACAACATACCAGCGAAGAGCCATCCTGTTACCCGCCTTGATTGGTTAAAAGACGCACACCCCAAAACAGGAACATATCCAGAAGCCACAGAATCAACCCCACAATAAACACCATCGCAAAGACCAGCAATGTAGTGCGCATAGTTTCTTCACGAGTAGGCCAAACGACTTTTCTAACCTCCATCTTCGACTCCAGAACAAAACTCAAAACAGCGCGACCTATATCCGTTGTCAGCATCATGCCCAGCACTATCGCAACTATTACTATCAAACCCAGAACCCGATACAGGAGCTGAACTTCTGAAAAATAATAAAACGCAGCCACGCCCGCAATCACAAAAACTACGGATAAAACCTGCTTAACAACATCAAAAACCGGTGTCGATGCTTCTGCTTGAGTATTCATTATGTTATTTATTATGAAAACAGATAATATTGAGTGTTTAAATCTGAATGGCAGGCCAGGAGGGTCTCGAACCCCCAACCAGCGGTTTTGGAGACCGCCATTCTACCAATTGAACTACTGACCTATTCAGACAAACTTTACAGAACTTGCTATATTATACTACTTTTAATCATTATTCAACTATAGATGCAACAACGCCCGCACCAACAGTACGACCACCTTCACGGATTGCGAAGCGCAAACCCTCTTCCATTGCGATCGGAGAAATCAACTTGACTTTCACCGAAATATTATCGCCCGGCATCACCATTTCAACGCCTTCCGGCAGATCAACCGCACCGGTGACATCAGTGGTTCTAAAGTAGAACTGGGGACGATAGCCATTAAAGAAAGGCGTATGACGTCCGCCTTCGTCTTTTGACAAGACATAAATTTCAGCATTAAAATGCGCATGCGGTTTGATGGTGCCTTTATGAGCCAATACCTGTCCACGCTCAACGTCGTCTCTTTTGGTGCCTCTTAACAGCAGACCCACGTTATCGCCGGCTTCACCCTGATCCAGCAATTTACGGAACATTTCCACACCGGTAACGGTGGTGGTGACGGTCGGACGGATACCGACAATTTCAACTTCCTGACCTACCTTGATCACGCCGCGCTCAATACGACCCGTCACCACGGTGCCACGGCCTGAAATCGAGAATACGTCTTCAATCGGCATCAGGAAAGCGCCGTCAACGGCTCTTTCAGGCAATGGGATATAGCTGTCCAGCGCTTCAACCAGTCTGACCACTGACGGCATGCCGATATCGCTTTCATCGCCTTGCAATGCCAGCAGGGCTGAACCTTTAATGATCGGGGTGTCATCGCCAGGAAATTCATACATATCCAGCAATTCTCTGAGTTCCATTTCAACCAGTTCGATCAACTCTTCATCGTCAACCATATCGGCTTTGTTCAGGAACACCACGATGTAAGGCACGCCGACCTGTCTTGATAACAGGATGTGCTCTCTGGTTTGCGGCATCGGGCCGTCAGCGGCGGAACAAACGAGAATCGCGCCGTCCATTTGCGCCGCACCGGTGATCATGTTTTTGACATAGTCAGCATGGCCTGGGCAGTCAACGTGTGCATAATGGCGGGCCGCTGATTCATATTCCACGTGCGAGGTCGCAATGGTAATACCACGCGCACGCTCTTCAGGTGCATTATCAATCTGATCAAACGCTTTAACAGCACCACCGTGCAATTTAGCCATAACAGTGGTTAAAGCAGCAGTAAGCGTTGTCTTGCCGTGGTCAACGTGTCCGATTGTACCTACGTTTACGTGCGGCTTACTGCGTGAAAATTTTTCTTTGGCCATGAATCACACCTAATAACAATCATAATACAATTGGAGCTCATAACCGGATTTGAACCGGTGACCTCTTCCTTACCAAGGAAGTGCTCTACCTACTGAGCTATATGAGCTTAATCTCAGAAATATGGAGCGGGTGATGGGAATCGAACCCACGTGATCAGCTTGGAAGGCTGGAGTTCTACCATTGAACTACACCCGCAGATTAATTTTATTCGAGATGGTGGAGGGGGGAGGATTCGAACCTCCGAAGGCAGAGCCGGCAGATTTACAGTCTGATCCCTTTGGCCGCTCGGGAACCCCTCCTATATCGGGTAAGCTCGCTATTATCTTGTAACAAATAGCTGCTGTCAAATAGTTATTTAACTCATTTTCAATGGAAGAGCCTGACGCAGTATTTTATTGCGGGTCAAACTGAATATTGAAACTTTGGAAGTACTTCCAGAATAGATATCACTTGCTTATCATTAACACACACATAAAACACAAGCTCTGTTTTAGAATGAGCTACTGCTCCATCGACTTAAACTTAAAACCGATCTTTTAAGCGCCTGACTTCTGCAAAAACTTCTACCGATTTGCTATTTGTCATATTTATCACAGATCGCAATGCCAGGCTATCTTCCCTTAAAAAGGGATTAGTTGCCAACTCCTGTTCTATCGTTGACGGTACTGTGGGCAAGTGTTTTTCCCGCAGTTGATTGATGACCTCCATTCTTTGCTGCAACTGCGGATTATCAGGCTCCACGCTTAAAGCAAACCGGCCATTAGCTTGCGTATACTCATGAGTGCAATAGATCCGGGTGGATGCGGGCAAAGCTTTTAATTTTTGCAGAGAACTCCACATTTGTTCAGCAGTGCCTTCAAACAGGCGACCGCAGCCCATTGCAAACAAGGTATCCCCGCAGAACAGGACCTCATCTTCAGCAAAATAATAAACAATATGGCCGCTGGTATGCCCCGGAGTCGAAATGACTCTGGCCCTGCAGGCGCCTAGCATAATGATATCCCCTTCACTGACACCTGCATTAATACCCGGAATTCGATCCCGATCTGACTGGGCAGCAATAATTTTGCATCCGGTTTTTTCTTTCAGCTCAAGATTACCGCCAACATGATCCCAATGGTGATGGGTATTCAGAATGCAGGTAAGCCGCCAGTCCTTTTCATTCAGAATATCGAGAACCGGCTGCGCAAGAGCGGGGTCGACAACAGCTGTTTCACCTGACAGAGGCTCATGAACAAGATAAATATAATTATCGGTCAAAACGGGGATCTGTATGATTGTTAACATCTTTCTGACCCAAGCAATTAGATGGACATATAAAGAGCTTGTGTTACGACAAACCAGGCTTAACATTATCGTTTCGCCATAACTTTTAATCACTCTTAAAAGAACTTTGACGCTTAATCATATCCTGTTTTTAGAGGCTGCGGCTTCTCTATTTCGACTATTTTGGGTATTATGATTTTTTATTTTAATTTGCCTCTCATGCCCGTTATCCATAATTTCGACACCGAAGTTGACAAACTTCCTGATGAGTTCAGGAGCGCTATAGCAGCCTCTTTAAAACAATGGCATGAACAACTGGCCGAACTTCATCTCGATTTCCATCCAACACCTGAGCTTTCCGCATCAATGGCAAAGGTTTGGTGTTCAAGCTTATTTATTGCTGAAAGCTGTATGCGCCGCCCCGATATACTGGTTGATCTGGTCAATTCGGGCGATTTATCAGCTGTCTATGATGAACATTTTTATGCCGGCAAGCTGGCGCTGATGCAGATTGACAGCGAAGCGGGGCTGATGCAGGAATTACGGCGTTTTCGGCGGCGGGAAATGATCAGGATCGCCTGGCGGGATCTGGCAGGATGGGCGCCATTATCCGAAACACTGACTGACCTGTCATGGCTCGCTGATGCCTGCATTCAATATGCACTGTCTTTTCTCTACCATCAGGCCTGTGATAAACGGGGCGCTCCCCTGCTGTCGGATGGCAGCCCCCAGCAAATTGTCGTCTTGGGCATGGGCAAGCTCGGCGCTTATGAACTGAATTATTCTTCCGATATAGACCTGATTTTTGCTTATGCGGAAAATGGCATATTACCCGATAGAAAGGAAACCAGTTATAGCGAATTTTTTACGCGGCTCTGCCAAAGTCTGGTCAAAGTTCTGGATGAAACTACCGTTGACGGTTTTGTGTTCCGCACCGACATCCGTTTGAGGCCTTTCGGCGATAGCGGTCCTATTATTATGACCTTCGACGGCATGGAAAACTATTACCAGACCCAGGCACGGGAATGGGAGCGCTATGCCATGATTAAAGCGCGCCAGGTCGCGGGCGATTTTAAAACCGGCGCACAACTCATGGCGATGCTGAAAGCCTTCGTCTATCGCCGCTATCTGGATTACGGCGCTTTTGAAGAACTGCGTTCCTTAAAGGCACAAATTACCCAGGAATTAAGACGCAAGGACCGCATGGAGAATATCAAGCTTGGGCCCGGCGGCATACGCGAAATCGAATTTATCGGACAAGCCTTTCAGTTAATACGCGGCGGCAGTGAAAAGACCTTACAGACGCGCGGTATTCTGGATGTATTGCGAATTCTTGGAGAACTGGAATTATTGACCCCAAACGATGCCGAGCAACTCACCCAATCCTATAGTTTCCTGCGCAGAGTGGAAAACCATATCCAGCAATACCAGGACCGGCAAACGCATGATTTGCCAACAACAGCACCGGTACGGCAGATACTCGCCTATTCTCTGGACTATCCTGACTGGGACAGTTTCAAGCATCAGCTGGATAAGATCAGAGCACAGGTGCATGCTGTATTTGACGAGGTTTTTTCGCTTTCCAGGCAGGAAAGAAAAGATCAGCACAGTCAACAGATCTGGACTGGCGCAGCAGACGATGCAGAGTTATTGGAGAATTTGAGAGCATATGGCTTTCAGCAACTTGACGACAGCCTGGCGGCTATCAAACACTTTAAAAATGCCTCATCGATAAGGCATCTGACAAGCAAAGGCGCGAAAGTTCTTGACCGGTTAATGCCGCAATTAATTGAGGCGATCCAGCAGGTTAATAATCCTGATGAAACCTTAAAACGCATGCTCGGTTTATTCGAAGCGGTTGCGGGCAGAAATGTTTATTTATCGTTATTAGCTGAAAATCCCGACGCCCTGGCGCAATTGCTTCGCCTGTCTTCGGCCAGCCCCTGGATTTGCGGCTATTTATCACGCTATCCCATATTATTTGATGAATTGCTGGATACGCGCACTTTATTCGAGCCGCTCAGAAAAGAGGATCTTGATAAACAGCTGTCTCACTTGCTGGCGAATATTGAGGTGCAGGATCTTGAGCAACTGATGATCGTGCTGCGGCAGTTTAAACAATTGAATGTCTTGCGGATTGCCGCAGCCGATATCATGGGCATGATTCCAATCATGGTGGTTAGCGATTATTTGACTTATATAGCCGAAAGTATTGTGGATCATGTCGTTGACAGGGCATGGCTTATGCTGACCGAAAAACATGGTAAGCCGCCCGGCAGCGATAACACCGGCAAGAGCTTTGCAGTGCTCGGCTTCGGCAAACTGGGCGGTATTGAGTTGGGTTATGGTTCTGATCTGGATTTGGTGTTTTTGTATGATTGCAACGACGGCAATGCATTAACCGATGGCGGAAAGCCGATTTCCTGTTCGCAATTTTACGGCCGCCTGGGACTGAAAGTCCGTCATATTATGGATACCAGGCTGTTGTCGGGCGTACTCTATGAAGTGGATATGCGTTTGCGCCCCAGCGGGGATTCCGGCTTACTGGTCACGCATATTAAAGCTTATGAAGATTATTTAAAAAATCTGGCCTGGACGTGGGAACATCAGGCCTTGGTCAGAGGCCGGTTTATTGCCGGCGACCGGGAATTAAAGGCGCAATATGAAGCCATTCGGCGCAGAATCCTGAGCTTACCCCGGGATGTTGCACTATTAAAAACCCAGGTTCGTGAAATGCGCGAAAAGATGCGCAATACATTGGCAACAAAGGAATCAGGCAAATTTGACTTAAAACAAAGCAAAGGCGGTATTGCTGATATTGAGTTTATAGTACAATTTTGCGTTTTAGCCCGAGCTGCAAAGAATGAAGCATTGACGACCTATACGGATAATATCAGATTGCTTGAGGGCTTGCAGGAGGACGGATTTATGTCTAAAACCGACGCGGAAACACTTAAAGCTGCTTATTGCACTTATCGTGATTATGGCCATAAGCTGGCCCTACAGGAAGAGCGTGCAGTTATCAATGAGGCTGAAGTCATTGAAATGAGTAGGCAAGTTGAGAAAGTTTGGCATGACTTTATGGAATAATCAGGCAAGCAAAATACCAGACAGCTTGCTTTGGATGAAATTAATAAATACTAATGTTGGAGAATAAATGATGACAATGGACGATAAAGACGGCGTTATTTGGCTGGACGGGCAGTGGGTTGAATGGCGTGAAGCTAAAGTCCATGTGTTGACGCATACCCTGCACTATGGACTGGGCGTATTTGAGGGCATAAGAGCCTATCACGCTGAGAAGAGCACGGCAATTTTCAGAATGCATGAGCACACGGATCGCTTGTTCCGTTCAGCGCACATCATGAATATGCGCATGCCGTTTACCAAGGACGAGATGAATCAGGCGCATCGCGACGCCGTTGCCAAAAACAACCTGGACAGCGCTTATATTCGCAGTTTGTGTTTTTTTGGTTCTGAAGGCATGGGACTTCGTGCCGATAATCTGAAAGTGCATGTTATGGTCGCCGCCTGGTCATGGGGCGCCTATCTGGGCGCTGACAGCATAGAGCATGGGATTCGCATTCGCACTTCTTCCTATACCCGGAATCATCACAACAGCACCATGTGCAAAGCCAAAGCCAGCGGCAATTACATCAATTCCATTTTGGCCCTGCAGGAAGCCCTGGCTACAGGCTACGATGAGGCATTAATGCTCGATCATGAAGGTTTTGCCGCAGAAGGCAGCGCTGAAAACCTGTTTATCGTGCGCAACGGTAAAATTTACACCCCGGAGACCACTTCGGCGCTGGAAGGCATTACCCGCGATACCGTTATCACAATCGCCAGGGAACAAGGATTTGAAGTCATTGAGAAACGCATCACGCGCGATGAAATTTATATTGCCGATGAAGCCTTCTTTACCGGCTCGGCCGCTGAAGTCACGCCTATCAGGGAACTGGATAACCGTGCCATCGGCAGCGGTGATCGCGGAGCAGTCACCCAAAAATTACAAGGTCTTTATTTTGATTATGTGCATGGACGCAGAGATGACCATGCTGAATGGTTGACTTACGTCTCTTAATATTTTGAATAAAGCGTCAAAAATTTTAGTTGTCGGCCCTTCCTGGGTTGGCGATATGGTGATGGCGCAAAGCCTGTTTATCGAGCTAAAACACGCCCATCCGGAATGCCGCATCGATGTGCTGGCGCCGGCATGGTCTTTTTCCTTACTGGAAAGAATGCCCGAAGTGACAAAAGCTGTCGCTATGCCTCTGACTCACGGTCAGTTTGGCTTGATGGCCAGGTACCATTTGAGCAGGCATTTGTGCTCCGAAAATTATGATCAGTCCATTGTACTGCCGAACTCCTGGAAATCGGCATTGATACCGTTTTTTGCCGGCATCCCCATCCGCACAGGGTATCTTGGAGAATGCCGTTGGGGCTTGCTCAACGATGTCAGAAAGCTTGATAAACAAACGCTGACGATGACGGTACAGCGCTTTGTAGCGTTAGGTTTACCGCATCTTGCACCGTTGCCGCCTGAGTATCCGATTCCCGCCCTTGTCATTAAGCCGGATCAACAGGCGGCCGTTATTAAAAAATTTAGCCTAACCCGATCGGAAAAAATCCTCGCCTTATGTCCGGGCGCTGAGTATGGCGCCGCCAAACGCTGGCCTGCAAAATACTACGCTGAAGTTGCCAGGCATAAAATCGACCAGGGCTGGCAGGTTTGGCTATTTGGTTCCGACAAGGATAAGGAAGTAGCCGGACAAATCAATAGCGAAGCCTCCGGGCTCTGTACCGATTTTACCGGCCGGACTTCATTAGCCGAAGCGGTCGATTTAATGTCACTGGTTAATACGGTGATCAGCAACGATTCAGGACTGATGCACATTGCAGCCGCGCTGAACAAAAAAATAATCGCCATTTATGGTTCCTCCGACCCCAAATTTACGCCGCCGCTTAATGCACAGGCAAAAGTCATTTTTTTAAATCTGGATTGCGCTCCGTGTTTCAAGCGGGAATGCCCATTAGGCCATACCCGGTGCCTGGCCGACATTAAACCCGATCAAATCATTAATGCTATTTGAAGATTCGAAGGTGAATTCTTGCAGGGCGGCAACAAGCGCTTCTACATTAATAATCCTTGAAATTCTGCCATTATGAGAATCGCAATCGTCAAACTCTCGGCGCTGGGCGACATTGTTCATGCCATGGTTGCGTTGCAATTCATCAAAGCTCACTCCCCTTCTATGCAAATAGATTGGATTGTTGAAGAAGGCTTCGCCGGAATTTTAAAAAACAATCCCGACATCAATGCTATTTTGACCGTCAACCTGAAGTCGTTAAAAAACAATAAAAATGGCTTTTTTCAGCAGATAAAAAATATTCGCCATTATGCATTAAATAATTATGATCTGGTCATTGATGCTCAAGGGCTTATTAAATCTGCTGTCGTCGCAAAGCTGCTTGGCAAACGCATCGCAGGATTCGATGCCGATTCAGCCCGGGAAAAAGCCGCTGCATGGTTTTATCATGATAAAGTTGCCTGCCCCTACAATACCAATACTATCGACAGAAATGCCCTGATTCTGTCGAGCCCTTTGGGAGTCAATATTACGCCTGAGCAGATCCTTAACAAGAAACCATTTTTGTTTTTTAGAGATGAAAATCAACAGTTGTATGATTTTTTGCTAAAAGACAGGCTCAACATTGTCATGATTATCGGCTCAACTTGGGATAGCAGAAATTATCCGGCCGATAAATTTGTAAAAATAGCACAGGCCTTACAGCAAAACTGCCTGGTAGTTTGGGGAAATGACCAGGAAAGAAAAAAAGCCGAATGGATGTCCCTTCAGTCAGATACAATCAAAGTCACACCCGGAATGGACTTGAACAGCCTGAAGGCGCTGATTGCCCATGCTGATCTGCTAATTGGCAATGATACAGGGCCTACTCATATAGCATGGGCATTAAATAAACCATCAATCACCATTTTTGGACCAACACCGGTCAGCAGGGTGTACCAGACCTGCATCAATAAAGTGGTTAAATCGGCTTCAATTGTTAATCCGTATAAATTGAATAAACAGGATTATTCAATTGGAAAAATTAATGAAAATGAGATTATCAGGCTTGCCCGGAGTTTGTTACCGTTATGATTGCAACCAATAGATGCCAGCCGTAATCAGTTATCATATAATGCACTACTTAAAATGTTAATGTTCACAATCTAGGAGTTAGTATGAAAAAAGTTTCGTTAATCACGACTGTTTTATTGTCTTTTTTTACTGCGATTGCCAGTGCTCACGGCCCTGTTCGTCAAAAAGCTGAAGAACAAATCACCATTAATGCGCCTGCCGAAAAAGTCTGGTCTATCATTAAAAATTACGGGGATATGTCCTGGCATCCCGACATTTTTAATACAACCGCCGAAGGTGACAATAAAAAAGGCGCCATTCGTGTTTTGACCTTAAAGGATGGCGGAACAATCAAGGAGGAATTGAAAAAATACGATGAGGCAAAAATGTCTTATTCATACAAAATTGTCGGCATGAGCACGGCAAAGACCATTACTCATGCGGGTGTTGAAGAAAAAGTGCCCGTATTGCCTGTAGATAATTACTCAGCAACTATTGAAGTAGAACCAAAAGGCGACACTTCTGTAGTTTCCTGGACCGCCGGTTACTATCGTGCTTACACCAATAATAATCCTCCAGCAGAAATGAACGAAGAAACGGCTAATGCAGCAGTAGGTGCCATTTTGAAAAGAGGATTAATCAATTTAAAAACCCTGGCTGAAAAGTAAGGATTACGCAGGTGTTTTTTTTGAAATGCCAGGCTGTAGCGACAGTGGTCGCTGCAACTTTTCTTGCTACACCGCTGGCGGCTGCGCCTTTTGCCTACATAAGTAATCAACTGGATAACAGTATTTCGATTATTGATGCTGAACAGGGCAAAGTTGTCGACACTATTATTGTACCCGGCAAACCGGCCGGTGTAGCGGTTGCGCCTGCGGGGGATAAGATCTATGTCAGTACGCCGGAAGCCAAGGGTTTCGCAGTTGTAGATGTAAAAAAACGCAAAGTTATTACTGAAGTGTTGGTAAGTGACGGAGCATTAGGCATTGCGACAGGAATTGATGGCAAACGGATTTATGTGGCGGACTGGTATAATAATAATGTCGATGTTGTTGACGCCGACAGCCTTAAAATTATTAAAACCATCCCTGTAGGCGATTCCCCATCCGGCCTGGTAGTCAGCCCTGATAATCGCTGGCTGTATGTCGCCAACCGGCTCAGTGATTCAGTTTCTAAAATTAATCTCAATAATCTGACTCTCACCAAAACCTCGCTGGTTGGCTCTCATCCTTTTGGACTTACCATCGATTCCAGAGGCGAGCGCATTTATGTCGCCAATGTACAAAGCGATGATGTGACTGTGTTGGAAGCCAAACGCCTGTTACCCATCGCTACTATTAAGGTCAACATGCTGCCTTATGCCGCCGCATTGGCGCTTAATGACACCCGCTTATTTGTAACCAATCAGGATGACGGCTCTGTGTCGGTTATTGATACGGCAACTTTAAAAGAAATCAGCCTGATTGATGTAGGCAATAAGCCTGAGGGCATCAGCACACATCCCGATGATCGTCATGTCTATGTGGCTAACTGGTTTGATAGCACGGTATCCGTAATCGATGCCAAAACCATGAAAGTGATAGATACCATTAAAACCGGCAACGGTAGTCGTGCATTCGGGCAATTTTTTGGCCGATAGTCAATAACACTAAATCAAAAAGTTATCTTTAACTTAATTATTTGAGAATAATATGGCTGAAACTGTAGATGAACTGAGTGTAACTTACGAAGATGGGGGCATTGAAACCGTTAAAGAACTGAATAAGAAAGTGCTGACTAAAGGCGCATGGGCTACGGTGATGTACCGTTACCAGGAGTGGAATCGCGCCAAGGAAGAATACGGCCCCGATAAGTATACGATTCGCCGTTATCAAAAACGCAATGGCGAATATCAACAAAAATCCAAATTCAATATTTCCAGCAAAGACCAGGCGAAGAGTATTATTGCGGCTCTGGAAGAATGGATAGAAAAAGAGTAGGCGGAGCAAACTCACATTATTGTAATGTCAGCTTGAGCTCTTCTATTCCCGTTAAAAGCAAAAGCCGATTCTTCAGATTTGTACTTATTCGTAATCGCCCGATAGCGCCTTTCGGCAATATCTTCCCTTGATGAACTGGAAAGATCATAGCGAATTAGACAGGCACATGAATAGGGCGATTTTAAGGCAAACAACACAACTTGAAAGCTCAGCTTTGTCGCTCTATTATCATTTTTACCGGGTTAAAAGTTCTTCTATGAATAGATAAAATCCCAAATTGATCGATCTCGTTCATATGCTGCGGCGTACCGTAACCTTTATGCTGATTAAAAGAAAAATCAGGATATTTTTTATGATAGTCGACCATGATTTGATCTCGCTCCACTTTCGCCAAAATAGAAGCAGCGCTGATTGCTTTTACTTTACTGTCACCTTTCACAATAGCCTGGGCACGAATTGACAAACTGGGAATACAATTGCCGTCTATTAATGCATGATCAGGTAGTATAGCCAATCCATTTATAGCGCGTTGCATGGCCAAAAGAGTTGCCTGGAAAATGTTGAGCTCGTCAATCTCTTCAACAGTGGATATACCCAGGGACCAGCTTAACGCATTCTTCTTAATCATCTTAAAAAAATGATTTCGCTTGGCCTCACTCAGTATTTTAGAGTCGGCCAGACCATCAATGGGTCTTAACGGATCAAGAATTACGGCTGCCGCGACCACCGGCCCTGCAAGTGGCCCGCGTCCAGCCTCATCAACTCCGGCAATAAGAATATCCCGGGTGAAATAGGTTAAATAGTGGTCGTCCATAGCAACAGGCTTTTAATGACTTAAAAGTTGCTGAACATTAGCGCAAAATCCCCCTGCGCACATTTCTCAGAAAATCAACCAAGTCAGAGACTTGGCCACTATTTTCCGAAAGCTCTTCTATCTGCTCTATAGCATCCTCAAGTCTTAAGTTCATCTTATAGATTATTTTATAAGCATTCCTGATCAATCTGATATCTTCAGCCGAAATGCCGTTACGTTCCATACCCACTGAATTTATGCCATGAGGCCGGGTAGGTTTGCCGCCAACCATGATAAAAGGCGGAATATCCTGTGTAATAGCACTGCCCATCGCGGCAAAACTGTATTGACCTATTTGAGTGAACTGATGCACCAGGGTAAATCCGCCCAGAATAGCATGATCATTCAGGCGCACATGTCCTGCCAATGAAGCGCCATTAGCCATAATGACATGATCACCAATAATGCAATCATGAGCTACATGGGTGTATGCCATAAACAGGTTGTCATTGCCTATGCGAGTAACGCCATGATCCTGCTGGGTTCCCCTGTGCATTGAGGTAAATTCTCGAATCGTATTTCTATCGCCAATTTCAAGTCGCGTTACCTCAAATGCATATTTTTTGTCCTGAGGATCTTCGCCAATTGAAGTGAATTGATAGATGCGATTTTTTTTTCCAATAGAAGTCGGCCCTTTAATAACAACATGGGGACCTATAACCGTTCCTGCATCAATTGTTACATCGGCGCCTATGACAGAATAAGCGCCAATAGACACATCATCCGCTAGTTCAGCATGAGCGTCAATTATAGCTGTTGGATCAATCAAAATTACTCTACCACGGCTGCACATCTGATTTCAGCGCTTGCGACAAATTCACCGTCAACTTCTGCACGACAGTCAAATGCCCAAATGTTACGCTTACTTTTAATAAACTTTGCTTCCAGCATCAATTGATCACCTGGGACAACAGGTCTTTTAAACTTGGCTTTATCAATACCCACCAGGTAATAGATCATTCCTGCCAGCTCGTCCCCGGCTGTTTCTGAAGCTAGCAAGCCAGTCGATTGCGCCAGGGCTTCCAGAATCAGCACACCCGGCATGATTGGCTTCTGTGGGAAATGACCTTGAAAAAAAGGTTCGTTATAAGTAACGTTTTTCACTCCCAACAATCTTGACCCTGGTTCGCACTCAACCACTTTGTCAATCAATAAAAAAGGATATCGATGTGGCAAGAATGCTTGTATTTGTAAAATACCTAAGGTAATAGACATGTTTTAGAGTGCTTTCGTCAATGTTAAGGTTAAGTTGGGGTTATTTATGCAGGGTAAGGAGCTCAATCTGGCATCGTAGACAGTTTTTGCTGCACTTGAGCAGTTATATCAATCTGATCGTTCGCATAAATAACGCCATCAGTCAGTAATAAATCGTAATCCTGATCTTTGGCTATAGCTCGAACGGCTTCAACGATACGACGTTGCAATTTGCCCAACTCTTCATTCCGGCTGGCGTTAAAGTCTTCGCTGAACTCCTGTTGAGCTCTTTTTGCATCTCTTTTCTTATTTAAAATATCTTTTTCAAAATTATTTTTTTCAGAGCTGCTCATGACCGATGCATCCCGGGTCAATTTTTCCTCCATACTCTGGATTTCTTTTTGCTGAGCAACTAATTGCTTATCCCGAGATGAAAATTTCTGTTCTAAACGTTTTTTAGCCTTTTCAGCTTGGGGAGCTTTTTCAAGAACAGCAGGTATATTAACGAAGCCAACTTTTAAATCGGCAAAACTGACATTTGTAACGAACAACAAGCCTAAGAATAAAGCAATTTTCTTTTTCATTGTTAAATAGAACTCCGATGATTGTAGTTAAAGTGTAATAAGGACGAATTATAGTGCGCTAGATTATAGGGGATAAGCTAATTAAACCAAAATAACATCTGTTAGAAGTTTTGTCCGAAGTTAAACTGGAATATCTGCTTCTGATCTTGTGGAGAAACATTTAAAGGTAATGCAGCGCTCACGGATAAGGCTCCAAATGGAGACAACCATTCACCTGAAACCCCGGTAGAATATTTCATGTCACTTACTGAGAAGTTATTGCTGATGGTACCCACATCAAAAAAAGTTCCTAATCTGACCGACTTCATATCTGCCAAAAAGGGTACAGGAAAAAACAACTCTGCATTGCCAATAATTTTAGTGTTGCCGCCGATCGGCCTGCCTGTAAAAGTGCTACCGCCAAAAGGAAAGAGAGTGGGATCTAAAACGTTCTCTTGCGTTGATAAGGGTCCTAGAGTGTTATTCCTAAAGCCGCGAACCGAGCCGGTACCACCGCCAAAATAGTTTTCAAAGAAAGGCAATCCACCAGTATTCCCATAGCCGTCGCCATAGGCGACTTCACCGTTCAGTTTAAAAGTAAAGTCCTTGGCCAGAGGAAAATAATGTTGATGCCTGTAACCGACTTTATAATATTGAAGATCACTGCCCGGAACTGTCACTAATGCAGAGAAACGCTGCTGTCCGCCTTTATTCGGAAATAATGCTCTGTTAAGCGTATCATGAGTCCAGCTGACTGCCGGCGCAAATGTCCAGAACTTGTCACCTTCCTCTTTGATAAAATCCCGGATTTCCCTGGATACATTTGCGTTGCAAGTATTGGTAAAGCTGTTGAAACTGCAATCATTATTCTCATTCACCTTTAAGGTCGTATGCTTTATATCAGCATCAAATCTTATCTGGTCGAATTCATTCAACGGAATGCCGAAGTTAAGGCCGGCATTGAAGACATCGGTAGAATAATTGGCGATATTAACCGCCCCGGCATTTCGCTTGGCATAGCCAATATTATAGCCTTGGCTAATGCCGTCCGTAGTGAAATAGGGATTGAAAAAGCCAAACTGATAATTCGTAGTATAGGTGCTATTGTTAAAGGCGACGTTCACCCGCTTGCCCGAACCGAATACGTTATCCTGCGCAATATTAGCATTTAAGACAATCCCTTGAACCTGAGAATATCCGATGCCTGCCGATAAATTACCAGAGGCTTTCTCCACCACTGAATAATTAACATCGATCTGGTCGGCTGTGCCTACAACGGGCGGTGTTTCAACATTGACCGATTCAAAATAGCCCAAACGTTCAAGGCGCGTTTTTGAACGTTCAATTTTTGAGCTTGAAGCCCAACTGGCTTCCATCTGGCGCATTTCGCGGCGCAGCACTTCATCACGGGTTTTAGTATTGCCGCTCATATTAATACGGCGCACATAAACCCGCTTACCCGGATCAACGAAAAAGGTCATATCAACCGTCTTTTGAGCTTCGCTAATTTCAGGCACCATATTTACGTTGGCAAACGCATAACCTTCATCGCCTAATCGATCCTGAATCGCTTTTGACGTCTCCGTGGCATTTTTTCTGGAAAAAATCTCTTCCGGTCCGACACTGACCAGCTTGATCAATTGGTCGGGAGGCACCACCAGATTACCGGCCAGCTTGACCTTAGATAGCTTGTAAATATCGCCCTCTTTGACATTTATAGTCACATAAATATCTTTTTTATCCGGCGTAATGGCCACTTGTGTGGATTCAACTGAAAAGTTGATATATCCGCGATCCAGATAATAAGACCGCAAAGTTTCCAGATCCGCAGATAATTTTTGTTTGGAGTACTGGTCATCCTTGCTGTAAAAGGATAATAAGTTCGAAGTACTCAATTCAAATTTGCCCAGCAGCGTCTTGTCATCAAAGGCATTATTGCCGACGATGTTGATCTGCTTGATTTTGGTCACTCTGCCTTCAGAAATTTTAATGTGGATGCCAACGCGATTCCGGGTCAGGTCAGACACATCTGTTTTTATCTTTAAGCCATATTTACCATGACTCAGGTATTGGCGGGTCAATTCCTGCTCGACCTTATCCAGCACTTGACGGTCAAATATTTTGCCCTCAGACAACCCGATTTTGTCTAACGCTTTTGTCAAGTCCTCTTTGCTGAGGTCTTTATTGCCTTCAAATATGATTTTTGCTATGGATGGGCGCTCCACGACATTAACAATCAATGTTGAACCTTCTCTTTCCAGGGACACATCCTTGAAAAACCCTGTTTTAAACAAGGCCTTAATGGCAGGACCCACATTATTCAGGGAAAATCTTTCACCGACATTAACAGGAAGATAATTAAAGACAGTACCTTCAGAGATGCGTTGCAAACCTTTAACCTTGATATCCTCAACAACGAATTCTTCATCACCTTTAACTGCGAATGAAAACAGCAGACACAGCAATAACAAGCAAGAAAAAATATTTGATTTCATGTAGGCAGCTAAAAAATTACATCATTATCTAAAAATGAAGGACTCTCAGATTATAACACAGTAAATATTTAAACGGCTTAAGCCCTGTGTATAGGAAAATTAAGCACATCCTGAATAGTCGCGCTATCAGACAAAAGCATTAATAAACGATCCAGGCCTATGGCCATGCCTGAACAGTCCGGAAGTCCTGCCTCCAGCGCTGCAATAAGCCGTTTATCCTTAACGGTAAACGGGCGTTTTTCCTGCAGCCTGATGCCGATTTCATCGTCAAAGCGCTTTTCCTGCTCTTTTGCATCGGTCAATTCATAATAGCCATTACCTAATTCAATGCCATCGATAAAGATTTCGACGCGGTCAGTCACTAGCGGACTGTCTGCATTAATACGGGCTAAAGATGATTGACACGCAGGATAATCATAAACACTATACAAAACGTTGCCTTTCAACCGGGGCTGCACCTTATGGCTGAAAATAAAATCCAGCCATAAGGCATGATTATTTCCGCAAATGCTGACTGCTTCAGGTGCGTCATTATCCAGGGCATAGGCGCAATAATCCTGATTTGAGAAAACCAATGGATCCAGTCCGGTATGCTGAAGAAAAAGCTCCCGATAACTAAACCGTTGCGCTGTATTCAGAGTTCGATGATTTTTAAACAGCAAATCTATCAGTTCGGCAATTTCATCCATCAATTGCGGCAATGTAAAACCGACCCGATACCATTCCAACAGGGTAAATTCGGGATTATGAAAGCGTCCTGATTCGCCATTTCTAAAGGCTTTACCTATTTGATAAATGGAGCCACTACCCGCAGCCAATAGCCGCTTCATGGCAAACTCAGGAGAGGTTTGCAAAAACAAGCTGCGTTGTAACGGAGACAATCCATACTCAGTGGTAAAAAAGTCCAGTTGAGGATCGGTTCCACTGCTATGACTGAGCAAGGGTGTTTCTACCTCAAGCACGTCTCTTTCTAAAAAAAATTGCCGTATGGCATAAAGCATCTGCGCTCTCAAGCGCATCAGTTCTATCGAACAGGTCGGCTGCCAGGTATTCGGCACTATTCTTTCACGCGCGAAATATATTCTCCGGTACGGGTGTCAACTTTGATAACTTCACCCTGTTGCACAAATAACGGAACCCTGACCACTGCGCCGGTTTCCAGCTTGGCCGGTTTACCGCCGCCGCCGGAAGTATCGCCGCGCACACCCGGATCAGTTTCAACAATCGCCAACTCAACAAAATTGGCAGGCGTAACCGACAACGGCGCATCATTCCATAATGTCACCGTGCAAGAGTCCTGATCTTTAAGCCACTTACTGGCTTCAGCGACGGCTTTTTCATCACATTGATACTGTTCAAACGTATCCGGCACCATAAAATGCCTGAACTCACCGTCATTATAAAGGTATTGCATCTCAACATCGACCACATCCGCCCCTTCGAGCGAATCGCCGGACTTAAAAGTTCTTTCAATAACGCGACCGGTTTTCAGGTTTCTGATTTTTACCCGGTTAAAAGCTTGTCCCTTCCCTGGCTTAACAAACTCATTTTCAATAATTGCACAGGGATCATTGTCCAACATGACCTTTAATCCCGCCTTAAACTCATTAGTACTATAACTAGCCATTTTATCCTCAAGATGACAAACAATGTAAACCCATCCATTATAATGGAGGCAACAATCGATAGAAACTTTAAATAAGCACTTTCATGTCAGAACAACGCAACGAAACACTGCACTTTAATAAAAACTGGCAACAACAACTTGCTGAAGCCTTCGCTACTCTTGACGAATTATGTCATTATCTGCACTTGTCGCCTGATGACCTTTCAGCTTCGCTGTCTGCCGCTGATAACTTTCCGCTGCGGGTACCTTTAAGTTTTGCCGCCTGCATGGAAAAAGGCAATCCGAATGATCCTTTATTGCGGCAAGTATTGCCCATTAAGAACGAACTGGTCGCTTACCCCGGCTTTAATAGCGATCCTGTCGGTGATCTGCCAGCCGCTACCAGAGCGGGTGTTATCCATAAATATCATGGACGGGTTTTGCTGATCAATACCGGCAGTTGCGCAATTAACTGCCGGTATTGCTTCCGCCGGAATTTCCCTTACTCCGACTTGCAACTGAGCAAACAGAATGAACAAGCGGCTATCGAATATATCCGGGAAGATACCAGTATTTCGGAAGTTATTTTAAGCGGCGGCGATCCGTTATTATTAAGCGATCAAAGATTTGTCAAACTTATCCAGCAACTGAACAATATCAAGCATTTAAAACGCATAAGGATACACAGCCGCCTGCCTATCGTTTTACCTGCCCGAATCACTGATGAATTGATCAATACGATTAAACAAAGCCCTAAACAGGTCGTCGTCGTTGTGCACTGTAACCATGCCAATGAAATCAATGCGCGGGTTATTGCTGTCTGCGAGCAGCTAAAAAACAACGGCATTCCATTATTCAATCAATCGGTCTTGCTGAAAGGCGTTAATGACGATGCATCAGTATTATGTGAACTGAGTGAACGCCTTTTTACTCACGGGGTTATTCCTTATTATCTGCATGTATTGGATAAAGCCACAGGCACAGGGCATTTTGAAGTGCCTGAACTTGAAGCTATTGCGCTTATGAAGCAGGTTCAGGCCATGCTGCCAGGTTATCTTGTACCCAAACTGGTAACGGAAAAGGCGGGGACCATGTCCAAACAATACCTTTCAAGCGCCTGCCGGGAATAAACGCATCCTGTAAACAATTGAACAATACAGGCATAATTATCCCCAAGCCTATTGGTAAAACAACTCAGCCAAGCAATTACAAGGATTAACCATGTATGAATCACTCAGTTCCGCTGCCGAAAAGTCAGGATTACCACCCGGTGCGCTGGTGCATGTCGGCGAAGTGCATGAACACGAGCATAAAATCTCAGTAGTCAACTACAATAAATCTACTTTCAAAAAACATACCGTTAAATCGATCGAAGAGCTTCTAGCCTACAGGGCAACCGATACCATAACATGGGTCATTGTTGACGGACTAAAAGACGTAGGCATCATTGATGCCGTAGGGCAACATTTTGGCATTCATGGATTGGTGCTGGAAGATATTCTTAATACCCATCAGCGGCCCAAATTCGAGGAATTTGATGACTATATATTCATTGTTCTTAAAGCGATTTCTCTAGGAAACGAGGAATTTAATGTCGAATATGAACAAATAAGCTTACTGGTATTAAACAACTTCGTTTTTACCTTCATGGAAAAACCGGACGATCTCTTTGATCCTATCCTGAACCGGCTGAACAACGACAAGAGCCAGCTCAGACACCTGGGGAGCGATTATCTCGCCTATATGATTATGGATACCGTCGTTGATGAGTATTTTGCCTTACAAGATTCTTTTGATGAGCTGATTGAATCTGTTGAAGATGATTTACTGACTGATCCATCGACTAATACACTGTCAAAAATCCAGAAATTCAAGCGTGAGTTAATTTTTCTGCGCAGAAATATTTCGCCCTTGCGAGAGTTGCTAGCGGCTATTCAACGCAGCGAGTCGCCCTTACTTGACATCAAGACGAGACGTTATTTCGGAGATATTTATGACCATGCCATACGCATTATTGAAGCCATGGAATCTTATCGGGATTTAATAGCGGGTATGCTCGATATCTACTTATCCAGCATCAGTAACAAAATGAATGAAACCATGAAAGTGCTGACAGTATTCGCCTCGATCTTTATTCCCTTAACCTTTATCGCAGGCGTATATGGCATGAATTTCGACTATATGCCGGAATTGAAATGGCGATGGAGCTACCCGGTATTGTGGATCATATTCATCGGTATATCACTATTTTTGCTACGATTTTTCAAGAAAAAGAAGTGGCTATAGAACAGCTTCTCATCAATAGACATCTCAAACGTAAAAAAGCCGCAACCTGCGCCGGCAGGTTGCGGCTTTTCACTTAAATATACGATTATATACGATCAGTTCAGGTTATAATTTGGCCAGAACTTGCGCCACAGTATCACCCATAGCCGCTGGCGTCGGGCAGATAGTAACCCCCAACTCTTTGAGTATCGCTACTTTTTCAGCGGCGCTCTCGCCAGCCGATGAAATAATCGCACCGGCATGACCCATGCGCCGACCTTCGGGTGCGGTTAAACCGGCAATATAGGCCACCAGCGGTTTCGTCATGTGTTCCTTGGCAAAGATTCCGGCCTCAACTTCCTGCGGCCCTCCAATCTCGCCAATCATCACGACCACCTTGGTTTCCGGGTCCTGTTCGAATTTTTCCAGAATATCGCGGTGCGAACTGCCGTTGATAGGATCGCCGCCAATACCGACTGAAGTGGAAATACCAATGCCCAGGCGCTTCATTTGATCGGCAGCCTCATAGCCTAAAGTGCCGGAACGACCGACAATGCCTACATTGCCCCGCATATAGATGTGCCCCGGCATAATGCCCAGCATGGCGCGTCCGGGGCTGATGGTACCGGCACAGTTAGGTCCGGTCAGTATCATTCTTTTGTCCGCCGGGAAACGGCGCAGAAAGTTCTTTACCTTCATCATATCCTGGGTCGGAATACCGTCGGTAATCGCTACACAATATTTGATGCCTGCGTCAGCTGCTTCCATAATGGAATCGGCAGCAAAAGCTGGCGGAACAAAAATAATGCCTGCTTCCGCTCCGGCTTGCTGTACGGCTTCTTTGACGGTATTAAAAACAGGCAGTCCAAGATGAGTTTGTCCGCCTTTGCCGGGAGTGATGCCGCCTACCACTTGTGAGCCGTAGTTAATCATATCCTGCGCATGAAATGTACCTATTTTTCCGGTAAATCCCTGAACAATAATACGCGTTGTTTCATCAATAAAAATAGCCACTTATACCTCCTGAGCCGCTTCTTTTGCAACCACTTCATTACGTGCCTGCACTGCTTTTTCAGCTGCTTCAGCCAAGGTTTCTGCGGTAATGATAGGTAACCCGCTTTCTGCAATAATACGCCGGCCCTCTTCTACATTGGTGCCAGACAGTCGAACGATGAGCGGCACTTTCATGTCAATCTTTCTAACCGCCTGAACCACACCTTCAGCAATCCAGTCACAACGGTTGATTCCGGCAAAAATATTCACCAGCATGGCTTTTACGCCTTTGTCAGCCAAAACCAGGCGAAAAGCTTTTTCAGTACGTTCAGCCGAGGCGCCTCCGCCCACATCCAGAAAATTGGCCGGTTCGCCTCCCGCCAGTTTAATCATGTCCATAGTGGCCATCGCCAAGCCCGCCCCGTTTATCATGCAACCGATGTCCCCGTCTAATCCGACATAGCTCAAGCCGCGATCTGCCGCCGCCATTTCACGAGGATCTTCCTGGGTTTTATCACGCAATTCAGAAATTTTTTGCTGCCTGAACAAGGCGTTATCATCAAAGCCCATCTTTGCGTCCAGGGCAACTAACTCACCGCTTTTTGTAATCACCAGCGGGTTAATTTCCAGCATACTGGCATCGTTTGCACGCAAGGCGCGATAACAACCTTTGATAGTCTTAACGGCGTGACTCAATATTTCAGCATCCAGACCCAAGGCAAACGCCATTTCACGCGACTGAAAGTCTTGCAATCCGACTGCGGGCTCAATATATATTTTCGTAATGGCATCCGGATCATTGGCCGCCAGCTCTTCGATTTCCATACCGCCTTGCGCAGAGCCAACCATGACGACGCGTTCTGAGCTACGATCAACCAACAAGCAGAAATACAATTCCTTGGCGATGTCGGTGCCCGCCTCGATATACAGCCTTGAACACACTTTACCCGCCGGGCCGGTTTGATTGGTGATCAGCCTTTTACCCAATAAGTAATCCGCAGCGGCCTCAACTTCGTCGTGGGTTTTACAAATTTTAATGCCGCCCGCCTTACCGCGTGCGCCTGAGTGAATCTGTGCCTTTACTGCCCATATATGTCCGCCGATTTCTCTGGCGCGTTGCACCGCATCCTCCGGGCTATACGCCAAACCACCTTCAGCGATTTTTACCCCGTAGCCACTTAAAATATCTTTTGCCTGATATTCATGAATATCCACAGCATCTCCATTGTTGATTTTTTATTAAGGTGAAAGGACAGGAGGAACAAGGCGATGCTATTTACCTTGCCCCTTAAGCCTTATTGAGTTTTTGCAGCAATGGCCTCAGCCGCCTTTACCACATTATTGGCCATTTTCTCTGAAGCGGCGTCAATTAACCGGCCATCTAAAGAAGCTGCGCCTTTACCTTGCGCAGCCGCTTCTTGTAAGGCAGAGAGAATCCGTTTCGCTTTTTCAACCTCGGATGCAGGCGGGGTAAAAATGTCATTGGCTAACTCTACTTGTAACGGATGAATGGCCCATTTACCCTCACAGCCTAAAGCCGCTGCGCGCTTGCCCGCCATGATATACCCTTCCGGATCTTTAAAGTCGCCAAATGGGCCGTCGATAGGGCGCAAACCAAAAGCACGGCACGCGACTGTCATACGGCTAATCGCGGCATGCCATTGATCGCCCGGATAATCAGGATTTAAACCGCCAATGTTGGTGGTTCTTGCACGATTACTGGCCGCATAATCAGCAACGCCGAAATGCAGTGCTTCAAGACGGCCTGATGCGCCATTCCGCGCAATATCTTCTACATTAGCCATGCCTAATGCAGTTTCAATTAATGCTTCAATGCCTATTTTATTTTTCAGTCCCTGTTGCATTTCCAGTTGGTTAAGCATAGCCTCAACCATATAAACATCAGCATAAACGCCCACCTTGGGAATTAAAATAGTGTCCAGTTTCGCGCCGCATTGCTCAACAAGATCAACCACGTCTCGGACCATATACTGGGTATCCAGGCCATTAATACGCACTGAAATAGTGATGCCGTGACCCTTCCAGTCCAGATCATTAATCGCTTCAATAATATTTTTTCTGGCGCGTAACTTATCATCAGGAGCCACAGCATCTTCAAGATCGAGAAAGATGAAATCCACGCCACTTTTCATCGCTTTCTCGAACATATCAGGGTTTGACCCCGGAACGGCTAATTCACTGCGTTGGACACGTTGAATAGACGCCGTATATAAAGTGTGACTCATTATAACTTCCTGCCTTAAAGGTACTGAACTCAGTACTTGAATGATTAATCCGGCTTCTGGCCTTGCTTGCCGCAGCAAGCTATAGATGAGCATTCACTCCTATTATGCTAATAAATCCGCACGTAAAGAATACGCGTACCCATGCTTAAGCCCAAGTCGGAAACAAATAAATTGCCCATTCTACTTTTAGCGCAAGAAAAGTTCAATTTTTAACGTGCATATTCTATTTTGTTCCAACAAATCAAATCTTGCCCATTGTCAGTGGCTATGTCATTATTAACGATTTTTGGGCGCTGGCTTTTAATTCCCGGCCTGCCCCAATCGCTTTTTCAACTACTTACCGAGGCAATACCATGGCTGGTCGTAACCACCTATATATTCCAGGCCCTACTAACGTGCCTAATGAAATTCTGAATGCAATGCATATTCCCATGGAAGATCACCGCTCTCCTGTTTTTCCCAAGCTGCTAACGCCTCTGTTACTAGACCTGAAGAAAATTTTTAAAACCGAAACAGGACAAGCTTTTGTATTTCCTGCGACAGGAACTGCGGGCTGGGAAATCGCATTGACAAATACCTTGAATCCCGGGGATAAGGTATTGATCTACCGTTTCGGCCAATTCAGCCATTTATGGGCTGAAATGTGCAAACGCTTGGGGTTCAATGTTGAGGTTCATGAAGAAACCTGGGGTAAAGGCATTCCGCTCGACAAACTGGAAGCGCGCTTGAAAGAGGATACCGGACACGAAATCAAGGCTATTCTGGCGACTCATAATGAAACCGCCACCGGTGTAACCAGCGATATTGGCGGCGTTCGCGAAGCGATGAATGCTGCAAGCCACCCTGCCCTGCTACTCGTTGATGGCGTCAGCTCTATCGCCAGCCTTGATTTCCGTATGGATGAATGGGGCGTCGACAGCGCGATCAGCGGATCTCAAAAAGGTTTTATGCTGCCTGCGGGTGGTGCATTTCTGGCATTCAGCCAAAAAGCTCTCAAAGCCACTGAGACATCGACTTACCCTCGCTGTTTCCTGGATTTAAGAGACCAGATGAACGCCAACAAAGATGGCTATACGCCTTACACACCGGCTTTGCCGATTCTGTACGGTTTGCGTAAAGCACTGGATATGCTGCTCGAAGAAGGCCTGGAAAATGTCTATGCGCGCCACCACCGCTTAGCGGAAGGCACCCGTAAAGCCGTGGCCGCCTGGGGTTTAAAAATATGCGCTCAACCCGGTTTTGAATCTGACACGGTGACGGCAATTATTGTCCCTGAAGATAAAGATGCCCGTGCTGTCATCAACACTGCTTTTAGTAAATATAATATCTCTTTGGGCGCCGGCTTATCTGAACTTGCCGGTAAAGCCTTCCGTATCGGCCATGTCGGCGATATGAATGACGTATCCATGCTGGGCGCTATCGCAGGTGTTGAGATGGCGTTACTGGACTGCGGCTTCGATATTAAACCGGGTAGCGGCGTCGCCGCGGCTATCGAATACTATCGTTCCACAGCGAAATAATTGCCTGAACCCGGTGCCGAGTCATTCGGCACACCTCTCTGTGCATCAACTTAAAAAGCTTATCTAAGGAAAACCGAAGCCGTCGGTCTCCAGTATAATGATCCTACTCTGCCTAAGTTGATGCACACGGGTACTTACCCAACCGGTTAATATTTTGCTTCTAAATCCATAACACTCTGTGGAGGCCCTCAATGAGCAAACCTAAAGTCATCGTCACTCGTAAATGGCCGGCTGAAGTCGAAGCACAGTTAAAAGCACTTTATGATGTTCACCTGAATGAAAGCGACATTCCCATGACAGCAGAGGAACTTAAACACGCCCTGCAAACGGCTGATGCCTTGTTACCCACCGTTACCGACTTGATTAGCGCTGACATACTCAATGTTGAAAACAAGCGAGCCAGGATTATCGGCAATTTCGGCGTCGGATATAACAATATCGATATCAATGCCGCCAAGGCACAAGGGCTGGTTGTTACCAATACGCCGCATGTTTTGACCGATTGCACCGCTGACATTGCCATGTTGCTGCTGTTAATGTCGGCACGACGCGCTTCTGAAGGCAACCGCCTGATACGCAGCAGGCAATGGACCGGATGGCGGCCCACGCACATGCTCGGACAAAAAGTTACAGGCAACACACTCGGACTGATCGGCTTTGGACGCATAGCCCAGGCAATGGCAAAAAAAGCCCATCATGGCTTCGACATGAAAATTTTGTTTTTCGCGCCGTCACAACCCGCGCAAAACATCATTGACGATTTGCAAGCCATTCGCTGTAAAACGATTGAAGAGCTGTTATCAGAAGCCAACTTTGTCTCTTTACACTGCCCCGGCGGCGAGGCAACCCGGCACTTAATCAATGAACAACGACTAAAACTGATGCGCCCATCCGCCCATTTAATCAATACCGCCCGTGGCGATGTTATTGACAGCAAGGCCTTGATTAAAGCATTAAAAGAAGGCTGGATTGCCGGCGCGGGCTTAGATGTGTTCGAAGGTGAACCGGCTATAGATCCCGGCTTTTTGGAGCTGGATAATGTCGCCCTGCTGCCGCATTTGGGCAGCGCAACTGAAGAGACGCGCGTAGCCATGGGTAATCGCGTACTGGAAAACATCGGAGCTTTTTTTGCAGGACTTGAGCCGAGTGATAGGGTTGTTTGAAGTCTCCAGGCATTTAATGGCAAAAGCAGGGCAATCTCGTCAAAACTATTTTCCTAATAATAATCTCCTGAGCCTCCAACATAGGCTCAAGAGATTCAGGACCTACGGAATCAGCATTTCAAGTTCCCAAAATATTTTTTATGACTTAAATGCAAGCTCAAAATAAATGGCTGACTGCCTCTCTCTCTTCTTTTAGCTCATCTTCCGTCAACTTCATTCTTTGCCTGCTAAATTCATTAATAGCCAGGCCTTTTACAATACTCGCCTTACCGTCAACTACCGTTACCGGAAAGGAATAAACTAGATCTCCGGCAACGCCATAGCTACCGTCAGAAAGCATCCCCATACTAACCCAGTCACCGACTTCGGTACCCGATATCCAGTTTTTCATTTGATCAATTGCTGCATTTGCCGCAGATGCCGCGCTCGACTGGCCTCTGGCCTGAATAACGACAGCGCCGCGTTGCTGAACAGTAGGAATAAATTCATTAATAAACCAGTCTTCATCAATCAGCGACAAGGCATCCTGGCCCTTTACCTTGGCGTGATGTAAATCGGGATATTGCGTAGCCGAATGATTACCCCAGATAATCATATTTTTTATATCGGCAGTCAGGACACCGCATTTTTCAGCTAACTGGCTTATTGCTCGATTATGATCCAGACGGGTCATTGCTGAAAAATTTTCCGGGCTTAAATCAGGAGCGTTTTTTATAGTAATCAAGGCATTCGTATTAGCGGGATTACCGGTTACCAATACTTTTACATCCCTGTTGGCCACGGCATTTAACGCCTTGCCCTGCACTGCAAATATCTCTGCATTAGCTGCCAATAAATCCTTGCGCTCCATACCCGGCCCTCGTGGACGAGCACCTACCAGAAAGGCATAATCTACATTCCTGAACGCCACCATAGGATCATCAGTTATTTCAATTCTATGAACCAAGGGGCTGGCGCAATCTTTTAACTCCATCACGACTCCCTGCAAGGCATTCATTGCGGGCGTAATTTCCAGCAAATGCAAGACGATGGGCTGGTCAGCACCTAGCAGCGAGCCCGCTGCCAAACGAAAAAGCAAAGAATAGCTAATTTGCCCAGCCGCACCGGTAACTGCAATATGAACGGGTGTTTTCATTGTTTTTCCTTAAATTTTAATTAATACAAAGTTTGTTTTGACAAAACCTCATTAATAACCGGCAATCGTTATTCCCGACAACCAAGCAGCCCTCACCCCATCAATTTACTTTAACAAGTGAAATAAATGGCTGACAATCGGTGCAATCGTATCATTCCTGCCATAGTAAAAACACCCCCTGCGCGTGCAGCTTAATCACGGCACAGTTTTTTTTATCGGGTATAATATGGCACAAAATCATTACATTAACGCATACACACGGATAAGTTAATGAAAAAACTATTATTCCAATTTGACACAGACACGCATCCTTCCGTTTTCGATACAGTTGTCGGTTATGACGGCGGTGCGGATTATGTTATCGGGCATGGTGGATTAATGCCGGAAAATGTTACCGCCCTGGTTGAAGGCGCAATTTTTACACGCGCGCCCAAAGATAAAAAAAATACCGCCATATTCGTGGGCGGCAGCAATATGATCGCCGGCCAGAAATTATTTGCCGCTGTCCAAGGCTGTTTTTTCCCCGGCTTTCAGGTTTCCGTGATGCTTGACAGTAACGGCAGTAACACGACGGCAGCCGCAGCCGTTGCCAAACTGGCGTCCAGCGGCGTGCTCGCCGGTAAAAAAGCCGTCGTGTTGGCGGGCACAGGCCCTGTAGGGCAACGTGCAGCCGCCATGCTGGCTCAGGAAGGCGCAAGCGTAGCATTGACTGCACGTAAAATGGAGCGTGCCATACAAGCCTGCAATGATATAAAAGCGCGTTTTGGTGTGGATATAACCCCTATTGAAGCCTTTAATAATAATGCCAGAGCCAAAGCCATTGAAAACGCGAATATCGTTTTGGCAACCGGTGCAACGGGGGTTGAGCTGCTGACAATTGACCACTGGAAAGATAACAGCAGTATTGAAATGATAGCCGATGCTAACGCCACTCCGCCTTTAGGAATTGGCGGCACGGATATGATGGATAAGGGTAACTTGCGCCACGGCAAAATCATTTGGGGCGCAATCGGCTTCGGCGCATTAAAACTGGCTCTGCACAGGGCTTGTATCGCCAGATTATTTGAAGACAACAAACAGGTTCTTGATGCCGAAAACATCTTCGCCCTGGCTAAAACAATGGCTTAGGCAATACCGTTCTCAATGAGCCCAGCAAATCCAACAACCTTATCGTCAAGAAAAGATGCCTTAAGCATTTTTCAGGCAGGCATCGCCGCCGCCGACCCTTATCAGGCCGTTAAAAAATGTTTATTTGCAGATGACGGACAGTTAGAAATCTTGTTAAATCTGGATAGTAAAGCTCAAAAGCGTACAGGCAAATGGTCAAAAGTCCATCTTATTGCTTTTGGTAAAGCTGCCTGCGCCATGGCAAAAGCATCTCAGGAAATTATTCCAGCACACCTGCTGGCTGATTTTGGCATTGCTGTAACCAACTATGAAAATGTAACCACAGTTGAACATGTTGAGGTCATCGGCGCCTCGCATCCGCTGCCCGATGAAGCCGGCCTTAATGCAGCCCTTAAGTGTGCCGATCGGATAAGCCATGCGCAAGAAGGCGAGCTGGTTTTGGTATTGGTGAGCGGCGGCGGTTCAGCGCTTATCCCCTGCCCTGTCGACTCGATTACTCTGCAAGAAAAGATTGCCACTACCGATTTGCTGCTCGCCTGCGGTGCGACCATCAACCAGATTAACTGTGTACGCAAACATTTATCACAGTTAAAGGGAGGCGGCTTGGCAAAGCTGGCGGCACCCGCAGACTTGCATGCGCTTGTTTTATCCGATGTATTAGGCGACGATTTAAGTGCGATTGCCAGCGGTCCAACCGTACCTGATAATACAACTTACGCTGACGCCATCAATGTCTTCAACAGTAAAGGGATCTGGGACAGGGTTTCCGCAAACGTTCGGCATCATCTGGAACAGGGCGAGCTGGGCAAAATCCCGGAAACGCCGAAGCCTGGCGACAACGTTTTCAAAAATACCTCGCATACATTGATCGGCAGCAATGCCATCAGCGTCAACGCAACACTTAAAGCCGCGCAAGATCTGGGCTACGAAGCACAGTTGTACAATAGCCATCTTACCGGCGAAGTAAGAAATGAAGCTGAAAAATGGGCTCTTTACGCAAAACACTTAATCGACAAGGGCATCGATAAATCGCTTGCCCTGTTAGCGGGCGGCGAAACTACCGTTACCCTGAAAGGCAATGGTCGCGGCGGCCGTAATCAGGAAATGGCGCTGGCTTTTGCTATTGCCGCGCAGCGACACAGATTAAACGGCGACTGGGCATTCCTTAGCGGCGGCACCGATGGCCGCGACGGTCCTACCGATGCGGCTGGCGGCCTCGTTGATCAAGACTCAATTGAACGCATGCTTCTGGCCCGCATAGATCCGGCAGCTGCACTGGACGACAACGATTCTTACACAGCCTTGCGAAACTCACAGGATTTACTTGATACCGGAGCAACCGGCACCAACGTAGCTGATCTGCAAATATTACTTATTCACCCTAATTCTTATAAACACCACTCTTAATCAGGAGACACAATGTTTAAAAAATCCATGTCCATAGCCGGTTTTGATGATGAGCTGTTCCAGGCGATGGAAGAAGAGCGTCTGCGTCAGGAAGATCACATCGAATTGATCGCATCGGAAAATTACACCAGCCCGCGTGTAATGGAAGCGCAAGGTTCGCAGTTAACCAACAAATACGCCGAAGGCTATCCCGGCAAACGGTATTATGGCGGCTGTGAATTTGTTGATAAAGTCGAACAATTGGCTATCGACCGCGCCAAAGCATTGTTTGGCGCCGATTATGCAAACGTACAGGCGCACTCAGGCTCCCAGGCCAACATGGCTGTCTTCATGGCATTGATTCAACCGGGCGATACTATATTGGGTTTAAGTCTGGCTAATGGCGGCCACTTGACGCACGGCGCCAAACCGAACTTTTCCGGCAAAATCTACAATGCCGTTCAATACGGTTTAAAACCTGAAACAGGTGAAATTGATTATGATCAGGTTGAAGCATTAGCCCTGGAACACAAACCCAAAATGATCATTGCCGGCTTTTCCGCTTACTCACGCGTTTGGGATTGGCGACGTTTCAGGGACATTGCCGATAAAGTAGGCGCTTATTTTGTGGTCGATATGGCGCACGTCGCCGGCTTGATCGCAGCCGGTTTATATCCCAATCCGGTTCCCTTCGCGGACGTTGTCACCAGCACTACGCATAAATCCCTGCGCGGCCCGCGCGGCGGCCTTATCGTATGCAAAAGCAATCCTGAAATAGAGAAAAAAATAGACTCCAGCATTTTTCCCGGCATACAAGGCGGCCCTTTCATGCACATTATTGCCGCGAAAGCCGTTTCTTTTAAAGAAGCCATGGAACCTGAGTTCCGCGCTTATCAGCAACAGGTGATTAAAAACGCCCAGGCAATGGCCAAGGTTTTTATCGAACGTGGCTTTGATGTAGTTTCAGACGGCACCGACGATCACTTGATGCTAGTCTCCCTGATCGCCAAAGGCATTACCGGCAAAGCGGCCGATGCCGCACTCAGCAAAGCGCACATTACCGTCAATAAAAACGCCGTGCCAAACGACCCGCAATCGCCTTTTGTCACCAGCGGCATTCGCGTCGGCACGCCTGCTCCGACAACAAGAGGCTTTAAGGAAACAGAAATGATCGAAATCGCCAATATGATGTGCGACGTCATGGAAAACATCGAAGACGAAGAAGTTATTGCCCTCGTGCGTGACAAAGTCAGCCGTCTTTGTGCGCGTTTTCCGGTTTATAGTTAATGTAAAAACAACCATTCTTAAACCAGTAAATACAATGTCAGATATAGAAATCGCCCAACAGGCCACGATGCGACCGATTATCGGTTTGGCGAAAGAACAGTACGGCATTGATGCCGAACACCTGGACCCTTTCGGTCATTACAAAGCCAAAATATCACTGGAATATATCAATAGTCTGACTGATCAACAAGACGGCAAGCTGATCCTGGTCACCGCTATCAGCCCTACTCCTGCAGGAGAAGGCAAGACCACAACAACAGTGGGTTTAGGCGATGCCATGAACCGTTTGGGCAAAAAAGCCATAATGTGCCTGCGCGAACCTTCATTAGGCCCCTGTTTTGGCGTAAAAGGCGGAGCTGCCGGCGGCGGTTACTCCCAGGTCGTGCCTATGGAAGACATCAACCTGCATTTTACCGGCGACTTTCATGCGATCGGTGTCGCGCATAACCTGCTTTCGGCATTGATAGACAACCATATCAATCATGGCAATGCGCTGGACATAGACCCAAGGCGCATCCAGTGGAAACGCGTTGTCGACATGAACGACCGCGCTCTGCGCAATATCATTGTCGGCATGGGCGGACCTGCGAATGGCTATTTGCGCGAAGAGGGTTATGACATCGTAGTAGCCTCCGAAGTCATGGCGATTCTGTGCCTGGCCATCAGCCGCGCGGATCTTAAAGAACGTCTGGGACGCATAGTCATCGGTTATAAATCCGACAAAGTAACGCCGGTTTATGCCAGCGATTTAAATGCGCAAGGGTCGATGGCTGCCTTATTAAAAGATGCTATTAAACCTAACCTGGTGCAAACGTTGGAAAACAATATCGCCATCATACATGGAGGCCCATTCGCCAATATTGCCCACGGCTGCAATACGGTAACCGCCACCAAAACAGCGTTAAAACTGGCTGATTATGTGATAACCGAAGCAGGATTCGGGGCCGATTTGGGCGCTGAAAAATTCATCGATATTAAATGCCGCATGGCTGGGCTTAAACCTTCGGCGGTAGTGCTGGTGGCTACGGTAAGAGCGCTTAAATTCCACGGTGGCATAGCCAAGGAAGCTTTGAATACTGAAAACCTTGACGCACTGGCGCAAGGCTTTGAAAATCTTGAGCGCCACTACCACAACATTACTCAGCATTATGGTTTACCTTGCGTGGTATGCATTAACCACTTCACTTTTGATAGTGACGCAGAAATCAATCTGTTGCAGCAAAAATGCGCCGACCTGGGTGCTAGCTGCATCGTTTCAAAACATTGGGCAAATGGCGGCGCAGGCGCCGAAGAACTGGCTGAAGAGGTCGTAAATATCGTTGATAATCGCGAACCGGGCTGTACTTATGTCTATGAAGAAAATCTCAGCCTTTGGAGCAAAATTGAAGCGATAGCCACCAAGTTATACGGCGCCGCTGGCATTACTGCTAATGCCAGGGTAAAAGCGCAACTGGCGGCCTGGGATGTGGATTACGGAAAATTTCCTGTTTGCATGGCAAAAACCCAGATGTCGTTTTCAACCAACCCCGGCATTAAAGGCGCGCCTTCAGGCCATATTGTAGAAATCAGAGACGTCAGACTGGCCAATGGCGCCGGTTTTATTGTGGCCATAGCCGGCGATATGATGACCATGCCGGGCTTACCGAAAGTGCCTGCTGCTGAACGGATTGATATTGATGATAACGGGAAAATAACAGGATTATTTTAATTCCTATCAACCTTAATGAGTCAGGTTAGTTTATAAATTACAATTCTTTAAAAAACTGGTTTTATTCATTTCACCAACCTGGTGGTTGACTGTGGCGTAATTGGCCCAGCGTTTTCTATCAGGTTTAACTGATGAATTTAGGATCAATAAATCCTCACCTGTCAGGTTTTTGCACATCGCCAACAGTAGCATGTAATAATTGATCTTTTTATAAAATTCAAAGTAATTGCTGGCGACAGGGATCATTACGAGTCCGATTTATCTGTCCAGGATATTATCTACTACTCTTCACTGTGCTATATCCACTTTGATTTGCTTCAAGTAGCGTGAAAAGAACAGTTTAAGATATCTACTGCTTTATTTTTTCAATGAGAATTGTTATCATTTGCAAAGTTTAATCATGCAGGAGATAATTAATGTATGTATGTGTTTGCAAAGCTGTAACAGATAGCCAGATAAAGCTTGCCATTGAGAATGGTGTTTGTACTCGAAAACAGCTATTCCAATGCTTTGGCGTAGGCAGTGACTGCGGAAAATGCAATAGACATGTTAAAGAATTGCTTGACGATCACCGGCAAAAACAATCTATAATGCAGCCAGCATCAAACCAGCCTATTCTTAATGCCTGTTAAAAATCGAGGTATCGGCCCATGAAAGGAGATAAAAAAGTCATCGAGCTCCTTAATAAAGCATTGGTTAATGAACTTACTGCGATTAATCAGTACTTTTTGCATGCACGCATGTATAAAAACTGGGGCTTTGCAAAACTCAATGAAAAGGTTTATCACGAATCTATTGACGAGATGAAGCATGCCGATATATTAATCGAACGCATACTCTTTCTGGAAGGCTTGCCCAATTTACAGGATATCGGCAAATTATTGATTGGTGAAAATCCGGAAGAAATGCTGAAGTGCGACTTAAAACTGGAACAGGAGGCTGTTCCGCCACTAAGAGACGCTATTGCTTACTGTGAAGAAATTAAAGATTATATTTCCAGAGAGATTTTTAAACATATCCTGGAAAATGAAGAAGAACATCTCGACTGGCTGGAAACCCAGCTTGAATTAATTGGACAGATAGGTCTGCACAATTATTTGCAATCACAAATGTAACCGTCACAGACCCTCGATATTATAGCTCTTAATAGCCGACAACCTTTTCCCGTTTCAGTATAATAGCTTTCTTTTTGCTCTGGATTTACGGTTCAGCTTGCAATGAGGAAGTACATGTCCCAAATAGTCGTTTGCGCTTTATATAAATTTGTCACTCTGGAAAATTTTCAGGCTTTACGTCAGCCTTTACATGATGTCATGGCAGCCGATGATGTACGAGGCACGTTGCTGCTTGCCCGGGAAGGGATTAACGGTACGATAGCCGGATCGCGCATAGCGATAGATTCAGTATTAGGTTGGTTGCGCACCGACCCCCGTCTGGCAGATATCGATTATAAGGAGTCATTTACCGACATTTTGCCTTTCAATCGCACCAAGGTTAAACTCAAAAAGGAGATAGTGACGATGGGTATGGAAGGCATTGATCCTAAAAATGTCGTCGGCACCTACATTAATCCTCAAGATTGGAATAAGCTCATTTCAGAGCCCGACGTCATCCTGGTGGATACACGCAACGATTATGAATTCAAAGTAGGGACATTTAAAAACGCCATAAATCCAAAAACCGAAAGTTTTCGCGAGTTCCCAAACTTTGTCAAAGACAATCTTCATCCTGAAAAACATAAAAAAATCGCCATGTTTTGTACCGGCGGTATTCGTTGCGAAAAATCCACGGCTTTTCTAAAGCAACAAGGTTTCGATGAAGTCTACCATCTTAAAGGCGGCATTTTAAAATATCTCGAAGAAGTGCCTGCGCAAGAAAGTCTCTGGGAAGGCGAATGCTTTGTTTTTGACGAGCGCGTAACCGTCAATTTGCAACTTGAGAAAGGCAACTACGATCAATGCAATGCCTGCCGCATACCCATTACCGAAGCCGATAAAGCCAGCGATAAATACCAGCAAGGCGTTAGCTGTCCTCATTGTCATGATAAGGTCACAGCAGACCAAAAAAGCCGATTCATGGAGCGTGAAAAACAGATGGAATTAGCCAGACAGCGCGGTGAAACTCATATCGGCAGCGCTGCCGCCAAGTCGCTTGCTGCAAAACGTGCAGCTAAACTCCGGCGCCGGCAACAGGTTTTACAAAAACAAAAGTTAAATGCCTGACGCCGGAAAGAAGCACTCCAGCCAAAGTGAACCGGAATCTTCAGGGTAATATATAGTGAAAGCACAGATAGGCCATAAGGCTCCATTATTACAAGTATCCGATTGGGTTCAAGGCGGACCTGTTAACCTTGACCAGTTAGTCGGCCGTGTTGCTCTGGTGGAAGTATTTCAGGTTAACTGTCCGGGTTGTTTTTTATACTCCTTGCCGCAGGCAATAGACTTGTATCAACGCTATTTTGATCAAGGTTTATCGGTATTGGGTATAGCCACAGCATTTGAAGATTTTGATAAAAACAACCTGGAAAATTTAATCCGCCTGATTGACAACGGTGATGTTGTCGGTGAAACACAACGAGCCCTTGAACAGCAAGGAAAATTAACAGCAGGCCGATGGCCTTATCGTATTCCTTTTCCTGTGGCCATGGATCGCCTGCACAAACGTCAAGCTGACATTAATCATGATGAAATTGCGATTTTTATCAACGATCGTATTCCAAACTTTGAGCAGCAGCCGCAAACCTATCAGCAAAAGGTCCGCCGGCAGGTGCAACATTATTTACAATCATTTACTTATCATGCAGAAACCTTTGAGCTGTTTAACCTCAAAGGGACACCCTCACATATCCTGATCGATAAACAAGGCCTGTTAAGAGATTGTGCATTTGGAGCACATCCTGATCTGGAAGCGCTTGTACTTGCTCTATTACGTGCATAACTCTAATTGCTTTAAAACTCATACCCATCTACAAATAATCGGATTGATCGACAGTACTTTTAGTTATCCGGATTAACTAAAAATCAATAAAGGAACCTAATGAAATACAATGTAGTTGATGCGCAAATCACCCCCGAAGGCCGCCTGGACATCCTGTCCAAAGCTGAAGTGGGTAAATTGCTGGATACCAGTCAGGGAGGACTCTATAAAACATTCCGTAACTGTTCGTTAGCCGTACTCAATTGCGGTAACGCTATGGACGACGGCAAAGAGTTACTGGAACGTTATTCGAGTTTTGACATACGGGTTATTCAGGAACAACGCGGCATCAAGCTTGAAGTTAAAAATGCGCCCGCACAAGCCTTCGTAGACGGCAGGATGGTTAAAGGCATTAACGAACATTTATTCGCAGTGCTGCGCGATATCATCTACGTGAGTGACGAAATCAACGATAATCCGAAGTTTGATCTGGCGACTTCGCGAGGGCTTACTGATGCTGTATTCCATATCCTGCGTAATGCCAATATTTTGCGCTCGATGACAATACCGAATCTGGTGGTATGTTGGGGCGGACACTCAATCAGCCGTAAGGAATATGAATATACGAAACAGGTTGGACACGAGATGGGATTGCGTGGCTTGAATGTTTGTACAGGCTGCGGTCCAGGTGCCATGAAGGGCCCCATGAAAGGAGCGACTATTGGCCATGCCAAACAGCGTATAAAAAACGGCCAATATTTAGGCATAACAGAACCGGGAATTATTGCCGCTGAATCACCCAATCCCATTGTCAATGATCTGGTTATCTTGCCCGATATTGAGAAGCGCCTCGAAGCCTTTGTCCGTACCGGGCATGGCATTGTGGTATTTCCTGGCGGGGCAGGCACGGCTGAGGAAATTCTCTATCTGTTAGGTATCCTGCTGCATCCCGAGAACAAAGACATGCCGTTTCCACTGATATTTTCAGGACCTGATAGCGCTGAAGATTATTTTAAAGAGATCGATCGTTTTGTTGCCAACACATTGGGCAAAGAAGCTCAGCAGCGCTACCGGATTATTATCGATAATCCCGCGCAGGTCGCTATCGAAATGGTGGACGGCATCAAACAAGTGCGCGCTTTTCGAAAAGAAACAGGTGATGCTTATTACTTTAACTGGCTGCTGAAAATAGACCATGTGTTCCAGCAACCTTTCATTCCTACGCATGAAAATATAAGAAATCTAGCGTTACACAAGGATCAGGAGCGTCATTTGCTGGCTGCCAATTTACGCCGCGCATTTTCCGGTATTGTAGCCGGTAACGTAAAAAACGAAGGGATACGCGCCATCGAGCAATACGGTCTTTTCGAAATTCACGGCGACGCCAAGATCATGAAATTGATGGATTCCTTATTAACCTCGTTCGTCGCGCAACACCGCATGAAACTGCCGGGAAAAAAATATTCACCTTGCTACCGTATTATTCAATAATATGTCCGGATAGGGGTCTATTTGTACATCATGGGGCTAAAAAGGTGATCTGAAGATCGTGCTTAGGGTGACAAAAAATGGTGCCGGTGAAAATAGAAAAACGTTTCTCAGACGGGGAAAATTAAATAATCAGCAGTTTTCAGAGGGAATCTGAACAACAAACCGGGCCGCTTTATAGTGTAAAGTTGCCGCTGTATATAAATAATCAGGAGTATTAACGATGCAGGAAATTTTAATTGGCGGCCAAAACGGTACCCAAGTCATTATGAATGCCGCAATGGGCAATCGTCATGGCATGATCTCAGGAGCTACCGGAACCGGCAAAACGATCACACTGCAAATTCTGGCGGAGGGTTTTTCAAAAATAGGTGTTCCTGTTTTTCTAGCCGATATTAAAGGCGACCTGTCCGGCATTACGATTCCCGGCCAGCCCAATGAAAAAATTTCCGAGCGTATTCAGCAAATTGGCATCGCTAATTTTCAGCACCGAGGTAATCCTGCGGTCTTTTGGGATATTTTTGCAAAAACCGGACATCCTGTGCGTACCACTGTTTCAGATATGGGCCCTTTGCTGCTAAGCAATTTGCTGGAATTGAATGATACACAAACCGGTGTTCTTTACAGTTGCTTTAAAATCGCTGATGACAATGGCTTGTTATTGCTGGACCTGAAAGATTTACGCTCTATGCTGCGCTGGATGGGTGATGAATCCAAAGCATTGCAGGCAGAGTACGGCAATATTTCTGATGCAAGTCTTGGCGCGATACAAAGGCAATTATTGGTGCTCGAAGAACAGGGAGCGGAACATTTTTTTGGCGAACCCGCCATACAATTGGAAGACTTCTGCAAAACAGATTTCTCAGGCAATGGCGTCATCAGTATTCTTGATGCGACCGAGCTGACTACAAAATCACCCCGTCTTTACGCCACTTTTTTACTCTGGCTGTTATCTGAATTATTCGAAACCTTGCCGGAAGTCGGCGATGCCGACCGCCCCAGACTGGTGCTGTTTTTTGATGAAGCGCATCTGCTCTTTGATCAGGCTCCCAAGGTATTGGCGGATAAAATCGAGCAAATCGTCAGATTGATCCGTTCAAAAGGAGTAGGCGTTTATTTTATCAGCCAGAGTCCGCTCGATATTCCGGAAGATATTCTGGGCCAGTTGGGTCTTAAAATTCAACATGCCCTAAGAGCTTACACCCCGAAAGATCAACAAGTCATCAGAAGCGTTGCGGCGACTTTTCGCAGTAATCCTGAAATTGATACAGAGGCCGCAATTCAACAACTAAAAACCGGGGAAGCATTGGTTTCCGTACTGCATAAGGATGGCAGTCCTGCACCGGTCGAGCGCATTTTCATCCGTCCTCCTGAGTCCCGGATTGGTCCGCTTACATCACAACAACGGGATGAACTCATACGCCGGTCACCTTTTAATGGACGCTATGAGCAGGAAGTTGATCGTGAATCTGCTTATGAGTTATTGAAGCGGAAGGCAGAAAAGCAAGCTGAAACAGCAATTGAAGAGCAGCAAATCAAACAGCAGAAAGTACAGGCTCCCGCTCGAACCAATAATCGGCAAACCGCCGGCGAGGCATTGCTGACGAGCGCTGCGCGCGCCATAGGAAGCACGGTAGGCCGACAGATTATTCGGGGCATTATGGGATCGTTATTAGGCAGTCGGCGCTAAAGCAGGAGGGTTGCTGCTTTCCATTTGATTGCCTACTTCAAGTGGCAACACATAGTGACCGTTATGCCAAATATTTTTAAAACACACCTTCAGCGATAAGCTTGCATCTTATTACATATTCTATATCCCAGGATCACGCAAGGTCGATCATAACCGTGATCAGCCGGGCCTTGATCGTTAAAATAATCGTAATACTTAAGGCATAACATGAATTCCATCGATCCAAAAGAAGAAGGCAGTCGGCAGTTACATGATGCGGCGCTCGAATATCATCAGTGTCCCACACCCGGTAAAATCAGTGTTACGCCCACCAAACAACTGGCTAACCAGCGCGACCTTTCCCTTGCTTATTCGCCGGGAGTTGCGGCGGCTTGTGAAGAGATTGTGGTCGATCCTGCCAATGTTTTTAAATATACGGCACGGGGCAATCTGGTCGCAGTCATTTCCAATGGCACAGCCGTCCTTGGCTTAGGCAATATTGGACCTTTGGCAGCCAAACCGGTCATGGAGGGTAAAGGTGTTCTGTTCAAGAAATTTGCCGGTATAGACGTCTTTGATATCGAGGTTAACGAACTGGACCCGGACAAACTCTGCGATATTATCGCTGCCCTGGAACCGACTTTCGGCGGAATTAATCTGGAAGACATTAAAGCCCCGGAATGTTTTTATATCGAGCGGAAATTACGCGAGCGCATGAAAATACCTGTATTCCATGACGATCAGCACGGTACCGCGATCATTGTCGGCGCTGCGCTTTTGAATGGCCTGAAAGTAGTCGGTAAGGATATTAAAAATTGCAAGCTCGTTGCCTCCGGCGCGGGTGCTGCGGCATTTGCCTGCCTGGATTTGATTGTAGAACTCGGCTTCCCGATTGAAAATATTTATGTTACCGATCATGCCGGCGTCATCTATAAAGGCCGCATTGAAAAAGACCCGCATAAAGCGCGTTTTGCCCAGGAGACCAGCGCGCGAACCCTGGCGGAAGTCATGCCCGGCGCTGATATTTTTCTTGGGCTTTCCGTGGGCGGCATACTCAAACAGGACATGTTAAAAACCATGGCGGCCCGGCCATTGATATTGGCGCTGGCCAATCCAACGCCTGAAATTTTGCCTGAAGCGGTAAAAGCTGTGCGCGAAGACGCCATCATTGCCACCGGCCGTTCCGACTATCCCAACCAAGTCAACAACGTATTGTGTTTCCCCTACATTTTTCGAGGTGCGCTTGATTGCGGCGCCACCACGATTACCCGTGCCATGGAAATTGCCGCTGTCAAGGCGATTGCTGAACTGGCGCAGGCTGAACAATCGGATATCGTTGCCAGCGCCTACGGCATCGCTAATTTGTCTTTTGGTCGGGATTACCTGATCCCCATGCCGTTCGATCCTCGCCTGATGACCCGGATTGCTCCTGCGGTCGCCAAAGCAGCGGAAGAATCGGGGGTTGCAGCTCGTCCAATTCAGGATATGCAGGCTTATGTCGATCGTCTGCAACAATTTGTTTATCACAGCGGCACCTTCATGAAGCCCATCTTCCAGATTGCCAAAAAAACATCTCCGGACAGAAAACGCATCGTTTTTGCCGAAGGTGAAGAGGAACGCGTGCTGCGTGCTGTGCAGATTATCGTGGACGAAAATATTGCTGTGCCTATTTTGATAGGCCGCCCGTCTGTATTGCAATTTCGCATTGAAAAATTCGGTTTACGCATCAGACCTGATGTCGATTTCAAGGTTGTTAATCCTGAATTTGACGAGCGCTACCGCGATTACTGGCAGACTTATTTGAAAATGACGATTCGTAAAGGCGTCACCGAACAATACGCCAAACTGGAAATGCGCCGCCGCCACACGCTGATAGGCGCAATGCTGGTGCATAAAGGTGATGCTGACGGCATGATCTGCGGCACTTTCGGGAATAATGTCCAGCATCTGCATTACATCGACCAGGTGCTGGGTAAACGGACAGGCGTCAATATTTATGCGGGAATGAATGTGCTCATCTTGCCCGAATGCCAAATCATATTGGCCGATACTCACGTTAATGAAAACCCAAGCGCTGACCAAATTGCCGAAATCACGCTGTTAGCTGTAGAAAAAATGCGCCGTTTCGGCATGGTGCCGCGTGTCGCACTGCTATCGTATTCCAGTTTCGGCTCCAGCGACAGCGAATCAGCCCGGAAGATGCGCGCCGCATTGGCAATCATTCAGGAACGGGAACCGGAACTTGAAGTCGATGGCGAGATGCAGGGCGATGCGGCACTCAACCATGATTTACTGAAAAAAATGATGCCGGACTCGAAGCTAAAAGGCAGCGCCAACCTCCTCGTTCTACCCAACATAGACGCCGCCAATATTGCCTACAACCTGCTCAAGACTGCGGCGGGCTATGGAGTTGCGATAGGCCCTGTGCTGCTCGGCTGCGCCAGACCGGTTCATGTCCTGACGCCTTCCGCGACAGTGCGCCGCATCATCAATATGACAGCCGTGTGCGTGCTGGATGCCGTGGAATAATCCCGGTTCCATCTGAAGACGGAGATCTTGCAGTGGATGGGGTCTTGCCCCGTTCGTTTTTACAGGTTGCGAGATAACCTGAGTCACTGGCTCAGTAGCGCCCTGCTCTTCAACAACATATTAATCCTTAAATTGATTAGGACGTTTAAGGGCGAAACATTTCTATTGTGTAGCCGCCCCAACTCCCTGAAGTATCGGGACCGGATGAAACGGCATACTCAGATGCCGGGCTGCGTTTCATGGTGTTTCTCGAAGACAGAACTTCTTGGACATAATGCCGCGTCTCAGCATAAGGAGGAATAGCGTTCCTGTTTTTGATCACCGCATTTTCTCCTGCATTATAGGCCGCAACAGCAAGACTCAAATCCGAATCGAATAAGCGCAATAAATGTTTCAGATAGCGTGTGCCCCCATCTATATTTTGATAAGGATCACGCCGGTCGGCAACACCAAATCGCCTGGCCGTTCCCGGCATTAATTGCATTAGGCCGACTGCGCCAGCTGATGAAATGGCTGTGGCATTATAAGCAGACTCGGCGCGAATGACCGCATGGACAAGTTTGGCATCAACCTGATGTTTGTAGGCAGCCCTGGCGATCAGGTCCGCGTATTTCCTTTCTTTCCTGTTTAAGGCATAGTTACCCCGATTTTCTGTTGCGAAATGTCGGGTCGATTTTCGTCTAGCCCTTGTTGAAACAGCGCCGTTAACTGACGCGTTATTTTTTGAAAAACCGTTTTGATCCGAATAGTACTCTTTACCGTTAACATTGATCGTTATGTTATAGCCTGCGTAAAGATTCTTGAAAACTGTCAGCATCGATATAAAAATGCAGGCCTTAATAAGGTTTTTCAGCATGATGCTCTCATGTTTATAAATCAGTTAACCCTCTTACCCAAAGAGAAACGATGAATTTAACTTTTGGAGATTCAGGATAGAGTACTGTGCACCAGGATCAGATCTTTTTGCCAGGAATGCATCAAAGGACTGCGTCTTCGGTCTGCGATTCGCCGGTCTTGAAATTCCATTTGAGCGCGGCAATCGTTGTTTCTGGGATCATTCTGAACTGAGCGGCTGACGTATTCATGGGCTGAGACGGGGGTTTGTTTAAAAGTGGTTCCATTCAGCTTTTTAACGACTCTTTTTCCTACTTCATTTGGAAAAACCCTGACCAGACCATGCTTTTCAATTTTGTTTGCATCTATATCCTGTATCGATAAGGTTTCTATATCTCCAACCGATACTTTAGTATTTGGCCTATCCAGAAAACACTCATCCAAAACCCTGTTTATAAAAATGGCGATTTCGAATTTCTTGGCTTCAAAGGGGATATTTCTAAGGAAAATAATCATACACATCACTTCATATGAGTAGAACTATCATTTATAGACTTAATATTAGCTGACAAACCAATTAAGGTTACAAAAAAGCCTTTATACAAAAAAGCCTTTATAAAGCATTAGCCGGTATTGCAAAGCAGGAAGCCGATAATGGTCGGCTTTTATGCTGGAGGTAATCTCTGGCTTTACATGTTAAAACTTTCTACCCATATAGCCAAGCCCGCTATTCAATACATGACCGCATAGCTTCCTTCCAGCCTGAAAATACACGGGCAAACCCTCAGGCCGTTTGATTGATTTATAATAGCATTATTTTATGCATTACCCTACTATGACGATTTTAGCTATGTTTGACCCGCATCAATTCAAGTGACAGAATTAGAATCATTTTTTAGCGCTAACGGTGCGCTTTCAACGGTTATACCCGGTTATCAGCCTAGGCCGGCGCAGCTTGAAATGGCGGAAGCCATTGCTGATGCAATCGAGAAAACGCAGCATTTGATAGCTGAAGCCGGAACCGGAACGGGTAAGACCTTTGCCTATCTGGTGCCGGCTATTGTATCCGGCAAAAAAGCCATCATCTCAACCGGCACTAAAAATCTTCAGGATCAATTGTTTAATAAAGACCTTCCGGTTATCCGAAAAGCCATAAAAATGCCTTTTATTGCTGCGCTGTTAAAAGGCAGAAGCAATTATTTATGCACCTACCGGCTGCAGAATGCGCTAACGTCCACGCTGGGTTTTAGCAAGGAAGATGCGGTCTCATTAGCCAAAATAAACTCATGGTCGAAACGGACGCAATCGGGCGATATTTCGGAAATGCCTGACGTAACGGAAGCTAATCCCGTCTGGTATCAGGCAACTTCGACACTGGATAATTGTTTGGGACAGGATTGCCCTGATTATGCCGACTGCTTTCTGGTCAAGGCCCGGAAGAAAGTCCAGGAAGCCGATATCCTGGTGATCAATCACCATTTATTATGCGCCGACTGGTCGCTGCGCGATAACGGCTTTGGTGAGTTGCTGCCCGATGCCGAAGTGGTTATTATCGATGAAGCGCATCAATTGGCAGATACTGCTTCAAATTTTCTCGGAATCACCATAGGCACCAAACAGCTCAATGATTTGGCGCAGGACGCGCAAATCGAATATCACAAAGACGCCACAGATATACCGGCCTTGCGTACTGCCTGTGAAGATCTGGAGCATGAAATCAAGGATTTGCGCTTGGCGTTCGGGATAGAGCTTAAACGCGGTGAATGGCAGGAAATTGAAAATAATCCCAAAATATTAGGAGGATTAAATGCCGTTAAAGAGCAGTTACAACGTCTGGTTGATCAATTAAAACTGGCATCCGTTAAAACAAAAGCGCTGGAATCCTGTTTCAAACGCGCTGAAGAGCTGGCCCAGAAACTAAACCTGATTCTCGATGACCGCAGCGGCAAATGGATACGGTGGTATGAAACGCATAGGAAGACTTTTACCTTAAGCCTGACTCCACTGGATATAGCGGCAGAATTTCGCGGGTTTATGCAGCAGCATCAGGCCGCATGGATTTTTACTTCGGCTACCTTGAGTGTCGCAAACAGATTCGATTATTTTGCAGACAATCTGGGACTGGGTCATGTAGCCGGTAGAAGTTGGGGCAGTCCTTTTGACTATGCCGGCCAGTCCCTGTTTTATCATCCTAAGGGCTTGCCGCAGCCCAATGATCCCAACTTTATCCCAACCATTGTTGATTTCGCGTTCCCTGTCTTACAGGCCAGCAAAGGCAGGGCGTTCTTTTTATTTACCAGCCATCGCGCGCTCAGGGAAGCGGCCGAACTATTGGAAAATAAACTGGGATACCCTTTGCTAATTCAGGGCAGCCGGCCCAAGGCCTTGTTGCTGGAACAGTTTAAAGAAGCCGGGAATGCGGTTCTGCTAGGTACATCAAGTTTTTGGGAAGGCGTGGACGTCAGAGGCGAGGCCTTATCCTGCGTTATTATTGACAAGTTGCCTTTCGCATCGCCTGGCGACCCGGTATTAAAAGCGCGCCTTGATGCAATGACGCAACAGGGAAAAAACCCGTTTTTTGAGTATCAGCTGCCTACCGCCGTCATTGCTTTAAGGCAGGGCATCGGCCGGTTGATTCGCGACGTAACAGATCGGGGTGTATTGATGGTGTGTGATCCGCGTTTATTAAAGCGATCTTATGGACAGCTATTTTTAGACAGTGTGCCGCCGATGAGGCGTACCCGCGATATAGTCGATGTACAGGCATTTTTTCAACAAGAGATTAAACAATGAAATTATTGGCAGTAGAAACTGCAACTGAAGCCTGCTCGGCAGCATTATACATTGATGGTGTTGTTACCGAGCGTTTTGAATTAACATCCAAAGAGCACACCCGACTGATTTTGCCAATGATAGACTCATTAATGGCAGACGCCGGCTTAAAACCGCAACAGCTCGACGCGCTGGCATTCGGTTGTGGCCCGGGCTCCTTTACCGGCGTGCGGATTGCAACCGGTGTAATTCAGGGCATCGCCTTCGGGGCTGATTTGCCGGTAGTTCCGGTATCCACTCTGGCGGCAATCGCTCAGGATTTTTTTGATAAAAACAGTAAGTCGCAAGCTGAATGCGACGTGGCGTTTACGGCAATGGATGCAAGGATGGGAGAAATTTACTGGGGCGTTTACCGGCGAGATGAGCAGTGCTTTGCCGAATTGATCGGTAAGGAGTCGGTGACGCCCGCTGCTGATGTCGACTTTCCCGATAGAATTGGCGCCGGTGTCGGCTCTGGCTGGGGTGTTTACCGGCAGGAATTAATGACCCGACTGGCCGGCCGGGTCAGCTATTGCGAAGCCGACAAACTACCCAGAGCGGGTGCGATTGCACGCCTGGGGGTCCGGGGTTTTGAACAGGGCATGGCTGTTGCTGTGGAACAGGCCATGCCGGTTTATTTGCGCGATAAGGTTGCAAAAAAAGAATCGGAGCGATAAAAAATCCTACTTGGTGCTATTTAAAATATGTGAGCTATTGTTGATATGATCCAATCGCATGTGCATTATGGACTGATGGAAGTCAGCGAAAAAATTCCTGCTCAGGCAATCATGATCGTGCTTGAGCAAAGCTCCGGGTAATGTCTGCGTCAACCGGGCTATGTAAGCCATCCCCATGCAGCCAACGATATGCACTGGGATTGAAAAACACGTTTACGACTGTCCATTACAAAACCTATCATGAACCGAACTGAACGCTTTTATCGCATTGATCAACTACTAACTTCCAGTAAGTTGATAACCCGCCAGGCATTACTGGATGATCTGGGGGTTTCCTGGGCAACCTTAAAACGCGATCTTGCTTATTTAAAAGATCGCTTTAATGCGCCGATCATCTTTGATTACTCTGCAGGAGGTTACCGCTTCGATACACCCAATGTTGGACCAGCCTATGAATTACCGGGACTGTGGTTCAATGCCGATGAGACCTATGCGCTATTGACCATGCATCGCTTGTTGTCTGAACTGGAACCCGGCTTACTGGTACCGCATGTCGCACCGTTACTGTCGCGTTTAAACAGCATTTTGGCGCAAAATACGGCTGAGTCTTCTCAGGTGAACGAGCGCATACAGCTTACCAGTATTGGTAAACGCCTTAAAAACCCAGTCTATTTCGGCTTGGTATCGCGTGCTACATTGGCGCGACAACAAATTAAGGTACGCCACTATTCTCGAGAGCGGAATCATTACACTGAGCGCATACTCTCGCCACAGCGGCTGGTGTTTTACCGCAATAATTGGTACCTGGATTCCTGGTGTCATCAACGGCAGGCATTACGGCGCTTTTCGGTAGATGTATTAGAAACCGTTGAGCTACTGACTGAATCTGCTCATGAGGTTTCTGATGCTGAAATGGCGGCAAAATTCGCCAGTAGTTACGGTATTTATTCGGGTTCAGAAGCACATATCGCCCATCTGCGTTTTTCACCGGCGGCGGCACGCTGGGTGGCTGATGAAGCGTGGCATCCAGACCAGATTGGACAGTACGATGCAGAGGGCTACTTTATTTTGGAAGTACCTTATGCCGAGCCCACTGAATTGCTGATGGATATTTTGCGGCATGGTCTGCATGTTGAGGTGCTTGAACCCGCATCTCTACGGCAAATGGTCTGTAATGTCATTCAAGGAATGACTAACTTATACCAGGCAGAGAAACAATAAGCGTCTAAAACTTATCTTTTTTCAAAGGCGCAATATTTGAGCCTAATGCACGTTACACTGATTCCTATTGCGGTAAAACAGCCGCATCACCGTCATCAGACGGTTTTATCAGCTTTAACTCAAAAGGCACAAAGCAAATGTCAGATTACTCACGCAAAATTTCTACGGTATTAGCCGCTGCTTCTACCTTCCTTTCTTATCACGACAAAGAAGATTATGAAGGTGTTTTCATCATCGTGCGCCAGAGAAATGGTCTCTTTGATGCTTTTAGTGGCGGTACCGCCGATGACCCGGAATATGTCGAAGAATGGATGGGAGCGCCGTTTATCATGGAATCCATGTTCAATGATATTGCTGAAATGGGGGAACCGGAGAAGCCACAGTTGCAGATAGTTAAAGGCAACAATGAACAGGCTCCGGTTGAACCCTCGGTGCCAGACATCAACAGCTATCCGGAAATTATGCAACCTATTTATCAGAAATCGTTGCATCCAGATACCCGGTACAATGACGACGATGAACTGATTGACGATCCCGGCGTTTGCCATCCTCGCCTTAATGACCAGGGCGAATGGGTCACTATTTTTCATCCCACTCACCCCTTGCCCATGTCAGCCTTTGCCGATCCGACAAAATTGGCCATCATGTTGCCCAACGGTCAATCACCCGCCGCGATAAATGGCATTGCTTTTCAGCCTTGGCAAACCGCGCCTAAAACACTGTCCGGTTGGGTGCACGTTGCAGGTCAGACAAAAATCGATGAACCCCCGCTGAAACCCAAAAACGGCAAAAAATTAGCTGCTGGCGTTGTCGTCATTGAATCGGATGGCCGTTTTTGGCTGGTGGTCCCTACCAATGCCTTTGGCGGCTACAAGACCACTTTCCCAAAAGGCCGTATGGAACCCGGCATGAGTCCTCAGACAACAGCAATCAAGGAAGCTTTTGAAGAATCCGGATTGCAGGTCGAAATTACTGGCCTGATAGGCGACTTTGAACGCTCAACAACCATCACCCGATACTATACTGCACGCCGTCTGGGCGGATTACCTACGCAAATGGGTTGGGAGTCACAGGCGATTATGCTGGTGCCGAAGCCGCAGCTGTTGAAGGTGCTCAATCACGCCAACGATCATGCGGTGATTGAGGCGCTGACCAAACTTAACCCTGGAGTGAACAGGAATAACGACAAAATTTTGATAGCTTCTATAGGTGGTGAAGGCGGCGGAGCGGATATTTATGGCCGCCAGACTGATAATGCCTGGGTATATTGGAACGAAGGCTCTTCCATGGATGCTGACGATATTGATATCTGGATTTCTTATAGCTGGGAGCCCGTTCAGGAACTGGATGATGCGCTGCCGCCCTGGTGGATGAATGCCTACCCGATGGAAATTAATCCATCGTATATACCCTGGTTCAGAGAGCGCTATGAACAACACTGCAAAAAAAACCCGTGATTCCCAGAGGACTCTTACTGTAGTGATAGAAACAGATGGCTGGAAATTCTGTATGAAAACCAGAAAATTCAACCACAAGAACTATGAACCTGCTTCTAGCCGCTGTAGCCGCAGCCAATTGCTACAACTTGCCGCCTGATCAGCTTGCCTACTGCCGCGCTCTTGAACATCAGGAGATAGCTCACTGCTACACTATTAAGGACAGCGCGTTGCGCACAGAGTGCCGGGCGCTGCTGCATCAGGAACCCAGTGTATGTGACGGCATAACAGACGCAACAGAACGCCATCTGTGCCGATCTAAGACTGAAAACAAGGTGCAGTAACCAGTAATGCCGGCTATTTACCCTTTGTCATAATTTTTTACTAACAGAAAGTTGTTATGAAAGTATTTTATACCCCTAAGATGGTTGCAGATTCTGAATCGTTCTCACCCAGCGCCGCTAAACCAAAATTAGCTGTTGAGTCATGGCTGACTCATGGGTTCAATATCGATATTGTTGAGCCAAGTCCGGTAACGCCTGAACAGTTATATCGCGCACACAAGCCGGATTATGTGGACGGCGTCTTAACCTGCCGCATACCCAATGGCTTTTACAACCGCTCCAAGGCAGTTGCAAACTCGTTGATTTACACCAGTGGCGCGATGCTGGATGCTGGCAAGGATGCTATTTTGACAGGTGGCTTTGCTTGTGCTCCAGTATCGGGCTTCCATCATGCCTGCTGGGATAAAGGCGGCGGGTACTGCACATTTAATGGTCTGATGGTAACCTCGCTTGATTTGCTTACGTCGGGAACTGCTAAAACGGTTGGGATTCTGGATTGTGATAATCACTACGGAAACGGCACCGACGATATTATCAAATGCCTCGGCAACGAGGATCGCATTATCCATTTCACCACTGGAAAGAGTCGCTTTGAACCTGTTTCTTTCTTGAAAACACTGGCTGACAGGATCAGAAATCTATATTCGGCTTGTGATGTTCTGCTTTATCAGGCAGGTGCAGACCCGCATATAAATGATCCTCTGGGTGGCTGGATGACCACAGCACAACTGCAAGAGCGAGACATTATCGTATTTGAGACTGCTCGCGAAATGAGCCTTCCTGTGGCATGGAATTTGGCAGGTGGTTACCAGCGCGATGCAAATGGTCAAATATTGCCGGTCTTGCAGATTCACGACAACACCATGAAGGCTTGTCTTACCGGACACTAATACTACCATTGCAGCCATTGATTGCATATTCATAGACGCTATGATGAGCAGTCTTGTTGTATCCTATAGCACTCTTTTCGGGTTGCATAAGTGACTGGTTCAAACTTCATAAGCACAGTGCCTGTTTTTACTTGCCTGACCTTATTAATAACGTCAGGCTGACATATAGATACCTTTTTATATACCTCCAACAACATTAAAACAATAATGGCCAATATTAAAGCAACATCAATTCATATATTTCTCCCTGATGGTGATCCAGATGGTGTGCGAATGGTACAAATAGCGATGTCAACCATTCAGGCCATCGCATTTCGACGAAGCCAGTTTGCTCGTGTCAAAGATGAATTTAAAGAGATAAGCCGTCCAGGAGTCTATTTATTGTTAGGCACAAATCCTGATGATCCTGATAGCAATATTGGCTACATTGGGGAATCATATGATATTGCTACACGTTTAAAATCTCATAGTAGCAATACAACCGAGAATAATTTGGAGTTATGGACAGATACTATTGCGCTCGTTAGCAAAGATGATAATTTAACCAAATCCCATGCCAGGTATGTTGAAGCCATATTAATCAAAGCCGCCAGTGAAAATAATCGATGGAAATTAATTAACGGCCAGCAGCCAACTGAAGCAGGTAAGTTACCAAGACCTGATGCGGCAGCAATGGATGAATTTATAAAGCAATCAAAAACGATAACAGGTGCGTTAGGCTGGGATCTATTTAAGCCTGTCACGGGGCATCATTTGACAGCACAAGCCGACTCTATCCAGTCCACCGGTTCACAAATTCTGGACAGCCCGGAATTCTCTTTTTCGGGAGGAGGATTTTCGGCTAAAGCAATTGTTTCTGGTACGACAGGAAATTGGATCATTAAAGAAAATTCAATAGCCAAGCTCCAAGTTGCGAATGCAATTCCAAAAAGCGCTAAAAAGTACCGAGATCAACTTTTAACGGATGGTATTTTGATGGAAAACTCTGGAGGCTTGGTTTTTTCAAAAGATTGTTCATTCAAATCATCATCGATTGCAGCTTCTATAGTCTGCGGATATGCTAAGAGTGGCCCCATTGCCTGGAAACTGCCTTGTAATAAAACCTATGCCGAATGGGATATGGAAAGGATGACAGGCGATTCTGCTGCCAGTTTCAGCGAAGAGCCTCTCAATTTACCTGAAACAGACCTCGCTCCGGATAAACACGCTTTAGACTATTGAAGCCGGGTAGGTCGGGCCCACTCTCCACGCTGGAGCGTGGAAATGCCTGCCCGGGCACTCCAGCGCCGAGCCAATTTAAAACACCAAAAGTATGAACTCATCAATTCCGTGGGCAGAAAAGCACTGCCTACCCTATATAAGGCGCAATCCGTGCAATAAGCATTAACCGTATCGAGCTTCCTGATTTGACTGGTGTTGGTATCGGCTCTGGCTGGGGTGTTTACCGGCAGGAATTAATGACCCGATTGGCAGGTCTGGTCAGCTATTGTGAAATCGACAAACTACGCAGGGCAGGTGCGATTGCCCGCCTGGGAGCCTGTGGTTTTGAGCGGGGCTTGGCTGTTGCAGTAGAGCAGGCCATGCCGGTCTATTTGCGCGATAAGGTTGCAAAAAAAAGAATCTGAGCGGTAAAAACCGTGCTCAGCCTTCCTGTCCGTCAATTCTCGGACTGGTCAGGATTGGCCCATAAACAAAGATAAAAAGGGAAAATGCGGCTAACCAGGAAAGCGTTGCTGTATACATTAAAATACCATACCAGCCGGGCAATGCGATTGGCAGCAAGACTCTGAGCAGGCCCGCAAGGTTAATTAATACAAATGCGATTGCCATGGCATTTGAAACTCTGAGCGCCCGCCCGGTATGTCCCAATGATACCCGAGCCATCATTCCCAAGGTTAAAACGCCAATGCCGCCCAGGGTGAAGGCGTGTAATGCTAAAGACGGCAATACCTGGGAATAAGCTGACAATGCCGTCAAGGCAAACCCCAGAATAATCCAGCCGTAGCCTGCATAGAGTATCCACAATAAAGGCACATACCAGATTCTTTGCACGTACCAGCCAAATACACGCGCACTATTAACAATCACGGCGAGAATTGCGGCTAAAGCTAAAACCGTCCCTGAAACATCAAACAGTTGTAAACCGAAAACAACAATGGCAGAAACTATAGCCAGGCCATCCAGCAGAGGATTTCTTATGATGAGTGTTCCGGATAAGCCGCGTTCCGTAAAAAAAGGAAACACTCGTCCGGCAATGACCAGAATCATTATAATGATGGTTGCAACGACCAGCTGAATCCCGGCCCATGCCGTATTTTGGCAGAGCCCCAGGATTTCTCCGTGGATCATGCCGTTACCTATTGTTAATAATAGCAATAGTACGATAAAAACCAGGCTTCTGAAATGTCCGGCTTGTATAATTGGCTTGCTGATCTGGTAGATCAATGCCGGTAAAAAAGCAAAATCAATCAGTGCGATCAGACCGTCAGGCAATAAACCGGCATAAAAAGGCACAATACGCCCATAAAGCCATAATAAAGCCAGTCCTGCTAATTTATCGCCGGTCAAGGTCAGCTTTCCTGTCCAGTTTTTAACCGCCGTTAATAAAAAACCGGCAATAACGGCGACCGTATAACCCAGCAGCATTTCATGGGCATGCCAATAGTTATCGGTAAAATAATGGTCTGTCGTTACAGTACCTTTAAAAATAGCATTCCAAAGCACGATTAAAATTAGCGCGGATAAACCGGCCAAGGCAAAAAAAACTCTAAAGCCCAAGCCAAAAAGGGGGGTATCAAAAATTTTTTGTGTTTTCATTGTCCATGTGCATAAAATCAAGTTGGGCAAGTGTAACAAAAAAGCGATTACATTACCGTTTTAAAAATCGGGTTTAAATTAAGGGCTAAGGTGGCAAATGGCGCTCGTACAGATTCTAACCATCCAAAGGGTGCGGTATACACATCATTAATGGTCACAAAGTCCTGCTTTTGTAACTGATGTTGCGCACGAAAAATATTTCTTCCCGTTTGCCGCGCCGAGCAACGGAGCTTTTGTTGACATACACTACTTTTTCAGGGCCGCGAAAGTCCTAAATCTATTTAATAGCCACGGACCGAGCAAAGACAGTCTGCGCAATAAAGCGCGTTTTCAAATCGAGTTTTTGTTTCGTGATGCCAATGATTCCAAACACTATACCGGTCTCATGGATTGCCAGGCACGCTGTCAAGAAGCGATACAGAGGCAGGCCAAGGCGTCATTGACGGCGCTGAATCTCTTGAAATTTGAAGATCGACGTCAAAAACAGACGTCTCAGGAAACGGTGATTTCCATTGCTTCCGGACACGTAAACAATTCAATCAGCACTTGCTGTTACGCCTTTTTGACAAGTTAGGCCTGAGCGGAGATTGCGAAAAAATAGCCCAACTATTTGACGCATTCAGTGATTATGGGTCGATTGCTGCATAAAAGTGGCCGAACTATTGTGATAAACAATTTTAATCTATGTGCGAAACCGTACAGATCGAATTTAATGAGGTGTATATATTTTACATAAAGAATTTATAACGGCGATGCAGTAAATTTTTATTAATCCACTTATTCAGTTAAAGCCGAAAGATTCGGTAGTGTTGAATTATTAGCTAGTAACTCGCTCAGATTGAGCTGACAGGAGAAAGACCATGATTAATACCGACCAGATCAAGCCTGATATGCCTGTTGTCTGTTCACTAGACGGTCAGTTTGCTACTGTCGATCATATGGAAGGACCGAGTACTATTAAATTGAAGAAAGATCAGGCTGGACAGCACCATTACATACCGGTAAGTTGGGTAACCTCAACCGAGGGTGGTAAGGTTAAAGTAGATCGTCCAGGTGATCAGGCGATGAAGGAGTGGTCGACCACTTCACCAAATTATATAAAGGAATAACTTTACAGGATAGTTCGGGCAAGATGTGCGGCAGTCTTTATTTCTATTCAGAAGTTGAGCCTGTAAATAGTAGGCTCAACATCATTGTAAAGTCTTATGTATATAGTAGAGCCCAGTTCTTCTTACTGATACAAATAAAGTCATACATGTATTGCAAAAAGTTGGGGCTAAATTTGTTTTGTAAAACTTTTTTATATAACGATAGCTTATGAATTCTGATTGGAAATTAAAAACGAGGCCGATTAGCAGAACTTTTCTCAAAGGTTTAATTGCTATTATTCCTGTTATACTTACCTTTTATTTGCTCTTCTGGCTTGCAGGAACAGCAGAATTAGTGCTGGGGAATATTTTCAAGTTCTTCTTTCCTGACAGTTGGTACATAAGAGGCCTGGGATTTGTATTAGGTCTTCCTATAGTATTTTTTTTCGGAGCCTTTTTAGAAACTCGAACTTTCTTAAGACTGTTTAACGGGTTTGAAGAACTTGTGCTCCAGATTCCTGTTGTTAAAATAATTTATACTTCGATACGTGATTTTACCTCTCTTTTTTCTAGCGACCAGCAAGGGAAATTTAAACAAGTCGTTTTAGTCAATGTACCTCACGGCAATAGTAAACAGATAGGTTTTATTACAGTTTCAGATTTTAAAGAGTTCTCATATGGTTTTATTGCCGATGACCAGGTTGCCGTATTTTTGCCATTCAGTTACCAGTTGGGTGGAAAGACGATTATTGTGTCGCGGGAAGATGTAATGGAAATAGATATGTCTGTTGAGGATGCTCTGCGGTTTATTGCTACAGCCGGCGTTGTTAGTAATGTTACTGATGAAAAAAATAAAATTTAGAGACTTTGAGTTTTAATGCATGAATATGCCAGGGTCAAACTTGATTTTGGAATATAGGCGGAGAGTCGCTATTTTTGCGAAAGCTTTATTGGGCATTCTTGCCCAACAAGCGGCAAAAATTACGCGACCTTTACCCCTTAGGCGTCCCCAGCCGTCCTGCTTCACTCGTTACATACTCAACTAGTGTTTAATTGCGTAAATTAATTATCGTATTTTTTAATTGACTTCCTTTTACTACGCGGCGGCGCCACTTAAATGGCTTAGCCATTTGATTGTGTCTCATAATAAAGCCTCAATGGCATCTTTTAATTCCTGTGCACTGGCAAAGCTTGCGTCTTTCAAGGTCTTACGAGACAAAATACCGAACCGGGTTTCAATTTGATTTAACCGGCTGGCTGAAGTTGGCGTGAAATGGAACTGGACTCGACCGCCGTATTTTTGCAACCCCTCATCATTTCTCTTATGGGTGCAGTCATTATTCAAAATGACATGAACGTCTTTGTCTTCAGGTAAGTCGCTCATCACACTTTCCATAAAGGCCTGGAAAACTACCTTTTTATGGCTCTATGTGAAATACAATAGGTAATCGAATTTTAACTTTCCACAAAGGAAATAAATCATATTAATGAAATTGTTGATATTGCGATAGCCTCCGGCTCGCCGTTTAGCGAGCTGAATCTTACTATTGATACCGTCAAGAATGCCGTTAGTGATACGCGATGTGCCGAAATAAACACTGCCCAACCCATGTGCCCGGACCGTATTGGCGACCTTCAAAAAGGCAGGGATTTCGGCCAATTCTATAGCAACGCACCTTTTCCTTAGAAAAGCTGCCGCCGGTCTGTCAGGCATATCCCAGAGATCATTGAACAGCACTTTCAATCGGTAAGCTTCGCCCGACGTCGGGTAGAGTTTAATTATTTCAGCCAGAGATTTTTCCTGTTTATCTGACAGGTTTTCCCGATTCCTCAGGAACGTGTATTTATGAATCGCCCCGGATTTGCCGGAGACTCAGTTGCTTGAGTCAAGCTGCTTTAGCTGACTCTTGAATTGATTCATAATAGCGTTTAAATCAGTCGGGTAGCGCTTGCGGTGTTTCCTTTTGGCCATTGCAAAATTTAAAATATTGCAGGCTTTGGAACTCAATAGCTACTTTTAAAATACCCACTTAGTATCGAAATAGAACAGCAGTCGTCAGAGGTGGCCCCAAACCTTTGAGCAGTGCTCATCGATTTTAAAGTGAAATCCCCGCCGATAATTACGCTGCCATTTTGACCGGTGGCAACAGGCTGGTATAAGCTTGATAAGGCGTTTTCTATCCAGGCTTGAATATGGCCTGGAGCGATTATACCCATCTATATATTGCATGATCGAGGTTCTCGCCTGAGCGACCGAATCATAAGC
>JAQURG010000002.1 GCA_028715725.1 Methylococcales bacterium
CTAGATCGCAAAATAATTGTGTTAAATTCATTGTCGGCAGGTGCTTGTGGAAAATGTGTTGTTGGAAACATTATTTTTCCTGATTCACAAAAACCTGCCCAACTTTTTTTAACCCGAACTGAGGTTATCATACTTGAAAATCTGATGGAGCAGATTCGAGGTGAAAGACCAACTGACCGCAAATTCGACAAGGGAGAAGGCGAGTCGGTGATGGAATTCAGGGTCTTTCCTCTGGCAGGATCGGATAACAGCCGCGTTCCCGGCAAACTGCGGGCACCGCCAAAAATCAATCTGAACGAGGTCAAAAAGGAACGTTTGTTCAAATTTGACTTTTTTGGCGGCACGTGGCCGTTAATGGTCTTGGCTTTGATATCCATCGCATGGATGCATATATCCAACAAGGGAGTGCGGAAATCTGGACTATACGCAACGGAGACACTCGCTGGGAGCATCCGGTTTATATCCATTTTGAAGAGTTCCAGATTCTGGAATTCAATGGTAAACCTCTGACAGCAGACGATGTGAACAATTTACGCAAGGATGTTTTGACCTTGGGCCCAGGCGACGAAGTGAAACTGTTTTTCCATTTCCGGGATTTCCTGGGTTGTCATGTCATGCATTGCCACAACGTTGTCCATGAAGATCCCATTATGATGATTCACTGGCACATCGACCTCCTCAAACATGGCCCCGTGTTAGGCGCAATTATCGAACTGCGCTCTGTGATGCATTTAGGGACTCCGCCCGCCGGCTTTTAATTTGAAGAGGAATCATTAATGAAGAGCAGAAGACAATTTTTAACCGCCAGTGCCGCCGTATTGCCAGCCCCGGCTTTATCCGCCTGCGCCGGCACCGGCGCCAGTAAACTGATAGCCGCTTCAGCGGAAAGTCAAACCTGTAAAAAACCGGGCGGGCCTTCGGCAAAATATTTCCCTAATGTCGTTGTCATGACCCATACAGGACGCAAGGCCTGGTTTTACGATGATTTGATCAAGGGCGAGATCGTTGGCATCAATTTTATGTCGGTCAGGTTTGAAGAGCACTTTCCTGTCACCCAGAATCTTGCAGAAGTTCAGGAACTTATCGAAAACAAGATGGGCCGCGGGACATTTATGGTGTCAATTACAACCGACCCTGAACCCAATACTCCTGCCGTGCTCGAAGAATTCGCCAAAAAGCATGACGCGAAAGAAGGCTGGATATTTGTAACGGGTAAACCCTCCGATATGCAAGCGCTCTATCACAAATTGGGCGTTCATAATCACGAAGGAGGTGGGGCACATCATCATATCTGGAGTTACGGGAACGAACCTTATACACGCTGGGCGGCCTCTCATGCTATGGCAAAACCGCATCAACTCCCTGAGAGACTATTCTGGGTTAAAGTAAAAAAAGACCCGAACAGCAAAAAGGCCTAGTGTTCGAAAGGACAATATTATGAAAAATCCGTTATTAATCCAATCATTTTCCGGTACGCTGGCCTTGTTGGCCGCCGGTATGGGTGCAGCGTTAGCCGCATCTAGCCCCAGTCTGCCGACCGACCGGCCCGGGCCAGTGTGTGCCTACGCAGCAAATGTTGCCAGATGGTTCATCCAGAACCATTTACGTAAGTCATCCCTGCCCAAATGCTCGCCCGCCCATGCCGAGTCAAACGACTGTCGGAGATACGACAACAGTGATCACGAGCCCGTCGCTCTTTGCCGAGAAGGACCCTTTTGTCGATCCGGTTCATGCCACCAATCTGCTGCCCAACTTTAACGGCAACCTGTTCGACGGCAATGGCGTGGAAATGCCGAAGATCTTCCCATCAGTGCTGCATATCCTTACAACCTGCATAATGAACCGAAAGTGAATCCTGATTTCGGCGGCTCACGCGGCTGGGAAAACCAGTTTCAGTCGACTAAGGATATTGGCGGTTTCTGGTTTACTTTCGGACGTTTCCAGTGATGGATGAACGCAGACGGCCCATTCGGCATGATTAACGTACCACCCGTGGATGGCGTCTGTCTAAATGGAATACCCGGCCTGCACAAACTTGATTTCACCATGAATTACGAACCATCTTCAAGGCTGCGGATGTATCAATTCGATCCAGTGCATCATGAGACTGCGGTATTCTCTTTGCACTAAGTTCATCTATACGATTGATCTGTCAAGATCAGAGTCCGCATAAAACAAGTATCCGCTACGTCTGGTCACACAGGTAGCGAATTTTCTTTGTCAGCAATGAAAGCGGCCAGAAATCCTGTATGTATTATTATAAAGCCATGTTTCAACCCCGACTGCCATTGACATAAGCCGCTGTCAGCTCATGAGCCGGGGCTTCAAAAATCTGTTTGCATTGGCCAAACTCTATCAGGCATCCGGCCCGTTGTTCCCTGATCCAGAAAAAACCGGCGAAATTGGCGATGCGGCGGGCTTGCGCCAGATTGTGAGTTACAATCACGACCGTGTATTTATCCCGTAAACGTTGAATCAGATCCTCCACAATACCTGAAGAAATCGGGTCCAATGCACTGCAAGGCTCGTCCATTAATAATACTTGCGGCCGTAAAGCCAATGCACGGGCGATACAAAGGCGCTGCTGCTGCCCGCCGGACAGCGCCTGAGCCGGTGATTCCAGCCGGTTTTTGACTTCATGCCACAACCCCACATCCCGCAAAACCTGCTGCATAACTTCATTCAAATCAGCCTGTTTATTCATGCCGTATTCCCGCAGCGGCAGCTCGATGTTGCGCCGGATTGATAACGGAAACGGTACCGGTTTCTGAAATATCATGCCGATATCGCGGCGCAATCCTTGCACATCGAGGCTCGGACTTAACAAATTTGTGCTGTTAAAATGAACTTTACCCGAAACGCGGCAACCTGGAATCATATCAGTCAGCCGGTTGAGCACCGACAGAAAACTCGTTTTACCGCATCCGGACGGTCCGATCAGCGCCGTAATGCAGCCTTTATAAATATCCAGCGAAACACTCTCCAGAGCCGGTTTTGCCGCGTAATACAAAGACAGGTTTTCAACCCGGATCAGCGGTTCGGGTATGCAACAGGGAGGGCCTGACTGTAACGGCCCTAAGGTATAGGTATCATCCGTATCGGATTTATCGACTTGTTCAGATTTATTGTTTATAAAGTGACTCATACGGTAACAACGCTCCTGTGCAGCCAATGGTTAGCCAAGCTTAGAGCGATACTGTTGATGAATAATAAAAGCAGGATCAATACCAAAGCGGATGAGTACGCATTGGCATCGCCGCCCGCCACGTTCATGGACAGATCATAAATATGCACGGATAAAGCCCGGCCGGAATCAAATAATGAATCCGGCATGCGATCGACATATCCGCTGGTAAAAATGAGGGCGGCGGTTTCAGCGACGGCTCGCCCTAACCCTAACATTAAACCGGCGATCAAAGCCGGGGTTGCGGCCGGCAACAGCAGATGAACCAGTGTTGCGCTCCGTGACATCCCTAAAGCAGCGGAAGCCAGCCGATAATCATTGGGCGTTGCCTGCAAGCCTTCCTCGGCAGTACGGATCAGAATAGGCAAAATCATGCAGGCCAAGGTAAGGCCGCCTGATAAAATAGAAAAGCCCAAGCCCAGATAAATACAAAAGAAGGCATTACCGAACAGCCCGAACACGATGGATGGCACTCCCGACAGTACATCCAGACTACCTCGCACCAGACGGCCCAGCCTGCTGTTTCGCTGCGTAAATTCGCTCAATAGCACAGCGGTCGCCAGGCCAAAAGGCACTGCCGTAATTACGGCAACCAGCAAAATTAAGCCGGTAGAGATGATAACCGGACCGATACCGCCGGAACGTCCGGCATTTCCAGGCGCTTCAACAAGAAACGACCAGGACAGGTGAGGCAATCCGTGAATAATAATATCAGCCAGCAGCCAGGCGAAGACCCCTGTGATCAGCATCGCGATCAACCAAATTAACGCCGACGCCAGCGCATTTTTAATCATAATAGCGCTTCCGGGGAAAACATTCAGCTATACCCACTAGTACCAATACCAGCGTCATCAAGGCTATGCCCGACACAAATAAAGCTGCGCGATGGTCACCGGTTGCATAGGCCACTTCCAGCGCAATATTCGCAGTCAGAGTGCGTACCGAATCAAAAATGCTATGCGGCTGTTCCACGACATTACCCGCGACCATTAATACCGCCATGGTTTCACCGATAGCCCTGCCTGCCGCCAGCAGTATGCCTGCGGTTATGCCCGAACGCGCGGCGGGCAAAGCCACGCCGCTGATCAAGCTCCAACGCGACAGGCCTAACGCAGCCGCACTGCGAACATAAGCGACCGGCACAGCAGCGAGTGCGGCATCGACAGTCAAGGCCACGGTAGGCAGAATCATCAGCGTCAATACCAGAATGCCGGTCAGCAAACTCACGCCGGGCGGATGCAAGCGGCCAATTAGCGGCACCAGCGTTGTCAAGCCCCAAAAACCGTAAACGACTGAGGGAACGCCTGCCAGTAACTCGACCAGACGACGATAACAACCGGCCAGAAATGGCGGCGCATAATAACGGCTGAACAGCGCCGATGCGATGCCTAAGGGCGTGGCCAGTAATATTGCACCCAGCGTTGAATACAGCGTAGCCGACAGCATCGGCGTCAGTTTATAGAGACCCTGCACCGGGTGCCAGGAGGCATCGGTTACAAAACGCATCAACGCCACATGCTGTAGTACCGGCCAGGATTCCTTGACCAGAAATAACAGGATCAGCAGCACAATGGCTGCCGAAAGCAGCGCGCAGCTTCCCAGCAGGAAAGCCAGTTGCCTGTCAGTGCGCAACAGGAACAAAGAATTGAGCCTCGATCAGGTCATTAACTTGCGGCGAACTTGCAAAATCGATGAATTGCCTGGCGACACCACCAGGCTCACCACGAGTCACCAGGTTTAACGGCCGGGATAAAGGAAAGCTGCGATTACGCACATTCTCAACGGAAGCCGCTATACCAGCCAAAGGCAGTAATTTAATGACCGCCCCTTGACCGGCCTCATATTCGGCGGCGCCGACAGAAACGTAACCGATGGCGTCGGGATTGCCTGCTACTGTTTTAATGCCTTGTTGGTTATCGCCAATGATAACTTGCGGCTTGATGTCTGTATTTTTCAGGCTGAAATAATGCAGAAACAGCTCCAGCGTCGAACGGCCTTCTGCCTTGCTGACGACAGTAATAGCCGCATCGTTGCCGCCGACCTCTTTCCAGTTGGCAATTTTTCCGGTATAAATATCGATGATTTGCTGCTTATCCAATGCATTCACCGGATTGGACTTGTTTAAAATGATGCTGACGCCATCCAGGGCAATGGTAAAGTTTAGCAAATCTTTTTCGTCTTCCTTAAGCCCTCTGGACGCCATGCCAATATTGGCGAGTCCGGCCCGGGCATCGCTAATTCCGCGAGAGGAACCGCCGGTCTGTACGTCCACTCTCACATTGCTGTGAAAGGACTCAAAGCGTTTGCCGATTTCCGCAGCCAAAGGCGCTATGGTGCTGGAGCCGGTTAACACCAGTTTTTCGATTTTTGTTTCATTGGACTGTATTCTCAACAATCCCCAAACTGCACCTGTAAGCACAATAAGCGTTACGACGATGCCCAGTTTTTTCATGCCTGACTCCCACTGTTATTTTTGTATAAAATACATTACACAGTGAATCTGACGGCCTTGCAACAAACATTACCATTCGGGTCCAGGTAATACACATGGTTATCGATCGAAGAAATGCCGACATCCGCATTAGTATTTGAGTAATAGCGATAGTAGTAGGGTGCTGACGTTTGCGAAGCAGCTCCTGCCGGAGAAAATAATTGTGAGTAGTTTCTTTCTGCCCAATTAAACAAACAATCGGAAGCAGATATTTGTTCAGCCAGTGCGCAGGATCGCGATGGGGCTCGATTGTTATTCCGGCGACTGACGGGAGCCTGTAAGAAACTGCGCCTCATCCGGGTGGATGGCGGATATCGCGGAACCTTGCCGGAGTGGGCGGCCGACAGGTTTCAATTTGCCTTGCAGGTCGTCTTAAGGTGCGATGATCAAAAAGGGTTCAAGTTGTTGCCCAGGCGCCGGGTTATGGAACGAACTTTCGCCTGGCTGAACCACAATCGCCGCCTCAGTAAGAATTACGAAGTCTTGCCGGAAACTGCTGAAACCTTCAGCTATCTTGCTATGACCCGCTTAATGCTCCGCCGATTGGCCGCCTGAGAAAGCTTTTCAGACGGTTTCTAATACTTTAAAAGCAAACTCAGCAAAGTCTCGCCACGTATGGGCTAGAGCCAACTTATCCACAAAACTTGTGGATAAGTCTGTGGGGTTTGATATGTGGGACTAGGCTGGTTCTGACTTGAAGTCAAATTGATCAAAAACAAGTCAATTAGCAACATAAATGGCTAAAAAACAACTAATGCAATAGGCTGAAATAGTGATTTTTCGGTAGACTTTAAAACTTCACGATGTGAACAGGCATAACATTGATGCCACTATCAGAAGAGCTCTAATCTTTTAAATAACCAAAGTTATTTGCATAAGTAATCAATGAGCTGTAACTCCTTTATAACAAAGTACAATCAAAACACCCATTTCAACATTACGCTCTTCCGCTATTTCTTCCAGGAACGTGAATCCAATCCATAAAATACTTTATTAAGCTACCTACCGCACATATCTTCAAAAAGATTTCCTATATAAGTTTCAATAGCATCCATGAATGCAAGCTGGAAAATACGATGAGCCAATAAATTTAAACGGCCCGCCTATCGTCAAAATGCAAGCTTCGGCCTTTCGAATTCCGACTGCTACGCCGGAATCGGATGGCACACTTGAATGGATTGCAACTACGCTGGTGCTGGTCGAAGCTGAGGCGAATGGCAAAACCGGTATTGGCTTCAGCTATGCCGATACGGCAACAGCAAGATTAATCAATGATAAATTGGCTGACGTTGTTATCGGCTGCGATGCACTGTCGGTTGGCTATTGCTGGCAGGCAATGGTTGCACAAGTTCGTAACCTAGGTCGGCCGGGTATCTGTTCGATGGCGATTTCCGCGGTTGATAACGCATTGTGGGATTTAAAGGCACGCCTTCTCGAAATGCCATTGGTTTCCTTACTGGGTCAGGTGCGCGCGGCTGTTCCCGTTTATGGCAGCGGCGGCTTTACCTCCTGTTCGGTCGAAACTTTGCAAAAACAGCTTGTCGATTGGATCAATACCGGAATAACGCAGGTCAAAATGAAAATCGGGCGCGAGCCGGATCAAGATGTGTTTAGGGTTGCCGCCGTCCTTTGCCAGTCCTTAAATCTGCCGCTTTCGAGCCACTGTGCGCCATCGATCTATGTTCATCCTTGCTGTGCAGCACAACCGGTGCGCCATCTGGAATATTTCTACGATCATGTGTGCATATAACACATGCTGTTCGATGGCGCGCTTGAACCGGTCAATGGCGAGTTGATTCCCGATCTTTTCCGTCCGGGTCTGGGGCTGGAGTTTAAGCATGCGGATGCAGTGCATTATGTGCTATGAAGATTCCGGCACTCTGCGTATTTTATACGAGACCATGAAAGTCAAACTAAAAGGTACGCCCACCGTACTCTACATTCAGCGGAGACTTAATGCCCGGTTCATGTCGATATGGCAACCTACAAGGCCGAGTTTCTGTCGCATTATTATCAGCGCAAGCGGCGTCCGCGAGAAGCTTATGCTTTCGGCTGGATTAACCGCTGGGCGCAGCTGGCAGCACTTGCACCGCGGTCTGTTAATTGGTTGGCGCAGGCCCCCGGTTTTAGCAGCCTCATGAAAACCGTGGCCGGTATGTCGCCGCAACGTCGCATTCCGCAATTTGCGCCGGAAACATTCCGGCACTGGTTTAAACAGCGAGCGCCCCGCAATCACGACAAGCCGCCGGTCATTCTTTGGCCCGATACTTTTAACAATCATTTTCATCCTGAAACCGCCAAAGCCGCCGTCGCGGCATTGGAAGCGGCGGGCTTTCAGGTACGCATTCCCGATCAGCACATTTGTTGCGGCTGTCCATTATATGACTTTGGAATGCTGGATCAGGCCAAGCGCCAATTGCAGCGAATTCTCACCGATATGCGCCCGGCAATTGACAGCGGCATTCGTGTTGTCGGCCTGGAGCCTGCTTGTGTCGCAGTATTCCGCGATGAAATGGTGAATCTTTTTCCCAATGATGAAAGCGCGCAAAAGCTGCATCGGCAAACTTATTTTTTTAGCGAGTTTCTGCTGAAAAAAGCGCCGGATTTCCGGTTTCCGAAACTTGAGCGTAAAGCCATGCTGCACGGGCACTGCCATCAAAAAGCCATTATTAAAATAGATGATGAACAAAATTTTCTTAAGGATTTTGGGCTGGACTTGCAATATCTCGATTCGGGCTGTTGCGGTATGGCGGGCTCATTCGGCTTTGAAAAAGACAAATATGAAGTGTCATGCCAGACAGGCGAACTGGCTTTACTGCCTGCCGTACGAGCCGCTTCGCCTGATACGTTGATAGTGGCCGATGGTTACAGTTGCCGCGAGCAGATTGCGCAAATGACTGCACGGCGCAGCCTGCATAGCGCCGAAGTCATGCTGATGGCATTGCAGAATGAATCAGCCAGGTGATCTGAACACGAGCCGGACGGATTAATTAAGGCCCGCTCGGCACGCCCACCCTTAAACAGGAGACAGTATCTTTATGAACAACCGGAACTTGGAAAAAGCTAAAGACCAGAAATCGCAAGTGGTCGTCATTACTGGAGCAGGCGCCGGCGTCGGCCGTGCGGCAGCGCGGCAATTCGGCGAAGCCGGAGCCCGTATCGGGCTCATCGGACGCGGCCGGGAGCGCCTCGAACAAGCGGCCGATGAAGTGCGCAATCTGGGAGGTGAAGCTGTGGTTTGCGTAACGGATGTCGCTGACGCGGCCCAGGTCGAAGCTGCCGCTGCGGCCGTGGAAAAGGCATTCGGCCGGATCGATGTCTGGATCAATAACGCCATGGCGACGATCTATTCGCCATTTCATAAGATTTCCGCAGAAGATTATAAGCGGGCCACTGAAGTCACCTATCTTGGCACAGTCTATGGCACGATGGCAGCGCTCAGGCGCATGAAACATAACAATCACGGCGTCATCATTCAGGTAGGCTCGGCGCTGGCTTACCGGGCAATTCCGCTGCAATCGCCCTACTGCGGCGCAAAGTTCGCTATTCGCGGTTTTACGGATGCCCTGCGCAGCGAGCTGTTGCACGACCGCAGCAAGATCAGGCTAACGATGGTGCATATGCCGGCGCTCAATACGCCTCAGTTCGACTGGGGCAAAAACCACATGCCGACGCGGCCGCAACCGGTTCCTCCCATTTTCGAGCCTGAGATGGCGGCCAAGGCTATTTTCTGGGCAACGTCTCACAAACGGCGCGAGGTGTATGTCGGCCTGCCTACCGTAAGAGTCATCTGGGCGAACAAGTTCATCCCCGGCCTGATCGATCGGTATCTCGCGAAAGTCGGGTATTCCGGACAGCAAAGCGCGCAGCCGACTGACCCCGCAAGTCCTGATAATTTATGGCAGCCGGTAACGGGCAATTTTGCCGCCCACGGCCGCTTCGACAAGTATGCCAAACCCGGCACCATGCAGCTTTGGGCCACCATCTACCGGGAGCCGATCACCATCGGTCTGCTTGGCGCCGGTCTATGGGCTTTTTGGCATTTGCTTAACAAACCAGAGCGGCAGCGTCGGCTGGAAGACGCTGACATGTAGTCCGGATATTCGCCGATAAAGAAACACAGGCGTATTAAAACACCAGTTGATAGCTTTAATGATGGAGTGATAAATATGAATATCGGCAACAAGCGCTGGGTCATTCCCGATGTTTATATTCCTGCTGCCAGCACCGGCGAGAGCCGGGAATTGATCAGCCATGATGCGATATGCATTCTGAACTGCAATACTCAGGATGCCCATATCGAGATCACCCTTTATTTTTCTGACCGGGAACCGGCCGGTCCGTATCGCTTTATTGTCGAGGCACTGCGCACCCGGCATTTGCGCTTTAACGAATTTACTGATCCTGCGCCTGTCCCGCACAATACCGATTACGCCAGTGTTATCGAGTCGGATGCGCCTATTATCGTACAACATACCCGGCTCGATTCCCGCCAATCGGCGCTGGCGTTAATGACGACAATGGCTTATCCGGCCTGATCATCTTGCGGCGCTCGTCGGCCAGGTCAAAAATTCATTAAAGGCCCAGCCGATTACTGCAAGGCGGCATAAAAATAAGCCAATCCGAACAGCGAGATAATGGCCGAGCCATAGCATTGCGTCCATTGACTGAAGCGCAGAGTCCCGGCATCGGCTCTGCGCAAAAGGGTGAGCGCGAAAAAGGCCGGCAATACGACGAGCAGATGGCCTATTTCAACACCGGCGCTGAAAGCAATAATCGCCAGAGCAATATTGCTCATGGCCATACCGGACATGGCGTCCAGCAACCCGCCCGCAAACCCCAGGCCGTGGAATAATCCAAAACCAAAAGCCAGAAGCAGGCGCATCCGGCCATGAATCTCTTACGGCCAGAAGACATTCTGAACAGCAACAGCTACGATGCTTGCCAATACGCAAGAATAGAAAATTTTTTATTAGCCAAAAACAGGAATCAAGAGCTAAATGTGAGAATATGAAATCAAAGAGTTGTGTTAATCGGATTTCCCCTCACCCAACCCTCTCCCTCAGGAGAGGGCTCAGCTCCGAATATGTGTGCACAGATTAGCCCTCAAGGGAGAAGAAGCAGGCACTTGTGTAGATACCTCTCCCTTCGGAGAGGACTTATCTACTGCACGTTGGATTTTTTAGCTCTTAATTCACATTCGAGCCCTGCTTTACTCTGCAATATTATCGGCTTAAAAAGAGCCTGATGAAAAATGCTCAAATATCCCGACGGCTGTCTGTTCCTGTCAAAAGCACTCATCGAAACGTGGAGTTATTACCAAGGCTCTGCCATTAAGGAATTCTTGTCGCCCATTTCCGGCCCTGTTCTTGGATCGGGATCAAACTGGATACGGTAAAGCAGGTCGGTATCGAATACGCCAGCTTTGGGTATGGATGCGAAGGTTAAAGCCACAACGACTTTTTCTCCATTTGACTTGTCATCGCTCGGGAAACCGAATATATCCTACAAGTCCGCAGGACTGGTCGGAATGTCAGAGAAAATCGAGTTGATGGCATTAGGATCATTATGATCAGCGGCAATGCATATACCGGAAGTCAGGATGCAATTAAGAGCAACAAGACCAAGCAGCTTCCTCCTTTTTTGTATCATCTTCATTGCTGTACCCCGTAATTAATTTTAACTGGGAAAGGTTCCATAGCGCCGTTTGAATAGTAAAGTCCTGACTTACCGGGCATTGATAGATAGCAACTTCAAAATACTTTTTTAAATCGGTCAAGATCAAAAAATATCTATTATCGAAGATTGTCAATCATTGATTTTTAACGGAGATTAACTGATGCCTCCAGTTGATCGGAGCACACTATGAAAAGCCGGAATCAAGCTTTCAGCTTAAAGACAGGCGTGGCCCGTCTGCTATCTGTCCGGAAAGCAATGGCTGGGGCAGAGCGCGCTGTAATTCGTCAAAATTGACGGGTTTGGTCAGATAACTGTTGAATCCTGCCGCCCTCGCTTGTTCACGATCCACTTCCCGCCCGTAACCGCTCAGAGCAATCAGATGCACGTATTTCAGAGCGGGATGCTGGCGTAGCGCCCGCGCAACCGCATAGCCATCCATACCCGGCAAGCCGATATCCAGCAGCACGACCTGCGGATGTTCAGCCAGTGCAACCGATAAAGCCGCATGGCCGTCATAGCCCAGCGATACGGTATGACCCGCGTTGCTCAGCAGGATGGACAGACTCTGGGCGGCATCGCGATTATCATCGACCACGAGGATGCGGAGCCGGCCTTCTGCGGACTTCGGCTCTATTTTGCTGGAAACCGGAACGGCCAGCGTTTCCGGCAGACAAGGCAGGCTGATGACGAATTCACTGCCCTGTCCACGGCCTGCACTGGTGGCCCAGACTTTTCCGCCGTGCAGCCTCACCAGGCTACTGACCAGTGAAAGGCCTATGCCTAAACCGCCTTCCGAGCGGTCAATAGTACGGTCCACCTGATAAAACAGCTGAAACAGTCTGGGCAACGCTGACGGATCAATGCCCCGGCCGTTATCACGGACACGAATAAAAATATCAGCATCCGCCTGTTCAACGGTCAAGCTGATACAACCGCCTGCGTCGGTATATTTAGCGGCATTATTGAGCAAATTGGCCACGACCTGCGATAGCCGGACCAGATCGCCTTCGATAAGGACCGGATCAGGCGGCAAGTGGACGGAAAAGCGATGATGGCGAGCCTCGATCAGCGGCTGACTGGTCTCCACTGCACGCTGCACAATAGCCGAGATATCGAGATATTCTTTTTTGAGTTCTATCTTGCCGCGGCTGACGCGGGATATGTCCAGCAGGTCGTTCACCAGCCGGATCAATTGCTCGACCTGGCGGTCGATCACATCGCGGCACCAGACCAGTCTACTTTCATCGTTATTGGACAGCTTCATGATTTGGGTGGCATTACGGATCGGCGTCAGCGGATTGCGCAGTTCGTGGGCCAGCATGGCGAGAAATTCATCCTTCCGCCGGTCGGCTTCGTGCAATGCCTCTTCGGCGCATTTATGATCGTTGATGTCGAGCACATGGGCCACGAAACCTCTGACTTTTCCTGCCTCATCGAAGTCCGGCGAGTACGTTGCACGAACCCAGCGTGCATCGGCCTCAAGATAGTAAGCCTGGAGTTCGAAAGCGACCTGTTCTCCGGCCAGAACGCGCTGGACGTACGGAGTAATGGCCTCCCAGGCCGCTTCCCCAAGAACGTGCCGCATGTGGCGGCCACAGATCTGGTCATATCTGAGGCCAAACCATGTCTGGAAATTCTTGTTAACCCGTCGATACCGGCATTCTGCGTCGATATAGGCCATCAGCGCCGGAGCGTTATCCATAGTGGTTTGCAGCAGGTCACGCGCTTTCTCCAGTTCGGCAGTGCGCTCGGCCACGCGCTGTTCCAGTGAGGCATTAGCCTCGCATAGCGCCTGCTTGGCGCGCTTCATCTCCGTGACATCAATGCCGACTTCCATAATCATCGGCGAACCGTCGCTATCGGTGAATGGAAAATTGTGAATCTCGTAGTCATGGTCGTCCGGGCCGGTCCACTCCCCATCTGTCGGAGCGCCCGTCTTCATTACCTTGAAAGTCTCGCAGACATCACAGGGCTTGCTGCGATCGAACAGGTATTCGTAGCAGCGCCGCTGGTGGGCTTTGCCATAGCGCTGCTCAAAAAAGCGGTTGGCAAACATCACCTGATAATCCTGCGACAGCAACACCACATAAACCGGAAGCGCCTGCAGTACGTCATGCAGCCGCTGGCGTTCCGCCTGCACGTCTGTGTAAGCCTGAGCCAGCTCGGCCGTGCGAAGTCTTACTTGCCGGCGCAACGTCCACGTCCGCAGGGCCAGAAATATTAACAGGCCTGCGGCGCCACCTGCACCCCAGACCACATATTTAACCGGGAAAACCGGCGATTCATAGATGCCGAGCCATTTTCTGTAAAGGTGATCGTACTCGCCGCTGGCTTTGACGATAGCGAGACCCTGATCCAGACGGTCGTGTATAGCGATGTCGCCTTTGCGCACGGCAAAACAGAACTCACGCAGGTATTCCTTGAGCAGTGGACCCGGCTTGATTATCTCTTCCAGACCGAGGCGATGCACTTGCCAGTCGCCTTGCACGAATGGCGCTGGTAATCCGTCATGCTGCCCCGATGCAAGCAGGCGAAAGCCATCAGCCAAATCACCAACAATAACAAGCTGGCTGCTAAAACCGCGACCGACCGGAGCCTCATGAGCGGCATCCGAGCGGTCCGGGTGGAAACTGACAGGAATAGCCATGACCGCGGCGACGGCTGCGAGCAGGTCGACAGCAAAACCGGTCGAGTGACCTTGATCATCGGTATCGGCATAAGACGTAAAGTCAATTTCCGAACCCACAAATAACGTTTGCTGCCGTTCCGCATCAGTAATAACAGGAAAGCCCAGAATAACCCATAACAGCAGCAGCGCCGGTAAACTGACCCAGCGCTTCACGGATCGTCACTCAGTGTTTCAGGTTGAAGTGTTGACCGGTTATAGGATGAACTGGAAAATAGAATGTTGGCTGTATCTGTCACAAGGTTTCTTGTTAATATTTCTAAAATCAATGTTCCATAATAGGCTCAGAAATACCAAATGCAAAATATATATTCAAAATTATGTTTTCTATCTATTGAACCGGAACTCCCTGATTTTTTATCCGGAATATTTAAGCGCCTCAATTATAAACTTGTGCTGAATTGGCAAGGCGGCTAATCGTTAAGAGCAGCCATTGCGGCTTTGCAATAATAACCAGGCCTTGAAATAACCGGGATAATATCTGGCATTAACAGGAATTGGCAGGCTTTGGCACTGCCTGAGGAAAGTTAAGTTGAATGTATAGCCTAAACACCCGGTTCTTCAGCAGGTCGGCCAGGAATATAGACGGCATAAATATAAACCGGGATAGCCAGATCACCCAGGCGCTCTTCAATTACGGGCCATACAACATCCCAATCGAGATCACCCACCCCGGTCGCTAATTTGGGTAATGCAATAGAATTCAATTTCTCGGTGGCTATCAGTTTCACTAATCCATTTAGTGACTGTATGACATTACTCAGGGTCGCCTTGCAGGGATGATGATAGCGTCCATCCATGCCTTCATGCGTAATCAGATTCACAATCCGGACATTATTCGGCCCATTCCATATCCATGCTTCACCCGGCCTGGTGTTGTGTTGATAACACCAGCGATGAAAATCCTTTTTCATGTCCGGATATTTATTACGCAGCGCCAGTGATAAACCCTTATCCATCGGATCATCCAGTCCTACCGCGTGCGCAATCGCTTGCGCCTTGCTCAAAAAGATATCTCCTTCGACTTTATATAACATAACGCTCTCCTTTTTTATTACGCTTGATCCAGATCATGCGGCCCAGTTGATTTAAGTCTTAACGCCAATAAATACTTTATTACGGCATTATCGAACACATCAAAATCGGCTAAAGCTTCCCTTTTCCTGATAAATCTTACCGGTCTACGCCTGAAAAAAGGGCGCCGTTTAACTGCTCGACGCCCTCGTCATTTTCTATCATCAGGCCCATCTTTGAATATCAGGAGGTAGAAGTATACGTACCGCCAGAGTTCTTCCGATAATATCAAATCAGAGCCATAGATAAAAACTCTTTAACGAAGATGAGTCTTTTCCCAATCTTCGACCTGTTGTTCGGCTACTTCCTTTCTGATTCCGTATCTCTCCTGAATCTTGCCAACCAGAATATCGCGATTCCCCATGATTTGGTCGACTTCATCATCGGTCAAGTCGCCCCATTGCGCTTTGACGTTGCCTGTGAATTGTTTCCAGTTACCTGCTACTTGATCCCAGTTCATGTCTATTCTCCTAAGTCTATAAAAATAAAAATCAAGCTCAGAGGCGAACATTCATGTTCGCTATAAACTCACTTACTAACTTAGCATCTGCGTCAGAATAGTTCTGTACGGTAACGTACATAATTGTTCAGCCTTTATCCATATCGATAATTTCAAATCCAGTCTCAGTTTGCAGCCAGTGGCTCCATATCTTTCTCATGAATTCCACCCTTAAGACCCAATATCACTGCCGGCGTAAGTAGTCCTACGAATTGACAGTTTTACCCGAAATAATCAAAAATTAATGTCATCAATAAACCGATCTGGCTATCAGAGGACAGAACGATTAATCTCGCGTAAAAGCTATCGGCTAAACTGATCAACCGATTTTCCTGCAGGAGGTAAGGATGGGAAGAATTGCGTCTGCAACAGCGATCGAGAGCACCAACAGTAGGCGCTTTAGGCAGCGCAGAGGAGCAATTGCCGAGGCGATGCAAAGAACGTAACTCGCCTCCGGATGCGAGAACCCGATTCAAATAATCGCCGCGTTAGCGATATTTTAAATTAAGGAATGAAAATAAAATAACTTGAACATTTACTTTTTTGTGGGAGCGGCTTTAGCCGCGCTCTTCGCTCATATTACCCGAGTTATTAGTTACCGTTCCTAAAGAGGTCAAGATTCGGCTAACTGCGTAACATCAGTTTGTAAAGGTAAATTCGACAAAAACAGGCTGCAATGGGAATCTTGATTGCAGAGCTTACTGATGGGTTTGATAAACTATCCTCATACAGCTGGATTTAATGCATAATTGCTATGTCGGCTTTTGCAGGGAAAATGACGATCAGTTTGGCTTAAAAGAATCTGTTTCAATCTGGAAAATCAACACAGGATTTTTAATTCCATTGACTTGGTAGTTGCGCTAATGAATGATTACGGACCCGGATTTCGTCGTTGTACTCCGATTAATTACGCAGTGTTTTTATGCGCTCTTACTGCCGCATCCGCCGCATTGGCGGACAATGAAGCCGCTCCGCTTAACTATTTTTTACACAGTTACGGCCCGGCCGCAACGCCCACGATGCATCTGGGCTGGGTATTTGTCGCGCTTTTACTGGCAATCCTGATTATTGTTGCCTCGCTCCTGGCTGGTGCTGTTTTCCATAAGCGCCCTGTTGAAGATTTCCGGAAGATTGGCCGCGAAGAGGAAGGAATGCCGTGGATCTATATCGGAACCGGCATCTCCACCTGTATTCTGGTTGTGCTGGCTATTTATTCATTGGTCACGCTCAATGTGATAGCAAAACCAACCCATGTTCCGGGGCTAACACTGACTGTAACCGGGTATGACTGGTGGTGGAAGGTGGAATATGAAAACGATGATCCGGCTCGCCATTTTGTAACCGCAAATGAAGTGCATATTCCTGTCGGAGTGCCCGTTCTCGTCAAGCTGAAAAGCGCAGATGTTATTCACGCGTTTTGGGTGCCGGTGCTTGCTGGAAAAACTCAAATGATTCCGGGACTGATCAATCAACAATGGCTCGAAGCCGACACCGAGGGCGTCTATGCAGGAGAATGTACGCAGTATTGCGGAGTTCAGCATGCGCACATGGGTTTAGAGGTTGTAGCGCAAAATACGGCTGAATTCGAAAAATGGCGAGACGCTCAGCGTAGAACCGCTCCACCAACTTCTGCCGCCGGTGCCAATGCCGGCCAGAAAATTTTTCTGGACCAGTGCGCCGGTTGCCATACTGTTCGGGGCACCGAAGCAGTAGGCGCCCATGCCCCTGATTTGACGCATTTGAACTCCCGCCGGATGATTGCCGCCGGCCTCTTGACCAATACTCCAGATCATTTGATGCAATGGATCACTCATGCTCAGGAACTCAAGCCGGGGGCGCGCATGCCCAGCATGGTGTTAACACCGGCAGAGGCTAGTTCGCTGTCAGCATTTTTATCTACACTTAATTAGGAACGCTGCTCATGACCCATAATACGCCCGACCTTAGCCTCAATCGCGTACCGGAAATGGGCTCCGCCCCGATCGGATCGGCGGCCGAAATACGTTTAGCCGAGCTATGGGAAACGGCTCCCGGATGGCGCGGCTGGTTATCGACGGTTGATCATAAAACCATCGGACTGCGTTATCTTGTCACGGCGTTTATTTTTTTGCTGATGGGCGGCGTCGAAGCGCTGATTATGCGTCTGCAACTGGCCGGGCCGGAGCAAAATCTGCTGACCCCGGAACAGTACAACCAACTGTTCACGATGCATGGCATTACGATGATTTTCCTATACTCGTTACCGATACTGTCGGGTTTTTCAAATTATTTGTGGCCGCTTATGCTGGGTTCGCGGGATATGGCCTTCCCGCGCCTTAATGCGCTCTCTTACTGGATATTCCTGTTTGCCGGCCTCTTTCTATACGTCAGCTTTCCTCTGGGTGAAGCGCCGAATGCAGGCTGGTTCAATTATGTGCCGTTTGCCGGGCTGGAGTATAACACCGGCCCCAATATCGATGTCTACGCGCTCGGCATGGTGTTATTGGGAATTTCCACAACGGTCGGGTCAATCAATTTCGTCGTTACACTGTTCCGGATGCGCGCGCCCGGCATGTCGATCAGCCGCGTGCCGATTCTGGTATGGGGAACGCTCACCGCATCGGTCGCCAATATTTTTGCCATTCCCTCGGTCAGCCTCGCCTTTTTCTTACTGTGGCTGGATCGTCGGATAGGAACGCATTTTTTCGATGTGGTCAATGGCGGCAAGCCTCTCCTTTGGCAACACTTGTTCTGGATGTTCGGGCATCCGTGGGTTTATGCAGTCGTGCTTCCGGCCATGGGTATTGTTTCCGACGCGCTGCCCACCTTTTGCCGGCGTCCGCTGGTCGGATATTCGGCAGTAGCGCTGTCAACCATGGCGACCATGCTGCTCGGCTTCGGAGTCTGGATACATCACATGTTCGCCACCGGACTGCCGACACTTGCGCTATCGTTTTTCGGCGCCGCCAGCATGGTGATTTCGATTCCGAGCGCGGTCGCTGTTTTCGCCTGGATAGCCACTATCTGGTTGGGACGCCCTGTTTTCAATACGCCGTTTCTGTTTTTTGCCGGTTTTGTCATCCTGTTTGTTATCGGCGGGCTTTCAGGCGTTATGACCGCAGCCGTACCTCTGGACTTCCAGCTAAACGAAACCTATTTCATCGTCGCGCACCTGCATTACGTTTTGCTCGGCATTAATGTGTTTCCGGTCATTGGCGGAATCTATTACTGGTTTCCCAAATTTTTCGGCCGCATGATGAATGAAACATTGGGAAAATGGAGTTTCTGGGTCATGTTTATCGGTTTTAACCTCGGCTTCTTCCCGATGCATGTGGCTGGCCTGCTGGGTATGCCGCGCCGAATATACACTTATGCGCCTCACATGGGCTGGAACATGGTCAATATGATCACCTCGGTCGGGTCCTTTGTTTTTGCTTTGGGAATTTTGTTATTCCTGGTTAACGTCCTCGTCAGCCTGAAGCGCGGCGCATTGACAACTCCCAATCCCTGGGACGCCCCTACGCTCGAATGGGCGACGCCATCGCCGCCGCCGGCTTATAACTTTGCAGTGATCCCGATTATTGCCAGCCGTCATCCATTATGGGAGGACCGCCTTGATGAAGGCGGTGGACGCTCCAGTCTTGAACAGGGCTATTTATTAATGGAAGGACGGGAAACATTAGGCACAACGTCACTCGACGCCGACCCGGACATCATTCTCAAAATGCCGGACGATTCCTTAGCCCCGTTCTTCCTCGGGCTGTTCAGCGCCCTGGTTTTTGCGGGCCTGCTGCTGCACTGGCAGAATTTTACAATTTTGATGGTTCTGGCTTGCAGCCTGTCGCTGGCGGCATGGATGTGGCCGAGAAAAACCCTGCTCCAGCGCGTGCCGGATGCATGCGAGGAAGGAGCCGCACATGGCTGAAGCAATGCAAACGGCCCAGGCATTGCCGGCAGGAAGCGAAGGCAAACGTTCCGGCGGCTGGTGGGGCATGATAGCGCTGATTGTTACGGAAGGATCGCTGTTCGGCTATTTGCTGTTCAGTTATTTCTATCTTGCATCGCAAACAGAGCAGCATTGGCCGCCGGAGGGCTTGCCTGATCTGCTTATACCGGGTATCAATACGTTAATATTACTTTCCAGCAGCATTTTTGTCTGGATCAGTGAGCGCTGCATTCAGAGCAGGCAGATGCGCTGGAGCATTGCATCGATGGCTTTGGCGGTCATTCTTGGCGTTTGTTTCGTCGTCATTCAATTGCATGAATGGAACGATAAAAGTTACGATATGGCTGCGAATCTGTATGGCTCGTTGTACTTCACTATTACCGGATTTCATATGCTTCATGTTATCGTCGGCCTGATCATATTGCTGCTACTGCTGCTGTGGCTTGGGCTGGGTTATTTCGATAACAGACGTTACGCCGCCGTGACTATTGGCGGATTATATTGGCATTTTGTCGATGTGGTCTGGCTGTTTGTATTTACCAGCCTGTATCTAACGCCCTATCTTTACTAGAACTATGAATCTTATCCATTATCACGATCCGTCCATTGATCCTCTTGCCTCCGGCCGCAGCCGGGTAAATATGATAGGTATTTGGGTAGGCCTGTTCGGTGCACCGGCAGCATGGGTGGCACAATTTTCCTTGAGTGAACCGCTTGTCGCTTATGCCTGCTATCCCTATCAAATGCCCTTGTCTGCGCCGATATGGCAAGGCTTGCCTGTCATGCTGGCGGTAATCAGTATTGCCTGCCTTGCGGTTGGCATCCTGTCCGGGTTTATTGCCTGGACATTATGGCGGCAATTTGGACGCCAGCCAGCTGGAGGAGAGCCTGTCGCCGATACGAGTGTAAGCCGAAACCGGTTTCTGGTGAAATTAAGCCTCATGTCGAACTTTATCTTCATCACTGCAATTATTTTTAATATTTTTGCAGTTCTGCTGGTGCTGCCATGCAACTCGTGGTTTTAATACTCATGTCATTGAAAATGCCCTTCAGAGACATCTTGAATTGGCGGCTAGTGAAGGCCGTCATCTGCGCGTACCCGGTCTTATTATCCGGTCTTGCCGTGGCGCAACCCGTTAACCCTAAGGATTTGGATGTGGACAGAGGCGCTTATCTGGCCAGAGTAGGCGACTGTATAGCCTGTCATACAGCCGGTCCGCAATCTCCGCCTTTTGCCGGCGGATTGCCGCTTAATTCGCCTTTCGGGATAATTTACTCGACCAATATTACACCGGATCCGGTCAATGGCATCGGCAAATATACTCTGGATGAGTTTACCCGGGCCGTCCGCAATGGTATAGCCAGGGACGGCAGACGTTTATACCCGGCAATGCCCTACCCCTCCTTTACGGCGGTTACGGATGACGATATTCGTGCGCTTTACGCCTATTTCATGAATGAAGTGGCGCCGGTCAATCTTAAACCACCCGAAACAAGGCTGCCTTTTCCTTTCAATATACGTTTAAGCCTGATTTTCTGGGATGCAGCTTTTGTCAGGCACGAGCGCTACCACGCTCGTAATGATAAGGACGCGCAATGGAATCGCGGCGCCTATCTGGTGCAGACTCTCGGTCATTGCGGCGCCTGCCATACGCCTCGCGGTTTCGGCTTTCAGGAAAGGGCTTATACGGAATCGTCTCCGATTTATTTAAGCGGAGGGTTGGTAGACAATTGGTTCGCAGTGAATCTCAGAGGAGATGCTGCCGCAGGACTGGGCCAATGGTCTGAGGCAGACATCGCCGCATTCCTGAAAACAGGCCACGGCGGACACATAGCCGCGTTTGGCAGCATGGTCGAAGTCATCGAAAACAGCACACAACATTTTCAGAAAGTCGATCTGGACGCCATTGCCCATTATTTAAAATCTATTCCGGGTCGCGCCGAAAAGGCATCCTACAAACCTGCTGCACCCATCGTTGCCGTAAAGCTGTCAGCCATGGTAACCGGAGAAACAGAGCATCCCGGCGCAGGCCTATACCAGTCATTCTGCGCAAAGTGCCATCAAATGACAGGAACCGGAAAACCCGGCAAGTCTCCGAAGCTGGCCGGAAATTCGGTCGTGCTTTCCGGAAAAGCGACTTCGTTGATTCGTCTGATGCTGGAGGGAGGCAGGACCGCACAGACAAAAGGAGGCCCAAAAGTTCAGAAAATGCCCGGCTTTGCGAAAAAATTTACCGACCAGCAGATCGCTGAGGTGCTTAGCTTCATCCGCGATAGCTGGGGCAATAAGGCGGCTCCGGTAACAACGCGCGAAGTGTTCCTGTTAAGGCATACTCTGCCAAAGAAAATGTGATCCGGGAGCCAACACTATCTTTCGCAGAACCGGCTCACGTTTGGACTTGACTTGCTGGATCCTCCACATCTAATTCCGGAAGCTATGATGCAGTCTTCTATAAATATAAACCAGTGGAACAGTTCTTCAAGTCTTATGCGACTGAACCGCAGGCCGGCAAAAAGAATACAGTAATACCTGAGAATAAAACGCCAAGAAAAGATAAGAACGCCAATAAACGCATAACTCCCGAAAGAAATGCTGTTTTGGTTTCCGGTCTGGTCCGGCCACTAGCCGGACTTTGCAAGATATCGGTTTTAGCCATTAATAATCCCAACGCCAGCAGCGCCACAACGGTTATCAAAATTATGGAAGTCTCAATCCAAAAACCGGCGCGGTTTCCGAGCGTGGCGCAGGCAATATGTTGAACGCCGTATACAACACCGAAATGCAAGACCCAAATGAAAGGGCCGGCCAGAGAAAACACGGCTATGCCAATAAAATTTTCAGAAAATGGTGGATTAGGTGCATTCATGATTAAATCATCCTCGGAAAGCCGTGAATTACCAGAAGACCGACAAGCGCTTGAGCCACAGTATAATAAGCCAGCAAATTGGTATTTTCCAGGCTGGCAAAACGCACCCGGTCGAGCTTGCCGGTAAAATGCCGCGCAATAACAAACAGCGACATGATCAGCACCGCAAAAACCAGCTGGCCATTTAAAATGCTCGCCGTGTACACGAGCGCTCCATAACTTGATTTTGCAGGACTGAGGCCCGTCTGCCATTGACTCCATATCTCCAGGTAAACGGCAAATACACTTAATAATGCGCCGAGCAGCACCCACAGCGGTGTCATGAAACCCTTCTCGCCCGGTTCCGGCAGCGCTCTTTTTGCCACAGCAAAAAATACAGCACTGGCAATAAACAACAATGCACTGATGGCCGGCCACTGTAAGCCGGGCAGACTCTCTATATTGGATGGCCAGACTTCCGGCGATACCGTCCAGATGTAAAGATAAGAAAACAGATAGGCAAAATAAAGCGAGCCTGCAACGAGCATCAGGATAACCATTGCCCACCACCCGTGGCCGACCGGGCCGGTGACATAAACCGGTAGCTTATACCCTGCGCCGATATCGATCGGGCCTTTGGCAGGGCCTTTATCGAGCTCCCACGCCCAGACCAGAAAGCAGACTATCGCCAGCACCCCGCAAACCAGCGCAGGCATGACCACCTTGATAGTCAATAAAAGAAAACAGGCGGCGGTGAAAACGGCAGCAAAAAAATGCATCCAGCCTGGGCCCAGCATTTGGATAACATATTGCGGTTTGGCTTCTATGGGGGATGTGACAATCGTCTCACGTCCGCCGGTTGGAGCATCGGGCAAATAGTGCTGTCCCGACTCGACCTGTTCGGACAGTTTGGGTTGGTCCCAAAGCGGCTCACGGCTGGTTACATGAGGAATGGAGCGGGTGGAATACAGATCCGTAGGCAGCCATTCCAAAGTTCCGGCTTGCCAGGGATTGCTCATGCCATGCTGTCCGACCCGGAAATTGCGAATCACGTCGATGATAAAAACCAGCACTCCCGCGCCGATAATATAGGCACCCACCGTTGATACAAAATTGTAAGGTCCCCAGCCCGACGCCTCCGAATACGTCCATACACGGCGTGGCATGCCGATCAACCCGGTAATATGCATATGGAAGAAAGTCAGATTAAAGCCGATGAACATCAGCCAGAACGACCATTTTCCCAGCCGTTCGGACAGCATTCGGGTACTGACCATCGGCGCCCAGTAATAGAAGGTTGCAAACAGCGGAAAAACCATGCCGCCCACCAACACATAATGCAGATGAGCGACAATAAAGTGCGTATCATGCGCCTGCCAGTCGAAGGGCACCATCGCAACCATGACACCGGTTAGCCCGCCGACGGTAAAAATAAACAGCATACCCAGAACAAAAAGCGAAGGCGTGTTCAATTGAAACCGGCCTTTGGACGAAGCAATAGTACCCAGCCAGGCAAAAACCTGAATACCGGACGGCACCGCCACAGCCATGCTGGTCGCGGAAAAAAACGCCAGACTGAGAGATGGAATGCCGGTCGCGAACATATGATGCACCCATAAACCGAAACTGAAAAAACCGGTGGCAATCAGAGCCACAACAATCAGCTTGTAACCGACCAATGGCGTGCGCGCCATAGTTGGCACTATCATCGAAACCAGTCCGGCCGCCGGCAGGAAAATGATGTACACCTCCGGATGGCCGAAAAACCAGAATAGATGCTGCCATAACAATGGATCGCCGCCGCTTCCGGCTGTAAAAAAAGGCCAGCCGAAAGAGCGTTCGATCTCAAGATACATCGTTGCGAGAATCACCGCCGGAAACGCCACCACAATCATGCCGGCGAACACCAGCATGGACCAGGCGAAAATAGGCAATTTATCAAGAGTCATCCCGGGCGGGCGGGTCCGCAAGATGCCGACAATAATTTCAATTGCCCCGGCAATGGCCGAGATTTCAATAAAACCGATGCCCAACAGCCAGAAATCGGCGTTATCGCCCGGAGAATACTCCGTTAATGTCATGGGCGGATACATAAACCAGCCGCCTTTGGGAGCCAGATCATAAAAGATGGTGCTGAAAAACACGCCGCCGCCAATGATGTAAGCCCAGATGGCAAACGCACTCAGCCGCGGAAACGGCAAGTCTCTGGCGGCCAGCATTTGCGGCAGTAACAGCACCCCCAGCGCCTCCATGGCCGGTACAGCGAACAGGAACATCATCGTGGTGCCGTGCATGGTAAACAACTGGTTGTATAAATCCTGACTGACCAGGTTATTCTCCGGTACGGCAAGTTGCGTGCGCATCACCAAAGCGACCAGGCCGGCGAGAACAAAAAAGACGAAGGCGGCGCCTATATAAAGCAAGCCTACCGTTGTGTTATTGACGGCAGTAAACCACCTCCAGCCGGTAGGGGCATACCAGATACGCAGCAATTCTTCCTCTTCACCTTCCGGCCGAGGTGAGGTATTGGGTAGCGTTGCTTTTTCTTCGATTATATTTGTCACTAACTTTCCCTCATGGAATAAAGCAAAATCATGCCGCCAGTATAAACAATAAGAACCGCCGCAGAGTCCGTACCCATACGCAAAATTGTGCGATCGGCACGTTCGACTAGCCCCATAAGAAACAAACCGGTGACGGATAAACCCAACAACGTCTCACCCGCGACAAAATCACCGGTATTAGATAAAACCGGCGCTCCGGGGTCAATCGCATCGATGCAGAACAGCAGTGCCACATTATTAAATAAATTGGAATCCAGAATATCGGAGATAGCCATGTTATAAAGGCCTCAATACATGAGAGCAGCGCCCGGCTAAACTGAAACCGCTCGGCCAACTGATTGGCATAGGCAGCGATTTTGGTGCCCGAAATCCAAACAGCACAAGCTGCCAAGACAAAAATCAATAAGTTAACAGTCAGACTATATTCATCCACATTAAACATCGGGATTACTCGAGGCTGTTCAGGTAAAGCGATAGGGACTGAAGCTCGCTTTCGGAAAAAAAGTCGAAAGGCGGCATCAAATTTTCCGGTTTAATTATTTTGTGTTGACTGACCCATTTGGCAAAGCCTTCTGTTGTATTCGGCAGAATACCGGCACCGAGCGATTGCCTGCTGCCGACATGAGTCAAATCCGGCCCTATTTTACCGTCCGCCGGAGTACCGCGAACCGTATGGCAGCCGCCGCATCCGCTGGATAAAAAGATCTGTTTCCCCTCTCCTGCCAGAGCAGGCGCCGCATTTGACCGCTCCTTGACAAGCCAGGCGTCATAATCGGAAGGCGTCATCGCCACGGTATAAAATGACATCAACGCATGCGCTCCGCCGCAATACTCCGCACATTGCCCACTAACGATACCCGGCTTATCGGCAACAAAATGCAGGGTATTGATACGCCCCGGAATCATATCGATCTTGCCTGCATAAGCGGGTATCCAGAAGCTATGAATCACATCCGCTGTCGATAATTCGATTTCAATCGGACGGCCTGCAGGAATCCGCAGCTCATTGGCGCTTTCCGTCGTATGGCCGTCATCGTGTCGATAGATAACCCGCCACCACCATTGCTCGCCGATCACCGAAATATGCACTGGATTTTCCGCTCGAACCCAGGTTCCACCGGCTTTCAAAATCAAAAATCCATAAATCAGCAGAGCGCTTAAGGTCACTACCGGAAAGACGATGCCTCCCCAGATAATGCTTTTTTCTCCGGTAAGCTTATGACGCCAATCAGCAGGCCCGGCTATTGAAATAAACATCAGCACGCATATTAAAACCGTGATCAGGGCGGCTCCAATAAACATAATCCAGGTCAAGAATGTGATGCGCGCTGAAACTGGCCCCAGGGCGGCAAATGCCGATTGCTTATCATCACAACCTGCTATAAGCAGCAGAGCCATCACACAAATCGTTTTAAGTGCATACCTCATCGTCGCAAGCTCTCTGCTGCTTTATGATCAGCCGGTAACTGACCGGCGAAAAATGCCGCCGCGGCTTCTGCCTGTTGTTCGGTCAAGCGCTTTGCTATGGTAGTCATAATCGCGCCGTATGGCGTTTTTGCACGTATTCCTCTTTGCAAAACCTGCAATTGCTGCCTGATGTAGTGTTCAGATTGACCGGCCAGACGAGGATAATCCGGACGTTTATTAACGCCGTGGCATGACAGGCAAGCTGGAACCTTGCGCAATCGATCGCCATGCTCAGCCAGTTGACGGCCCAGCTCAACCTTTGCCGGAGATACAGGCTGGACGGATTTTGCAACAGGAACCGTTAAAGATGCGTAATAGTCCGCCAGGTTATCAATATGTTTATCATCGAGTTCGGCGGCAATAGGCTCCATAAAGCCGCTTTGCCGCAGATCTTCGCGATATTCATGCAATGTTCTTTTTAAATAGGCGCTATCCTGGCCGCCAAGACTCGGCACATAAGGACTCGTCGGCTGTTTATCGTGCGTATCATGACAGCGGTCACATGCAGTGAGGTTAATCCTGCCCTTACCGGCAAACTGGTTAGCCGGATAGTTTTGAGCCTGGCTGTTAACTTTGCTATTTCCATTTGCATACTTCAGGTAATCTTCTTCTCCCATTAGAGGCAGCGCTTGCAAAAACGCAACTACCGCCCAAACTTCGTCATCGCGGCCCTGACCGCTCCATGACGGCATGCCGGTAAATTGAATGCCGTGACGCACCATCCAAAACAGTTGCTGGCGCGTCCACATAGGTGCATGAATCTGTAGATTCGGGGGCGGAGGCAGCATTTGATCGTAAACCGGATTGATGGGTTGTCCCGGTATCCTGTGGCAAGTCGCGCATCCGCCATGAAAGTGCGCCGCTCCAAGCGGCACCAGTTCGGTAAGATTCAGCTCAGGCACGTCAACGGGCTTGCTGTTGACGACAACCGAACGCTCCTTGCCCAGCGCTAACAGCCACTCAAGCCAGGCCGGATGTCCCGCAGTAGCCGCAATGTTGAAAATACCGGAATATGCTATAGCCAGCACAAGCACAATACCCCCGGCAAAAAACCCAAGCGCCCAGGGCAAGAGCTTGCGTAAACGGATTTTCAACGGCTCAGTCATGAATGGCTTTCCATTGCAAGAGCCGAGGGTTCAACATGACTTTTCGAATTACACAGCGTCTGAAACCAACGGGAAATCAGCAAAATCGCGGCGAGCACATAAGTGATGGGGCAAACGGTGACCATCAGCAGCCCAGCCAACTGCTGGTCAGCGAGTTCAATAGACAGATGGGTGACACTCATGCCGTAAAGCACGCGCGGGGCAAATACCAGTAATACGGCAATTAAACAAAACAGCTTGCCGGTCACCAACAGGGCAATGACCGCGCGCCATAAATGTTCGCCGGTTTGATCGAATACCATCAGCCAAAACCATAAGGCGGAGAAAAGAAGAGTCGCTTGCATCAGCAATGCCCCGACATGCCTTCCCATCGCCAGGCCAATGCCTGCCGGCGAATGCCATGCAAACAGCAAAGCCGCTTGCAGAGCGATAGCCGCTAGCAGTTTTGTCATACTAGCCGGTCTGGGAGATGAATAGCGCCATTTTAGAAGCCAGCTGGCTAAAACCGGCGCAGCTACAGTCATCAGCGCAATATGGACAATCATATGGCGCGAAAACGCACCCGCAAATTCGATATAACAAAACACCAACAATGCCAGTACCGTCAATGCCGTCAATTCGATCCAGATTGATGTCTTTAATTGATTTGCTTGCATTCACAATTTCTCCTGGCCTTATCCAATCACTTCCCGGTTATGGCTTATGCCTAAAGTAATTAATACCGGCTCGCCGGCGGTAAGTCATCATCATAAATTCCTGATCGGGCCTATCGATAGGCCGCTCAAGGATATGATGCGCCGATAATTTTGAGGTGAATTAGAGAATATATCCTGTCGTTGACTACGGTCTGTACGGAATCGCACTTAACTTAACTCATCTGACGACAAAAGCGCCGACCTTCTAGAGATGTCGGATCAGCGCAGGAACTGAATCCGGAATAGAGGGCGAATATGCACCAGCGCTGGTCGAGATTCTTCGTTTCCTGGCGATATAATTAAAGAAACCGGCTATCGACACTGGCCGGAAAGTCGAGCGTTATTTGCAAAATAACGCAATTTTAATGGCCGATTTCTTACACAAACAGGCACCTTTGGCCTCATGCTCCGGATAATTTCTTCTGCATTTTGAGAAGAGTCAAAAATGGCGAGTTTTATTTAAAGCGCCCATGATTAAAATCCTCGATAGCCTGCCGGATTTCTTCCTGGGTATTCATGACAAACGGTCCGTAACCCGCTATCGGTTCATTGATCGGCTCTCCATTCATGACCAGCAGACAGGCGTCTTTAAGAGCTGTAAGAGTAATCGTTATGCCTTTCCGCTCAAAGAACGCCAACTCAACATCGCTCATGGTGTCAGAATTATTGATTTTTACGCTGCCTTTCAAATTAAACAGCAGCGTTGTGTAATCTTCGGGAACATCCAGTTCAACAGTTTGCTGCGCCGGCAGGCGCAAATCCCATAAATTAATTGGAGTGTAGGTAGTAGCCGGGCCTTTGACGCCGCGATAATTTCCTGCAATCACGCGCAAGACACCGCCTTTTTCATCCAGTTTTAGCTCGGGAATCCGGGCATTAACGATAGACTGATAGTGCGGGGCGTCCATTTTGAACCTGGCAGGCAAGTTTACCCAAAGCTGGATTGCTTCAAAGGCCCCTCCTTGCCGGGTAAAGGCGGCGGAGTGCATTTCCTTGTGCAACAGGCCTTTGGCTGCCGTCATCCATTGCACATCTCCGGGGCCGATCCGGCCGCCATTGCCGGCGGTATCCTGGTGTTCGACTTCACCCTGATAAAGAATGGTGACGGTTTCAAAGCCGCGATGTGGATGAAAGTCCACGCCTCTTGGTTCCGATGCCGGTGGAAAGTGGGCGGGGCCGGCATAATCCAGCATCAGGAACGGGCTCACCTCGGCATCCGGAGTATTATAGGAAAACAGGGTGCGCACCGGAAAACCGTCGCCTACCCAGTGCTGCTCATCATTACGGGTAATGCGGTGTAACTGTTTCATGGCTGTGCTCCTTTTTCCAGTTGTATCTGCAAGGCTTCTATTTTGACGGTTTGCCTGATTTATTCTGCCGGAGTTGTATGGTGCTTGATATGTTCCGGTATTACATCGTTGCCGTGTTCCTTTGCCTGCGCATCCAACCATTCATGAAGCGCCTGTACATATTGAGGATATTCGGTTGAATAATGAATTTGCCCACCGTTGGGTAAAGGTTCATATTCAATTTTAATATCGTCAGTTTTTGCCGTTTTTAACTGGGCAAGACCCGGCATATCGGCTCCGTGTATACGTTCAGTCACAGAAAAATCTCCATTTCTGAATTCATTGGCAATCTTGATCAAATGATCCTGGATCAGTTTTACTTGCCGGCTATTGTCTGGCGATTTGGCGACAAGATGTTGAACACCGCCATGAACCGTTCTGGTGAAAGTTTCCAGGGTTTGATCCAATGCAAACGGCACCATTTGCTGCACGCGTTGATCCACTTCAGCCTGCGTGGGGTTGGCATTTTCAAGAGCCAGAGTGGTTGCAGAAAAAAACAAAAACCCGGCAAAAAATAAAGGGTAATTTTTCATAGTCGTACTCCTCGTTCAGTCAAGACCAAATGAAACAGCTTAGCTTTCAAATACTTTTACAAAGATACACCTTACGTTAATCAGTTCAATCAAGTCAACAGAGATTGAAACTGTGGTTTTGTAAATAAAAATTGAAAAACAGTATAAACGGTATAAACTATTTTTCTATTTTTTTTAAAGGCAACAAAAATGACCACAACAAAACCAAAATCCACAAAAACAGAAGTCGAACCTGGTCCTGTGGAAATTCAACCACCCGCAGAAAAACGTGTAAACAAGCGCGCACCTGTAAAGGCATCAACATCTACATCAACAGCCATAGCACAAACAAACGAAGCCGCCAAGACAGACGAAAAAGAGTTTAAAACTTCAAAAAAGAGCAAAAATTCAAAAGGGAAAGTCATCAGGGATAGCTTTTCATTCCCGGAACAGGACTATCTGAAAATTTCAGAAATCAAGAAAAACTGTCTGGCTGAAGGAATTCACGTTAAAAAAGGAGAAATTCTTCGCGCCGGCCTTCTTTTGCTGACAAAATTAAGCTTGGCCGAGCTTAAACAAGCGGTTAAACAAGTCGAAAAAGTTAAAACCGGCCGCCCAAATGCTTCAAAAATTCAGCAATGATTTTAAATGAGAATGGCATTCTGCCGATGAAGCCCGATTTAAAGACTGTCGCGCCAGCGGCATACTAATATTGAAATCTGATGTTACGCAGTTAGCCGAATCTTGACCTCTTCAGGAACGGTAACTAAATAACTTGGACAATATGAGTTATCGTGGGAGCGGCTTTAGCCGCGAAGAGCGCGGCTAAAGCCGCTCCCACAAAAAAGTAAATATTATTTTCATTCCTTAATTTAAAATATCGCTAACACGGCGATTATTTGAATCGGGCTCTCGCACCCGAAGACGAGTTACTTTCCTTTGCATCGCCTCGGCAACTCCTCCTGCGTTGCCTAAAGCGCCTACTGTTGGCGCTCTCGGTCGAATGGCAACCGCTTTCGTTTCATCCCTGGCGTTAATGACTTATAGCGAATTTGCCTTGATTACCACCGGCGCAGTGGTTAATGCCAATTTGTTGCCGGAAGAGTGGAAATCGATCATCAGTCTGGCGGTCGCGGGCTCGCTGGCGATAGCCGCACCCTTGAATCGCTACTCGCACCGCCTGTTTTCATGGGCCGAACCGGTGCTGATCCGCTTTGAAAGAAAATCAGGGCATCCGGATCGCCTGCCCGAATCTTTCGACGCTTCGGAATGGCTGGTTGTCGGGATGGGACGCACCGGGATTACCGCTTATCAGATGCTGCATTCACATGAAAAGCGCGTAATGGGACTGGATGCCGACCCTACCGTACTGGAAATCCTGCTTGCCAAAGGCAAACGCGTGGTTTACGGCGATGCCGAGGATACCGAGCTTTGGGGCCGGCTGCCGCTGGAAAGAATCAAGGGCGTTATTCTCACCGTACCGGGATTTGAAGTCCGATGCGCCGCCATCAGTCAGCTCAGGAAACGCGGTTTTACCGGCCAAATCGGCACGATTTGCTATTACAGCGAAGAAAAACAGGAACTGACCAGGCTGGGGGCAAACTTAACCATACACCCCCTGGTTGAAGCCGGTAACCAACTGATTAAACAAATACTCGTTAATGACCAGGATTAAACTGTAAGCGCCTGCTCAATTGTCCAGGCGAACTCTCGCTTATCAATTTAACCCACGGGTGATAAAGGCGATGATCCTTCTGGATTAAGCAAAGCTTAAACCCAGCGTTTATCGCGGGTTTCATGCATCAGGAATACGGCAAGCAGACTGATAGCCGCAGCCGACGAAACATAGCCGCCAACCCAGGCCAATCCTCCTTCAGTAACCAGCCGTTGCGCGATATAAGGCGCAAACGAAGCACCCAGTATGCCGCCCAGATTATAGGCCGTACCGGCGCCGGTATAGCGCAACTCGGTGGGAAACAGCTCCGGCAGCAAGGCCCCCATTGGCGCGAAGGTCGCTCCCATCAAAAAGAGTTCCAGCGACAAAAAGACCGTCATGATCAATGGTGAGCCGCTCTCCAGCATGGGTTTTAACAGGAAACCGGACAGGAATGCGGCACTGCCCGCGGCAAGCAAAACGGGCCTGCGTCCGAAACGATCGCCCGCCCATGCCGATAACGGTGTAGCTGCCGCCATGAATAGTACCGCCATACACAACATGCGGAGAAATTGCTGGCGCGGAATATGTAATGCGGTAGTGCCGTAGCTTAAAGAAAACACGGTTGAAATATAGAACAATGCATAGCATACCACCATGGCCAATGCGCCCAGAACCAGCGGGGCGGCATGAGACTTTAATATTTCCCGAAGCGGCAAACCGGCCTGTTGGCGCTTCTGCAATACTCTGGCGAACACCGGAGTCTCAGCCAATGCCAGGCGCACGTACAAACCGATCATGACAAGAACCGAACTGGCAAGAAACGGAATCCGCCAGCCCCAATCTTTAAACTCTTGTTCACTGAGAATATGAGCAAGCAGCAGAAAGCTGCCGGTCGCCAAAAGGAAGCCCGCGGGCGGTCCCAATTGCGGAAACATGCCATACCAGCCGCGCTTTCCGGGCGGAGCATTTTCGGTCGCCAGCAAAGCTGCTCCGCCCCATTCACCACCCAGGCCAATACCCTGGCCAAAACGCAGCAAGAATAATAAAGCCGGCGCCCATGCGCCGATTGCATCATAACCCGGCAGCAAGCCGATCAAGGTGGTGGAAACGCCCATGACCAGCAGTGATGCGACCAGGGTCGTTTTGCGTCCGATGCGGTCGCCGAAATGTCCGAACAGCAGGGCTCCTAAAGGCCGGGTTAGAAAAGCCACGGCAAAAGTGAGAAAGGAACTGAGCGCTTGCGTTGTCGGATTGCCGCCGGGAAAAAATACCGGACCGATGATCAATGCGGCCGCCATGCCGTAAATATAAAAGTCATAGAACTCGATAGCGGTGCCGATAAAGCTGGCCAAAGCGATGCGTGTGATCGAAGGACTGATGGTTTTGGGCAATTTGAGGCCTGTTTGCTGTCTGTGTTGGATAAAATGTTTCGGCTGGCTTCAACCTGCACAAGCGTTTGTGGCTGAGGTATAGACCGAATAACCATGCCGCGTATTACGATTACTCTATTACCGGCCACCCATGCTCACGCTGCTGAACTGAACGCCGGCTTTCTGGACAAGGCTTAAAAATTGGAATAGATTACCAGCTACTTTTTCGCCAATGCCATTTTCAAGGAACTATGAAAAAATTAATCGGCTTTATCATTTTATTATCGCTAACCTCTTGTTCGACTGTAACGAACTCGCGAAGAGTCGAGCAAGTCGATCCCGGTTTTGTATTACTGGATGCCATTTTATATCGACCCATAGGCTTGGTCGCAACGGTTGTCGGTACCGGGATGTTCATCGGCATCAGTCCTCTGACAGCCTTCGCGTCCATACCTGAGCCACATAATGCGTTTGCCAAAACCGCCGATATTTTAATTTTTTCGCCCGTCGCCTATACGTTTATCAGACCGGTCGGGGATCGGAACTTTCCCTATCAAATACCGTATAAACCTGGACGGGTTGCAACTCAAAATAAAGTCGAACCTTCCAGGATCAAAGTAATGCCCGGTAAACAGGTTATAGCTCCACCCGCACCGGCGGCAGCGCAGCCTCCGCAGCGCTACCGCAGCGCTGGCGATGGCTTGTAGATAGAATCCGTTGCGACTAAATTGAACCGGGCGAGGATAGACTCAAGCTTATCGCCTGCCGGTCTTCACTGTTTCATACTCCGTCGAAACGGAATCAGTGATCCTGTTCACCGGGCTTTTTCAACATTTTACGAACATCTCCCAGATGCATTTCTTCCTGTGCAATCATACGGCGGGCATATTCTTCAAGCAAAACGTTATGCCCGTTGACCAGATCCAGCAAAGTGTAATAGGCCGATAAAGCCAGCATTTCATGATCCAGCGATTCCCGTAAAATATCGCCGATATCGTGCTTATGGGTCTCCAGTAAAGGACCTATACCCAAAGAAGGATGACTGCCTAAATGAGTGATTAATTCACCGGCTTCATTGGCATGTCCCAAGGATTCTGCCGCCTGACTGCGCATCCAGGCCACAATCGGAATACGGCCATAACCATAGACCATTAATGCGTAATGAGTATAACGAACCACTCCGGCCAATTCGGTTTCCATGATTTTGTTGAGTACTGTGACTACTTCATCAGTATCTATTTGCGCGTGAGTCATAAGAAATCCTCCAAAGTCAGAATAAACAGATTTTGACTATACCCTTTTTTTCATTTTTTGGATAGAAACGGTATGATGGAGGTCATAAGATTTTTCTGATGACTTACCCGGCTCAACCACAGGCATCAGTAAAGACCGGGCTATTGCATAATCGAAAACAGTCATCACAACCGCCGGCAAGAGAGGTACTTTTTATGGCTAACCCTGATCCATTCGGTGCGCTTCAACAATTGAGCTTCGGCAACGCCGCCCCGGTCTCTTATTATTCCCTGTCGCGGCTTGAGCAAACCGGAGCTGCAAACCTGTCGCATCTTCCCTTTTCAATAAAAATTCTGCTCGAATCGGTATTACGAAACTGCGACGGCTATGCCATTACGCAGGAACATGTCTTGAGTCTTGCCCATTGGCAGCCGCAGGAAACAAGACAGGAAATTCCCTATAAACCGGCCCGAGTGATATTACAGGACTTTACCGGCGTTCCCGCTTTAGTCGACCTGGCCGCCATGCGCGATGCGATGAAAAAGCTGGGCGGCGATCCGAAAAAAATAAACCCGCTTATCCCCTGCGATCTGGTTATTGATCATTCCGTGCAGGTGGATTATTTCGGTAAAGCAAACGCCTTACCGTTAAATGAAGCTGTCGAATTTCAGAGGAATGCCGAGCGCTATGAGTTTCTTAAATGGGGACAGGCCGCTTTTCAAAATCTTCGTGTCGTTCCACCCTCTACCGGAATCGTCCATCAGGTTAATCTGGAATACCTGTCGCAGGTGGTGTTTTGCAATAAAGAAAAGAATGTCTGTTATCCGGACAGTTGCGTGGGCACCGATTCTCATACGCCCATGGTAAACGGTCTGGGCGTTTTGGCCTGGGGCGTGGGCGGCATTGAAGCTGAAGCCGTGATGCTGGATCAACCTATCTATATGCTGATTCCCGACGTTATCGGCATAAAATTGACCGGAACCCTGCCGGCAGGCGTCACCGCGACAGATTTGGTGCTGCGTATCACGGAACTGTGCCGTCAATTCGGCGTGGTCGGAAAATTTGTCGAGTTCTATGGCGCGGGGCTTTCGGCATTGAGCATTCCGGACCGCGCCACCATCAGCAATATGGCGCCTGAGCAAGGCTCTACGGTCAGTTTTTTTCCCATTGACGCCGAGACCCTGAATTATATGCGTCTATCCGGACGCAGTCCTGAGCAGATTGCGCTTACTGAGCTTTACGCGAAAGAGCAAGGCCTGTTTCGCGCTGACAATACACCTGACCCGGTTTTCACGAAGATAATGGAGGTCGACCTTGGCACCATAGAACCGGCGCTGGCCGGGCCTAAACGGCCGCAAGACAGAATTCCGCTCAGCCAGGTCGGGCCTACGTATAAACAAATGCTGACCGCTCCGCCGGGATTCAAAGGCATGGGACTTTCAGAGGACGATCTGCATGCAATCGCTGTCGTTTCACAGAAAGGCTCGGTTGAGGCCATGACCCACGGCGCTGTGGTCATCGCAGCCATTACCTCCTGCACCAATACCAGCAATCCCAGCGTCATGCTGGGCGCGGGCCTGCTGGCCAAAAAAGCGGTCGAAAAAGGCTTAAAAGTCAAAAATTATGTAAAAACATCGCTTGCTCCCGGTTCCCTGGTCGTCACCGAATATTTAAAAAAGTCCGGACTATTGCCTTATCTTGAACAGCTTGGATTTTATCTGGTGGGTTACGGCTGCACCACCTGCATCGGCAACTCCGGCCCGCTTGAAGATCCTGTTGCAAAAGCAATACAGGAAAATAATCTGGTGGCCTCGGCGGTGTTGTCCGGAAACCGGAATTTTGAAGGGCGTGTCCATCCTCTGACCAAAACCAATTATCTCGCTTCGCCGCCTTTGGTTGTCGCTTATGCGCTGGCCGGTTCTACAGCCATTGACATTAGCAAGGACCCGATTGGTACAGTCAAGGATGGCGAAGCGGTATATTTGAAAGACATCTGGCCTACAACCGAAGAGATATCTCAAACAATCAGCCAATTTGTTACGCCGGAAATATTTAAAGAACGCTACGCTGACGTTTTTTCCGGCACCGGGCCGTGGCGTGAGATAGAAGTCACCGGCTCTGAACTTTATCAATGGGACGAAAATTCAACTTATATCCGACCTCCCCCGTTCTTTGATGGTCTTGATGCAAGCCATCAGGAAATAAAGCCGATAGAAGGACTAAAGGTGCTGGCTTTGTTTGGAGATTCGGTCACGACCGACCATATTTCACCGGCCGGTCAAATCGCTCCCGATTCACCGGCGGCGTCTTATCTCCTGGCTCATGGCGTTGCCCGCAAAGACTGGAACAGCTATGGTTCGCGCCGCGGCAACGATCAGGTCATGTGCCGCGGCACCTTCGCCAATATTCGCATCCGTAACCAGCTGGTTCCGGGCTCGGAAGGCAATGTTACGCTTTATCATCCTACCGGGGAACTTATGTCATTCTTTGATGCTGCGATGAAATACCGGGATGCCGGCATTCAACTCTGCATTCTCGCGGGAAAAGACTACGGTTCCGGGTCGTCACGCGACTGGGCCGCAAAAGGCCCGTTTATGCAGAGCGTAAAAGCGGTCATCGCCGAGAGTTACGAAAGAATCCACCGCAGCAACCTCATCGGCATGGGCATTTTGCCGCTACAGTTTGTTGACGGAGAGTCCGCGGCGAGTCTGGGATTAACAGGAACGGAAGCCTTCTCGATCGGAATTTTTGATAATTTGGTTCCGGAGCAATTGATTGCTGTATCAGCAACGGCAACCGACGGAACGCTTAAAACGTTCAAAACTATAAGCCGCATCGATACGCCGATAGAAATTGAATATTACCGCGATGGCGGCATTCTTCGAACTGTATTAAAGAATCTGCTAAAGCCTGACGAACAGCACAACTAATAACCACTCATGAGTGTAATTCTTACACATTTTTAAAGCTCAACTATCCTGAGCCAAATGAAGCGGCAAAGACAGGCTAACGATCGTCCTCGATTTAATCAGAATGTCAGGGACGGCCGCCGGTATTTTTACAAGGATCGCCTACCACTGCAATTAAGGTCAACTGAACCCTTACGTAACCTCAGTTCGGGTTAAGGGATGATGGGTACGAGAGTTATTATGGAAAACAGAACCGCACTGACCAGATCGGCTGAAAATGCAACCATGCCGTCGGCAGACAGGCCGGCCAGCATAAACATCAGGAACATTTGATGCTGCGTATCATCAACCGGGAAAAACAGAAAGCTGGCTAAACCCCTGTTTTGTTGCAACGCTGTGAAACTTACTTTCCCTCTGGATAGGGCGGGGTAAGGGAGATCAAAATGGGATATCTTCATTACGAAAATCTATTTGGCAACTCGCGAAGATAACAAATGCAGGAAATTCTTTTTAAATCCTCCTCACCCTAACCCGAAAGGAGAGAGAACAAAAATGCCGTTTTCCACATAGCGCGATTACCCTGATTGCATTGGCTAACAGAAGAGTTGAGTGCACTGACAGGCGGGAGCGACGCCCACGTCGCGATTAAGCCTATAATCGCGACGTGGGTCGTTCCCGTTCCTGAGCGTAATGCTTACATTTTTAAAAACTCAACCATCCTGAGCCAAATGACGTGGCGAAAACAAGGCTGACGATCGTCATCAGTTTAATCAGAATATTCAAAGCCGGACCGCTGGTGTCTTTGAAAGGATCGCCGACAGTGTCGCCGACAACGGCCGCTTTATGGGCATCCGATCCTTTGCCGCCGTATTGCCCTGCTTCAATCCATTTTTTTGCGTTGTCCCAGGCGCCGCCTGCATTCGCCATCATCACCGCCAGCAGGAAACCCGAAGACATCGTGCCAACCAGCATGCCGGCCAGCGCCTCCTTGCCCAGAACAAAGCCGACCGCCAACGGTACCACGACTGCCAAAGAGCCGGGCAAAATCATTTCACGCAAAGCGCTTTCGGTGCTGATATCGACGCAGGTTTTGTAGTCCGGTTCGCCCGTGCCTTCCATCAAACCCGGAATATGGTGAAACTGGCGACGCACTTCGAGCACGATTTCATGGGCCGCCTTGCCGACAGCCATCATCGTAAGCGCCGAAAAAAGGTACGGCATCATTGCGCCGATCAGAATGCCCGGAAGCATCGTCGGCCCGAGAATATCGAGATTTTCAATTTTTGCTGCGGTGACATAAGCGGCCAACAAGGCTAACGCCGTTAATATAGCCGAACCGATGGCAAAGCCTTTGCCGGTTGCCGCGGTGGTGTTTCCCAGGCTGTCCAGAGCATCCGTGCGATGGCGCACTTCTTTCGGCAAACCGCTCATTTCCGCTATACCCCCGGCATTATCGGCAACCGGGCCATAGGCATCGGTAGCCAATGTAACGCCCAAAGTGCTTAGCATGCCGACGCCGGCCAATGCCACCGCATACAGGCCGGCGGTAATGCTGCCGTCGGCTTTATAACCGAGCCATATACTGAGCAAAATAGCAAAGGCGACAATCAATACCGGAAAAACAGTGCTCATCATACCAACCGCCAAACCCTGGATAATGGTGGTGGCCGCGCCGGTTTGCGTGGCCTTGGCAATAGCCTGCGTCGGCTTGTCTGTATACGAAGTAAAATATTCCGTCGCGTAGGCAATGGCGTTGCCGGCAACTAATCCCACCAGGATAACCAGCCAATAATTGAAATGAACGCCCGATAATAAAACAGCCAATAAAGACAGGGCCAGAATGACCGCTGAAGCCCCCCAAACCGACCGGCGCAAAGCTGCCAGCAGATCCTCAAGGCTGGCGTTTTCATTAATCCTGGCCACTTGCTTGCTTAAAAGGTAGCCGATGCGTCCGGCAATCGGCAAAGACGCGTACTTGTCGGCAAGCGACTCGTCCTGTTCTTTGCCGATCACCATATAAATGCCGAAAAGGCTGGAAACGACGCCGACCGAAGCCACCAGAAAAGGCAATCCGATAAAAGCCGCGCCAGAACCTGCGCCCAAGGCCGCGCCCAGCGTTGCAGCGGCGATAATAGAGCCGCTGTAGCTTTCAAACAAGTCCGCCCCCATACCGGCAACATCGCCCACATTGTCGCCGACATTATCGGCAATAACCGCCGGATTGCGCGGATCATCTTCAGGAATGCCTTTTTCGACTTTACCGACCAGATCAGCGCCCACATCAGCCGCCTTGGTATAAATGCCGCCGCCGACCCTGGCGAAGAGCGCTATACTGCTCGCGCCAAAACCAAAACCCGTGATATAGGTCAGCTGAGCCGGATTGCCGTTAAACAGCAAAAACAGGACCGTCATGCCGATAAGACTGAAGCTTACGACCGCCATGCCCATAATCGAGCCGCTGCCGAAGGCGACGCGCAAGCCCTCATGCAGACCGCGGCTGGCGGCCGCAGCGGTACGAACGTTGGCGCGCACGGCAGTATACATCCCCAGATAACCCGCGCCCGCAGATGCAATCGCTCCCACGACAAAACAAAGCGCAGTCTGCCACTGTAAAAATGTCGAAATAACAGCAGCGACAACAATCACGAAGAACGCTATGACACGATATTCACGGGACAAAAAAGCCGAAGCGCCTTCCTGAATAGCCGCAGCGATTTTGCGCATTGCGCTATTACCCTGATCATAATCCAGCACGCGCCGTGTTTGCCAGAATACAAAACCCACGCCAACAAGGCCCATTATTAAAGCGATAACCACCGATACCGACGTTTGCAACATCATATTTTCCTCCTCACCCTTAATTATAAATTTTTATTATTATTGCAAACCTGTGCCATTTCAGTGGGTTAGTGCGCTAGTCCGGCGCCGCTTGAGAAACGGTCCGGCTAATAGCCGCTTGACGGTCCTTTCTGATTGCCAGGCTCTCGGGCAGATTACTGAAAAGCGAGGATAACTACAATAGAAATAATAAATTGGGGATGAGCCAGGGTGCGCAGATGGCTCATTTATTAATACTTGATGTTACGCAGTTAGCCGAATTTTGACCTCTTCAGGAACGTTAACCAATAACTTGGACAATATGAGGTATTGTAGGAGCGGCTTTAGCCGCGAAGGGCTTGGACAATATAAGTTATCGTGGGAGTGCCCCACGCGGGACAGGGTTTGTAACCCCTTCCCTAACGTTTTTTACAATGTTTAAACTAAACGTCAATATTTTCCCAACGCAAAACGTTTCGGACGGGGCAACATGCCCCGTCCGGCTGTCAGCCGCGTTGGATTATATGCTTTTTGTAACCCAACAATAACGCCAAAACAAACCATCCAATCCTGCACCGGCCTGCATGGTTTTTTATCTGCGCCCTTTGGATATTTTTGGGGAGACAAACCGCTCCGGACAAACCTTGGGCGGTTTTTTATGTCTATGTTAAACTAATTGAAACATTAAATTCGATGGCGCGTGCTATAAATTGCCCCGGATTTGCCGGAGACTCAGTTGCTTGAGTCAAGCTGCTTTAGCTAACTCTTGAATTGATTCATAATAGCGTATTTCATATTCAACTGGCGAGACATAGCCGATCGGTTCCAACAAGCGTCGATGATTAAACCAATCCACCCGTTCCAGCGTGGCCTATTCAACGTCTTCCACCTGTTTCCACGGTCCTCGATGCCGGATCACTTCGGTTTTGTAAAGGCCATTGATCGTTTCTGCCAAGGCATTATCATAAGAATCCCCAACGCTGCCTGTCGGTGGCAGGATATTGGCTTCCTCAAGCCGCTCGCTATAACGGATCTATAAGTACTGGCTACCCCGGTTGCTATGATGGACAAGCGCTTCCGTTTCCATGCGCTTGCGAAGACCGGAGCGCCTGTTCCAAGGCATCCGGGACTAAGAGCTTATACATAAATAAGTGAATAAAATTAAGTTCACAGGTACTTTCTGGAGTGGCAGAAGGCGGGCCTCTTTGAGGTGTTATGGCGGCATAGTCTGTTGGAATACGACGAGATGGAAGGCATCGCTTGGCAGTGGCAGAGCCTGGATGGCGCCAAGGTGAAGGCGCCGATGGCCTTGGAGTCGGTGAGACGCAATCCCACGGATCGGGGAAAAAAATGGCAGCAAGCGCAGCGTTCTGACCGATGAGAAAGAGATTCCATTGGCGCTCGTGTTGAGCGGTGCCAACACCCATGATGTCAAGTTATTGGCCGAGACACTGGACAGCTGGGTCGTCGTTAGGCCGATAGCGGAAGAGCCACCTCAGAACTTATGTCTGGATGCCGGCTATACGGGACCATCGGCATCGGATGACGTCATAGCCAGAGGGTAGTATGTGCCGCCCATCAGGCCGCGCGGCGAGGAGGTGCGGGAGAAAGACAAAAATCCCGACTTCAAGCCGCGCCGTTGGGTCCTAGAAGTCTGTCATTCCTGGTTTAATCGGTTCAAGAAAATCGTGATGCGGTATGAAAAAATGGACAGAAGCTATCTGGGGTTAGTGATGCTGGCTGCGTCCATTATCGTGCTTCGAAAAATTAACCGGAAAGATTTGCCTAATATTATTTATGGATAAGCTCTAAGTATCTTGGCGTGTTTGCCCTTCCGGTAAAAACCTTTTATATAAACCACCGATTAACTATCGGCTGGTCGCCGTGTATTACTCAAGTAATAATACGGTTAAGCCTATTTTTACAGCTAAAACTACGAAATAGGGTAATAAAATGATATCTTTAGAATTTTATCAACTTACCTATTGGTGATTAAATCACATATATAGAGATTCTCTATAACCGAGGTTGTGGCTATGAATACTTATTTTCTTGTTTTTGTGACCTCACTGTTCTTTTCATTGCAAACGCATGCGGCAAGAGTCGAGTCTGTGCAACAAAATCATATTATTGAAAAAAGCTCGAGCGCTAATCCTGCATCTGCTTTTCTGAGTAAGGGAACCCAAACATTTACAATAAATTTGCCTCTGGTTCAGATCGATCGGGCTTCTACTAATACCGGCATTCATAAAACGGGTGTCGTATATCAGCTTCCTTTACCGGTAACAGCTTCGCAACTGTCTTGGGAAACAGTAAAGGGTGGGTATGCCGCCCACATACATCTTTTCTCTGATCAGGCTAAACGTCTGCGATATCATCTCGTCTTCAGACGAGAAACGTCTTCCATAGACTTTCGCATACAAGGCAGCAGGGATAGCTCGCCAATAGGGCCCATTAACCATACTCTCATCCAAGACAAGAATATCTGGCTACCTGCCACAAAGGGTAATAGTGCTGATCTTGAGATATTTGTTGATGGCACAAAGCAGCCTGAAGCACTGGATTTTAGTATCGACGCTGTTAACGTTATCTTTGACGATTTAAGCAGTGGCGATATTCCCGCAATAAAAGCAAAAAGCCTGGGATTAGCTATGGAGCAAGAATTCGATCTCGCCTGTTGGGCAGACAATGAAAATTTTCCCGGTTTGGAACAAGCGGCGGGCGCAACGGCAAAAATCGATTTTATAAAGGGTACTGGCTCTTTCACATGCACCGGCACTTTGCTGAATGATAAAGGCAGTACCGGTACACCCTGGCTGACTACTGCCCATCACTGTATTTCCGATCAGGCTACCGCCAATACAATTGAGTTTGAGTGGTTTTTCCAGGCAACATCATGCGGTGGAAGCGCCACCGATAACCGATATGCCAAAACTTTTGGCGGCGCCCAGTTACTGGGGACGGATTTTAATCTGGAAGCCTCTTTTCTCAGATTAAATAAATCGCCACCTAATGGCGTAGTTTTCAGCGGTTGGGACACTGATATTCAAGTTGACGATCTTGTTTGGGGAGTGCATCATCCAGAAGGAGATCATACTATGGTCAGTGCAGGTCATGTAACAGCCTTGCTTCAAACTGTACAGGAAAGTACGGCGGGAACTCATTTGCTCAACGAGGTTAATTTTATTGCCGGCGGCACAGAGCCTGGCAGCAGTGGCTCAGGACTTTTTTCTGTAGTAAACGGATCGGCCTATTGGAAAGGTACATTATCGGGTGGTCCGGAAGAAAATTATCAACTGAATTTTTATAGCAATTTTAACAGTTACTATTCATACATTAAGCCATGGCTAAATAATACCGTTGCGCTCAGAAGCATAGAGTGTCTTCTAAATTGGGCGGAAGGCGCCTACTCAAATTTATTTTCTCCATCTGGAGCAATATCACAATTTCAATCGCCTTACACTTACCGTTACTATGGTAATACAAACGCTTATGCGGGTGTCTCGCTTACTAACAGTCATGTATATTACCTCGGGCCCGACGGCGTTCTGGAGGATGTTGGCGATTTATCAGGTTGGTTAACTGCGGCATTATGTCAGTAATCATTAATTACAACTGAAAGACCAGTCCTAACAGTGTGTTCCCAGAGACGGAGTTCTTGGTCTTGGTGATCCGGTACTGCACAATCCACTCAACCAGGGCCGAGTTAAGATCGCCTGTAACCATCGATTTTTCCTTTACCGGCTCTGTTCCCGCTTGATCCGGATTGCTGGAGCCGGGAGTGGTGAAACCGAATTCCAGCTTTTGTTGCCGCCGGGTCGATACGGCTATCACATTATCGATTCCGAACGGCAACTTTGCATGCAGTCCGGAAGGAACTTTTTTAATATATTTCCCGAATCGAAGGACAATCCTTTCCGATTCAGCCGGAATCGTGAAGAAAGACGACCAGACTCCGGCCAAGATCAATAAGATCAGCCAAAAAAAAGGTGACATAAGAGGCAGCGAACCCGTAAATTGCTCCCGCAGAGTTTTTTGATTATCCACGTACAGTCCCTCATTATTTTAAGTTCAGTAACAGGTGTATAAATCCGGGCTGGCGATTCCCTTGCGGCTGTTAGAGTATAATGCTAAAGACTAGAGTTTAACGCCACTTTTTAATCCTAAAATCATTAAGTCCTGGTGACTCCGGTCAATAGCACGATTAAAATGAAATCCGGTATGTACGAACCGGTTACTGAAATTTTCACATTATTTGCACTTTTAATTATTAAAGTAGGCACAGGAACAGAATCCTCCTTCTTTAATATGAATTAAGAGCTAAATTTGAGAATATGAAAACAAAGAATTATGTTAATCGAATTCCCCCCTCACCCAACCCAATGTTTCCGGGCTACCCTGCCCGGAAGCCTATGGGCGCTCTCCGCGCGACCAAATCCGCTCCTGACGGATTTGTCCCTTCGGAGAGTGCTGATTTACTGCACCTTATATTTTTTAGCTCTTAATTCGCATTTTAGCTCTTCTGTTCTTTAGGTTCCTGAGTATGAGGTGCAGTTTTAAGGATAGAGCAATCCCCAGTTATTTAAAAGTATGAAATTGAACAACTGATGAAAATGGCAGAAAACAAAAAAGCGACAAAGGCTGGACTTCGCTGGAAGGCAGGAATAGTCATAATTCTGCTGATTGCAGTGGCCGCACTTTTTTTCAACCTTACCCATACTCAACCGCAACAGGATTATAAAAAGCCCGGAAAATATACTGATGCGGCAGTTCCTGTTGCAGTTGCTGCCGGCAGGCAGGGAGATTTTCCGGTTTACCTGTCCGGCTTGGGGACGGTTACGGCTTTGCGCACGGTCACGGTGAGATCTCGCGTTGACGGTGAGCTGATGAGCGTTGCTTTCAAGGAAGGCCAAACAGTCCGTAAAGGCGATCTGCTGGCTGAAATTGACCCGCGCGCCTTTCAGGTACAGCTTATGCAGGCTGAAGGCCAGTTGCTCCGCGATGAAGCATTGCTGAAAAATGCACAGGTTGACCTGATTCGTTACAAAACCTTGCTGGAGCAGGACTCCATAGCGGCGCAACAGAGCGTTACCCAGGAGTCACTGGTTAAACAATATAGAGGAACCGTTGAAATAGACCGCGGACTCGTTGCAGACGCCAAGCTCCAATTGAGCTATGCACGCATCACTGCGCCGATATCGGGGCGGCTGGGCTTACGCCTGGTCGACCCCGGCAATATCGTCCATGCCTCCGATGCCAATGGGCTCGTTGTCATCACGCAAATTCAGCCAATAGCCGTGGTTTTTACACTACCGGAAGATGATTTACGAGCCGTTATGAAACAATTCCATTCACATCAGAGTTTGTCGATTGAAGTCTATGACCGCAGCGGCAAGATCATGCTTGCCGATGGGCAACTATTGGCTGTAGACAACCAGATAGATACCAGCACAGGAACTATAAAACTTAAAGGCCAGTTTGCTAATAAAGATGGAGCCCTGTTTTCGAACCAGTTTGTAAACGTCAAGATGAAAATGGACACGCTGCGCGCGATAACGATCATACCCACTGCCGCCATTCAGCGGGGAACAGGCGGAACTTTCGTTTATGTTGTGAAGGAGGATATGACGGTCAGCTTGCGGCCGTTGGTTTTAGGGCCGATTGAGGATGAAGAGGTCGCCGTGCTGGAAGGTCTTCAGCCTGATGAGCGTGTCGTCGTGGATGGCGCCGACAAACTGCGCGAAAACACGAAGGTTAAACTGATTGTCCGGGAGTCTGCATCCCTTCCCGGTGAGGCCGTTTCCTCACCGGAACAAAGTCCATCAGGACAATGAACGGCGGTAATAACAGTTGGCGCTTCCAGTTATAACAGCCTTGCATGAAATCGGTCAATTTTACTGATGAATCCTTCACGCTTATTCATTATCCGTCCGGTCGCCACTTCGCTTTTGATGCTGGCGCTGCTGCTTGTCGGTATTGTTGCTTACCGTGAGCTGCCTATCTCGGCACTGCCCCAGGTCGACTACCCGACGATTCAGGTGGCCACACTCTATCCCGGAGCCAGCCAGGAAGTCATGACAGCACTGGTCACCGCTCCGCTGGAGCGCCAACTTGGCCAGTTGCCGGGTTTAAACCAGATGTCTTCTTCGAGTTCGGGCGGAGCTTCGGTAATTACGCTTCAATTTAACCTGAGCTTAAGCCTGGATATTGCCGAACAGGAAGTTCAGGCGGCGATTAACGCCGCCAATAACTTCCTGCCTGGCGATTTGCCGATGCCGCCGATCTACAGCAAAATTAATCCGGCCGATGCTCCCGTTCTGACGCTTGCGATCAGCTCGAGGACGCTGCCTTTGCCTCAAGTCGAAGATCTGGTGGAAACCCGCCTTGCGCAAAAACTCTCGCAACTGTCGGGTGTGGGCCTGGTCACTATCAGCGGCGGTCAAAGGCCGGCTGTGCGCGTCCAGGCCAATCCTGCGGCTCTTGCCGCCTATGGGTTAAGTCTTGAAGATCTGCGCACGGCGATAGTCGGCGCCAATGTTAATCAGCCCAAAGGCATGGTCGATGGGCCAACCCGGTCGGCTATTATCAATGCCAATGATCAGCTCCGGTCAGCAGCAGAGTACGAAGCGCTTATCATCGCCTACCGCAATGGCAGGCCGGTGCACTTATCCGATGTCGCTGAAGCGATTGACGATACCGAAAACATCAGACTGGCGGCCTGGGCAAACGGGATATCGGCCGTTATTATCAATATTCAGCGTCAGCCGGGTACTAATGTCATAGAAGTGGTCGACCGCATTAAGCAACTCCTGCCCCAATTGCAGGAGGCACTGCCAAATGGCCTTGATGTTGCTGTGCTGGCTGACCGCACGGCCACGATTCGCGCCTCGGTCCAGGATGTACAAACCGAACTCTTACTCGCGCTGGCTCTTGTGGTGCTGGTTATTTTCCTGTTTCTGCGCAACGTTTTTGCAACCGCTATTCCAGGCATTGTGGTGCCTCTGTCTCTAATAAGCACTTTTGCAGTGATGTATCTGGCCGGTTTCAGCATCAATAACCTGACTCTGATGGCGCTGACTATAGCCACCGGGTTCGTGGTTGACGATGCCATTGTGGTTATTGAAAACATTACCCGCTATATCGAACAGGGGGAATCACCTTTGAATGCCGCGCTCAAGGGCTCCGAGCAAATTGCCTTCACCATTATCTCGCTGACTTTTTCTCTGGTTGCCGTTCTGATCCCGTTATTATTCATGGGGGACATCGTCGGACGGCTTTTCCGGGAGTTTGCCATCACTCTGGCAGTGGCTATTCTTATCTCGGGGTTCATTTCTCTGACGCTTACACCGATGATGTGCGCAAAAATGCTAGCCCCGGTCTCGGAAAAGCAAAAAGGCCGGTTTTATCTCGCCAGCGGACAGTTTTTCGATAGCATGACCAGAGGCTACGCCACAAAACTTGATTGGGTCCTGGAGCACCGGGGGGCTGCTCTGCTGGCGGCAATCATCACTCTGGCGCTCACCGTGTTGCTGTATGTTATCGTACCTAAAGGTTTTTTCCCGGTCCAGGATACCGGCATTATTCAGGGCATTTCCGAAGCGCCGCAATCCATTTCTTTTGCTGCCATGTCCGAGCGGCAGCAAGCCTTGACCAAAACCCTTCTTGAAGACCCGGCGGTCGAGAATATTTCTTCCATTATCGGCGTTGACGGTATGAACCCCTCGCTGAATACCGGACGGCTGATGATCGCCCTGAAGCCGCTGGCAATACGCGGAGATAGCGTTACTAAAGTTATCCATAGACTGCAAGCCAGGCTTGACCAGGTGCAAGGCATCACTTTATACCTCCAGCCCATACAAGACCTCACGATTGAAAATCGCGTCAGCCGCAGCCAATATCAATTGACTCTGGAATCTGCCGACCGCATGGAGTTGAGCCGCTGGACAGAACTGCTCGTAAAACAACTGTCCAGCCAACCGCAGTTCGCTGATGTGACCAGTGACCTTCAGGATCAAGGGCTGCAGGCGTTTGTGGCTATTGACCGCAGTACCGCAAGCCGCATGGGCATCAGCATTTCAGCGATTGACAATGCCCTTTACAATGCCTTTGGACAGCGGCTGGTTTCCACTATTTTTACCCAGTCTAATCAGTACCGCGTTGTGCTCGAAGTCAAGCCCGAATACAGGCAAGGTCTCGATGACTTGAAAACCATACGAATTGCCTCATCGACCGGAACGCAAGTGCAATTGTCCGAGATTGCCGGCATATCCGAACAGGCGGCGCCTCTCGTTACTCATCACCTGGGACAGTTCCCCGCCGCTACTATTTCCTTTAATCTGGCTTCCGGCGCTTTTCTTGGGGATGCTGTCGACGCTATCGAAACCGCCAAGCAACAGATTGGGCTGCCTCCCGCTATCCAGGCCAACTATCAGGGCACAACGCTGGCTTTTAACGCTTCGCTTACGAATACGTTGTGGCTGATACTCGCGGCCATTGTAACCGTCTATATTGTGCTGGGCGTACTCTACGAGAGCTATATACACCCCATTACCATCCTTTCCACGCTGCCTTCGGCAGGCGTTGGCGCGCTGCTTGCGTTGATAGTGTCGGATAATGATTTGGGGATTATCTCGATCATCGGTATCATCCTGCTCATAGGCATCGTCAAGAAAAACGCTATCATGATGATAGATTTCGCCCTCGATGCGGAACGCAAGCAAAGAAAATCGGCGCGAGAGGCCATTTATCAGGCCTGTCTTCTACGCTTTCGTCCGATCATGATGACGACGATGGCCGCATTGCTCAGCGCTCTTCCCCTCATGCTGGGCACCGGCGTGGGATCGGAGCTGCGCCATCCGTTAGGGATTACGATGGTCGGCGGGTTGATTTTGAGCCAGTTGCTGACACTGTTCACAACCCCTGTGATCTATCTGGCTTTTGACGACCTGGCTCTGCGGCTTACGGGTGCTCACGAAGCCGACAGCAGCACTCCCGGCGGCAACTCGCCATGATGCTATCCGCTTATTTCATTTACCGTCCGGTCGCAACGACGCTGCTCACGCTGGCTATTACGCTGGCCGGCCTGGTCGCCTTCTTCCAATTGCCGGTCGCGCCGCTGCCTCAAGTCGATTTTCCGACCATCGCTGTGCAAGCTTCACTGCCCGGAGCCAGCCCCGAAACGATGGCGACTTCGGTGGCGACTCCGCTTGAGCGCGCCCTTGGACATATCGCAGGTATTACCGAAATAACATCTGCCAGTTCGGTCGGTTCCACCAGTATTATCCTGCAATTTGATCTCAACCGGGACATTGATGGCGCAGCCCGCGATGTACAGGCGGCCATCAATGCTGCAAACAGCCTGCTTCCCGGCAACATGCCCAGCCGCCCCAGCTATCGCAAGGTCAATCCGGCGGATTCGCCGATCATGATCCTGGCCTTAACCTCGGAAACCATGACCCGGGGCCAGCTCTACGATGCAGCCTCAACGATTCTTGCGCAAAAAATTTCTCAAATTCAGGGAATCGGCCAAGTAACTGTTGGAGGAAGTTCGCTGCCAGCGGTCAGAATCGAGCTTAATCCTGCCGCTCTGGCCAAATACGGAATCAGTTTCGAAGATGTGCGTATTGCGATCGCTGCGACTAATGTCACCCGGCCCAAGGGCGCTCTGGAAAACGCCGAGCGCTACCTGCTAATTTATGCGAATGATCAGGCCAAAACGGCAAAGGATTATATGCCGCTTATCGTCGCCTATCGTAACGGCGCCGCCGTGCGTCTCTCCGATCTCGGGCAGGCGGTCAATTCGGTGGAGGATTTACGAACTTCGGGGCTTAAGGACGGCAAACCCTCGGTATTATTGATACTGAACAAGCAGTCCGGCGCCAATATCATTGAAACCGTTGATAAAACAAAGTTACTGTTACCTCAACTTCAGGCTTCCATCCCGAGCGCAATTAATCTCACAGTGGTCATGGATCGATCCATTACTATCCGCGCGTCTCTTCATGAAGTTGAACTCAGCCTTTTGATTGCTGTTGTCCTGGTAATTCTGGTGGTGTTTGTATTCCTGCGCAATCTGCGTTCTTCGATGATACCGATTATCACTGTGCCGGTGTCCCTGATAGGCACTTTCGGCGTCATGTATTTATTCCACTACAGCCTGGATAATCTTTCATTGATGGCGCTCACCATAGCCACCGGCTTTGTCGTCGATGACGCCATCGTCGTTCTGGAAAATACATCGCGTTACATCGAACAGGGCGTTCCGCCGCGCGAGGCGGCTTTGAAAGGCGCAGGAGAAGTCGGCTTTACGGTGCTGACAATGAGCCTGTCCCTTATTGCAGTATTCATTCCGATTTTATTGATGGGTGGAATTGTCGGGCGTCTTTTCCAGGAATTTGCCGTCACTTTGTCAGCGGCTGTGATGGTTTCGCTGCTGGTCTCATTAACCACCACACCCATGCTTTGCGCGCTCTGGCTAAAGCCGCAGGCAAACCGCCCGCACGGCCGGCGCTATTCTCTGATTGAACAGCTAAACAGGCGCTGGATGGCGGGCTACGTACGCTCACTGCAGTGGGCGTTAGGCCATGGTCCGCTAATGATACTGCTGCTGTTGTGTACGATAGGGTTAAACATCTATCTCTATATGATCGTGCCGAAGGGTTTTTTTCCGATCCAGGATACCGGCAGACTGTCGGGAGCCATACAAGCGGATCAAAGCATTTCTTCTCAGGCTATGCAGCAAAAACTGGCCGACTTTGTCGATATCATGCGCCGGGATTCCGAAATCGAAACCGTTATCGGGTTTACCGGCGGTCAGAGAGGCAGTAACAGCGGAATCATGTTCGCAACCCTCAAGCCGCTGGAAGAGCGTAAACTGACCATCAATCAATTGATGACGCGCCTGCGCGGTAAACTGGAGAATGAGCCCGGGGCCAGCCTGATCTTGCAGCCGCCCCAGGATCTCCGCATTGGAGCGCGCGGCTCTTCGGCCATGTTTGAATACGCCCTGCAAGCCGATCATCTCACCGAGCTACGAATCTGGATACCGAGAATCGTCAAGGCGTTGTCTCAACGCCCCGAACTGGCCGATGTCAATACCAACCAGCAGGATAAAGGGCAGCAAATCACTCTGCAAGTGGACCGTAACTCGGCAGCGCGCCTGGGAGTCAGCCAGGCGCTTATTGACGCCACGCTGAATAATGCCTTCGGACAAAGACAGATTTCAGTGATCTACAACCCCCTCAATCAATACCATGTGATCATGGAAGTTGCGCCCGACTATTCGCAAAATCCGGAAATATTGAAGAGTATCTATGTCGGCGTTCCACCCGGCCCCCAGTTCCCGTCCGGCGGTCAAGTACCACTTTCTGCATTTGCCAGTTACGGCATGACCAATACGCCATTATCTGTCAATCATCAAAGCCAGTTTCCCGCCGGGACCATTTCCTTTAATCTTAAACCGGGCACTTCGCTATCGGGAGCCTCGCGGATAATCGCTGAAACAATGCAGGGGGTGCCTGCTTCGATACGCGGCAGTTTTCAGGGTACAGCCAAGGCCTTTGAACAATCCCTGAGTAATCAGCCCTTGCTGATTCTGGCTGCTTTGGTGTCGATTTATATCGTGCTGGGTATTTTGTACGAGAGTTATGTCCATCCGCTTACCATTCTTTCCACTTTGCCCTCCGCCGGCGTCGGAGCCATCCTGGCGCTGCTGGTTTTCCGCACCGAATTCAGTATTATCTCGATGATTGGAGTCATTTTGCTGATAGGCATTGTAAAAAAGAACGCTATTATGATGATCGATTTTGCTTTAAATACCGAGCGCACACTTGGCACCAGTCCGGATGAAGCGATTTTTACAGCCTGTATGATGCGTTTTCGGCCGATTATGATGACTACTTTTGCAGCCTTGCTGGCGGCGTTACCCCTTGCGTTCGGAACCGGTTACGGGGCAGAATTGCGCCGCCCTCTAGGCATAGCCATTGTCGGCGGGTTACTGTTTAGCCAAATACTCACTCTTTACACGACGCCCGTCATTTACCTTTACCTGGACCGCTTTCAGTTATGGTTTCATCGCACCTTTCGCCGCAAGGATTCAAAGCCTATATCGTCCCGAACAGGTCTACTATGAGTCATAGGTATTTATACAAATCGTCGATGACCTGTCTATTACGGTTCTTAACCGTTATCTGTCCTTTAATGCTCATCGCGTGCACGGTCGGGCCGGATTATCGGCGGCCGGATATTCCCGCTTCGTCAAGCTTCAAAGAGCTTAAAGGCTGGAAGCAGGCGCAGCCGCGTGATTACGAGCTTGCCGGCAAATGGTGGGAAATATTCCACGATTCTCAGCTGAATGCCCTGGAAGAGCAGGTTAATGTTGCCAATCAGTCTATCGCCCAGGCCGAGGCTCAATTCAAACAGGCCCAGTCGCTCGTGCAGGCTGCAAGCGCCGCCTATTTTCCCACCGCTACCGGTACGGCGACCGTCAATCGCTTCCGCGCCGCGAGCGGCCAGAATGTGGCTGTTTCCGGCGTCAGGTATCTGTTCGGGGCTGCATTAAGCGTCGCGTGGGAACCGGATTTATGGGGTAGTGTTCGCAGACAGGTCGAATCCAGTAAAGCCGACGCCCAAGCCAGCGCCGCCACTTTGCAGGCCTTGCGTTTATCGACCCAGGCCACACTGGCGCAAGACTATTTCCTAATGCGGGCGCTTGATGCGCAGATAAAAGTCCTGAACGATACTATCGAAACTTATGAAAGAACGCTGAAGATCACACAAAACCGTTATGCAGCGGGCATAGCCGCCAAATCGGAAATTGTCCAGGCCGAAACCCAGCTCGAATCAGTACGGGCGCAAGCTCTCCATCTTGGCGTACAACGCGCGCAACTTGAACACGCCATAGCCATACTGATTGGCAAGACCCCGGCCGAACTTAACATAGCGGTTGCTCCTTTGAATACACAGCTGCCGGCGATTCCGGTCAGTATTCCGTCGCAACTTCTGGAACGAAGGCCGGATATCTCCGCCGCCGAGCGCCAGGCTGCCGCCGCCAATGCCCAAATAGGGGTAGCCAAAGCCGCCTATTTTCCTACGCTGAGTCTTGCAGCCACTAACGGTCAACAATCCAGTCAGCTTTCAAATCTGCTGTCTTCGGCTGCACGTTATTGGGCGCTGGGACCGGCCGCGCTGGCGATTCCTCTCTTTGATGGCGGCGCTCGCGGCGCACAAATGCAGCAAGCCATCGATGCCTATGATGCCAGCGTTGCGGCCTATCGCCAGGCTGTTCTTGTCAGCTTTCAGGAGGTTGAAGACAATCTGGCCGCGCTGCGCATCCTGGAACAGGAACTGCTTGTTCAGAACAGGGCGGTGGAGTCCGCACATAAGGCCGTCCTGTTAACCACCAACCAATACAAGGCGGGGACGGTCAGTTATCTTAATGTCATGGTTGATCAGGCGGCCGCTCTCGCGAATGAAAGAGCCGCTGTTGACCTTCAGGGACAGCGTTTCAGCGCCGCCGTTCTTCTTGTCAAAGCCCTGGGCGGCGGCTGGAACGCATCCGAGCTACCTGGTGAGGATGAAGTCGGCGGCGAGGTCAAGTGGTCGCAGTTTCTTCCCATTCCGTTAAAGTGATCATGAAAAGCATGTACCCTCCTTAAGCCATGCGCTGCATAATCATATCAGCCGCTTTACGAGGCAAAGCTGATAAATGCGATTTAAACTCGGCCCGTAAACGCAACTCTATTTGACGCATGCTTCGCCAAATCAATGCTCTTCAACGACATTTGCGTGGCGTACCGGACATTCTTTGATTCGGAATCAATGATCAGCGATGCATTGTCAGCGAACCTCCAACAGCCTGGTCGTTAAAGTAAATGACGGTTTCATTTTCCTGTTTCAGGGCGAGAACATAGAGCAGCGGCAGGTAATGCTCAGGAGTAGGCGCCGCCAATCGGACTGCATCACCCAATAATGGATAATCAGCCAGTTCAGCATGACGGTTCTCATTGATTAATCGCTTGAAAAGCTCGTTGGCTTCGATAGCCCAATCTAATCCGAAAGGCTTATTAAAATCAGCAGGACCATTGCTTAATACAAGCCGGTTCAGATTATGCACCATATTTCCGCTGCCGATAATCAGGACGCCCTTTTGCCGCAGAGGAGCCAGTTCTTTTGCCAGGACGTAATGTTCATGTCCAGATAGGTTATAGTCCAGGCTCAGCTAAATTACCGGAATATCGGCGACAGGAAACATCTGCATCAGCACACTCCAACAACCATGATCCAGGCCCCAGTCCAGATCTTGCCACACGCTTGTTTTCTTCACCGCCTCCTATACCTCCCGGGCCAACGCTGGGCTACCCGGAGCCGTGTACTGCACCTCATGCAGCGCCAGCGGAAAGCCGCCGAAATCATGAATAGTACGCGGCTTTTCCATGGCTGTAACCAGGGTTCCGTGCGTTTGCCAATGTGCTGAAATGCACAGGATGGCCTGTGGTTTAGGCAGAATTTCAGCTACTTTACGCCATGCCCTTGAGAACTCATTATCTTCAATGGCATTCATCGGGTTGCCATGACCGATAAACAACACAGGCATCAACTCAGCGCTGTCCGTGGTATTGATCAGTTTGTCAATTTTTGTCTGGTCCATGATTAGTCCTCATAACAACACAACCTCAGCTAATAATAGCCAAGCCGTCGCATAAAGTATTGTGAACAATTTCAAAGCCGGTTCATATTACCGGACGCGTAAGCGGCGCTTGGCCAATTAATCCAGGATAAGCCCGGAACATTTTTGTCTGGCTGATGCCGGGGCATACATAAAGTTATCATTTTCAATCAGTTCATTTCCAGCGGCGTCAAGATGTTTTTCCTTTTCCATTTCCCAGCGTTTTTCGAAATAATCAAGAAAGAGATCAGCAAAATTCCAATGTTCTGATTCAAAAGAAGGCTGGATTTCAGTCTTGAGCTCAGATTCCCAATTCAAATAGGGCATTTTCGAAACCGGCTCGGTCAAGTAAGAGCTGTTGTAGACTTTCACTTTTCTGGACTTGCCTGAGATGATAATAAATAAGGGCAGACTGGGTAATCCTTCATATACAAAAACGCCTAATGAACCCTTCATCGTGTCGTCGATTCGACTGATCACATCTTCCAGCGATACCCTGAATAACTTGGAATACTCGTTAAATTCATGCGGGTTAAATCCGGAGGTTTCCGTAGCGCGCAACTCGCCAAATATGCAGTCGGATTTTAAAATAAGCAGTCTGAAATGAACGCCGTTTTTTATCGCATTTTCTATTTCCCGTGATTTGTTTTTGAAGCGTGGATCAAAGGTAATCAGCCAATAAACATAATCCCCCGGTTTCAAGCCCTGCATAATTTGACTGAAATCGAACTCCTTATTGGTAATGCCCGAAAAGCCCCGTTTCACAGAATTTAACAGAATATTATCAACATGCTTGACCAGCGCGTCGCTCAGGTTTTTTAATGACTCTTCGCGTTCCTCAGCCGCGCTTATCCAATGATGAAAAAAACCGACAGAGATAATAACGGATAAAAACAGGCCAAATTCTGAAAAAATCTTGAATACCCACCCATATTCCTTCGTGGCAAAATCTTTTGCCAAAACTTCAAAAAGCTTGTAAATGGTGAATCCTCCGAAAATAAGAACAAGAGAGAAAAGCCCTTTGAGTTTCTTGGCGGCAGTTAGTGAAGACATATAATTCATCGTTTTATGGTTAAGAATATTTAACTGCATAAGTAGTTATTATCCAGCTCCGGGTAGCTTATACTCTATATCCCTTATTTGACAAGAATCCATTCAAGACCAGCCGGATATCCGATGAATGATCTCATTCTGACCAAATTCCAGGGATTCCAAATCAAACGAGGACAGTTATGCTGTTAGATAAAGAACAAAATCTTGCGCCTTTTGATGGCGAACTGTTTTTAATCAGGTGCTTTTACCAACAGCCCGAGTCCGATTGGCTGTTCGCAAAATTGCAAAGCACATTGGCATGGCAGGAAGAAGATATTCTTATTTACGGGAAACGGTGCAAGGTGCCGAGGCTGATGTGCTGGTACGGCGATCCGGACGCCTGTTACCGGTATTCAGGGGTTGACCATCAACCTTTACCGTGGACGGATGAACTGCTGGTTATCAAGGAAAAAGTGCAGAATGACTGCCATTCGTCTTTCAATAGCGTATTGGCTAATCTGTATCGCAACGGCAGGGATTCGATGGGTTATCATGCCGACGATGAAGAAGAACTGGGACAAAATCCTGTGATCGCTTCATTGAGCCTGGGAGATGAACGCCTGTTTAAACTGCATCATAAAAAACGCAAACAAACCCTGGATATCAACCTTGGCCATGGAGATTTACTGGTCATGACGGGAACGCTACAGCATCACTGGGTGCATTCGCTCCCTAAAACCACCAAACTCAAAGGGCCCAGAATCAACCTGACATTCCGGAAAATTTTTAATTTTCTGTAGGTAGCATCCTCCAAAATCCGAGTGAGCAGGTTTTTGCCCATTAATGAACAAACGTTGTGTTAATAGGTACAGAGAGCGACCATCCTAAGTTATTTGATCAATCAGTATTTTTTCTCAATGACCGGCTCTTTACCTGAAAATCCGGGAACCTTGATATCGGCATCCTGCACCGGGCTGGCATAGCGAATGGCCAGCTTCCATGCCACGCCCTGCTTTTTCCAAACGTCTACCAGGAAAACGTTTCGTATACCCTGCTTATTATCGGCAAAGGAATCCCACACAAAACTGACAATGGCGTTCTCATTTAAATCGTGTACCGCCATTCTTCCAATGTGGAACGTATAAGCCGAAGCTTCTTCCAGGGAGGTTTTAAGCCATTCTGAATAAGGTACCGGATTATCCGGACTGGCGGCAGTCCGCATCTCGAAATCTTCGGCTACTAATTGATCGAGCTTGAGTTGATTCCTGCTTTTAAGCGCTTCAATAAGGTCGTTTTCCAGCTCCGAAAAGGTTTTGACCTGCCGTGTTAATGAAGGAATCTTGCCAGCATCTCCAGATAGAGGTCCACCCTCAGCCGACCAGGAAAATGTGAATATAATTATTAATGCGAAATGACGTATTCTCATGATTTTAATAAGATAATGTGCAATAACCGCCTTTAGCATTAGCCCAGTTTTGCTGAATCAGGTAGTCTCGGTTTCCCACCTTCATATTAGCCACTGCTCCGTTGGGCGTTGCGTAAGTACTGCCGTATTTCCACGAGCATTTATCGGCGTTTTCGTACCCTCTATTATCATACCAGGCGTTCAGGTTCGGGTCCGTTACCGTTTCTTCCAATTCATGAGCAATAATGCTCGCCATGCCGTCAGCACCCGCATTACCATTCGGGCCCTTTGTTCGAGATGAGCAAGAGCTGGGGCAGCGATCAGGATTGCCGACAAAAGAGTATTTAATATCGACACCTGAAATCGTATCATGCGCATGCCAGCCGCAATATTGAGTACAAAATCCGGAAGAGGCGTTCACCTCAGCCGAGGTGAGAACAAAATAAACAGCATTGGCATCTGCAGGAAGAGCTTCGGATATGATTGCATCGCTAACGATTGATTTTATATTTGCATCCGACAGTGATGTGCCATATATCCCGGCATCGGTAGATATTGATCCGTTATAATACACTTCAGTGGAAACAGGCAGATTGCTCTCGTTATAATAAGAGGTATTAATCCTGAAATAACGACTTCTTCCTATGGAATTAGCTAAATCAGTCAAAATTGTAGTAGCCGTATTTCCTGACCAGTCTCCATACCAGATATAGTACACATTGGTAGGTCCGAGCATTACAGGTCCGCCGTGATAAGTTATTCCGTTATTCTGGATATTTGAACCGCCGCGTTTAGCCCTGTTCAACTCCCTGTTTTTCCGCCTTGCGTCCGGAAGTTCGCCCCTACCTTTACCGGTGGGAACCAAATCCTGCCCTTCTGTATTCACCTCGGTTCCATGAGCTGAAGCGCAAAGCAACAGGCCGGCCAGGAAAAAAGGGGGGGTTATAGTAAGTGTTTTATGCAGTGAATTCATATCCTGTCTCCGCCAATATTTCAAGTTTATAATCTTCTGAAGAATGAGGCGATACAGCCGGTTACTTCATGTTTATTCCAGAGCCCAGTCGGGTATGGGCATGAAAAAAACAGGCGCCGGCCTTAACGACTTGCCTCGATAAATTTATTTGAGTTGCTGATAATACTGAGCCAGTTCCCTGATTTCGTCTTCGCTCAGTTGCTGGGCAATTAAACGCATACGGCTGTAAATATCATTGTGCCGCCGACCGTTTTTATAGTCGAGCAAGGTTCTTGCAAAGTAATCGGCCTGCTGCCCTGCCGGCGCCGGAATATCCTGTTTTTCGCCCTGACCTTTTGCACCATGGCAAACAAAGCAAGGCGGCAGGATGAAACCCTAGCCCCGCGGCAGAAATACGCCGTAATAAAGAAAAAACCAGGCAACAATCATTCCGCCGACAGCCACTGACATCAGCGCAAAAGCGCCAAGCGGGGACTTTCGAGAATACGCTTGCGATCTTCTTCAGTCATTTTTATCCATCTCGGCCTCACTCGTTATAATTGAATCGATTTCATTAAGCTTGCAGGCAATTTGCATGAAAAGTTTAGCACTTTAATAGATGAGTTGCACTTAACTATTCTTACAAATTGAATGAGTGGACTGACAACACTTAATCCATATTCTCATAGACATCTTTAGTAAAACGGGGTGTACAGATAGCAAAAAAAACCAGGTCTTCAGTACCCATATTGGTAATTCTCTGTGCGTACAGAGACGGAATGATAACCACATCGCCTGCTGATATCTGCTGCGGCGCTAATCCGGCGATTTCAACGGTCGCTATGCCTGAAAGAATAACGTATCTCTCGACTACGCCTTTTAAACGGTGCAGTTTGGTTGTCACTCCTGCCTTGACCCGAGCTCTGGCAATAGATACGCCGGTGTCTGAAGGTGAGTTTGACAGCTCCAGAATAAAACAGCCCTCTTCGAAATAATATTCGTCGTCTTCATTGGCTTTTAAGATTTGTGGTGTCATGGTTGAATTACTCGATAAATTGAGTCAGTAAATATACCTGAAAATGACGCAGAATCCTTATAATCGCCCGCTGTGCCTCAGCCGGCGATTCACTTGCCCGTGATAAATTCTGGCCAGTAATGGACGAATCAATGGCAATCCGATCAGCCAGGCGAGTGGCTTCAGCAAAGGCACTTTACTCATCAGCAGAATATAAGCATCCATTTCGGAAAGAATCCGCTGATCCTCGTCTTTGACATGCAGTTCGGTTAATGCCTTATGGGGATCAATGCCGATTTCACGCAACTGCTCTTCCTTGCCGGTAATATCAAGCCAGCAGATATCTTCGCCTGCTTTCCCGGCCAGTTTTTCATAATTGCGCCTGTCTTTGACACATTTTGGACAGGCTCCATCATAATAAACTGTTATCCTGGCTTTATCCTGACTCATAATTCATTACCTCCAATCACTACCGGAAATGAATGAAAGCACCAACTGGCTTCGCTCAAAAGAATTATCATGAAAAGATGGAGAATGGCAAGCTGTTGATCAATCTTGATCACCATCTATAATTATGCCATTAGGTATTAATGCTCCTAAAGGCATTCTATAGCCTTGTGCAGGAATGATGCTAATCTGATACTGCGCTAAAGCAATTGTCTGTTATCTAAGGACAAGGATTTTGTTAGAATAATAGAAGTCTTGGTTATCGAAATATCCGGCTATGCCACGTCCTTATTCAGAAGATTTACGGCTACGTGTTGTGAATGCCGTTGCAAGCGGCGAAACCACGCGCGCAGTCAGTGCGCTTTTTCAAGTCAGCTCTTCCTTGGTGTCCAACCTTCATTAGTGTCGGCGTCAAACCGGCGCTGTTCAACCGAAGCCGATCGGCGGTTACCGGCGAGCTCTGCTGGAGCCCTATGAAGTTGCGCTAACCGAGCAACTCTCGAACAGCCCGTCCATGACGTTGAAGGAAGTGCAGGCCTGGTTAGCCGGCGAACAGGGCTTAACGATTTCCATTTCAGCGATTGATAAATTTCTTCGCCAGAAACTTAAGCTACCGCTATAAAAAAAAGCGTGGCCGCCAGTGAACAGAGACGGGCCGACGTAGCGGTGGCGCGGGAGCGCCGGCAAGCCTGGCAGAAAAGCTGTGATCTGTCGAAGCTGGTATTTCTCGACGAAACCGGTGCATCGACGGATAGGATCCGTGGCTATGGCCGTGCGTTAGGCGGTGCCCGTTGTAAAGATGCCGCCCCTGCCGGATATTGGCAGACGCTGACCTTTATCGCCGGCTTGCGGGCAGACCGGCTCACTGCACCCGGGGTGCCTGAATCGGGCCATGAATGGCGCAGCCTTCAAAGAATATCTGCGCTCGACCGGATTATGGATCAGTTCCATGCCGATGAATGCCTGAATTATTTTAAAAACTCAGGCTATGCTTTTAACTAACAAAGAAATGCTCTAGATATATTTTTTTCAATTGCCCTGCCGCTATTAATTTTTAAGCGAACTGAATGGGGATAATACCCCTATGTCCCTCTACCGCAAAGATGTTCTCAGCCGATGAAAATTTTCAATTACATAACTTATCGGAACAGCGTTTGCTTATCGAACAAAAAGAACACTCATATTTAAACTGGACTGAGAATGGCTGAGTTCCATTTTTTTCAGACTTATCCATCGCACAGTTCAGGTATGAGTAGTTCCCTTTGACATAGCATCAAAAGGATTTATGCGCTTCAGTTCATCCAGTGGTACTGGCTTGCCGATAACATAGCCTTGCGCATAATCTACGCCCAGTTCGTTCAGCAATTTGAAGATTTCTTCATTCTCAACAAATTCCGCAATCGTCTTCTTGCCCATAATATTTCCGACTTCGTTAATTGCTTTTACCATGGCCAAATCCACTTTATCATCGACAATGTCTTTAACGAAGAAACCGTCAATTTTAAGAAAATCTACCGGCAAATTTTTTAAATAGGCAAAAGAAGATAAGCCGCTACCAAAATCGTCAAGTGAGAATGAGCAGCCACGTTCTCTTAAATAATGAATAAATTTAGTCGCATATGATAAATTGGCAATGGCAGCGGTTTCGGTTATCTCAAAGCAGATTTTATGCGTTGGAATAGCCCATAACCTGAATTGTTCTGAAATAAACGGCAGCATGTATTCATCTGACAGCGATACCCCCGACAAATTAACTGAACAAAGTGACAGGTTATCCAGAAAATCCGGTTTATTGGCTATCCATTCAAATAGATGACTGATAACCCATCGATCCAGGGCGGGCGCCAGGTTATAACGCTCTGCCGCAGGCAAAAACGCCCCGGGTGAAACAATATGACCTTTATCGTCACGATAGCGAATCAGAGTTTCAAAATGCAAACCTTGATCATCTTTTTCGTTGAATGGAGCTATCGGCTGCCCGAAGAGACAAAAACGGTTTTGTTTCAGCCCCTGCTGTATTATCGATACCCATTGCATTTCCCCGCGTCTTAGCGCTAATGCTTCATCATCAGGCCGAAAAACATGCACCCGATTTCGGCCCTGGTCTTTTGCTGCATAACAGGCGGCATCAGCTTCAGTAAACGGATCAATCCCATTGCCGCTGGTAGCGTTGATAGATGAAATACCGGTACTGACACCCACTGTAAAACTTCTATCTCCCCAGCCGAAATGAAAATCCTGGATTGTGTCGCGTATTTTTTCACAGGCTTGATACGCCTCATCAATCGAACAGTTATGCATCAATACAGCAAACTCGTCACCGCCCAAACGAGCCACAAAGTCCTGCCTCCGTACACTTTTTCTTAATAAATCGCTAAATTGCCTAAGCAATTCATCTCCGGCCGGGTGCCCGCAGGTATCGTTAATCACTTTAAATTGATCCAGATCCATATAGCACAAGGCATGTACAGAATTATCCACATGAACCAGTTTTACCAATTCATTAATATATCTATCGAATTCACTGCGGTTTGCAAGCCCTGTTAATGCGTCATGGCTGGCTTGATAAGCAATTTTATTACTCAATGTACGGGCTTCTGTAATATCTTCGCAAACGACCAATAAACTGCTCTGCTGATTTTCATTTTCAAACAATTTAGCCGTTGCCCTGACCCAAATATTGTGACCATTATGAGCAACCAGACTGAATCCCTGTTTATGCACCAACAATGGACTTGCCATACAACGCCTGATCAGACTCTGCATATTTGGGGAATCATTCGGAAGAATAAAATCAAAGATAAAACGATCCTGCAATTCTTCAACTGTTAAACCCAATTGTTTAGCGCCCGTATGATTAACTGATAAAATACGACCATCATCCTTTAGATTAAACACCATCGTCGGATTGTCATTATAAAGCGTCAAATACCGGTTTTTAGCGCGTATCAAGGAGTGATTTTGGGTTTCAACGGTATTAATTAAATCATTAAATGCATCAACCAGGACACCCAACTCATCGTTATTCACTTTAAGAGCCCGCAATGAATAATTCTTCGTGTCACTGATAGCGTTAACCGTGTTCACCAGTTTTTTAATGGGCGATGAAATAAATCTTAACAAGGGTGAGGATAAAATAAAGGTAAATATCGACACACCTACCAATACTATAAACAGCAGTCCGGTAAACTGTATTTTTCGCCAGTAGGCCTGAGTAAAATCAGCATGGATATAAACTGTACCCAGCATGTCTGCATCAACAACAATTGGCTCGACTACAAATAAGTAGACTTTTTCAAAGCGGGTATTTTCATATTTAATAGAAGCAGGACAGGTTAATGCTTCAGAGCTGGCTTTTGATAATTGAGAAAAAACACCGCCATGCGCATCATAAAGACAGGCAACCAGTAATTCCGGCATGGCATTAAGTACTGCAAGGTTCTCCTTGCCTAACTCTTTATCATCATAGAGTAAGGCTGCGGTACTGCGGTTACCTATAAGGGCCGCCAATGTTGACAAGTCATCACGGGTATTTTTCTTAAACTCGCTAAGTTCAAGCAATATCAGGAATATGCCTGCAAATATTAATGAAATCACACTGGGGAAAATTAGTGTCAGCAACAGCTTTTGTTTTATGGATAAACCGCGGATCTTGTCAATCACTGTTACCCCCCTCAATCACTTCGGAGACTTCCAGTAATTTCGCGCTGACTTTCAATTCACTCTGCTTAATCTTTTTCAGATTAATCTGTAATTTTATTTTGCCTTCCTTATTAATAAAACCAATCATTCCGCCTTGCATTGCAAAGTTATCACCCTCACCCACTGTTAATGTTTTATCAATGTCCCGGATAATCAGCGTATTTTTACCGGTAATCTCTTTAGTAACAGAACCCATAGAGGCGCTAAGAAAGATAATATGACAATGAGGCTTATTATTTGTGCGTTTAAGGGCGTCAAGGCTATCAAATCTCAATAATTTAATAGATCGCCCAAAGGCTGTACGTTTCTCAATGGGATCAATTAATTCGCCAAAAGGATCCTCTCCCAGAATACAGAGATTAAAGGTCTCAGAATTAATTTCCGGCCAGGTTACAAATTTAGTGAAGTTATATAAATAACCGGCCTTTATTTTATATTCAACAGAAGCCTCATCTGCAAACAGCAATTGTGAAAATAATAAACACCATAAAATCCATAACCAACTGAAGACTTTCATTTCTTCATATTAAGTAGGTTGTAAAAGGAGTGCGATTCTGCAATGTTGTACCCATACCTTCTAATTATCGGTAAAATTAAGCTTAATCTATAACAGCCGGGCTGACTATTTGACAAAACTCTTTTTCATCACTCTTATCATATAGTCATGATCCAGCACCCCGGCACTTTCCCTGATACTGTGCATGGCCCACATCGGACATCCGACATCAATAGCTCGAATGCCCAATCTGGCTGACGTTATTGGCCCAATTGTACTGCCGCAAGACAAATCGCTACGATGCGAATATCTCTGATAGGGCACACTTGCCTGTTCGCACCAATCAATAAACATTGCCTGGGAAACACCTTCTGTGCTGTATCGATGACTGGCATTAACTTTAATCACAGGTCCTTTATTCACTAAAACTTTATGTTCCGGATCATAGGCTGAAGGAAAACTGGGCTGATAAGCATGCGCCATATCGGCACTTATTAAAAAACTTTGCGCCAATGCTCTGGCAAAATCTTCTCTATCGCACTCAGATGCTGATGCAATACGCTCAAGAACATCAGTAAGAAAGCTGCCGCCTGCACCTTTATTGCTCTCACTGCCGATTTCTTCATGATCGAAAAAGGCGCAAACCAGAGTATTATCGTTTTCCAGAACCGCGTCATCCAGCAGGGCCTGTAATGCAGCATGGCATGAGGCCAGATTATCCAATTGACTATCAGCGTAAAACTCATCATTTCCTCCCCAGAGTACGCCCTTCTGGGTGTCGTACACGGCCAGATCCCAAGACAGAATGCGCTCTGCATCACAACCTAACTGCTCTTGCACAAGCTGTAAAAAATAAGCTTGCGGCAGACATTCGTCAGCCAATACCGATAAAATTAAAGGCAATTCATTCTGCTTATGAAGCTTTAGGCCCTCTTCATTAACCGCCCTGTTCATATGGATTGCCAGATTGGGCAATCGTAACAATGGCCTTTCAAATTTTACTAACGAGCTAACTAGGTGGTTTTGTTCATCTTTATAACTGATCCGTCCGGCAAGGCTTAAATCCCTATCTGTAAAGGTAGCAAGTATAGGCCCGCCATAAACTTCGACGTTCAGTCTTAACAAGCCATCCATGATACTCGCGGCATTCGGCTTTATTCTTAAGCCGGGAGAATCAGTATGTGCGCCGATTATTTTAAAGCCCGTTTCAACTAACGGCTTTTGCCCCTGCACAAAAATAATAATAGAGGAATGATCACGTATCACATAATAACGCCCACCCGGCTCCAATACCCATTTTTCTTTTTCATCCAGTTTAATAAACTGAAAAACCGCAAGCTGGGCTTCGATATTTTTAACCGCATGCCACGGACTGGGACTGGAATCAATAAAATTCAGTAAGTTTTGTACCTGTTGTTGAGCACTCATCATTTCTCTTTAAAATCCAGAGCGGCGGAGTTAATGCAATAACGCAGCCCGGTAGGTTTCGGGCCATCTTCAAATACATGGCCTAAATGTGCATCACAGACTTTACAGGTCACTTCAACCCTGCGCATCCCATGACTCGTATCAACCTGCTCTTTCACGCTACCGCCCGGCAAGTCGGACCAGAAACTTGGCCATCCGGAACCTGAATCATACTTAGTATCCGAGTCAAACAAGGGACTGCCGCAACAGATACAATAATACATGCCCTTCTTTTTATAATCGGTATATTTCCCTGTAAAGGGCGGCTCGGTACCCTTTAACCGGCAAATGCTAAATTGTTCCGGCGTTAACTTATCCAGCCACTTTTCATCATTAGAGGTTGTTTTATCTATCATAGCCCCTCACTTTTCACGCTATTAAATTTTATATTGTACCCGCTCCAAACAGCATTGCCAAAAGTTCAAAAACAAGCTTTTATCAGAACGAACCTTACCAGCCTCTTCAATGCTACCTCACTTTATCACGATCACCAGATTCATCATGTAATGATTGCGTCATTGCTTCAATTCCTTACTGCTACCAGAAGGGCAGTTATAGCGTTCCGCTTTTAATTATATTGAAAATTCAGCACCGGATTATGGATAAGATACAATATATATGTTAACCAGAGGTATCTGCAGATGTTTCGATTAAGCCACTATATGCAGGAGCTCTTGAACCCGACGCCGTTAAGACCTGCCCGAAAAACTGCACGGTATTCATTTATGCCTGGAAAAAGGCATTAAAGCAGGCATTCGTTTTACCATGACCCAGGACAACGCCAGCGATTTTCCAGTCTTGTTAAAGTTAATGGACGATAACGACATAGACAAATTTTATTTATCGCATTTGAATTATGGCGGCCGCGGCAATAGAAACCGTAAAGATGACGCCCATTTCGACATGACGCGAAACGCTATGGATTTGATGTTTAAAACTTGCTATGACTGGCTTAAGGCCGGAAAAGACTACGAATTTGTTACCGGTAATAATGATGCCGATGCTGTTTATTTTCTGCATTGGGTAACCAGACATTTCCCGGATAAGGCAGAGCATATCAAAGCCAAACTGGAACAATGGGGGGTAGTGCTTCAGGAGTCAATGTCGCCAATACCGACAACCTGGACAATGTTCATCCTGATACATTCTGGTGGCATTATGATTGGGGCAACGTCAAGAAGAGCCTGTTCTCCGAGATATGGAAAGACATTCTGACCCGCTAATGGCCGGCCTTAAACAAATTCCAAAACCGTTGGAGTGCCATTGTGTAAGCTGCTTTTACCACAGTATCTGCAATGGCAATACACGCGTCCGGGCCGCACAGACAACGTCAAACTACTGGCTGAAGATCCGCTGTTATCTGACTGACATTGAAATAGCAGAGCCTGGATAATTTTATAAGCCTGAAGAAGCGGAAGTACAGATAGCCAAAAATGGAGGTTCAAACGTTGGCATCTACTCTTCTGTTTACGCTCATACAAGTGGTCTTAAAAAGAAAGACAAGACCCTCCTAATGCTGTTTTATGATGTTCATTGGCCTATAATCAACAACAATGAAATTACATCAATTACGTTATATTTATGAAATAGCCCGCCAAGGCTTGAATGTGTCTCAAGCCGCCGAGGTTTTGCATACATCGCAGTCCGGCGTCAGTAAAGCTTGTCAACTGCTGGAAGATGAGCTTAATCTTCAAATTTTCCAGCGCCACGGTAAGCGGCTTACCGGCATTACTGAACCGGGCAAAATTATTTTAAGTCTGGCAGAGCGCGTCATGAGCGAGCTTGAGAATATCACCCGCGTAGGAGAAGAATTCACTCAAAAAAAGACTGGTACGCTGACTGTCGCAACTACTCATACCCAGGCACGCTATCGCCTGCCTAACGCAGTAAAAGCTTTTATGCAGCATTATCCGGAGGTTACGCTTCATATACATCAGGGCAACCCGACTCAAGTCGCGGAACAGGTAGTCAGAGGCGAAGCCGATATCGGCATCGCAACCGAAGCCATTAGCACTTATGACAAACTGCTTTGTTTACCTTGCTATCGCTGGAACCGCTGCATAATCACACCGCACAATCATCCATTACACAGCGATTTACCGCTGACGCTGGAAAAAATTACCCGCTATCCATTAATCACTTATGATTTTGCCTTTACCGGCGGCTCTTTGGTCAGTCAGGTGTTTAGCGAAGCAGGGCTAGAGCCTAATGTCGTATTAACGGCGATTGATGCGGACGTCATTAAAACTTATGTAAACCTTGGGTTAGGTATCGGTTTGCTGGCCAATATTGCCTACGACCCGGAGCGTGATGAAAGTTTAAATATGCTGGATGCTTCACATCTATTTCCTGACAGCATCACTTATCTTGGCGTGCGCCGTAATGCTTTTCTACGCGGCTATATGTATGAGTTTATTCGACTGCTCGCTCCCCAGTTTGATCGTAAGGCCGTGGACAAAGCGCTTAAATGAAGCATGCCTATCAGCTGGATAATCTGCGCTTTTATTATGGCAAAAAGATGGCATTGGCTTTACCCGACCTGAAGGTTACTGCCGGCAAGGTTACTGCGCTGATAGGCTCCAACGGTTGCGGTAAAAGCACCTTGCTTAATTTGCTGGCCTTCCTGGAGTCTCCCAATACTGGAAAAATAGCTTTTTTTGGTGATCAGGTTAGGCCTGAAAAGCTGTTCAGCTATAGAAAACGTATCGGTTATCTGCCGCAAAAACCCTACCTGCTCCGCGGCACGGTAATGGATAATCTCAAGCTTGCGTTAAAGTTGCATGGCACATCCAGAGCTTTATGGCAAAAAAGCATGAATGAAGCGCTTGAACGACTTGATATCTCTCATCTTGGTGCACAGCAAACTTCACATTTATCCGGAGGCGAGCTGCAAAAATCAGCGCTGGCGAGAATATTAGTCACTGAACCCGAAGTTTTATTGCTCGATGAACCGTTCGGCCACCTGGATCAGGCTAGTTGCGAGCAACTGGAAAAGTTTATAAAGGGAAGTCAACAAACGCTAGTCTTTAGCACTCATGACCGTTTACAAGGTTTGGCCCTGGCTGATGACATGATTTCTCTGGTTGCAGGCGCCCGGATTAAATCCCCGCTCATCAATCTGTATCACGGCTGTTGCATCAATCATATTTTCCATACCGGTAAAATAAACATCCTCCTCACCAGTGACATACAGAACTGCCGGCATGTTTCAATTGACCCTCATGAGATCGTTTTATCCAGACAAGCACTGGTTTCCAGTATTCGCAACCAATTTCAGGGCAGGGTTGTAACTATTTCTGAGGAAAGCGGCAAAGTCAGAATAGCCGTTTCCGCCGGAGAACTTTTTCAGGCGTTAATTACTTATGAAGCCCTTCATGAGCTGGCAATCAACCTGGGCGACACAGTCTGGGTCAACTTTAAATCAAATTCGGTTACTGCTTTCTAAACTGGGGCCATTCGGATTATTATGCTAACCATTTTATTAACTGTGGCCGATGATTATGACGATGTCTTATGAAAACCAGTAAATTATTTCTTTTTTTAGCCGCGTATTCCGCCTTGACAGCCTGCGGACAACCCGGACCGCTTTATCTGCCGGGAACAGCTCCGCCTATTCATGTAGAGCCTGAGCCTAAGCCCGAACCCCAACCCCAACCTGAACCAAAATCAGAACCCAAAAAATAACATACAATGGATTATTTTAACTACCGAAACAATGAGCTTTTTGCTGAAGATATTGCTGTACAAGACATCGTGTATAAATATGGCAGCCCTTGCTATATTTATTCCAGAGCCACGCTGGAAAGACACTGGAAAGCATTTGATCAGGCCTTTGGCGAGAAAGCGCATTTAATCTGTTATGCCGTAAAAGCCAATTCCAATATTGCTATTCTTAATCTGCTGGCACGTTTAGGCTCAGGCTTTGATATTGTTTCGCTGGGTGAACTTAAACGCGTCATTCAAGCGGGCGGAGATCCCGGAAAAATTGTCTTTTCCGGCGTTGGTAAACGTGAGGATGAAATTTTAGCGGCGCTAAAAATGGGCATACGCTGTTTTAATATTGAAGTCAGCGGCGAACTGGACCGGATTAACCAGCTTGCAGGACATTTAGGCGTTATCGCGCCGGTTTCTTTTCGAGTTAATCCCGATGTCGATGCCAAAACACATCCTTATATTTCCACAGGTTTAAAAGAAAACAAATTCGGCATTAATATCGAACAGGCATTGATCCAATATCATCGTGCAGCCGCTATGCCCAATATCAATGTTATCGGCATAGATTGCCATATCGGCTCGCAACTTACAGAAATGCGGCCTTTTCTGGATGCGCTGGATAAAATTCTTGACTTGATTTCAATTCTGAAAACCGACGGCATTCATTTGCATCATCTGGATTTGGGCGGCGGACTCGGCATTCGTTATAACGACGAGCAACCGCCCGAACCTGCAGAATATATCACGGCGGTTCTGGAACGGCTTGGCGACACCGGTTTTGAAATTCTGCTGGAACCCGGCCGCGCTATCGTCGGTAACGCCGGCATTCTGGTGACTCAGGTTGAATATCTGAAGCCTACGGCCCATAAAAACTTTGCTATCGTCGATGCGGCTATGAATGATCTGGTGCGCCCCTCGCTTTATAGCGCCTGGCAGGAAATTATCCCTGTTAACAAGCAGAGCAGTGCATCGCTGGAATGCTGGGATGTCGTCGGACCCGTCTGTGAAACCGGTGATTTTTTGGGCAAGAACCGCGATCTTAAATTATCTCAGGGTGATCTGTTGGCAATACGCTCATCGGGTGCTTATGGTTTTTCCATGAGCTCCAGTTATAATTCCAGGCCACGCATTGCCGAGTTGATGGTTGATGGCAACGCGTTGCACCTGATCAGAGAAAGAGAAACCATTGCACAACTTTGGGCGGGTGAACATTTATTACCCTGATTACAATCACCGGGTTGTACTATTACGCTACCCGGCCATAAATCAAGCTATAAGAAAGATTTACAATGATCAACTTTACTAAAATGCACGGCCTCGGTAATGATTTTGTGGTCATTGACGCTATCAATCAGCAAATAGCCTTAACTTCTGAACAAGTCCGGTTCATGTCTGACCGTCACTTCGGTATCGGTTTTGACCAGCTGTTATTAGCTGAAAAGTCCGTCAGCCCCGGTGCCGACTTTAAATATCGAATTTTTAACGCCGATGGCGGCGAAGTTTCGCAATGTGGCAATGGCGCGCGCTGTTTTGCCCGCTTTGTACGCGATAAAGAGCTGTCTGATAAAGACGAAATACGCGTAGATACTAACGCAGGCCAACTGTTGCTGCGTTTTAGTGAAGAGGGTCAGATTACTGTCAATATGGGCATTCCCAAGCACAGTCCTGCTGAAATTCCTCTGCTTGCCGAACAGGAATCACTGCTTTATAAAGTATGGGTGAACGGAGCTGAGCAAGCTTTTGCCGCCGTTTCCATAGGTAATCCACATGCCGTTATTCAAGTTAATGATATTAAAAACGCACCCGTAGCGGATTTTGGTCAAGCCCTGGAAAGTCATGCTGTTTTTCCGGAACACGCCAATATCGGTTTTATGCAAATTATAGACCGGGACTTTATTAAACTGCGTGTTTATGAGCGAGGCGCTTCTGAAACTCTGGCTTGCGGCAGTGGCGCATGTGCCGCCGTCGTGGTCGGCATCGAGCAAAATCTGCTGAATCATAATGTCTGCGTAGAATTGCCGGGCGGCCGTTTAAAGATAAATTGGCCGGGTCGTGGACAAGCCGTTTTTATGACGGGGCCTGCCGCTTCTGTTTTCGACGGAATTATCGACCTATGATTAAACTAAAACCCGATTTAAGCGCATCTCAAGTTGAAGACTATCTACAACAGCATCCCGAGTTTTTTCATGAACACCTCAACTTGCTGGAACAAATGCGTATTCCCCATCCTACCGGGCCGGCTATCTCCCTGATTTCCAAACAGCTGGAGCTATTTCGAAGCAGACATCAAGAAATGGAAAATCAACTCACTGCGCTAATAGAAATTGCCAGAGATAATGATTGTTCTTTTATTCGTATGCACAAGCTTACGCTGGCAATGCTTGAAGCATCCACATTGGAGCAAGCCATCGCCAATCTTGATATGGTTCTGGCCGATTATTTTCTAACTGATTTTGTCGCTGTGCGAATTATTAAACATTGCCCTGACTCAGCGATTGCCAATTTATTTATAGAACCCGGCAGTAAAAATCTGCAACCGTTTCTTAAGGAGCTTGCCGGCAACCAGCCTAAATGCGGCCGCCCTACCCTAGACCAGGCAAAAGTGCTGTTTGGCGAATCGGCAGTGGATGTGAAGTCTTGCGCCATTATTCCAATGATATTTCCCGAACTGGATGGCATTCTGGCCATAGGGAGCCGGGAAGAAGGCCGGTTCCATTATACGATGGGTAACCTGTTTTTAACTCAAATGGGCGAAATCATAGGCACCCGTTTGACTTCATTGTTGCGGCAGACTAACAATGCATGCTGATGCAGAGCAAATGCTGGCGGCTTTTTTCAGCCAATTGACTATCGAGAAGCGCGCCTCGGAGCACACGGTGAAAAGTTATCAACGCGATATTAAAAATTTAACTCACTATTGTAATGACAAATGCATCCAACTCTGGACTGACCTCAAGCAAAGCGACATCCGGGGACACATAGCCAGCCGCCACCGTCAAGGCATCAGCAGTAAAAGCCTGCAACGGGAGCTTTCAGCAATTCGTAATTTTTATAATTTCCTGCTTAAAAATCGTCTGGCTGACAGCAATCCCGCACAATATATCAAAGCGCCCAAGCAAGCCAGAAAACTCCCCAAGACACTGGACGTAGATCAGGTAAACGGCTTACTCGAAGCAGGCACAAGCTCAACTTTGGAAATCCGTGATCTGGCCATGTTCGAATTATTTTATTCATCCGGCTTACGTCTTAGCGAACTTGCCGCCCTTAATATTGCCGATGTTGACCTGCCTGATAACTCGCTTATTGTTCGCACCGGCAAAGGCGGAAAATCAAGGATATTACCCATAGGCAGTAAAGCTGCCACGGCTATAGGTAACTGGCTGCCGCACCGCTTGAAAAACATTGCCGCCTCGGAATCCGCCTTATTTGTTTCCATTCGTGGAACAAGGCTGGGGCAACGCAGTATCGAGTTAAGACTGAAGCAATGGTGTAAAAGAAAAGGCATTACCGAACATATACACCCGCACATGCTGAGGCATTCTTTCGCTAGCCATTTACTCGAATCCAGCCAGGATTTGCGGGCTGTTCAGGAGCTACTCGGGCACAGCAATATCAGCACCACACAAATATATACGCATCTGGATTTCCAGCATCTTGCCGACGTTTATGACAAAGCCCATCCGAGGGCCAAAAAAAAGTCAGAATAGCCTTGGTTACCAAGCAAAAAAATAAAAAACCTGCTACCATGTCAACCATTTATTACACAAAAGCAATCTGTTTTATCTAAAAAATACCTCTTACAGGAACACCGGAAATGGCAGCAAGCGAAACACTGGACGACATTAAATCTAAAGGAATACTCTGGGGCTTTGGTGTTCTTAGCCTTATTGTAGTAGTTATCCTGTTTATCCTGGGCGCCTGGTGGGGAAGCGAACCAGGCCAGTTCAATATACAGGATGAAGCACTCAAGCGGGCAAAAGAAACCAACACGTCAGAAATGCCCATCGGCTATGTCTATACCAATACGCTGGCTCATATCGCTGAAGTTTTGCTGCATAAAAGCGGCGGTTACATCACTAATGACGTAGCGCCTCCCGGCGTATTTCTGGACAACATTTCCAACTGGGAATATGGCGCTTTGGTAATGTTGCGCGACGCCACAACCGCGCTAAGAAATCACTTTGCCAGAGATCAGTCGCAATCCGCCGAAGACGCTGATCTGGCAGTCGCAGAACCCTACTTTTATTACGAGCACAACTCATGGGCTTTGCCATCGACGGAAGCTGAATATCAAAAAGGCATTGATGCCCTGCATAAATATATGTCACGCCTGCAAAAATACGGCGGTCCAGTAAAAAAAGCACAGTTTTATTCCAGAGCCGACAATCTTTGGCAGTATACGGAGGTTGTGATAAAACGTCTGGGCGGTCTGTCAACCCGATTAAGCGCAAACAGTTCCAGCAATTATGGACCCGGGCTAACCGAGCTTGAGAAACAGGCGGCTGATGAGAAAGGAACGCCCGTGACTAAAGTAACATGGCTGGAAATTGATGATATTTTCTATGAAGCTCGCGGCGCAAGCTGGGCTTTGTTACACATTTTAAGAGCGATAAAGCATGATTTCGCTGACATTCTGCTGGATAAACGGGCGATGCGTACGGTTGACATCATGATCAAGGCGCTGGAAAATGCCCTGACACCGATATTAAGCCCGATGATTTTAAACGGCAGCGGCTACGGCCTGTTTGCCAACTATTCCCTGTCAATGGCAAATTATATAGCGCGCGCTAATGCGGCGGCTCTTGATCTGCGTGACATCATGAACCGAGGTTAATTAATACTATGGATGAACAAATCAACTATAACCTGAAACAACTCAGCACCTGGAAACGAATTTTCTTTATGCTGGTTTTTGCCGCAATCGGCGCTCTGGTCCGAATGATACTTTGGGCGGTGATTATATTGCAGGTCGCCTCTACTCTATTAACCGGAAAAGCCAACCAGAATGTGCTAAGTTTCGGCCGCAGTCTTTCGGTCTATATTTATCATATAATGTTGTTCCTGACTTTTAACACTGAAACATTGCCTTTCCCTTTCTCAGCCTGGAATCTCACAGCCGAACTTCAGTTGCCTGAAAACAGGATTACCGAAGAATAGACTAAAAGCCCAAGGTAGACCGCCGGTTGTCTCTGACAATAAATTGCTACAGATTAACAGATTAAAATCTGTGGCGGTTGTGGCAGGAGTCTTTTTAGCTAAGCAACCTTAACTCCGACGTTATTCATCATCCTCTTCAAGCTCAGCATCCTCTTCAATTTCCTGATCAAACTCGTCTTCACCTTCAACCTTGAATAAATCTTTCAGATAACGATACAACAACCTGGATGATTTCGGCGGTTTATTTGCCTGGGCTTCTTTTTGAGCATTACGCAAGAGTTGCCTGAGCTGTTGCCGATCGGCATGAGGCTGCTCGTCAAGCAACTCTGTCAGGGCATCATTACCGCCTGCGATTAATTTGTCTCGCCAGCGTTCAGCAATATGATGCTCTCTGACCGCATGAGCGCTTTGTGCCTTCATGCGAGCCAATCTTTCCAAAACAGGCTCTACGTTTATTTTATGGAGCTGTCCGGTAATAAATTTCAAAAGCCGTTTTCTTGCACCTTTATGCGGCATCCCTGAAACTTCCTCAACAGCTTTATGGATTTTTTCAGGAAGCTCAAGGAGCTTTAATTGAGCCGCAGACAATTCGGATATCTCTTCGCTTAATGCAAAAAGTACGGCCATATCTTTTTTTATTTGAGTTTTATTCGGTCGAACAGCGTAATAAACTATTTCGCCGCTTTCATCATATTCGTATTCGTAGTCGTATTCTTCGTTCATCTTATATCAAAGCCATTACAGACAAAAAACCACAAAATCAACAGGCTTCATTATCTTGCCCAGTCGGATTTTGCATTTCAGCATTTACCGTCTTTATGCAGTTTGCATCAGCAATACCTTAACACGCGCTAGGAATTGAAAATGCTTCTTTCATATAAGGCTTACTTTACCACATACTGCTTAATGACCTTCCATGCTTCTATTTTTTGCTTAAGTTTTAGTGACGCATAAGCTGGACTTGTGGAAGGTAAACCCTGGTATTCAAGATAATTAAAAAGGGGATACAAAACCGGAAAAACCCGTTGCCGATATACCTTTTCAGCCATTTTGCCATTAAAGAACACTTGCTTGATAAGCTTATGCTCGGCAAAGAAGTTCACAAAATCATTTATTCTGATTGACTCCGGCTTTATATTGGAATCCAGACTGCCCGACCGACTGCAACCTTGCAATACATCCCAGACAGCGACCTGATTTTCCATCAGCATCTTCTTGCGCAATTGATAACCAAGCTCAGGAGCAAAGTCAAATAGCGCGCCCATGATTGGCCAGAAAGCATTTCTGGGATGTCCATAATACTGTTGTTTGAGTAATGAGGCTTCACCGGGCATAGATCCCAATATTAATATCCTCGCATTAGCCGAAACAATGGGCGGGAATCCTTCTAGATCAGACATGCTATACCTGCCATAAATTATTTTTATGTCGTTAAATTTGCGATAATGCTCGGTCATTATTTTTATAGGATATCAGCTACCCATGTGGTTTAAAAATCTTAGCGTTTTTCGTCTTACCGAAACTTTCACCTTAGCCCCGGAAGAACTGGAGCAGAAACTTGAATCTCTATCTTTTCGTCCCTGCGGGCCTCATGAAGAGTTTACTTTTGGCTGGACTTCGCCCCTGGGTAAAACAGGTCAACAATTCGCACACAGTGCTAACGGTTTCATGATGCTGTGCGGGAAAAAGGAAGAAAAAGTCCTTCCGGCCGCCGTGGTTAATGAAATGGTTCAGGAAAAAGTCTTTGAAAAAGAAGAGCAGCAAGGGCGTAAATTGTCCAGAAAAGAGCGCACTGAAATCAAGGATGAGCTTACCTTTGATTTATTACCCAAGGCCTTTACTTTCTCACGCAAAATATACGCGTATATCGACCCCAAAGGCGGCTGGTTGATTGTCGATTCCGCTTCGGCAAAAAGCGCCGAGGACTTGCTCAGTTTATTGCGCAAATCCTTAGGCTCTCTGCCTGCCGTACCTTTAAACACCCTTGAGAAACCCGCCACAACCATGACTCAATGGTTGCTTGATAATAAGGCTCCTGACGACGTTACGATTGAAGACGAGTGTGAGCTGCGCTCGCCCGAAGAGGCTGGAGGAATTATTCGCTGTAAACGCCATGACCTGGCGCTTCCTGAAATTAAAAACCATCTTGATACCGGCAAGGAGGTCATCAAATTGGCCGTCAGCTGGGCAGACCGTATTTCATTCATTATTGATGAAAATCTGTCTATTAAACGCCTGCGCTTTCTTGATTTAATTCAGGATCAAATCGCGGATATTGAAACAGGCGATGAAGCTGCGCAATTTGATGTGGATTTTTCTATTATGTCGGCGGAACTGGCAAACTTTCTACCGCGCCTGATAGATCTGTTTGGCGGAGAAAATAAAGCATAACCAAACCCGGCAGCCATCCTGCCAACTTAGTAAAAAGCTCAACCAATTGACTTGCAGAGTGCCTTAACCATGATTAGTCGCAGCTAAGGCGCTCTTACATAAGATATAGGTAGTTCCTGATAAACTCCTAAAGCGATAATAATTACTTCATCATTGATCTTCTGAATTTCTTGCTTAATTTGCTGTTCGCATCTTGAGATAATTGAGCCGCCCGGTTCGCTGCCGCTTCTGCGGCTTGTGCTTTTGCAGATGCACCGGCAGCTGTAGTTTGCGCGCTGGCGGCATCAGCAGATGCTTGCGCGACAGAAGTGTTCAAACCGTCTACCTGCGACTGTAAGTTTTCCACATCAGAAGTGGACGCACAACCCCCAGCCAGACTAACAGCCAAAGCAAGCATTGATAATTTTATTATTTTTTTCATTTTATTTTCCTTTACAAAGGGTATCACTGGAAGAAACATTATATATTGCCCAAAGCCATCGCTGCCGGCTTATAAACGCGGGCGAAATCAGGGCTTGAGTTACGGATAAAAAATCAACTCAAGCTATTTTCACTGGAGTGAAAAATCATTTTCCAGCTCTTATTAAAATAATTACAAAAAAAGTTATCCGAGGCTTTCAACGAAGCAACCGAGCAATATGCCCCAATCACTCTATTACTTTAAATCAGTGGCCAACAAGACATAAAAAAGCCCGGCCGGGATTTTTATTCCCTGGCCAGGCTTTTTTCTACCTAAATCAACTGTGATTATTTCATCATTGATTTTTTAAACATATTGTCCAATTTGCTGTTTGTATCTTGCGCATATTGAGCAGCACGGTTAGCGGCAGATTCTGCAGCCGATGCTTTTGCAGCCGCATCTGCAGCTGCGCTTTGAGCGCTTTGAGCATCAGATGATGCTTGTGCAACTGAAGTTTTCAAGCCATCAATTTGTGATTGCAGATTTTCGACATCTGAATTAGATGCACAACCAACAGCCAAACTAGCAACCATTGCAATCATTGATAATTTTATTACTTTTTTCATGTTATTTTCCTTAATCAAAGTTATTACTACAAAAAACATCAAAGCTGAGAGTTATCTTAACACTATTCGACAAATATTCTCCAGGATTTATTTTATCTTAACTACTGTTCCTGTGTCTACAAATTGACTTAAATGATCAATCTGGGTGTTAGTCAATGCTATACAGCCATGAGTCCAATCAAATGTTTTATGGATTCGCGCATCCGCGCGCCCAAGACCATGAATACCGATTTGTCCGCCTAGCGGTGTATTTTGTGGCGGTATTTGATGAAAGTGGTGAGCGGCGACAATACGACCATAAGTCAATCGGTCAATAATGCCTTTTTGTAAAGCTTTTTCTGCGTCTTCCACAGAAGGATAAGTTAGTCCAAAAAATCTTCTAAAGCTACTTTTTTCACCAACCCAGCCGATCCGGTAATTTCCAAAAGGGGTTATATTGTCACCCCGATATCTTTTTAATCCAGCTCCGCCCCGGCCAATAGCAATCTCACTCAGGGTTTCAAGGGTTTGCTCTCCTTTTTTTACCTCAATTTTTCGCGCCCCGGTATCTACCAAAAGCCATACATCTCTATCGGCAGATACAGCACATGAAAAAAAACCACAGCATAGCAATAAATAAATTCGTAACATATTAAAATCTACACTAGAAAAGAATTTTGGTGTACTTTATCAGCCGAGTTAATTATCGCACTAAGGATTAAACATGCAAATAGAAAATATCGCAACAGAACCTTATAATGATCAAAACCCGGGCACATCAGGGTTACGAAAAAAAGTTAGGATATTTCAACAACCCGGATATCTGGAAAACTTTGTTCAATCCATTTTCGACTCCTTAGAGGGCTTTACAGGACAAACCCTGGTATTAGGCGGAGACGGGCGGTATTTTAACAGGATAGCCATACAAATCATCATCAAAATCGCAGCAGCCAATGGGTTTGGGCAACTTATTATAGGCCAAGGCGGATTATTATCCACGCCGGCGGCATCCCATATCATCAGAAAATACAAGGCTTTTGGCGGATTGATACTTTCCGCCAGCCATAATCCCGGCGGCCCGGATGAAGATTTTGGCATCAAATATAATGTCAGTAACGGCGGACCCGCTCCGGAAAAATATACTGACGCATTTTATCAGCGCAGCCAGATAATCGACAGTTATAAAACGGCTAAAATCGATGACGTAGACCTCGACCGCATAGGCCCCCAACAAATCGATGAGCTAAAAATCACTATTATTGATCCGGTTACTGATTATGCCGAACTCATGCAGTCGATTTTCAATTTTAATCTGCTTAAACAAAGTATTAGTTCCGGGTATATTTCTCTGTTATTTGACGCTATGAGCGCAATAACCGGACCTTATGCAAAAAGGATACTGGTAGATATGCTGGGCGCTTCGCCCGAATCTGTGATCAATGCAGAGCCGCTGGAAGACTTTGGCGGCCATCATCCTGACCCGAATCTTGCGCATGCGCACGAACTAGCCGAGCGTATGTTCAGCGCGGACGCGCCTACGTTTGGCGCAGCTTCTGATGGCGATGGCGATCGTAATATGATTACCGGCAGCAACATTTTTGTAACGCCCAGCGACAGTTTGGCCATTATAGCGGCTAATGCCCATTTGATTCCGGCCTACTCCAAAGGAATAAGCGGCGTCGCCCGATCCATGCCTACCAGTCAGGCAGTTGACCGCGTAGCGGCTAATTACAATATACCCTGTTATGAAACACCAACCGGCTGGAAATTTTTCGGCAATTTGCTGGATGCCGGCAAAATAACGCTCTGCGGCGAAGAAAGTTTTGGCACAGGCTCGGATCATGTCCGCGAAAAAGATGGTTTATGGGCGGTGCTGTTCTGGCTGAATTTAATTGCCAGAAAACGTCAGTCTGTTGCCGGCATTGTTCATGAACACTGGCAAAAATTCGGACGTGATATTTATTGCCGCCATGATTATGAAGCCGTCGAAAATTCTATTGCCAATGGTATAGTCGAACATTTGCGAAGCCAATTGCCGACCTTACTCGGCCAAAGCTTTGGTGAATATGTCGTCAAATTTGCGGATGAATTCAGCTATGAAGATCCGATAGACGGAAGCACCAGTCAAAACCAGGGCATACGCATCGGCTTTGAAAACGGCTCACGGATTGTTTTTCGCCTGTCAGGAACAGGAACAGTCGGCGCAACCCTGAGGATCTATATCGAGCGATTTGAAGCTGATGCGAGCAGGCATGACCAGGATGCCCAGGAAGCATTAGGTGATCTCATCGCTCTCGCCGAACAGTTTTGCGAAATCAAGAAGCGGACCGGCAGAACAGCGCCTAATGTAACGACTTAGGTTGACCGCCGGCATAAAGACGCGATTTGCGTCTTTATGCTAGCTCCAAATTATGCACAAGGCTATGCAAAGAACATATCAAAAATACGCCTGCCGTAATCAATGCAATTTGTTGCAGTGAGCTTTTCATGTCAGTCTTGGTGTGCAATGACGGTATCAAGTCAGCGACTGCAATATAAATAAAACTTGAAGCCGCCAGAGCCAGAAAGTACGGCAGACTATCATGCAAATCTTCCAGGCTAAAATAAGCCAATACCCCGCCCAATACCGTCGTTAAACTGGCCAGTATATTGTAAAACAGCGCTTTACCTCTGGAATATCCGCTATCCAGTAAAATGGCAAAGTCGCCTACTTCTTGCGGAATTTCATGCGCTGCAACAGCCAGGCTGGTGACTATTCCCAAGTGCACATCGGTTAAAAAAGCCGCTGCGATTAAAACGCCATCAACAAAATTATGAATGCTGTCACCCAGAATAATCAATAAGCCCGCTGACTTTTTATCGTTACCCCCATGACTGCGGCTATGCCCATGGCTGTGCGTAAAACAGTCATCCTGACCGTCATCACCATACGCCTCACAATCACCATAATGACAATGCCGCCATATCAATAGTTTTTCCAACACAAAAAAACCCAGTATGCCTGCCAGGATTGTTGCCGATAAAGCCTGGAATTTATCCGGCTTAACTTCGGCGAAAGCCTCGGGAATTAATCCCCAGAAGGCAACCGCCAATAATGCGCCAATGGCAAAACTAATCCCATGCGGCAATATGGCATTCCGGTGATGATCCCTGAGCAATAAAAAAACTGCGGCAGCCATCACGCTTAATATGCCGCCAACAGCTGTAAAGATAACAATCAATATCAGTAAATTCACTACGTTATTCTCTCCATATCAATGTAGCCATGCGCCCTGTTTGCCCATCCCTGCGATAAGAATAAAAACGATCATGCTCAGTCACTGTACAGTTGTCACCTCCATACACATTAAAAATATTCAATCCGGCCAACTCGATGCGCGCCAATTGGTAAATATCCGCCAACCACTTGCCGCCGCCTTGCTCTTTAAATGCGCTATCGAATTCTGCCGATTTTTCCAGGAACGCCTCATGTACCTCAGCGCCAACTTCAAAACAGTCCGGGCCGATTGCAGGTCCTAACCATACTATTAAATCCTCGCTGCCGTCCCTTCCGCAACGGGAAGAAATGGCGGAATTTCGCATTGCCGCCACAGTGTTACTGATCACTCTTGCCAATAAGCCCCGCCAGCCGGCATGTATTGCCGCTACTTGCGCGCCATCCGTAGAGCAGATCAGCAACGGCAAACAATCCGCAGTCATTACCGCGCAGACAACACCCGATTCATCGGTATAACTGGCATCAGCTTGTTGCAAATCCCCCCTATCCCCCTTTGTAAAAGGGGGATTTTGCGCTTTAACAACGCGATTACTGTGTACTTGGTCCAGCCATACCGGTTCATCAGGCAAGTCCAGCATTTCTGCAATAATCTGCCTGTTTTGCCTGACCCGTTCAGGATCATCACCCACATGAGAGGCCGCATTAAGGCCGGCGTAAATACCTTCGCTCATGCCGCCGATACGCAACGTAGCCGCTGCATGAATGTTAGCGGGGGCAGGCCAGTTCGGAACGAGCCAGCGATTAATCTTGTTCATTATCGGCTAAAGCTTCCAATAAACGCTTCATGTCTTCGGGTAAAGGTTGTTCCCACTCACAATATTCGTCAGTCACAGGATGCTGCAAACCCAATTTCGCCGCATGTAATGCCTGACGTTTAAAACCTCGCAATTCTTTTTCCAACCGTTCACTGCAATCGGCCGGCATTTGGAAGCGTCCGCCATAGACCTGATCACCCAGCAGCGGATAACGAATATGCGCCATGTGAACGCGAATCTGATGAGTACGCCCGGTTTCCAGCTTAACCTGAACCAGAGTATGCCGGGTAAAACGCTGCACCACACGATAATGCGTGACAGCAAATTTGCCGGATTCCTTTACCGCATAGCGTTTACGGTCAGTAGGATGTCTGGCTATGGGTTCGTCTATTGTCCCACCGGCCGTCATGCGTTCCCTGGTAATTGCCAGATATTCCCGGGTAATTTCCCTATCCTGAAGCTGTTGCGTCAAGCTGTTGTGGGCCTGCAAGGTTTTTGCAATCATCAGCAAGCCGCTGGTTTCCTTATCGATCCTGTGCACAATGCCGGCTCTTGGCAGAGTCTCCAGATTTGGATCATGGTTTAGCAAGGCGTTTAACAAGGTGCCGTGCCAGTTGCCCACTGCAGGATGCACCACCAGGCCTGCCGGCTTATTCACGATTAGCAGGCTTTCATCTTCGAAAATAATATCCAAAGGAATCTCTTCGGCTTCAGACATCACCACCACTTCCGCTTCGGCATCCAGCATTATTGCTTCGCCGCCTTCAAGCCTGTCTTTCGGCTTAAGTGTGGTACCATTAACCTGAACACGCCCGGATTTAACCCAGGTTTGCAGTTTACTGCGTGAATAGTCGGCAAATAATTCCGCCAGCGCCTGATCCAAACGCATACCCGCCATTTCCAGTGGCACTTCTGCTGTTAATCTTGTCATAACAAGTTCTTCTTAAATAACCTATTGTTAAGTTATACTCGCAAGATAAACAGAGCCATTCGCTGTTTATCTTGCGAGAAAACCTCTAATATTACAACGTGTCGTTAGTACTATGCGATTAATTTTAATTAAATTTTTATTTATTTGCTGTTTAGGCCTGTCACTTCAGGGCTGTGGAACACTTAAAGAATACTTTTCCAGTGATTCCAGTGCTTCAGAGGAAGATGAATACGCCGACTGGACTGCCGAAAAATTTCGCACCGAGGCTAAAGCAGCGGTAGATGCGGGTAGTTATGAAAAAGGCATCAAAATCTACGAAGCGCTTGAATCCCGTTATCCCTTTGGCGAAGAATCCGCCCAGACACAACTGGATATCGCTTATGCCTATTACAAAAATAATGACCCTGACTCGGCAACTGCTGCTGCTGATCGCTTCATTAAAATGAATCCGCGCAATCCCGCAGTCGATTATGCTTACTATCTGAAAGGCCTGGTTAATTACAATCGAGGTATAGGCTTTATTGATCGCTTTCTGCCGACCGATACATCACAACGCGATCCGGGCACCGCCCGCGATGCCTTGAAGAATTTTGAAGAGCTGATACGCCTGTTCCCGCACAGCAAATATGTCGCTGACGCCCGGCAACGTATTATTGCGCTTAGAAATAACCTGGCGATGTATGAAATCCACGTTGCCCGGTATTACATGAAACGCAAGGCTTATGTTGCCGCCGTCGACAGGGCTTCCGCCATCATTGAAAAATACCAGCGCACTACCGCGGTGCCTTTCGCTCTGCTGATTTTACAGGAAGCCTACACCAATCTGGGAATGGCAGACATTGCCCAGGACAGCAAGCGCGTTTACGATCTGAACTATCCAAACGGACCGCCTGTGCCGGAGCATGTTAACTCAACCACCTCCCATAAAATCTGGGACTTTATTGGCCTGGAAAAATAACCTTAAGAAAAGAGCAATAAAAAGGCGAGACGCCGGACAGGTAGCTCGCCTTTTTTATAACAGAAAACTGTTACGCTTTTAGTTTTGATTCCAGTTCGGACTGGCTCAAATGGCGTACATCTTCGCCTTTAATCATATAAATCAAGTGTTCGCAGATATAACAGGCATGATCGCCAATTCTTTCCAATGCACGGACCGTCCAGAGTACATCCAAAGTCCTCGTAATATTTCTCGGATCTTCCATCATGCGGGTAATTAACTGCCGAAGAATATTCTCATATTCACGGTCAACATTATCATCTCTTTGGGTAATTTCAGACACATCCTCTATTGTCATTCTGGCAAAGGCATCCAGAGCATCATGCAGCATTCCCTTAACCAGTTCGGCCATATGCTCCAGTTCATGGTGAGGAAACTTGCTTTCGACGCCTGCCAGTTGTATGGCCATTTCAGCGACGCGCTCGGCCTTGTCGCCCACTCTTTCAATCTCATGAATGATTTTAATCACGGTCAGCAACAGCCTTAAATCAAATGCTGTAGGCTGTCTTAAGGCCAGAATCTGCGTGCATTCCAGATCTATAGCCGTTTCCAGTGCGTCGACCTGATTATCCTGCTTGATAACCTCCTCAGCCAGTTCTATATCGCCTGAAGTGAACGCCTGTACGGCCAGTTCTATTTGCTGCTCAACCAGACCGCCCATCGTTAAAACATTATTGCGTATATCTTCCAGCTCTTTATTAAACTGCTCGGATATATGATGACCTATTTTACTGTTGTCCATTGTCTGCTCCTGATTATCCGTACCGGCCGGTAATATAATCTTCTGTCTGTTTTTTTACGGGATTGGTGAATAACTCGCTCGTTGCGCCTATCTCAATCAACTCGCCCATATACATAAATGCCGTGTAGTCAGAAACGCGCGCAGCCTGCTGCATATTGTGCGTCACAATCACTATTGTGTATTTTTCTTTAAGCTCATTGATCAGCTCTTCAATCTTTAGCGTGGAAATAGGGTCCAGGGCGGAAGCAGGCTCATCCAGCAGCAGCACTTCAGGCTCTATCGCAATCGCTCTGGCAATGACCAGTCTTTGTTGCTGTCCGCCGGACATACCCAGGGCATTGTCATTCAGGCGGTCTTTCATTTCATCCCAGAGGGCGGCGCCACGTAAGGCGTTTTCAACGGTTTCTTCCAATACACGCTTATCATTAACTCCCTGGATTCGAAGGCCGTAGGCTACATTTTCAAAGATGGATTTCGGGAAAGGATTCGGTTTTTGAAATACCATGCCTACGCGCCTGCGCAAAGCGGCTACATTAACTGCTTTATCATAGATATTTTCGCCATCCAGTAAAATTTTGCCGTCAATCCTTGCGCTATCCACCAGATCATTCATTCGGTTGATACAGCGCAACAATGTTGATTTACCGCAACCGCTGGGGCCGATATAGGCCGTCACTTTTTTCTTGGGCATTTCCATGCTGATATCATGTAATGCCTGCTTTTCACCATAAAAAAGATTTAAATTTTCCACCTTGATACAGGCTTCATTTTGCTCATGATGGCTTCCCTTAACGCGCAAAATCGAACTCATATCAATGGCATGTGTACGTACTCGTTGTGCTGTCATTTATTTAACCTTCCAATGCCCGATATTTTTCACGCAGATTATTTCTTATAACAATTGCAGCCAGATTAAGCCCTACAATTACCAAAACCAGTAATAACGCTGTCGCATAAACCAATGGTCTCGCGGCCTCAACATTAGGACTTTGAAAACCAACATCATAAATATGAAATCCCAAATGCATAAACTTTCTGTCCAAATGCAAAAAGGGAAAATTCCCATCCAGGGGTAATGTTGGCGCCAGCTTGACCACGCCCACCAACATCAATGGAGCGACTTCTCCCGCAGCTCTTGCTACCGCCAGAATCAGGCCGGTCATCATCGCCGGGCTTGCCATGGGTAATACAGTAAGCCATAAGGTTTCAAGTTTAGTAGCCCCCAAGGCCAAACTACCTTCGCGTATAGAACTGGGAATACGCGCCAAGCCTTCTTCCGTCGACACGATAACGACTGGTAAGGTTAACAAGGCCAGGGTAATTGAAGCCCATAATAATCCCGGCGTACCGAAAACCGGCGCCGGAGCTGCTTCAGGAAAAAACAATTGGTCGATATTACCGCCCAGAATATATACGAAAAAGCCTAACCCAAACACGCCATAAACGACAGAAGGGACACCCGCAAGATTGTTCACAGCAATTCTGATCAGCCGCGTAGTAAAACCCTGTTTGGCATATTCACGCAAGTACACCGCCGCAATCACCCCAAAGGGTGTCACAATAATCGACATTATCATGACCATTAACACGGTACCGAATATAGCCGGAAAAATACCGCCTTCGGTGTTGGCTTCACGTGGATCATCCGTTAAAAATTCCACCACCTTGCTTCCATAGTGCGCGACTTTATCGAAAAAACTCATGGCGTTAGGTCGGAAAGCACGAACCATCTTGGTCAGGGGGATTACCACCGTACTGCCGCTTTCGGTTTTTGCCACCAAACTGTTGTTTCTTATTTTCTGATATAACCCGGCCAGTTGGGCCTGATATTGCTGGTACTCAGTTTCATAACCGGCTTTTTCCGCTGCAATCTCCTGTTTAGCGGCATCATCCAGGCGATTGTTCAATTCAAGTTTCCTTTGCTTGAGCCTTAAGCGCTCCAGACTATAATTTATCGCACCAATTCTATTTTTTTCCAAATCCGCTATTTCTTCAAAAACCGCCAAAGCTTCATCTATCTTTATCTGAGCAACCGGCCAAGCCTGCTGGCCGGCAGCGATAGTCTGGCCGTTTTCTTTAACTTCAACCAATTGTCCATAAAAGTTACCCCACTCCCGGCGCTCCACAACCATCATATCGGCAGGTTCGCTTTGCTCCTTGACGTTGCGTTCCTGTATCCAGCGAAAATCAGTCCCTGTGACGTCCCGATTGCCGGTTTTAATTAAATACTGCACCAGGGTGTCTTCATCATCAGCCATTGTAAAGCCGGTCGATTTTGCCATAACGGCTGGCGTGATATTGGTGTCGACTTTTTCACCAATTATTGTCTGTGGTTGTTTGCCTTGTTCCTGATAGACGAAACGGATTACCTGATGCGGCCAGAAATGCCCTACTCCGCGCACAGCGATCAGGCCCAGGACTCCCACGATCATAATAAGACAGGTGCTGACTGCCGCCGCGTTGAGCCATATCCACGGAGAGCCGCTTTTAAACCATAATTTCATCATAATGAGCTATATTTTTCGCGTAAACGCTGACGGATAATTTCAGCCAGGGTATTAAAAACAAACGTAAAAAGGAACAATACCAGAGCCGCCAGGAACAGGATGCGATAATGGGTGCTGTCCACTTCAGATTCGGGCATTTCCACGGCAATATTGGCAGCCAGTGTGCGCAGGCCCTGAAAAACGCTTAAATCCATTACCGGCGTATTTCCTGTCGCCATTAACACAATCATCGTTTCTCCCACGGCGCGGCCCAGCCCAATCATCACCGCAGAAAAAATCCCCGGACTGGCTGTTAATAACACTACCTTAATCATGGTTTGCCAAGGCGTGGCTCCCAAGGCCAGAGAACCTACTGTTAAATGCTTGGGCACGCTAAAAATAGCATCTTCAGCAATTGAGAAAATAGTCGGGATGACCGCAAAGCCCATCGCTATACCGACCACCAGCGCATTGCGTTGATCATAACCAATCCCTAATTCGGTTTTAAACCAATCGCGTAAAGTGCCATGAAATAACAAGGTTTCCAATGGCGCGCTCACGGTAAAAGCAAACCAGCCGCTCAGCAAGATGACCGGTATCAATAAAGCAGCTTCCCAGCCTTCGGGTATTTTCTGCTGAATAGCTTTCGGTAAAAACTGCCAGGCATAGGCAAATAACATTACACTCGCCGGAACAATCATAAGCAATGCAAACAGCCCCGCCAAATACTCTTCAATCAGCGGCGCAAGCCACAATCCGGCAAGAAAGCCCAAAATAACCGTAGGCAGTGCGCCCATCAATTCAATTGAAGGCTTAACATATTGGCGCATTCTTGGCGTCATGAAATATGCTGTATAAACGGCCCCCATCAAAGCCAAAGGCATAGCCACCAGCATGGCGTAAAAGGCCGCCTTCAGGGTGCCGAAAACCAAAGGCGTCAAGCTGTATTTGGGCTCAAAGTCGTTATTTGCGGAGGACGACTGCCAGATATAATCCGGCTTGGGATAGCTTTCGTACCATACTTTCTGCCAAAGTGAGCCCACAGATACTTCAGGATGCTCATTATCCACTTTCCAGAAGCTTATTTTGCCGTCGTCAGATTGTACTAAAAAAGCATTGGCTCTCGGTGATATCGCCGCCGCTACAGGATGCAGGTCAGCAACACGCTCTTTAATCATTTCTCTTTCAGACGTCGAATGATAAATGCCCACGACGTCATCGGCATCAACGGTCATAAAGCCTTTTCGCCGTTGTTCAGGGTTGATCGCGACCACCGCTTTATCGGAAACTTTAAATACCCTGATTTTCTGCATGGCGAAGCGGTTTAAGTTATCCCTGACTTTGCTCCACTGTGATACCAGGCCGCTGGAATCGCCAATCATCAAGGAAAGATCACCATTTAAAAACACAACACTGGTAATCTTTTGTCCCGCCTCAACTATATTTTGCTCCTGGATAAGAACAGGCGCACTTTTATCTTTAATATCAAACAGACCTAACTGCCCGGTATTGCTTAATAAATAAAGATTATGTTCATCCTTATCAATCAGAATATCGGTAACACCCGCAGCCGGATAGTCTAAAGCCGAATCGGTACGTATTACGGTAGCCTCATCAGGGAACAGCGATTGTTCTTTTTCAAAATGGCTTAAGCGAATTTTATCAGCCGTTTTTGCAACTATCGTGCTTGCGTCATCCCCGATTTTAACCGCAATTTCTTCCAAAGCAGCGCCTGACTCATCAATGACCAGAGGGGCTTCACCCATTGGATAAGCTATGGAAGGCGTGATCAGGCGAATATTATCAGGATAGGTTATTTTGTATTGATGCTTGACGACAACCGCTTTGCCATCAGACAAGCCGTAAACTACCGCGCCTTCATTATTGGGGCTGCCTTGGTGGAAGCTTACAATATGAGCGCCTTCAGGTATTTTGACGGTTTCATTTAAAACAGGTTTGCCGCTCGCCGCTGCAAAAAAAATCACACGCCCGGTATCTGTAAAGCGGACAGCGACTTCATTCTGCTCTTCTACCTCCATCAGCACCGTTTTACCCGAAGCGGCACCCGGCACAGCATATTGACTAACGTGTTCTGCTCTGGCCGGCAGAAATAAAGGGAAAACCACATACAGTAAATAAAAGAAAATCATTACGACTGCGACGATAACACCCAGTCCGCCTGCAATTACGCCATAACGAGCAGCCGTATCTTTTATAAGCCGCCACCGTTCGTGAGCCCCGCCGGATTTTTGTTTCAGAACTGATGAGTCATTTTTTTGAAAATTTATTTCAGACATGGAAAAATTGTAGAAATTAAATGTGACAATGATATAACAAAACTAAAAAAAACGGCCGAGATTCAATAGCCATCTCAGCCGCCATTTTGTCCGCATTAACTCTTGCAATTACGATAACCTGTTAATTCAGACCAATATTCCTTATCTATACATTCCTGAACGCCAGCTTAGGCTCTCTACTTGAGTGTAGCCAGTACTTTTTCAACTACTTTTGCAGGTAATGGAATATAGCCATCTTTTATAACGACTTGCTGACCGGTTTTGGATAGCACCATTTTCATAAATTCATTTTCCAAAGGCGCCAATGGCTGATTGGGTTTTTTATTTACATAAATATACAGGTAGCGTGTCAAAGGATAAGCGCCCTTAACGGCATTTTCAGGGGTTGCTTCAACAAAAGGCTGGCCTGCTTTCTTGGCCAAAGGCACCATTTTAATGCCGGAGGTGGAATAACCCATGCCTGAATAACCGATGCCATTTTTTGAAGAGGTAACCGATTGCACCACAGAGGCAGAACCCGGCTGCTCATTTACATTGCTTTTAAAATCGCCTTTACATAAAGCATGTTCTTTAAAGTAGCCGTAAGTACCGGAAACCGAGTTACGTCCATATAATTGTATGCTTTTTGATCCCCATGCGGCGACGCCTGCTTCACCCCATGTTGTAATATCGGTTTCATAACCGCATTTACGGGTGGAAGAAAAAATAGCGTCAACCTGCGGAACAGTCAGGCCTTTGATGGGGTTGTCCTTATTGACCATCACAGCCAGCGCATCAATAGCGACAGGAATAGCGGTCGGCTTATAACCATATTTGTCTTCAAAAGCTTCCAGTTCGTCATCCTTCATCTCGCGGCTCATAGGACCGATATTTGATGTGCCTTCTGTTAGCGCAGGCGGCGCAGTAGAAGAACCTGCTGCCTGAATCTGGATATTAACATTAGGATATTCACGGTTAAACTCTTCAGCCCAAAGCGTCATCAGATTTGCCAGCGTATCAGAACCCACACTGGACAGATTTCCGGCAATCCCGCTGGCTTTTTGATAGTCAGGAATACCCGCATCTATTGTTTGTACAGCACCGGCAGTACCACTGACCAATGCCGCGGAAGCAATACCCAGCGCAGCTATCAGCGCTTTTGTCTTAAAAGATAATTTCATTTATCAAATCTCAAGTTAATTTATTGTGGAACCATTATGTGCATTTAACATAACAAGAATATTAATTTTATATGACAGGATTATGACAAGAACCATAATCCTGTCATCTTCATGCAATCAAAAAACTTACTCAACATCCTCATCGGGTAGAGATTTTGGAGTGGTAATAGACAAAAACTTGGCACTGCCTGGCTCAAAATGAGTCCAGTCATCAGGCATTATTAATCTGGCCAATGCTGCGGTGGGCAGCAATTTATCCGAATCGGGCAAGTTATCAGCGCCGGCCAGATGAATAAGCAAATCTTCGAGATCCGGATTATGCCCTACGAGTAAAACCCTCCTGGCTTCTACTGGGCATTCAGCCAATATTGTTTTCAAGCGTTCAAATCCTTCTTGATACAAATGTTTATTCTGAATAATATCCAGCCCGTCTACAGCAATGGCTTTCTGCACTATTTTCGCTGTCGCCAGAGCTCTTTTTGCCGGCGAACTCACTATCCAATCGGGAATCAGGCGCTGATGCTCCAGCCAGACTCCAATGCGCCGGGCTGCACGTTTGCCGCGTTTTGCCAGCGGCCTGTCAAAATCATCCATAGCGAGACTGCGGGGAGATTTTCCATGCCTGAGCAACCATAGTTCTCTACTCATTTTCATACCCTCTACGTGTTTTTATTCAATTATGACTTAAAATCAATTACGATAATGTCAGATTGTTACATTGTCATTAAATGTTAATACGACATTGTTATAATTAAAGTCTTACAATCAACGCAAACCCTACCATGCCCTGGTCCATATGTCTCTGCAATTTGATTTCCCCGCAGGTTTAACAGCTGAAGAATTTATTGCAAAACTGGGTGATAAGACCAAATTACAACTGGTCTCCCGCCAATATTCCATAAAAACTTATTATGACAGCTTTGACTGGCGGCTTTATACAGGAGGGATTACTTGCGAATTTACGCGCTCAAAAGCTGCATCAACCGTCCTGTTAAAAAGCCTCGACGATGACCTGGCTATCGCCAGTACGGAAATCAACGAGGTTCCGGCTTTCAGCCAACAATTCCAGGCTAAGGAAATGCGCAATACCTTGGCGCCTCTATTAGGAATGCGTGCATTACTGCCGGTATGCACTCTGGATTATGAAACTTATTACCTGAACATAATCAATAAAGATAAAAAAACCGTGCTTCGGCTGACTCTGGAGGAACACGAGCTATTCCATAGCCGCATCTCATTAAAAGCCATCAGAGGCTATGACAAGGACGGTGAACACATCATTGAAATACTGACAAAAAAGCTGGGCTTAAAGCCTGCAACAAAACCTCTGTTAGTTACCGCGTTAAAGCTCCAGGGCCGCAGACCTAATGATTATTCCTCCAGGTTGAATATCAATCTGGAACCTGATACCCGGGCTGACATTGCTGTCAAGCATATCTACAGCCATTTGCTCAGGGCCATTAAAGTTAATGAGCAAGGCGTAATTGCCGATACCGATAGCGAATTTCTACATGACTTCAGAGTCGCGGTGCGAAGAACTCGTGCCGGAATTAATCAACTTAAAGACATAATGCCTGACGATATCAACGCATACTATGACGACTTTTTTTCCTGGCTGGGAAAAAGCACAGGCTCTACCCGGGATCTGGATGTTTATCTGCTAAATTTTGCAAAGTATAAAAACAGTCTGCCGTCTTCAATGCGCGATGACCTCAACCCGCTGTATGAATTTATTCTAGCCAAACAGCAAAAAGCGCAGAAGGAACTTGCTAAAAAATTACGTTCCGCCAAATACCTGTCCACAATATCGGAATGGGAACAATATCTTAAAGAAAAAGCCCCTCTAAAACCCGTTGAGCCCAATGCAAAACTGACCATTAAAAAATTAGCCGATAGAAGACTATGGAAAAACTATAAGCGGGTATTGCGGGAGGGCGACGCCATTACGGAACAGTCGCCTCCTGAGACATTACATGAATTAAGAAAGTCCTGTAAGAAATTACGCTACCTGATGGAATTTTTTCAAAGCCTTTATCCCAAAAGCCAAACAAAACACTTCATTAAGAGCCTGAAAGAGCTGCAGGAAGTTTTAGGTAATTTTCAGGACTATGCGGTTCAGGAAAATACTTTGAAACTGTTCAGTGAAGAAATGCTAAAAAATCATATTCCCGCCAACACACTTCTAGCTATAGGTGTATTGATCCAGAACCTGGATAACCTCAGCTGCAAGGCCCGCAAAGACTTATCGTCAAAATTTGCAGCTTTCAAGCATGAAGAAAACCAGTCTAGGTTTAAATCCCTGTTAGCGGCCAAAGATTAGCGGGAATAGATTCAATTCCGGTAAAAGTTGCTAGCTGCCGATCCAACACCCCCATCAAGCCTGAATATTTTCATATCCTCTATAACAGGACTTTATAGCAATATCGACATTCCGGAACAGTGCCGTTTATTGAATAAAAGTTAAAGTGGTCTGCCAGATCCAAAATCCTCTCTATAAGCTTGAAGTACCTTGACAATTACCCTGAGCTATTTTTTGGCAGAAAATGAGGGAGAATTGTCATTGTATAAATATCCGCAATATACAATACTAAACTGCGCCCAACATTTATCAAAGAAAATGTGGCTTTTGATTTTATAGCGCTAGGGAATGGCTAAAAATATTTTAAAGTCATAGGAATACAGGCCATGAAAAGTAATAAATTTTTTATCAGCCCGAATATAGCTCGCTGCTATATATTTCATAACAACAGATTCGAAACAACGCGCCCGTTGCTGCTGTTTATTTTGATAGCCTTGGTGAGTTCGGGAGGTTGCGCAGTTAAACAGCCGCCCGCAATAAGCACAAAATCAAACGCAGCCACTCAGGCTAACCCTACTGAATTCAGGATTATCTCTACTGAGTTCAACTATAGCCCGAACCGGATAAAAGTTAAAGAAGGCCAAGCTATAACCCTCACATTGGACAACAGTCGGGGCGCGATCGAACATGATTTTTCCATTAAGGAGCTTGGGGCCCACCTGACTGCTAAAGCAGGACAGATAACAAGCCAAACTCTGATCTTTAAAAAATCTGGCGAATATGATTTTAAATGTACCGTGCCAGGACATCAGGACTCCGGCATGTCGGGAAAATTGACCGTTGAGCCTACAGATTTATCGGCAACCCCCATAAGCTCAGATGACGATGACGTACACGCCGGTGCAGACAAAATTCTTGATCTGCCCAAAGGTATTACGCACTTACCCGTTCGTAAAGCAGCACCGGCGCTAATCAGAAGAAAACAGGAATTTGTTGAAGTTGAGTTAGAAGCCATACCTGTAACTGCCTTGCTTACAGAGAATGTCGGATACAATTACTGGACTTTCAACGGCACAGTTCCAGGCCCTATGATTCGATTACGTCAGGGAGATACCGTTGAACTGACCTTAAAAAACTCACCTCTGAGTCCTGTCACGCATAGCATTGACTCGCATGGAATAACCGGACCGGGCGGGGGCGCAAAATTTATGCAAACAGCGCCGGGTGATAGCAGTATTCTGCGTTTTAAAGCGATAAAGCCGGGCGCTTATGTCTATCACTGCGCGACCATAACAGTGCCTCACCATATTTCAAATGGTATGTATGGGTTAATGATAGTTGAGCCGCCTAAAGGCTGGCCGAAGGTTGACCATGAGTTTTACGTTATGCAAGGTGATTTATATCTGAAAGGCGAAACCGATCAGCCTGGAATTCATGACGTATCCATACACAAGCTGAATAAGGAAGAACCCGATTACGTCGTTTTTAACGGCAGCGTTGGCGCTCTTTCCAAGAAAAATGCCTTAAAAGCAAAAGTAGGTGAGACTGTGCGTATTTTCTTTGGTGTTGGCGGTCCAAATGCAACGTCCAGCTTCCATATTATTGGTGAGATGTTTGATAAAGTTTATACGGGCGGAAACCCGTCTGAATTTATATCCAATGTTCAGACTGTTATGGTTCCTGCAGGTGGTTCAGCTGTTGTTGATTTAAAACTGGACGTACCGGGCACTTATATTTTGGTGGATCATAGTTTAAGCCGCCTGCAAAAAGGTGCGGCCGGTTTTCTCGAAGTAGAGGGCCCTGAAAATCCAGATGTATTTCAGCCAATTAAATTTGCCAAAAGCAATACTGGCGGACATTAAACAGTTGCACCAGCACTGGTCAAGATAAGCTTTATGTGTCCGGAATACCGGCAATGCTGCTTTTTTAATTAAAATCCAGAGAAAAAAATTCTGACAGGAAATGAGGGAATTATGTCATTGCACAATGGTCACTCATAAAAGTAAATTTACCAAAAGTTATTAAAGGAAACATTAAGCCAATCATTTACTCATGGAGTCTGCTTAATTTAACAAGAATTAACCGAAACATCACCACATGCCAGAGCAATAAAAATAAAGCGAAACTTCCAACTTGTCGTGTATCGAGGAGTTTAAAATGTCAACTTACAATGAAATGTTCAAATTAACCCTTAAAGATGTCGATTTGATTGAGCGTGCAGTACGTCAACAGATAACTCTTTTATCATCAATGGAAGCATCAGCCCAATATAAACAACCGAAGGCGGCAGCTAACCATAAAAAAATTATTGAGTTAATGCATGTGTTGGGGAATTTGCACAATCAAAAAATCTGGTACGGTCAGAAACATCATACGGGTGTCCCGCTAGGTTAAGAATTAGCTGACCGGAAGTCCGGACGTTTGCAATTTAAATATCCCAGCATTTGCTTGAACCATTGGATCTGAACCTTAAAAAGCTGAAGTTTTAGGTGCAACAGGTAGAACATGTGAGAGTTCATTCAAGCCTGGGTTTTTATAAAGGAGAATACATGAATATTCCTTTTGTGGTCCATCCGATATTCAGAGTCCGCAGGTTCGTGTAGCAAAAACAAGACCTGTCAGCATCATTGCATATCCCGGAATTGAGATTATTGATCTTACCGGCCCTATGGAAGTATTCTCTTTCGCCAACATTGCCTTGCGTCAATCCGGTATATGCAAAGAGCCGGCCTATCCGATAGAGGTTTTAGCGGCAAAGCCGGGGCCGATAGCGACATCATGCGGACTCCAGATCATTGCTGATAAAGCCTATAGTGATGTTCATGACGGTATTGATACCTTGCTGATTACCGGCTCTTTCGATGTCGATTGTATCTTGTGCGATGCGGCATTACAGACTTGGGTTCGAAATATGGCACCCAAGGTCAACCGGCTTGCTTCAGTTTGTACGGGCGCTTATCTGTTGGCCGAAAGCGGCCTTCTGGATGGGCTTAGAGCCACCAGCCATTGGGATTATTGCGATCGGCTGGCGCGTGATTATCCAGAGGTTAATGTTGAGCCGGACCGGATTTTTGTGCGTGATGGCTTTATATCAACATCGGGCGGTGTAACGTCTGGTATTGATATGGCGCTATCAATGGTGGAAGAAGATTGGGGGAGCGAACTGGCTCTACTGGTTGCGCGTTATCTGGTCGTGTTTCTCAAACGACCTGCCGGTCAATCCCAATTCAGCGCTTACCTGACCAGCAAGACTACCCGTCCTGAACTTAAAGACTTACAGGCGTGGGTCATGCTTCATCTGACCGAAGATCTGCGGGTAGAAACACTGGCTGAACGCATGTCTATGAGTCCCCGAAATTTTGCACGTTTCTTCTTGACCGAAACCGGCATGACACCAGCCAAGTTTGTGGAAATGGCGCGTATCGATGCGGCTCGGCATTACCTGGGAAGCACCAGGCTATCGATAGAAGCCGTGGCCGACAAATCAGGATTTAATGATTCGGAACGAATGCGCCGCGCCTTTATCCGACAACTGGGCATTAACCCGCAAAGTTACCGTGAGCGTTTCGGGCTCTCGGATCCTTATTCAACCAGAGCCGCTTAAATCCACCAAGAAAAGTTATCCGGCTTCACCTGGGAGTCCTGATGCTGTAACAATGATAAACAGGAGCAAGCTATGCGTATTTTACTTATTTCAACGGCATTCTCCGGATTAACACAGCGTTTTTATACGGAACTTGAAGACGCCGGCTATAGTGTTTCTGTTGAATTGCACCTTGGAGACTTAGACCGGCTGCTGGAAGGAGTCTCATTATTCAAGCCGGATTTGATACTTTGCCCTTTTCTAACAAGACGGCTTCCGAAGGAAATATATGAGAGCTATAAATGCCTTATTGTTCACCCGGGCATAAAAGGTGACAGAGGTCCCTCTTCGCTGGATTGGGCCATTCAAAATAATGAGCCGGAATGGGGGGTATCCTTATTGGAAGCCGCCGAAGAAATGGATGCAGGCGATATCTGGTCCAATAAAACTTTTCCCATGCGCCAGGCCACCAAAAGCAGTCTGTTTTACCGGGAAGTAACGCAGGCAGCGGTCGACTGTTTATGGGAGGTTTTAACCTATTTTGATGCCCCGGATTTCACACCCGAACCACAAGATTATAATAAACCGGGTTTTAAAGGAAAGACGCTGCCTTTAATGAAGCAACAGGACCGTGCAATTAATTGGAAAAAAGGAAACAGATGAGATTTTAAGAAGAATAAATGCTGCGGATGGCAGCCCGGGTGTACTGGACGAAATTTATGGAAAGCCTGTTTTTATGTTCAATGCGCATAAGGAACCCCGTCTAACCGGTAAGGCCGGGGAAATAATCGCAACGGCAAACCATGCAATTTGCCGGGCGACAGTAGACGGTGCAATCTGGATTGGACATTTAAAACCGAAACTGGAAACCGGCGCCAAAGGCATAAAGTTACCGGCTGCTTTTGTTTTGAAAGAGCTTTTTCCCAAACCCGGTACTTCAATTTTAAAAAGCCTGCTATCAAAAACTGTCAAAAATATTGAAATAGACTATACCAAACCGGGGCGGCAGTTCCCTTGCCAGGAAGTCTGGTATGAGCAAGAAGAGGATATCGCTTATATTTATTTTCCTTTTCATAATGGTGGAATGAGTACTGAACAATGCCGCCTTCAGGAAGCATAATCCATTCTGCCTGACAAGACTATTATTAATCAGGCGATGACCTGGTTGATAGCCAACATAGACAGGACTTACGCAAGTTTCATGCGAAGTGATGGATTTTTGAGCTGTTGGCAGAGGTAATCATCGAATAAGCCCGGTTTCAATTAATACACCGTCCGCCCCGTGGCGCAAGCGAATTGCTTTAGCCGTTCCCATACCAAAAACGCACAGGCAATATGATGGCGCTGAATTCGGGCGAGCCGCCATTGGCAGCGTTCCAGCCCCGTCACTTGTTTGCCTTCGCGGTGCAGTTGCTTGATTTCCCAGCGCTAGCCGCACGCGTGTTGTGCCGCCGTCGGGGTGAGCTGAGTACGGTCGTTCGTCACGACCCAAGCCGTGCGGTGAGTAGACACCTCGACCCGGAACAATTGCACCTTGTGGTTTTTGGCAAAGCCTTTGATCTTAATGCGTTTGCCGTGTCCCTGTTCAGCCCGGCTCCATAGCACCCTGTCGACGCGTTGATAAGGCCGCATACTACGTATTCATCAGTACGGCGTGCAACGGCAAACGCTTGTGGCAGCCCGCATTGCTGAGCCTGTCATGGACATGATCGCGCCTGGCTTTGCCGTCGCCGCCGGGCTCGTAGAGCCGGTAGTCGATCAACCGGAACTGATCCCGTTCCGGATTCATATAGACGCAGGTCACGACGCCGAGCCCTCGCATCAAACCCTGAGCATTGCGACGGTATTGGCGGCGCACGAGCGCGATTGGCCGGGAGAAATCCTTATCCGGCACGGAGTCATCGAAGAGCAGGTAAGCGCTCGGCGTGGTGACGATCTCGTCTCGGACGTTGTCCCGCATCAGCCGCGCCGTCATCCGCTCACGCCGCAGGTAGCGGTTGATGGCGTCATGGCTGAAAGCGTGATCGTGATCGGCAAAATAGGTCAATGTGTAATTGATCCGGCTGACCGGCAGAAATTGGCAATAATCTAAGCGTGTCATGGTTGTATGAGAGAATGATTCCGCTCTTTTGACCCTCTCTACCTCATTACGCGCCCTTATCTATTAATGTTTTGTGCGTAAGTCCTGAATAATTTATTCCATCCTGTGTATCAACATAGCTTGCCTTAAGCGAAGTGTAAAATTTTTCTAAAATTGGTTTTGCTGCATAAATTGCACTCAGTGCTTCCTTCTGCTGCTTGTTGTAGTTCATTTTCATAATGACGGGCAATATTATTTCTGGTTTTCCTAAATTTCAAAATAAAGAAAATAAAGGGATCAGACCCGAATAATCATGCTGCCACGGTCATTGATTGGTCGTACTCAATCTTGTTTCGGTAGAGGTTGATGATTGGAAAGCAAAGTTCATAGTCGCCCCACACCAGCTCACCATATTCCACTCTGAAGCCCCCAAAACGGTCTGGTTCCAGATAGGCGCGGATGTCTGGGTGGTGTGAGCGGGTAAGGAATGGCTTGAAATCGACTTCCTGCACGGTGTTGTCATCAAAAATGAGCCGAATGCGATATTCCCCGGTTTGTGTTGCCGAGATGATATTGATGAGGATTCTGTTCATTTGAGCCTCCGGTTAATACGTTCAGGTGTGATGGACTTGTGTAGTACAAAAAAGTCTATCCATTTAGAGATTATCTCATCGGCTTTAATGGTGACAAGCTCCTGAAAAATCGCTCTTCATTGAGTTCAAGATGTTTGTCAGGATGCGCAATTAAAATATCATTTTCAAAATGATAACGCACTCAATAAAAAATGCGGCTTTTCGAAGAGATGGCTTGCTTAAAAAAACTCTCACACGGTTAGTATGACGCTCAAAAAGCCACCACATTGCAAAACAAAAAGTTACAGTTATTAATAACGTGGCAAGAAATTGGGCATAAGAAAAGAACATGGGTTGCGATTGTTTGGCGCAATAAATACGAACCAATAAAACGCCACGAATGGAAAATGGAATAGGTACAATGAATAGGACATGTCTGAAAAACCTGATGCACAACGCATAAGAAAGCGATTGTTAAACTTAGCGAAAGGTAGAGTAACTAATAAAATCATTGTTGAAGCAGCTACCACTGAATCGCTAATAAAATAGGTTAAAAATTTAGTACTGACTAATGCTGCCAAAAATAAAACTAAGCTGATAACAATATGCCATCTTTTTATTTTTAATATAAACTTTCCTGTTATTACAACTGCCAACCAACCCAATAGCCAAAACAAAAATCCGCTGTAAATTACTGCCGGAAATCTGCTAAAGCATCCGACCACAATTATAAGGATAAGCAACGACTGAATAGAACGCTTATGTAGCGCAATGGCCACAAATGGAAATATTACGTAATACCAGAACTCATTTGCTAAACTCCAAAGAGGACCGTTGGTCCCAAATACTGGAACACTGATAGTCTGTAAAAAACTAACATTACCGAAAAAGGTTTTTAGGGATAAATCAATACTTTTTGCCGCAATGCCAGGACCGCTTAATAACAAATTTATCCACCTTCCGTCATAACCCACATTATTTATGACGGTTTTACCTAAACTGTCAAAATATAATGTTGACAAGAGTGCTGGAATCAAAACCATCCACAACCGCGTAAGGCGAGTCAGAGCGTATTCAATCCAGCTAAATTGGTCAAAACTCAATTTTTTCCAAACTGAGCCACCAACAAAATAACCACTTAGAACAAAAAACACGATAACTGCTTGATGTCCAAGTCCAGTGGCAAAATAAAAGACCTTATCAAAAATTGAAGGATTAGTAACACTACCCAAGCCCACGAACAAAAAATTTCGAATATGCCCCGCACATACCAGCAGAGCGGAAATGCCCCGTAATAGGTCAAATGAGATACATTTATTGTTATGGTTCATTTATTTAAAGTCGTCTTGCTGCATCTGTTTTAATTCTGCTAAACGCTGCGAATGGTATCTTGAAAAATCATTGATCACTCGTTTTTACAAAATCTGTTTATTTTTTCTTAGCAAGCTACTTAGCCATTTTCTCAATTCTTGCTTTCTTTTGCCAAGTTGAGCTTATTTTTATTGTTGGAATTAATCTTCACTTTTAAAAATTTATTCTATCCCGCATCTCAACATAGCTTGCCTTAAGCGAAGTGTACATTTTTTCTAAAATAGGTTTTACTGCGTAAATTGCATTCAGTGCTTCTGCAGATTGTTGTAGCTCATCTTCATATTGATGGGAGATATTATTCCTGTTTTTCCAAGATTCAGCCAGACATTTTTGTCGTCCAATAACCCAAGCTGTTCGAGTCGTTCAGGATGTCAATAAAACGCTTGTTTCTTATATTTTCTTCTTTTAAAAACTCAAGTATCAATATAAACAATCTATCACCAATGGAATCTTGCAATTTTGCAAATCTGAATAGAAATTGATCAATATGCTCGATTTCATCATCAGTGAGCTGCTCATATTTGTTTGCATCCAACGGCATAAAAACGGATATTTTTAAATAGGCGCTATTCATTCTTTTTAAGTGTTTGTCACATTCAGCAATAAGTTTCCTCTATCTTCGGATCGATCACAGCAATATTCCCGTACTCATCGCCTGCTGTTCTATGGATCTATTTTTATCTAACGCAAAAACAACATCTATTTTTTGTTCACCGATTTTTTGTTCAAGCAAAACCAGAAATTTAATCTTATGTGTAAAGTCATTGCCTGCCTCGGTTTTGATGTACAAGTCTATATCGCCGCCTTTTTTTGAATCATCTACACGACTGCCAAATGAAAAAATCTGCGCCTTTGATCCAAACACCTCTAGGGCAGATTGTTTGATAGCATTGACTTCAAATTCAGTGAGTCTCATTTTTGGGCGCCTGTAAAAACTCAAAAGTCACAAGAATCAAAGTTAGTTCTGAATAGCAAGATGCTTCATCCGGCACGCAAAGAACTATTCCTTAGCCGTCATTCCTGAAAGGAGGTAGTAAGCTTGCCATCCAAGGCGCTGGATACCCGCTTCCCGGCGGGTATGACGAGCTATAAGGTTTCGGCCGAATCAGCTTGCTAATCAGTAAGTTAGCCGTATCCCGGGGGATTTAATATTCCAGCCCCGGATAAAACTCCGTATTCAAAAGGCTATCTTGAGCATAAGAGCATTGAACCGGGAAAGTCGACTCTTCCAGGCCGGTTTCTTTGGCGGCCAGCAAAATAGAATCTTCATAAGCATCAACGATAAATTCTGCCAGCCTAGCCTGCAAACTGGGGTTATCCTTTAGAAGCCTTTGGAGCTGACGCCGTTGCTCTTTGATAGTGAGCTGCCAACTTCGACCGCGAAAAGAAGGTTGATACTGCCATTTCAAGAGATGAGCTAGCAAGACGGCAAGCCGATTGATCAATTCCCGTCGTTCACTCGCTCCCATACTCTCTATCTCTTCGATCAAATATTTAACATCGACATCAGCCAGATTACCTGATTTAAGAAGATCAACCTGTTGCTGTGTCCAGGCGTAAAAATCCTGATCATGAAGCAATGAACTCGCCATGATGTGCCCCGTTAGGATAAAAGTGTGGCAATTGTACCAGCTGTTCAGCAATGATTGCATCTGAAAATCGTCAGCGACATAAGCAATCGAATTATATGGTAAAGGTTTTCTTTTAGTCGGGATAAGCCTGAAGTAATAATTAAAGCATATCATAAAAAAGAGGCCTTTCCCCTATTATCCGCGGCTGCGTAATAGTAATGCTCCGTCCCCGTTCCCCGATTTATGTGAGCTCCACCAACAATTCTCCTGATATAAATTTTTCTTCAATGAGCGGTAATAATCGCTCAAACCATTCCAGTAATTCCTCGCGTCGCGTATTGCCTACTTTTATCCAAATCAACGACACGGGTTTTTCATCAACGCTTATGTAAAATCACATTCATCTTTCTGATAATGATGCTTATTTTGTTTGGCGCATAGCCAAATATCTCTATCTGATGTTTACATCATGTTTAGATTCGTGTCCATGCTGTTGTAACATCCGCCAAGCCAATGGGTAGCTGTGCGTCTACCAAAAAACGCATTTCAAGCAACGCTCAAAATTGGGTGATCCATCTGATGCGCTGCGTATTCAAAGGCGGCATTAATATCATCCGCCTCAAGATATGGATAAACTTCTAATATTTCGTCTGTACTGGCACCCGATGCCAATAAGTGGAAGAGACTTTAGTTTCGACAATCGCGGCTAAAGCCGCTCTACGCAAACTAGTCATGGCCCAAGCCTGGCATGCGATAACCGATATTTTGCAACGCCTTATTTTTGCTCAAACATCCGGTTACAGACAAAAAAGCCCAGGTAAATAGCCACAACTATAAAGACTGATTCCACAGAGAATAAGCCAAGGCTGGAAACTGCCGGACCTGGGCAATAGCCCGTCATGCCCCAGCCGATGCCGAAAGTGGCGGCGCCAATTATCAGCGGCTTATTAACGGATGATTTTCCGAATACGTGAAAGCTGTCGGCCAATACCGGCGCCGAATGTTTCAGGATCAATTTAAAGGAGACAAAAGCAACCGCTAATGCGCCAGCCATGACGAATATCAGGCTGGGGTCCCAGTTGCCGCTAATATCCAGAAAATTGAGTACTTTATTGGGATTAATCATGTGCGAGAGCGACAATCCAATGCCGAAAATTACGCCGCAAAGCAGGGCAATGAGATTTTGTTTCATGCGGCAAGCTCCAGACTATGGCGAATAATATAGACAGTTATCATTCCGGACGCCATGAAGGTCAGCGTCGCGATGATGGAACGGATAGATAAATTGGCGATGCCGCAAATACTATGGCCGCTGGTACAGCCGCCACCCACTCGAGTGCCGAATCCGATCAGGAACCCTCCCAAGGCCAGCAAAAGTAAAGGATAGTTCTGACGAGGACTATTAAAGCCCGGTGCCAACCGATGGAAGATAAAGGCTCCCAGGATCAGTCCGGCCAGAAAAATCAAACGCCAGCTGCGTTCATTATTCGGGGCAAAAAGAGCGCCGTTCATAATGCCGCTGATGCCGCCAATGCGCCCGTTAAAAAGCAGAAGTAAAGTGACGCTGATGCCAATCAGAGCACCACCGGCTGTTGCCGAAAGAGGCGTGAAATTTTCCATGAATGTCTCAAGCAAAGGTTAACAGGAATTCTACCGGGCCGGTAAGTTTATATCCGGAGTTGAATATTAGCATATCATGTTATTCCATGAAATTAGCTTTTCTTTAAATGTTTGCTTGCCACATCTGTGATCTGGATTCGCTTTGCGCTCTAGTGTCCGGCACTCCATGCCGGAACGACGCTAAGCAATCGTGCTATATTGTTACAACGCCGTGAAACTCCCCTCTCCCATCGGGAGAGGGAATAAAAATGACGTATTCCATATAGCGCGATTGCCCTGCGGAACGACGGCTTTTTCCTGCCATTGATAGCATTGGCTTTGCGATAAAGCCAATGCAGAAAATCTCAAATGGATGCTGATTTTTAAGTATCTATTTCACATCCCTGTGGTCTAGGTTCGCTTCGCGCTTTAACGGTCCGGCAAATCTATCTGGAACAGATTTGCATTAACACGAAGGGCGTCAGGCAGGATGGACTGACGTGACTCCTTGTCGGAATGACAGTTTTTTTGTCTTAGCGGATGACTTTAAGAATTTATCATCTAACTGCTACAATACGCCCATTTCAAACTGTACAAGAAATTAAAAATGGACGTCATCCAGCGCATTGCCGAAGAATTATCCGTAAATACCAAACAAGTCAGCGCAGCCGTTGCGTTGCTGGATGAAGGCGCAACGGTGCCTTTTATTTCCCGCTACCGGAAGGAAGTGACTGGCGGCCTGGATGATACGCAATTAAGACAGCTGGAAGAGCGTTTGGGCTATTTACGCGAATTGAACGAGCGCCGGAAAACCATTCTCGACAGCATCAGATCGCAGGACAAACTGACGCCGGAGCTGGAAAAAGCGATTGATGAGGCCGACACCAAAACCCTGCTGGAAGATTTGTATTTACCCTACAAATCCAAGCGCCGCACAAAAGCGCAGATTGCCCGTGAAGCGGGGCTGGAGCCGCTCGCTGACGCAATTCTGCATGACCGCCGCCTGATCCCTGAACACATCGCCACAGGTTTTATTGATCAGGAAAAAGGCTTGCCTGATACCGATGCCGCTCTGGAGGGAGCACGGCAAATCATCATGGAACGCATTTCTGAAGATGCCGAATTACTGGCGGAACTGAGGGAACGCATCTGGCAAAAAGGTATTGTTCATGCCACTGTCGTGGCAGGCAAAGAGCAGCAGGCAGAAAAATTCAAGGATTATTTCGATTACCGCGAAGCACTCAATAAGATTCCTTCACACCGTGCGTTAGCCCTGTTTCGTGGACGAAATGAGGATTTATTGTCATTAACCCTGAAACCCGGCGCAGAAGATAAAGAAGAGCACGACCTTTGCGCACGACTGGTAGCCAAGCATCTGGATATTGCCGATACTTCAAAACCAGCCGATGCCTGGCTGGCGGAAACGGCGCGCCTGGCCTGGAAAATCAAATTGTTCACGCGTATTGATCTGGATTTAAAACTTAAAGTCCGGGAAGCGGCTGAGCTGGAAGCCATCCGCGTTTTTGCCAGTAATTTAAGAGACTTGTTATTAGCCGCGCCCGCAGGCCCTAAAGCGACGATGGGCCTGGACCCCGGCATTCGCACCGGCGTTAAGGCCGCCGTCGTGGATGCTACGGGTAAAGTATTGGCAACCGGTACTATTTATCCTCACCCGCCGCGCCGGCAATGGGATCAATCGATTGCCATCTTGGCGAAACTGATACAAAAGTACGGAGTGGATCTGGTTAGTATAGGCAACGGCACAGGTTCAAGGGAGACTGATCAACTGGTAGCCGATGTCATGAAACAGCATGGCGAGCTTAAGTTTACCAAAATTACTGTGTCAGAAGCCGGAGCGTCGGTTTATTCGGCGTCCGAACTGGCGGCTAAGGAATTTCCCGATATGGATGTGTCCTTGCGCGGTGCGGTTTCTATCGCCCGGCGTTTGCAGGACCCGCTGGCGGAACTGGTCAAGATTGATCCAAAATCCATTGGCGTGGGCCAGTATCAGCATGACGTCAATCAGTTTCAATTAGCCAGAAGCCTTGATGTTGTCGTTGAGGATTGCGTGAATGCGGTCGGCGTTGATGTCAATACGGCATCGGTAGCTTTGTTAAAACAGGTATCCGGTCTGTCGGCCAGCGTCAGCGAGAATATCGTAGCCTTCCGTAATGAAAACGGGCCATTTGTTAACCGCAGGCAATTGAAGAAAGTGCCTCGCCTGGGCGATAAGGCTTATGAACAGGCGGCGGGTTTTTTACGGATCATGAACGGCGACAATCCGCTGGATGCTTCTTCTGTCCACCCTGAAGCCTATCCTGTTGTTGAATCCATTATCAAGAGCACGGGCAAATCCATCCGCGATCTTATCGGCCAAAGCGGCTTCCTGCGCAGCCTGAATCCGGCAAATTTTGCCGATGAACACTTTGGCCTTCCCACTGTCACCGATATTCTGCAAGAATTGGAAAAGCCCGGACGCGATCCCAGACCGGAATTTAAAAGTGTGGAGTTCAAGACCGGGATCGAGAAAATCTCTGATCTTGAGCCGGGCATGAGACTGGACGGCGTGGTGACCAATGTGGCAAACTTTGGCGCCTTTGTAGATATCGGCGTGCATCAGGATGGTCTGGTGCATATATCGCATTTATCCAATACTTTTGTCAAAGATCCCAGAGAGGCGGTAAAAACCGGCGATATGGTGAAAGTAAAAGTGCTGGAAGTGGATGTCGAACGCAAACGCATTTCGTTAACGATGAAAACCGATGCGGATGAAGTCGAGCCCAGGCCCGAACGAAACAGTCAAAAACCCGCCAATAAGCCCAAACAACAAGCCCCGGCTCAAGGTTCGATGGCCAATGCCTTTGCCAGAGCGCTGAAAAAATAAAAAAACAGCTCTGCTATACTGTCGGTTTCTAAACGCAACATCAGGATTTGTCATGACCAGATTCAATCATTTTTTTGTTTCGTTGCTTTTTGCCGGCCTGTTGTTTATGTCGGTGGCTCAGGCGGATATGTATCAGCAAAATGGTGGCAGTATGGGTTATGCGCCCGTCACTCCAATTTCAGAACTGCAAAGGCCACGCAGTTATGGCGAAAAGATTGGCAATAAGGCGCTTAATGGTTTTGCCAATATTGGCACGGCATGGCTGGAGCTTCCCAAAAATATTATTAATACTACCAATCAAAGCAATTTCTTTTACGGAGTATTCGGCGGTTTCCTGAAAGGTCTGGTTAATACTTTGGGGCGAATGGGCTGCGGCATTGCCGATGTGATAACCATACCGCTCCCGACCAAACCCATCGCCTATCCGGTCTATATTTGGGATGACTTCGACGTGGATACCAGTTATGGCGAAGTTTTCAGCCTGGATAAAACTGTTATAACGGAGCAGCCCATCATTCAATCGCCTGCCGTCACACAAGCTGCTCCTGCTATTGTAGCTCCTCCGCCAAGACCCGCTGTCGTTGATCGTTCAGAGCTGTACAATCAGGATACGAATAAAAAACTCGATACGCTGTTCGAAAAAGAAATGCAGAAATAGCAATAATATTGCCGGAACCCTAACCACAAGGATGTGCGAGCGCGACGGGGTATGCACCTCGTCGCAACGTTTGGATGTGGCGGCATGTCGGGCAATTTACATAAAACATTTCGGACGAGGTAAATACCCCGTCCGGCGGGGGTTACCTGCCCCTTGCCATTGCTGCCCTTATAACGGTCGCCTATCAAGCCGCTGTAGGGGTCGGTCATGACTTCATTGACAATAATCATGGGCTCGCCGGCCTTAGGCCTATCCAGACCAGCTTTCCAGCATGGGGAAAATGCTGCATCAAATCGAACAGGCCCAAATCGCTCACTGAATCCTTAACTGATCTATCAGCACTTTAATAGCGGACTCCTGCGCCATGATGCTTTCACATAACCGGAATTGATCGGCGGCTCGCTGCAGGTTTTGTTCAGGGTCGGCCACTTTAAAATAACGGTCGCCCTCCAGATAATCGGTATAAAACCGAAGCCCCAGTTCAAACGGAATTAATTGTATGGCGCTATATAAATACTGATAATCATATTCCGAGAAAAACGCGCCGCCTTCGCTTAAATAACTGCCTAATAGTGCGGAGCAAATATCCAGATCAAAATGATTGGATTCAAAATTGTGGCAGCAGGATCGCAAACAATCGCCAATATCGTAATGCACCAGGCCGGGTTTAACCGTATCCAGGTCGATAAGGCTGACGACTTTCCGGCTGTGCCGGTCAAATAGAAAATTATTCAGTTTGGGATCGCCGTGGATAATCCGTATGGGCAATAATCCTTGCTGTTTCGCCGCTTCCAGATCATTCACCAAATGCTGAAATCTGGTTATAAAGCCGGCGCAATAAGTATTTTCGGAGGTCGGCTGTTTTGGGGCCTGGGCCAAAACCTGATGATAGCGGCTTAAATAATCCGGAGCAATATGAAAGCCGGGCAGGGTATCATGCAAGAATGATGGATCAAGGTCGCTGACCAGACGATGAAAATGTCCCAATGCAAATCCTGCCTGTTGGGCATCGCTCATATTGCTGACCGTTTCAAGACTTTCCGTATTATCTATAAAGCTGAGCGCGCGCCAGTAATCGCCCTGTTCATCCTGATAAAAGTCATGGCCGGTTATGGTTTTTAAAAGTTCAGGGATTTTCAGTTTAACCCCTGCGCCTGATTTTTGTTCAAGATGCCGATCGAGTATGATCAGATTGTCCATGATCCGGTCAGGCGCAGGAAACACCTTGCGGTTAATGCGCTGCAAGACAAATGGCGATAAATCGGCCATCACCAGAAACGTATCATTAATCAGGCCATTGCCTAACGGAGATATCCGAATAATGGTATTTGCAAATTGATGGGCGATAGGAAGTAGTGTGTCCATCAGCCAAGCTTACCGGCTGCCACGAAGCAGAGCTGCTATCCGGGTGAGTGCCTTGATAGGCATTTATTTAACGTAATTTTTGATCATATCTTTCCAGACGGCATAACCAGAACTGTTTAAATGAACACCGTCTGGTGTATACCGGGCTTCCAGAACTGAATCTTTTGTTAAGCCCGTATTGAGATCAATATACTCGAATGAGTTATTTTCGTCAGCCATCTTTTTAAGCTGGTTATTCAACGCCATAATTTTTTTATTGCGCTCCGCTTTTTGATTGCCGGCCAGAATTGTCGACTGAACATAGACCTGCATTCCATGAGCCGCTAAATGGCTGATGATTTTTTTGTAATTTTCAACGATATCATTTACTTCAGTTCCAATACCGATATCATTGGTTCCTATCATAATGAAAGCTTTTCTGGCATTAGTGGAGTAAATGCCATCCATCCTTTTGAGCACGCCCTCTGCCGTATCGCCGGGTATGCCGCGATTTGCACTTTTTAGCGAAGGAAACAGCTCTTGCCAGGATGCCATATTGGTAATGCTGTCGCCTATAAATACAACTTCATAATCTGGGCTTATAAATCGCTTTATAGCATTAAAAGGGGGGATTTTATATTGTACTGTTATTACGCCATACAGAAACAGAAGTATCAAACTGACGCATGCAGCAGTGATCCATTGTTTATTTGAACTGTTTAATCTCATGAACGATAACCTCCATTTTTCTGGCATCATATTATATGAGAATCTGTAGCGGCCAATAATTATTCAATACTACAGGTTAAGGCAACTCTCTGGCTTTAACCAGATATGTCAAACTCCGTAATGCCTGGCCTCTATGGCTTAATGAGTTTTTAACGGAGGCAGGTAATTCAGCCGATGAGCAATGATGATCGGACACCCAAAAGACCGGATCATAACCGAAGCCATTTTCTCCGATTGGCTGATGTAAAATCCTGCCTTCCCAAACGCCTTGCGCAATCACCGGAAAAGGATCCTTAGCATGCGCCATAAAAACCATAACGCAAATAAATCGAGCCCTTCGCTGATTTTCCGGAACATTTTCAAGCTCACGCAGCAATTTATAAACATTGTCCCGATCGCTGGCGCCGATACCCGCATATCGTGCAGAAGTTACGCCCGGTGCGCCGTTTAAAGCATCGACTACCAGACCGGAATCATCGGCTATAGACGGTAAGTTACTGTGCAATGCTGCGTTTCTGGCCTTGATAATGGCGTTTTCCACAAAAGTGCCGCCGGTTTCATCAGCGTCCGTAATATTAAATTCCGACTGGGGAATAATCAGATGTTCGGCAAGAATCGCCTGAATTTCCCTGATCTTGCCTGGATTGCTGCTGGCTAAAACGATTTGTTGCGATGGTGAAAAGGTCATGTAAAAATTTTCAAGTTTCGATGGCAGGAGCGGCGCTCCTACGTATGAGTTCCGTTATCTATTAAGCGTATTTTAAAAAAATGAGTTAGCAAGCGCTTCATAAATATGTATCCAGCGCTTCCTGCTGTTTTTGCAATAATTGCTTAATGCCCGAACTTGCCAGTTCCAGCATCGCGCCCAGCTCTTCTTTCCTGAATGCGTGACCCTCAGCCGTGCCTTGAATTTCAATAAATGCTGCGGCATCATTCATTACCACATTCATATCGGTTTCGGCGCTGCTGTCTTCGGCGTAATCCAGGTCCAGCACAGGTACGCCGTTATAAATTCCCACGGATACTGAAGCCACCTGTCCATACAATGGGCTGATTTTTATCAGTTTACGTTTGAGCATTTTTTCTACCGCCAACGACAAGGCGACAAAACCACCGGTAATGGATGCCGTACGCGTACCGCCGTCGGCCTGTATCACATCGCAGTCAATGGTCACGGTATGTTCGCCCAGCGCCTTCAAATCGACAGCGGCACGCAACGAACGGCCTATTAAACGCTGAATTTCCAGAGTGCGGCCGCCCTGTTTGCCATAAGCCGCTTCACGTCCCATGCGGCTATGCGTTGAACGCGGCAGCATTCCGTATTCTGCGGTAATCCAGCCTTCCCCTTTGCCTTTTAAAAAACGGGGCACAGTCTTATCAACGCTGGCGGTACAAAGCACCCGGGTGTCGCCAAATTCAACCAGTACAGAGCCTTCCGCATGTTTGGTATAACCGCAGGTAAATTTTATATCTCTTAGCTGATCAGGCTGTCGTCCACTAGGTCTCATTGTGTGTTCCGGTAAAAAATAAACCTCACAGTATACCTTAACTGTCGGCTCTCCGGTTTCAATTTATGGCTCAGAAGCACGTAGCTGATTCAAGAGAGATATAGAATGAAATGGAGCATCATTGAAGCCAAAGTGAAAAAATTTCACTTGCCGTAAACAATCGGTAAATTATGCCTTGATTCCCGTTTTCCATACAAATGTGCAAGATGCAAGGTATGGGTTTAGAATGGGGTGTTTCAATCCCTATCTTTAAACCTTCACAGGCGCGCAATGATAAGAAGTATGACGGCTTATGCCTGTAATGAGGCAGATATTGGCCACATGACCCTAAACTGTGAATTGCGTTCAGTCAATCACCGTTACTGTGATATCAGCCTGAAACTGCCTGACCGCCTGAGGTTTATTGAAGCCGATCTGCGCTCAACGATTGCAGCAAGAATTAACCGCGGCAAGATTGAATGTTCTTTGAGTTATAAAAAGCAGGCTAAAGCCGGACAAGACTTTAATGTTAATATCGATGCCGTAACTGCATTGCTTGCAGCCACTGATCAAATTGAAGAACATATGCTGGCTCCGTTGTCGTTTTCAGCATTGGATATATTGGCCTTCCCCGGCATTCAGCAAGAACCGGAGGCTGACAAAACCCATCTTAATGAAGAAATTACTCGTCTGGTTAAACTTGCGCTTGCGCAATTACTGGAAGTTCGTGAGCGTGAAGGTGCGCAACTGAAGGTTTTGATCGAGGAACGCTGTTTAAAAATGCAGGGTTTTATCATGTCGGCCGGCCGGCGCATGCCCGAAGTTCTATTGCTGATCCGCAATAAACTCAAAGATAGAATTACCGAACTGGTCGCGCAACCGGATTTTGACCGTCTGGAGCAGGAACTGGTCATCCTGGCTCAAAAACTCGATATTACTGAAGAGCTGGATCGGCTGGAGACCCATACTACTGAAGTGTTAAGGGTGCTTAACCAAAAAGAACCCGTAGGCAGGCGGCTGGATTTTTTAATGCAGGAGTTAAATCGTGAAGCCAATACCCTGGGTTCAAAATCAACCGACAAGGAAATGACGCAAATAGCTATTGAACTTAAAGTGCTGATTGAACAAATGCGCGAACAGATACAAAATATAGAGTGATGTTTCAGACTGTCTCAGTCAATCCCAATACCCAGTTTAAGCCGCGTAAATAGCGGCTTTCTTGTTTCTATCAGTTGCAGACAATCCCACAAAAGCGCACAATAGACGGGCACCAGTGAGGGCACCATTAATAAAAATATGCCCTTTTTAGTGGTGCCCACCCCTGGAGAACGATATGAGCGGATTAGAAGATAGGCAAATAAAAGGCTGGATCAAAAACAGAGAGCACTTTGAGCAAAGAGGCGATATCGGCGGCCTCTTTCTTTGTTTTCGTGAGAATATGTCCGTACCCGTTTGGAAGTTTCGCTATCGCCTGGCGGGCACCCGTTCGGTTATGACGCTTGGCAGTTACTCCACCCTATCACTTGCGGAAGCGCGAAAACAGGCTAAGGAATTACGAGCCAGAGTATCATTAGGTTATGACGTAGCAGCTGAAAAGCAGAAACGCAAAACAGAGGCAAGCAATAAGAAAGAGACTAAAAAAAACGCTTTTACAGCCGGTCAACTGGCTGATGAATATTTCAACAAAAACATACTTGGCCGTTGGAAACATCCCAATATTGTTAGATCGAGAATCGAGCGGGACATTAAGCCCAGTATCGGAAAGATTCCAGTTGATGAAGTAAAGCCGATGCACATAGCCAAGATGCTGGAAAGCATTGTTGATCGTGGAGCTCCAACCACTGCCAATAACGTGTTGCGCTGGACAAAGCGCATGTTCGATTTTGCCATTAAGCGTCATATAGTCCAGTTTAACCCGGCTTCTGCGTTTGATTTATCCGATGCCGGGGGTGAAGAAAAAGCGCGGGAACGGGCTTTATCGCGTGATGAATTGGTGACACTGTTCGAGGCGATGCGTAAAACCAAGGGCTTTTCATCCATCAATATGTTAACTATTAGCCTATTGTTAATGCTCGGAATTAGAAAAAGCGAGCTTGTTACTGCCAAAATATCAGCTTTCGACCTTGATAATGGCACATGGAAGCTAAGCGCAGCCGATACCAAGACAAAAGCGGAAATTATTATTCCTTTACCCAAACAGGCTATTGAGGCATTACGGGATTTAATCAGGCTTGCGGATGGCAATGATTACCTATTGCCGGCGCGGCAATATCAGGATAGACGCTTGCCGCATATCCACGAAAATACATTGAATGTAGCGCTTTCCAAAGTTAAAGCCAATATGCCTGGCATTGAGCCTTTCACCATTCATGACTTTAGACGGACAGCTCGAACACACTTGGCGGCGCTTGGTGTTGATTCGCATATAGCCGAACGATGCCTTAACCATAAGCTTAAGGGCATTGAAGGAATTTATAACCGGCATGACTACTTTGAAGAGCGTAAAGCCGCATTGCAAAAGCTGGCCAACTTCCTTGAAGCTTGCGAAACCGGCAAAGGCTGGAACGTAGTACCACTACATAGAAAGCAAGTATGATTTTCTTATATCACTGTTTTAATAATAAGAATTTTTATCATTAGACGGGGCCCCTGGCAGTTTGAAAGTCACGTACGAGTCAAACGAGGCGCGCTTTTTTTGAGTTTTTGGAAACTCTATAGGTCTCGGCAGCAGGTTAATAAGCCATTGTTTTATAATGTTTTATAGACTTATACCTGTCGGTTATTAAAAATCAGTATAATTCAAATTAACCGGATAGTTCGACGGAACAACAAGCGGGAGTCGTTACCCGCTTCCGGTTATCCCAACCCAACGCATTGAACACTTAACGAGGTGTTATTTTGACTGAAATTCCATATGACTATGTAGGCAGAGTTCCTCTGAATGACTTTGGCGTGTACAAAGGTTTGTATTGGCATGAAAGACTAGCAATCAACGATTATATGCTACGCAATGACAAAGAACCATTGAATCAAATTATTGAAAACGCCAATATGTCTAAAGGCATGGAGCGCTTTATTGTGGATATGATTGCTGGCAGGATAAAGCGCCCGGCAAGCACGAAGGCTACAACTTTATTTTTTGATATAGAAATTTCCAAGGAAATAAAAAAAATCAGGGATGAAAACCCAAAAATGACACAAAAGGCGGCGGCAGACATAATTGCAGCTCAAATCTGTCGACCTACTGATAGCGTTTGTAGAATGGACAACCGAGGTAAACGGTATCGCCAAGAGAACCAGGAACATTTTTTAAAGTATATGATCGAGAATTACCACCCAAAGCAGGAAAAATGACCCGACGAATATTTCCGCTAACATTCTGTTTCTCACGATAGCATTTCTTATATTTGTCAATGGAAAATCCGAATTCTCTTTTTCCATAGTCAAGCCAGACTACTAATTTAACAATGTAGCCATTCCCAACGCATACCGCAGCGGGGCGTACCTTTTCAGGAAAGCACAAGATGGCAACAAACGTTTTACCAAAAATCAATCAACTACTACGACTACCTGTTGTTAAGCAGGTTACCGGATACTCCGGTACGACTATTTATCGCAATATTCAAAAAGGCCTTTTTGTACGAGCTGTAAAAATCGGCGGTGATAGAAGCGCCTGGCCAGAAAACGAAATCGATGCGCTTAATAGAGCCCGAATTGCTGGGAAATCGGATAATGAAATTCGTGAACTTGTTGTTGCGCTCGAAGCGGCGCGGCAAAACGACCAAGTTACTGAGGGCAATAAAATCAAGGGGGCGAAATGAGATTCGCCACCCGGACGACGAATCCGGGCAGCAAGAACGAAATACAGCAGTGCAATTATAACACCAGCGATGCGGCTGAACAATTCAGGTTATCCGTAATAACTACCCTTGGCGAAGGTGTTGATGTTGAGCTTCAATTCATTATTGCTGATAGAAAGATTCACCGCTTCAAAATAAATGGCAAGCTGGATGGCTGGTACATCTTCCACGCTGATGGACGTGCAGCCGGGAGATTCGGAGACTGGAGACAAGATATAAAGCAGAACTGGAAAGCATCCGGTAACTTTATACCCTTATCAGAATTTCAGCGGCAAGCATTTAAAGCAAAATGCCAACAAGAGGCAGCACAGAGGCAACGTAAAGAAACCGCCAAGCATGAAGCAGCAGCGAAGAAAGCAGCCTATATCTGGAACCATGCCACTTATGCCACCACCCAGCACCCCTATTTAATCAGAAAGAGGATTGACCCTCATGGCGCAAAGCTGGGCCGGGGCAATACGCTAATCATTCCCCAATATAACGCAGCCGGAGAGCTGGTTAACCTGCAATTTATCAGCGAGGACGGCGGCAAACGGTTCTTATCCGGAGGCCAAAAGAAAGGCTGTTTTCTCACCCTGGGAGAAGTCACAGAAAAGATTTTGATAGCTGAGGGATTCGCTACCGGCGCAAGCCTGTTTGAGGATAGCGGCCATCATACCGTTATTGCTTTTGATAAAGGCAACCTTGAACCAGTTGCCAAGGTAATCAGGCAATTACATCCCAATGCTCAAATCATAATTTGTGGCGATAACGACTTATCAGGCGTAGGCCAGAAAGCAGCTAGAGAGGCAGCGTTAGCTTGTGGCGGCAAATACATCCTACCGCCAATAGAAGGTATGGATTGGAACGATTATTTAACTATGGAGCGTGTTTAATGAAAGCTTTCATTGAAAACGCTGAACTGGATGATGATAAATTTTTCTTTGGTGACCAAAATCTTCAACACAACGTTCACAATGTTCACCATGTTCACCCATTGGATTTATCGCAAGCGGTAGATGCCGGGCAAGAAGCGATAGACGCGGCAAAACGGGTTATTGATTCCGCCCTGGAGCAATGCAAAGACAACCCGGCTATTTTGGGCGGTGCTGAGTTTATCGACGCATACAAGATAATATCGAGCAACCCGGCGTTAAAGTTTAAGTACCGCGCCGAAATTAAAAAAAGAAAACCCCCCGGCGTACCGATGGCGGATATTGACGCGATGGCGACAACGCAAACAGGCGAAGGAGATCGGCAAGATTCAACGGCAGCGGAGTTAATCGAGCTGGTGACCAATGCCGGGGAATTGCATTATGACCCTCAAGCCGATAAAAGCTTTGTGTCAGTTGATATAGATGTCGTTATTCACACGATGCAGATCGGCAGCAAACCGTTTATAGACTGGCTGAGTTATGAATACTACAGCAGCACCAAAACAGATGGCGGCTTTGGCAAGTCTGCAAGCGAATCCGCTATTAAGCAAGCCAGTTTTGCCTTATCTGGTATCGCCAAGCATGATGGCGATAGGGGGCGTGTATTTTTGCGGGTAGCCGATTATAACGGATGCCATTATCTTTTCATTGGCGATGAACAGCGGCAGGTTATCGAGGTATCGCCTACCGGCTGGAGGGTGCTTAAAGTTGCGCCGGTTAAATTCTGGGCACCCGGTTCAATGCAAGCGTTACCGATACCGCATCCAAATGGCGACCTATCCCGGTTATGGGATTTTATCAATATTCCGGAGCGTGACAGGCCATTAGTTTTGGCGTGGATACTGGAAGCATTAAGAGCTGAAACCCCTAAACCCATATTGGCGCTAAATGGAACCCAAGGCAGCGCAAAATCATCAACACAAGACAAGATAAGGCAGTTGACCGATAACAATTCGGTAAATCTACGCGCCGCGCCGAAATCTATCGAGGATGTTTTTGTTGGTGCTGGCTGTAACTGGCTGGTAAGTTTTGAGAATTTATCCCACCTAACCCCGGCAATGCAGGATGCTTTATGTACGCTGGCTACCGGGGGCGGTTTCGCTGCAAGGACGCTTCACACAAACAGCGAGGAAACCATCATAGAGGTTAAGAGGCCGGTTATCATCAATTCAATTCCCAATGTAATGACGGCGCAGGATTTAACCGATAGGGCAATCAGTATTGAGTTGCCGAAGATAGCTTACAGGGAGGAGTCAGAGATTAATGCAGAATGGGAGAAGTTCAAGCCTTCTATATTTGGCGGCTTGCTGGATTTATTTGTAAAAACATTGGGATTGATGCCCAAGGTTAAGCTTATTAATCCGCCAAGAATGGCAGACTTTACCCGTTTAGGCGAAGCGATGATGCAGGCGCAAGGCCACCCGGCCGGTACTTTTGATACGCTCTATAAAGCCAATAGAGCCGAAAGCATAGGGCGTGCGCTGGAATCTTCACCTGTAGCGGTTGCGGTTCGGGAAATGGTTGACGCGCATAACGGCTCATCAACGTTAGTCTTTACCGGAACCATGAAGGCATTACTTGAAAAACTTGATACCCATAAACAGGAATCCCATGCCTGGCCGAAATCCCCGCGCGGTTTGGGTGATGTGTTGCGGCGGCAGCAACCCGCATTATCTTCTTTGGGTATTGATGTTGAGATTAGCAAGCCGGGCAGGCAGGGCGTTATTGTCGAGATCAGAAAGCGTGAACATGGTGAACTATGTGAAGGTAGTTTTAAAGATTTTAGCGCCGAAAGAAAAAAACAGGATGACTCAGCGGCTTTTTATGATGCGGAGGTGTTTTAAATGAGCGCACTATTAAAAATCATGGCGGCTGGCTTTGATGTGTCTATGGATGATAACGGCGGCTTTGTAATTATCCCAGCATCAAAGCTTACCCAGCAGCAGCGGGAGTTTTTAAAGACTCATAAAGCTGAAATTATCGAAGAATTAACCGCTGAAAACAATGCCGTTGAATGGCGCCACTATACCGAGCCTGATATCAAAAACCCGTTAACGGTAATCGGCTACACACCGGCAGGTAATCCGGTACTGGTTGCGGCGCAAGATGAAGCGCACAAAGCTTTCTTACTCAGAATGAACCCATCGCCAAAAGTAAACCAAAATGATTGATGCACTAATCAGCGGCAAATTGATTCGCGACACCGAAACAAAAATCAGCAGCAAGGGGAACGCATACTGTAACTTCCTCTTGTCAGTAAGCATTGGCGAAGAATTGCCCGTTATCGTGTCTGGAATCGCCTTTAGCGAATCCGCTGAACGCATTAGTAGATTAAAGAAAGGCGATGCCTTGACCGTTACCGGAGCGTTAAAACCTTCAACCTGGAACGATAAAAGCACTGGTGAAGAGAAACACGGCTTAAGCGTTACAGTTTCATCCTGCCTAAGCACCTATGACGTGGCCAAGCGACATCCTGCAAAATGAAGACAAAATATAACTTCATCAAACTAAGCCGCAATCGTTGCGGCTTTTTTGTGTATCCGTTTTATCAGACCGTCTTTAACTGTATCATGCAAGCACAGCAAAAAGGGGCACCCAAGCGGGCACCAGTAAATGAATACCATTAATACAATTATATTAAAATCAATACCCTATATCTACATTGTACATACAGATACAAAATATCGAGTAGTGTTTTAGATTGTCTAACCCCATCTCATGCCCCATATCAAGGCCGCTTATATAACGGCCTTTGTGTTCTTAACGTTTCTATTTGGTCCTGTAATAGCAGTCATCGAATAGAAAATCACCTCATATTTATGGACGCCAGATACTCGGGAATGTGCAACTCTGGATTATTTATCCATTCGGTTCACGCTATAATTCTAACTGCTTATGCTCGGCAGCCATAACAAACTATATCTCATTGCATAGGTTAATCCCTTTGGATTAAATTGCCGAAAATGAGTGAAGTCCAGCTTTACTGCAGCGCTGCCGCATTTAATGTCACATTGCCGGTCCCCGCCTTCATCGCCCATGACACAGTCAGAGTATTGCCTGCGCCAGCGGCCTTGTATTGCGAGGCTTAATTGAGATCACGCAAAAATTAGGCTTCCATGAAATTATTAAATAAGATAGGATAAATAAAAATACCGGGAAGGAAAGCCGTTCAATGTGTGGTCGATTCGCTTTATACAGTGATGCTTTTACCTTGAGCAAACGTTTTGGGGTTCATATGCCTCCAGAGCTTCGCCCGCACTATAATATGGCGCCCTCACAGAATATTCTTATTATGCGTCAGGAAGAAGGAAAAAGAAGCTTTGCTCTTGCGCGTTGGGGCTTGATCCCTCATTGGGCAAAGGATATGAAAATCGGCTACAGCATGATCAATGCTCGAGCCGAGACAGTGGCTGACAAACCGGCATTTCGCGCCGCCTTCCGGTATCGTCGCTGCCTGATTCCGGCGAATGGATTTTACGAATGGCAAGTCATACCGGGCTCAAAAAACAAGCAACCCTGGTTTGTCACATTGAAAGACCGCGAATCAATGGCATTTGCCGGATTATGGGAGCGATGGCGAAGTCCCGAAGGCGAAGAATTGGAGTCCTGCACTATCATTGTTACAGAAGCGAACGGACTTATGAGGCCAATCCATGACCGTATGCCGGTCATCCTGGCTCCCGCCGACTGGGATGCCTGGCTCGGTTTAGAGGATAAGGATGCAGAATATTTACAGAATCTGTTGAAACCCTACCCGACAGAAAAGCTGAAAGCCTGGCCGGTCAGTACAAAGGTTAATAATCCAAGAGATGATTCGGTGGAGTGTATCGAGAAATTCGAATAATGAACTATTGTCAGGCAAACGAAGAGATATAGCTAAGCTTTATGAAAACGGCGATGCGATAATGCTATGCCAAAGTCTTAAGGGAATTGTGAAATAAGGCGCATAAAAACAAAAACTTCCAAGGCTGATGCCTTGGAAGTTTTCAAGTTACTCGGTTAAATAATTGAAATAAAGGGATCAGTCGCATGACAGATGACCGGTATCGCCCCGTTTACGGTTCAGATTAACGTTACTGGCAACGGCCGCTGATGCGAAAAGCGTGGATGAGATAATAAATTCGCCTGAAATAAAACCAATCATACCCATTATAAACACAGCCCCGATTATAATATCTTTGTAAAAGTCACTCATGAGTCAATCCTCGTATAAATTTGAATAGTTTATTTAAACTGCAACTCAACTATATAGAAGACTTATATTGTTGACAATAATACCAGGAATAGATAGATTGTTTCCTTATCCGATACATTAATTCATAATGTATTCATATTAAATTGATTAAAATATTAAATTTGCGTCAGGCTGTGAGAATTTAACGGTTGAAACCAGTCAACTCTCGCCAATTCCTAGTGGAAAAAGATGAAGCTCCGCCTGTCTTCGCCCGGGTTTTATCAGGGCTAGTAGTAGTGACTGCGACGACGGCGAGGGATCTGATTAACAACCTTTATTAACAAATAATTCTCGAACAGTTAAAACTTTATAAATTCTGCTGGAACGGAGCAATTGTACTTAAATTAGATAGGCCATTACCTGCTCTTTAGCAAGCAACTGGTCATGCTGATAATAGCGCGGTCTCAAGCTTTACGCCCGCCGCACATTAGTATTGCGGTTCGTGAGATTAAAGAATGGATTCTGATAAAAATTATGATGTAGCCAGCCGCCAACTTATACTTGATGTGTTGATTCCGCTCGATCTGAGCCTTTCGGTTATGCCCATGAGTCTTGCCGGAGGTTAAACTTGTCTATATTATAGATACAGTCTCCAGCTTTCTTCCTCAGGCATAACCGGACTACTTCGACTGGTTGAGATATCTATTTAACGGGCAGTCTGTGCAACTGCATCAGCCAGTAGGATCAAAACCAGCTATGCTATTGGCTGAAAAGCTATATAAATTGATAGCGCAAGGCCAATCACCCTTCATATTTAATAAATAACGACTTCCAGTATTAACATTTATAAGGAATAAGGTATGAATAAGAACAGTAAAATTTATGTAGCTGGTCATCGAGGCCTGGCAGGGTCTGCCATTTGCCGCCAATTGGCCCAACAAGGCTATGACAATATAGTAACGCGGACGCATGATGAATTGAATTTATTAGATCAGAATGCGGTTTCATGTTTTATGCAGCAAGAAAAGCCGGACTACGTTTTTATGGCGGCTGCGAAGGTAGGCGGCATTTTTGCCAATAACCAGTACCCGGCAGATTTTATTTATGAAAACCTGATGGTAGAAGCTAATTTGATCCATCAGGCTTTTCAGTCAGGATGTTCCCGATTATTGTTTTTAGGCAGCTCCTGTATTTATCCCAAGCATGCCGAGCAACCGATGAAGGAATCTGCATTGGTAACAGGAACACTGGAGCCGACCAACGAGCCGTATGCGATTGCCAAAATCGCCGGCATCAAATTGTGCGAATCTTATAATCGCCAATACGGTACTGATTTCCGTTCCGTTATGCCGACTAATTTATATGGGCCTCATGATAATTATCATGAGAAGAACAGTCATGTCATTCCGGCATTGCTGCGCAGGTTCCATGAAGCTAAAGTCGCCAATCAACCCAATGTTGAAGTTTGGGGCACCGGGCAGGCAAAACGTGAATTTTTATATGTTGAAGATATGGCGGCCGCTTGTTTATATGTGATGCAATTGAGTCCTGAAACCTATCAACAAAATACTGAACCCATGCTGTCGCACATCAATATCGGCACAGGCAAGGATGTCACCATCAAACAACTGATTGAGGAAGTTGTACGTGCTACCGATTATCAAGGACAAGTTATCTGGAATACCAATATGCCGGATGGTATGCCCAGAAAGTTGCTGGATGTGTCTCGGATGACTTCATTAGGATGGAAATATAAAGTCGAACTGCCTGAAGGTCTGGATATGGCTTACCAGTGGTTTGAAAATAATCAAGGTTCTTTTCGACAATAAGAATCTATTTATTGAATCGCTATTGCAGTTAACCTTTAAAAACTCAAAATTAATGATTAATAAAAGATAATATCCGAAACATAAATAAAGTTTTTTCTAGTAACTCAAGTGAATTTTATATATCATCAATTAAAATCGGATACATCTGATTTGCTTACTCCAAGTTTTCAGTATTTCTCTTTCGGAGAAAAACTCAACTGCGAACATAAAAATCATAACTCAGACCGCAGACAATTTGTAATGTTTTAGCGCTTCTGCAAGTCCGCTGTGCAATGTTTCATGGTTTTAAATTAAAGAGGCGCATGTTGGCATTAATCTTATTGCCACATGGGATATAAAAAACTTCTTAAAATAGGTTTCAGTTATCAGTAATTTTTCGAGTAAGGAAATAGCTATGATTAATAACTCCTTTTCCAGCAATAAACCTAATGGTTTTATCAGGCAACATAAAAGCGCATTGGTCGCACTTAAAAAACTTTGCGACATCTTGATTATAATTTCCTTGTTCTTCATCTTTTTAGGCGCGAATGATTATGTTCTGCAAGGGCGAATAATTTTAATTTTGCTGACCGGTTTTTTAACCTTTGAGTTCTTTGCGACAATCAATAACCTTTATGGTCTCAGGCGCGGCCTGAGCTTTTTATTAGTCATCAAAAATATTATAACCGGATGGCTCTGCGTAGCTTTTGCAGTGATATTGCTGATGAAATTCTCATCTATAGTTGACGCCAATCAAAAAAAACAGGTGACGCATTGGCTATTGGTAACGCCGTTTATTATTATTGGCTGGCATTTACTGATTAGATTGGCGTTGAATTATGCAAGAAGCATTGGCAAAAATACACGCCGGGTAGCGATTATTGGCGCTACCTCGTTAGGGCTTGATTTGGAGAACATATTGGTCAAACAAACCTGGCTTGGCTTTTCTTTTATAGGTTTTTATGATGACAGGGCGCCTTCCAGAGAGCGCACCTCTTCCCAATATGTAGAAGGAAATATTGAAAAGCTGATCAAGAAAGCCAAAAATAATGAAATGGATTTTATATTCATTACCTTGCCCATGGGGGAGGAGAAAAGAATCAAATTAATTCTTGATGAGCTAAGAGATACTTCTATCGTTGTTTATTTAGTGCCTGATCTGTTTGTGTTTGATCTTCTCAGCGCCAAAGTCGAAAATTTTAACGGCTTACCTGTAATTAGCATATTTGATACGCCTCATATTGGTTTTGACGGCTTTAAAAAAAGGCTGCTCGACATCGTTCTGTCTATTACGATCTTGTCAGCCATTTTTATTCCAATGCTGATCATAGCTTTAGGGGTTAAACTTACTTCCCCAGGTCCGGTTTTATTTGTCCAACGCAGGTACGGCTTTCGGGGTGAAGAAATTTTTGTCTGGAAGTTTAGAACCATGCGGGTTTACGAAGATGGCCTCATCGTGAATCAGGCGACTCATAACGATCCGCGCATTACGAAATTCGGCCAATTCCTCAGACGGACATCGCTGGATGAATTACCTCAATTTATTAATGTGTTGCAAGGCAGAATGTCGATTGTTGGTCCCCGCCCGCACGCTGTGGCACATAATGAGCATTATCGCAGGCAAATTACCGGCTATATGCAGCGACATATTGTTAAACCCGGTATTACCGGCCTGGCTCAAATCAGAGGCTTTAGAGGCGAAACAGACACGCTGGAAAAAATGGAAGATCGCATACGCTCTGACCTGGAATACATTCATACATGGTCAATTTGGCTGGACTTAGAGATTTTTTTCGCAACCATATTCAAGGGTTTTCGACATACCAACGCCTATTAACGATTTTTGAGGTCCGGATTAGCCGCAACTATCGGTCCCCAATTAAAAATCGGTATTTCAAACCGCTGTTGCGTGACAGTCATAAAAACTCAGGCATTGGTATTGAGTTTTTCGGCTCCTTGCGCGAGCCTGTAGCAGAAGTACAAATTGGCCGAAATTATCTGTGCGGATTAATTCATGCCTTAATAATGGCAGATTATACAGAGGCTTTTGCGACTGTAGCGGAGTCAGGCGTAGCGCGATGGCAAATTCAGGTTATATTCATCTGATCCGATTCATAATATATTTCCGATACTCACCTCCAACGCAGCGGCATAATTCTCCTGTGCATAGCCCAGGGCGAATGTTTGTTATGCTTGATCTTTACTTTCCTTCATACATGATCTCTGTTTGGTCATATGACAGCGTTTTCGATGAGCATACTACAGACAGCGAAGTCCATAAAATGCATAATGCTATTTGTATTTCTCAATTGAAAAAATAAATTATTCAGGCAATGCATTATTTTATTTTATTGTTTTTTTCGCTTTTTTTGCTGAATGCGGCGTCCGCAGGCGGTCTTGAGGACGCGCTTCCGGCCATGGACAAACCGGAACCTGCCATCCAGTTGACGGCCAAGGAACGGGCATGGCTGGCAAACCATAAAAAAATCGTCATCGCTTTTGACGGCGCATTGCCGCCTTACAGTTTCCTTAATGATGCAGGCCGCCTTGAAGGGATTGCCGTCGAGGTCATGAACACCCTGGGCAGGCGCTTGGGAGTTCAATTTGAAACTTATCCCAATACCAGCTGGAACAAATTATACGAAGCCGCGGCTGAACATAAAGTCGATGTGGTGGCGACGATGGTTAACCGGCCCGACCGAAGCCGGTGGTTTATCTTCACCAAACCCTACCTGATGAAATCCCTGGTGATTATCACCCGAAGGGACGATGACAGAATCAAAAACCGCACTGATCTGGCCGGGAAAACAGTCACGATGATTAAGGGTTACCAGTATGTCGAGCAGGTTATCGGAGAATTCCCTTCGGTCATCCCTTATTTTGTAGATTCTATGCTGGACGGGCTCAACGCAGTCAATAAGGAAAAAGTGGATGCCGCTATTTTTTTTATAACTCCGGCCAGTTACCTGCAAACAAAATACCAATTGACTAATCTGAAAGTTGCCGCTTTTTATGATCGCAATAGCGCTAATGAAAGCATTGCGGTACGTAAAGACTGGCCGATTCTGGCTACCATGCTGCAAAAGGCCCTGAATACCATCAGTGAAAAAGAAATGCAGGCTATTTATGAGCAATGGGTCCCCAGCATTAAAAATCCTTTGCCGGAGCATGAACTAAAATGGGAAATTGGAGCGGCGGCTTTCACCCTTGTGCTATTCCTATTGTTACTCTGGATTGTCCGTATCCACAGACTAAAGAAGAAAATCGCGCCGTCAAAAACCGACGATGAGGCAACCGCCAAAATCCTGCAAGCATTACAGGGTGATCTCGAGCATCTGGTTTTAAAACGTACTACTGAGCTTAATTCCAGCGAGCAGAAATCCCGCGACACCAAGCCGAATTCCAGCACAAATGAAGCTCTTGGTCGAGTTAAGAATCCGGGTAATGAATACTTTTTCTTCCAGCACAACCGTGAAGGGACATTCACTTACATGAGCCCTTCAATTACTAATATGCTTGGGTATAACGCTGATGAGTTTATGGCTCATTACCGTGAATATCTTACTGATAATCCGGTCAACCTTAAAATTGATAAGCTCGCCGAACAATATGTTCAAGGCTCACCTAATCAACCTTATCAATTGGAAATATATGATGCGCAGAAAAATATCCATTGGCTTGAAGTAAAAGATACCCCCGTTTATGATGAATATGGCAATTGTATAGGCTTTGATGGCATCGTGCATGACATCACTGAAATCAGACAAACAGAAAATAACTTAGCCAAGCTATCGAATAGCAGTGAGAATTCTACGCCTGAACCAGATCATAAGGACAATATCGCTGAGCGTCGCCAGGCAGATATTAATGTACTCAAGCTGGCTGATGACGATGAGAATTTGGAGCGACAATCCTATAGAAATAATGATAGCGCTGAGCCTGGACAAACAGAAGTCGATTTAATCAAATTCCCGGATAACGATGAAGGTTCTGAGGAATCAGATCGGGGTGAGAAAAATGCTGAACTTTCAATAACTCCGCAAATTTGTCCTCGGTGTGGAGATGAAAACACGAGGAAGTCAATGATAAAAAAAGATGACGGAATATTAAGAATTTTATTTTTTGAATCTTATCGTTGCCGGGAATGTTTTTATCGGTTTTGGGTGTTGAATCGCTTGCGCCTGGCTCTATTTGGAGCTGCGATACTGATACTTTCCATTATTCTTGGCGGCATGCCGTTTTTCTCCGATAAATAAAAAACTGTCAGCCAACCTCTGCTGAAGCAATTCAACAAATCAATTACAATAAGAGCAAAATTCAGCGGCTAAGGAAAACGCCGTTATCGGATTAGCCGTAAATCAGACGCCAATTCAGAAAAACTGATACTCCAAATAGACACTTACTTTTAAAAAGGATCATGTAGATCGCCAGTCATGCAGAATAATTAGATAGCAATTCAGATTAGGTTAATGTATCTGTTTTTATAATCCTAATTCACCCAGTGCTTGACTCTTGGCAGACAAATATAACTATTTGTCAACCTCTCTACCGGCATAGAGCCTGCGAGTATTATTGAATTCCAGAACAATTACTGGAATATTTCAGATTTAACGGCATAACGGGAGTCAATGAATATCAAATTGAGATAGGAGAAAGACAAAAAAATGCAATCCTGTCATATTCCCCCTTATTGAAAAATAAATTATCCAGGCAATGCATTATTTTATTTTATTGTTTTTTTCGCTTTTTTTGCTGAATGCGGCGTCCGCAGGCGGTCTTGAGGACGCGCTTCCGGCCATGGACAAACCGGAACCTGCCATCCAGTTGACGGCCAAGGAACGGGCATGGCTGGCAAACCATAAAAAAATCGTCATCGCTTTTGACGGCGCATTGCCGCCTTACAGTTTCCTTAATGATGCAGGCCGCCTTGAAGGGATTGCCGTCGAGGTCATGAACACCCTGGGCAGGCGCTTGGGAGTTCAATTTGAAACTTATCCCAATACCAGCTGGAACAAATTATACGAAGCCGCGGCTGAACATAAAGTCGATGTGGTGGCGACGATGGTTAACCGGCCCGACCGAAGCCGGTGGTTTATCTTCACCAAACCCTACCTGATGAAATCCCTGGTGATTATCACCCGAAGGGACGATGACAGAATCAAAAACCGCACTGATCTGGCCGGGAAAACAGTCACGATGATTAAGGGTTACCAGTATGTCGAGCAGGTTATCGGAGAATTCCCTTCGGTCATCCCTTATTTTGTAGATTCTATGCTGGATGGGCTAAATGCGGTGAGTACTGAAAATGCGGATGCTGCTATCACTTTTATGGCGACCGCCAGTTACCTGCAAACTAAATATCTTCTGGCTAACATGAAAGTTGCCGCCTTTTATGACCGCAATAACTTTAATGAAAGTATTGCGGTACGTAAAGACTGGCCGATTCTGGCTACCATGCTGCAAAAGGCCCTGAATACCATCAGTGAAAAAGAAATGCAGGCTATTTATGCTCAATGGGTTCCGAGTATTCAACCATCATTTGACAAGGCGCTGATCTGGAAAATTGTAGCAGCTTTTGTTTTTGTATTGCTCTTGTTACTGCTCTGGATCGTCCGGGTCCGCAGGATAAACAGTAAAATCAAACTCTCCAAAACCGAGGTTCAGGCAACCAATAAAGTTTTGAAAGCTTTGCAAAGCGATCTTGAACATCTGGTCTTAAAGCGCACCGCTGAGCTCAACTCCAGTGAGCATAAGTTTCGTAGTCTGGTTGAGAATCTGCGTAACGAATACTTTTTTTATCAGCGAGATTCCGAAGGACTATTCACTTACATTAGTCCTTCGATTAATAATATACTAGGATATACAGCGAATAGTTTTATGGCTCATTACCGCGAATACCTGACAGATAATCCGTTAAATCCTAAAATTGATGAGTCCGCCAGACAGTGTGCAAAAGGCATAACACTTCCACCTTACCAAGTGGAAGTATATGATGCACATAGGAATATCCATTGGCTTGAAGTGAAAGATACCCCGGTTTATGATGAACACGGCAACTTTATAGGCATTGATGGCTTTGTGCATGACATCACTGCACGTAAGCAAGCTGACGACCGCTTGATCCGACTGTCTTATTACGATGAATTAACAGGGCTGGCTAATCGCCGGCTGCTTGCCGATCGGCTACAACACGCCATTAATATGGCGCATCGCACCCATTTGTCACTTTCACTTTTTTACCTGGATCTGGATCGCTTTAAACCTGTCAATGACAATATGGGCCATGCTGTTGGCGATGAAGTACTTAAGGAAGCAGCCAGAAGACTTGTTTTCACACTTCGTGATTCCGATATGGCTGCCCGCTTTGGCGGTGATGAATTTATTCTGTTATTACCCGAAACCGATGCTCGCGGGGCAGCACCGGTTGCCAAAAAAATTCTGAAAAAATTACGGGAGCCTTATATTTATGAAGAGACCAGTTTTACTCTGGGCGCCAGCATCGGTATTGCTGTATATCCCCAGGATACCAGCAATGGTGAAAATCTGATTCATCTGGCCGACCTTGCCATGTATCATGCAAAGCAGCAACAGCTTGGGCTTTCTTTCTATTCCGAAAGTATGCAATCGGAAAACCTTAAGAACACTATGCGGAAAGGTTGATATATATATGAAGCTTGCCAGTTAGGCCGTATATATCTGCCGTTTGAGTCAGAGGCGGATAATAAAGCACGACATCATGGCGATCATATGCAGATATCGTCTTGTGCCATCTTGTGTTCATCGTCGAGGCCAGGCAAACAATAATCGTTTGCCTGGCCCTGTTTCAACCGTGTCTAAACCGCTTCTCCGGATTTTTGCTTCTCGAGCAAATAATCCAGCCAGAGATTGGATAATTTTTCCTGCACGGTATTTTGACGTAAGCGGGCATTCAAATGCGGGAAATCGACCTTATCCAGATCCTGGTCCTGGTTATAGCAGGAATAAACAAAGTATTCTTTACCGGTTTCCGCATCGACATGCTTGCACAGACACTGCGCACAGATGCCTTTCATCATGCACTGCATAGGCGAGTTAATCGAACCGATAGCATGTTGTACCCTGGCGAGATAAGGCTTCAGGATATTGAAACGCGCATCCTTAACCGCCGCCATCATACGGTCTGACCCGATAACGATGAGGTGGTCGACATCCGCCAGAGATATGGGTTGATCGCCCAAGTCGCCCTGAGCGTAAGCCAGCATGCATTCGAGAATATTCCCGACAAAGGTTTTATCCTGTGGACGCGTAGGTTGAATGGCGACCACGTCAGGGCCTTTGTCGACCGACCAGATGATAATATCGGAGGCGGCTTCAATATCTTCAACCTTAAATAAATCCTGCTTGTATTTATAACCTGCAAAATAAATGACCCGGTTGCCGGCTGCACGCAAGGCTTTCCCAATGGAGAAGAGCACCGCATTACCCAAGCCGCCGCCAATTAACAATACAGTCTGGTTAGTGAGTATTTCTGTCGGCGTCCCGGTTACTCCCATGATGACCAGCGGATCGCCGATTTTCCAGGTTGCGCAAAGGCGTGAAGATGAACCCATCTCCAGTGCAATCAGGGAAATTGTACCTTTTTCCTTATCGACTTCTGCGCCTGTCAAGGCCAGGCCTTCGGCTGCGAGCACTGTACCTTCGACGACAGGTGCAAAAGCCTCATAGTTTTGTACACGGTAAAATTGTCCCGGATGGAATTTTTCAGCCTGCATCGGCGCTTTAACAACCACTTCGATAATTGTCGGCGTTAATCGGTTAATAGCGACGATAGTGGCAGTAAAAGCGTCATCCAGGCGAGCAAACAGGGCTTTTAAAGCCGCGTCACGTTCAGGCTGTTGGGCGGGATTTAAATTGGCCAATCCCTGTTCAAACAACTTAACAATATAAGGATAGCCATTTTTTGCACTTGCCATGGCTTTAACCACGTTGCCGGCATAAACCGGATGGTTATCTCCGTAAAAACTGATAAATTTGCCGTCTTTTTGATAGGACGTTAACGGCGCAGGCTTACCCAGCTTGGGCAAAGCTTCATCACTCATAGGCACTAATTCAACTGCGCCATTTGTCCATTCGGGTTCATAGCGCTGGAAAAACCATTTATCCATGACAAAAGTATCGGGATATTCGCTTTGATAAATTGTGTTGGGCGAAGTACCTGCAGCGATATATAAACTGCGTAACGGGACTTTGATGATTTGCCCAGAGCTCTTCCAACCGTCATTTTCCAATACCAGCTTTTCAAACTCTACGGTATCTAAATGTCCGTATTCATCGGCATCCGCGCTGAGCGGACTCATGCCCTCAGCCAGGGCGATGCCTTCTTCCAGCGCCTCACTAATTTCTTCGTGGTTTTGACGATATGCAGGGGCGTCTTTCATGCCCTTGCGATAGAACAAAGTAACTCCACCCCATGATTCCACCAACGGTTGAAAATGCGGCAGCTCGCCGGCAGCTTCGGCACGTTGACGTTCAGCATCTATGGCTTTGCCATGGATGAGGAATTCATCAAGAATGCTGATTTCTTCCTTATCATAACGGCCGCGGACAGTCTGCTCACCGTATAGATTGACCAGCGTTTCATAGCGATGCAGAATTTTTTCCACTTGCACAGGGTAATAGGCCATTAATTCGGTTGCAGTATCAATAGCAGTCAAGCCGCCACCGATAACACCCGCCGGCAGCCTTACCTGCAAATTCGCCATGGAAGACGATTTGGCCGCGCCGGTCAGTTGCAAGGCCATCAGGAAATCAGAGGCTTTACGAATGCCGCGCATCAGGTTGTTCTTCAAGCCGATTATAGTCGGCTTGCCTGCACCCGAAGCGATACAGATATGGTCGAAGCCCGTCTTCCACGCATCTTCAATAGTAAAAGTGCCGCCAAAACGCACACCGCCATAGGCGCGAAATGCGGCACGTCTTTGCAGCGTCAGGTAAATGACTTTAAGAAAGTTTTTATCCCAGCGTACGGTAATGCCATATTCAGCCACGCCGCCAAAACCTGCCAGAATACGCTTGTCCAAGTCTTCATAGAGGTCTTTAAAATCGACGATGGGTGACGGCAAATTATCGGCATCACCTGTTAAAGCCACAGGTAAAGGCTCCAGTTTTAAGCCATCGACACCCACAACGCCAAAGCCTTCATTTAATAAATAATGACTCATGGTATAACCGGCAGGGCCTAATCCTACAACCAGGGCATTTTTACCGTTATAAGGCAGCATGGTCGGGCGTTTGACGTTTAAAGGATTCCAACGGGTAAGCAAACTGTATATTTCAAAGCCATAAGGCATGAACAGCACATCGGTCAGCACATTGGTTTCAATCTGTGGAATATTGACCGGATCGGTTTTCTGATAAATACAACCTTTCATGCACTCATTACAGATACGATGCCCCGTACCCGGACACATCGGATTGTCGATGATGACGATCGCCAATGCACCAATATTGTCACCCTTGCGTTTGACCAGGTGCATTTCCGAAATTTTTTCATCCAGCGGACAGCCGATAGTCGTCACGCCCAGCGGGTCAACTTTAAAGGTACCGTTTTTCTTGTTGCGCATGCCTTTAGAGCAAGAGTCGGTATCGCGCTCGTGGCAATAGATGCAATGGTTAACTTCTGATAAGACCTGCCGTTGATTAAAACGCGGGTCAGTCAATTTAAAACCATCCCGGCGGCGGCGATGTTCCAGCTCGCCCATCCATGCAGTGAATTCACCGCGGTCCACCGTTTCATGCTCGACTAAATTATCAAAATCGCGTTTTTGGGGTAATTTAAAGCTCAGCCAATTGGCAACCACGTCGTTATCTTGTTGTGCGATAAAGCTCCAGCGTTGCACTATGTCCATCAGACCGCTGATAAATTCAGCCGCATCCGGCGCATTGATGATATCGCTAAATTCAGTTGCGGCCAGTTCATGAGCAGCCAGTTTGGTATGTAATGCTGCGACTTGTTCATCCGCATTTTCATAGTGACTGACCTTACCTTTGGCGACCAGTTTGTAATGAGTGGATAACAGTCCAATAATTGCACCGACACGCGCCACCCGGTGCTCAGGATCATTGTCCTGATTGGCTTCGGGGAAACCTGCCTCGATCAGCAAATCAAAACGATTCAGGATAGAAGGATTATTCCAGTCACTGGTATTCTGGCCCTTAAAGACCACTGCCAGTTTTTCCACCACTTCATTTTTATAAGTAAAAATAGTGTCGATTTCATCCCTGATTTTGACGCTTTGTGCTTGATGTTGCTCAGACACATTGAACAGCTTTGCCACAAACTGACCTACATAAGGTCCCATATTTACCAGCAAGTCGGAAATTTCTTCCGGCTTCAGTCCTTCACCCTGGTTTTGGCGATAAGCGGCAAATTTATCATAGAGCTCGACATCGTGGTATTTAACCGAAGCGTCGAACACATCCAGCAAGTCCTTTAAGCGGGAAGCATCATATAAATCGGCGTACGAGAAGTCAGGGATTCCCAGCGTAAGATTATTTTGTCGCATAATTATTAGGTTTGATTTGCCCACATCGGTGCAAACAGACTGCGATTAAACAGTCTTGTTTAGTCCAATAGATTACTGAAAGGTCATAATTTAACAGCGCATTATAGCAAAAAAGGCTTTTTTTTGCTATAGATAATCTCTTGCAATAGGATCAGCGGGGGAGCTTTAACGAATCGGCCTGACTAGGCGGCTTTTAGTTAGTCAGAATTTTTCTATTTAAATATCCTGGTGAACAAGGTTATGCTACAGCAATAAGCATAACCTTGCCCTCGCCTACCTTTATACTCATACAAACCGGAATCCCGGACATATCCGTCATCGGCAAATCCTCCCACTAAGCAGACTGCACCCTATACGAAAGAATGACAAAAGGTGTAACCTGAAGTCATCCAGCGCTGCACTTGTATCTTAGTCAGCCTGCCGTCTTAAAAAAGCCGGGATATCGAGATAATCCAGATCGATCTCTTTTTTGGCTTGAGCGCCAAAACGGGGTTCCCTGTTTTCTTTCTGACCACCCTGACGCATGACTGTCGGCTTGTCCAGATCGCCATAATTGGCATTGCTTGTGGTCGGCTTTGGCATCATTTTAACCGGTGACTTAACCGGCAATGGCGGCAATCCCATTCCTGTGGCCACGACGGTCACTTTAATGACATCATCGAGGGTCGGATCGATAGCCATACCGATTTTAATAATGGCATCTTCTGAAGCAAATTCATGCACGATATTGCCAACTTCATCAAACTCGGCAACGCCCATATCTGATGCGGAAATATTGACCAAAATACCCCGCGCACCTTGCAAATTGATATCTTCGAGCAATGGGCAGGCAATTGCTTTTTCAGCCGCTTCGCGAGCGCGATGCTCACCTGACGCAGACCCCATGCCCATAATGGCGGCGCCCATATTGGACATCACAGTTCTGACATCGGCAAAATCGACGTTAATCATGCCCGGATGCACAATCAGCTCGGTGATGCCCTGCACCGCGTCCAGCAAAACATCATTAGCGGCTTTAAAAGCATTCATCAAAGAAACATTGCTGCCTAATACCGGCAATAATTTCTGATTGGGAATGGTAATCAATGAATCGACATATCTTTCAAGCTCTATAATGCCCTGCTCGGCTACAGCTTGCTTTTTTTTGCCTTCAAACAGAAAAGGCTTAGTCACTACGGCGACTGTTAAAATACCCATTTCTCTTGCGATTTGCGCAATAACAGGAATTGCTCCCGTACCGGTTCCGCCGCCCATACCCGCAGTCAAAAAGACCATGTCTGCTCCTTGCAGGACTTCTTTAATGCGGTCCTTATTTTCTTCCGCCGCATATTTACCGATTTCCGGATTGGTGCCTGCGCCTAGGCCTTTGGTCAATTCGACGCCTAACTGGATTATGGTATCAACAGTTAACTTTCTTAATGCCTGCGCATCGGTATTTGCACAGATAAACTCAACCCCTTCAATGTGGCAGCCGACCATATGATTAACGGCATTGCCACCCCCTCCGCCTACGCCAATTACCTTAATGACTGCAGACTCACTATACGTATCTACCAATTCATATTTCATTTTCGCTGCACCTTTTATTAATACTAAAATTTAAAAATTACCCTGAAACCAGTTTTTCATTTTTGAAAGCCACCCCAAAGCGTCAGTATCAAGGCTTCTACCTAAGTTCTGATGATCTTTTCCATACATTAACAACCCAACTCCTGTGGAGTGAATCGGATTTTTAACCACCTCAGTTAACCCTGTAACATTTTGCGGCCCACCCATCCGTACCGGCATGTGAAAAATTTCCTCCGCCAGTTCAATTAATCCCATTACTTTTGAGCTACCCCCTGTCAAGACGACCCCGGCCGCGATTAATTCTTCAAAACCGCTGCGTCTGAGTTCAGACTGCACTAACAAAATCAATTCCTCATAGCGCGGCTCAATAATTTCGGCTAAATTCTGCGTAGAAATTTTACGCGGAGCTCTATCACCGATACTGGGCACCTCGATAACGCCTTCAACATTGGCCAATTGCGTTAATGCGCAAGCATATTTTCGCTTGATCTCTTCTGCGTTTATCGTCGGTGTGCGTAAGGCGACGGCAATATCATTGGTCACCTGATCACCGGCTATCGGTATAACTGCCGTATGCTTGATCGCTCCCTCGACAAAAATGGCGATATCGGTTGTTCCGCCGCCTATGTCGATTAAACAGACGCCTAACTCCTTTTCATCTTCTGTGAGAACTGAGTTACATGAGGCCAATTGTTCCAGTACGATGTCTTCAACTTCCAGGCCGCAGCGGCGGATACACTTGATAATGTTCTGGGAGGCGCTAACGCTGCCTGTGACCATGTGCACCTTGGCTTCCAGGCGAATACCCGACATCCCTATGGGCTCCTTGATGCCATCCTGGAGATCAATAACAAACTCCTGCGGCAAAATGTGCAAAATTTTCTGATCGGCAGGTATAGCAACCGCGCGCGCGGAATCGATAACCCTGTCGATGTCGTACTGAGTCACTTCCTTATCCTTGATAGCGACAATGCCATGTGAATTAAGGCTTCTGATATGACTGCCCGCAATACCTGCAAAAACCGACTTGATTTGACACCCCGCCATTAATTCAGCCTCTTCAATAGCACGTTGTATGGAGTGAACGGTCGATTCCAGGTTAACTACTACGCCTTTTTTAAGTCCGCGCGAAGGTGTAGTGCCTATCCCTATTACCTCTATATTGCCGTCACTGGTGAGCTCACCAACAATAGCCGCAACTTTGGACGTACCAATGTCCAGCCCGACTATTAAATTACGCTCTGTTTTTTTAGCCATTTTATCTACTCTGAATCGCCTTTAGGGTGCTTGTTTTGTCATTATTGGGGTCTGCAATGGCCATCCAGTCAAACTCGGCGGTTCCAGGTCTCCAGGAAACCGCATATCCATTGGGATATCTCAAATCAACTATCGCCATCGCATTAACCTGCTCTTGTCCTAATACTGTTAGTGTTTTTAAAAAACGCTGTAATTTTTTTAATTGTTCATTGCGCCCCAATAATATTTCCAATCCATTTGTTAACTTGATTTTCCATGACCCGCGATCATTTACATTAAACTCCGCCATTTTCAAAGACTGGTCCGCCAAGGCTGTTTTTACGCCTTTCATTATTTCCAGCACCTTAACCTGCTGATGTTCAGGCCCGTTAACGGCAATCAAAGACTGAAACTGTGACAGGTCCTTTGGTGTAAATACCACACCCTGCTCGGTAATGAGACTGCTTTTACCCCAGCGCGCATACGGTTTTTTTTCACGGACTTTTACATCAATCGCATCCGGCCATATACGCTTAACGGTCACTGCCTCCACCCATGGTAATGTTGATACGGCTGAATGTATCGCCTGCATATCCACATCAAAAAAACTGGTCGTCACCAAGGGCTGTAAAGCCGCTTTTATCTCATTCTTGTCAAGATATTGAAATTCTCCTTCGGTTCTTACATATTTAATCGGTAGAGATACATTTTTAATCGTCAAATGCCTGGTATGAATTATTTTTACCGCTCCATAAGCGACCAGACCCGCTAACAGCAATCCTGTCATCCATTTTTTTATGACTGCATTGCTCATTACCCTAGGCTGGTTTCCAGCACCCGCCACACCAATTCATCAAAAGTCAGGCCAGCCTGTTTAGCCGCCATCGGCACCAGGCTATGGTCGGTCATGCCGGGAACAGTATTAATCTCGATCAACTGATACTGCCCGGAATCATCGATAAATACATCGACTCTCGCCCATCCCTTGATACCTACCACTTTACCGGCTGTTACCGCCATATTTCTTATGACCAGCTCCTGATCCGGGTTTAAGCCACAAGGGCAATGATATTGTGTCGTTGTGGCATTGTATTTCGCTTCATAATCATAAAAAGCATTGGGAGTCTCCAGGCGGATAACCGGCAATGCCTCGTCGTTTAATAGCGCCACCGTATATTCTTTACCCGTAACCCAGGCTTCTGCATAAACATCGCAGGCATATTCAGAGGCTGTCTGTAATGCCTTAAGCAATTCCTCCCTGTTATGCGCCTTGCTCATGCCTATACTGGAGCCCTCCTGTGCAGGCTTGACGATAACCGGAAAGCCCAGTTTTTCGATACAACCGTCAAGGTCACTTTCATCTTGCAGTAAACACCATTTCGGTGTAGCCAGGCCATAGCCTTGCCAACACAGTTTGGTTCTCAGCTTATCCATTGTTAATGCAGACGCCATGACCCGGCTGCCGGTATAGGGAATCCCCAGCACCTCCAGGACACCCTGAAGCACGCCGTCTTCACCGCCGCGTCCGTGAATAATATTAAATACCCGATCAACTTTTATTCCGGCTAAAGCTTCTATAGGGCTGCCTGTCACATCAATCGCAACAGCATCCACGCCTTTTCGTAGTAAAGCTTCATATACGGCTGCTCCGCTTCTCAGCGAAACGACCCTTTCAGCCGCAGAACCCCCCATCAACACAGCAACGCGGCCGAATTTTTCCGGTTTCTGCAGGAGCGCAGAATTTTGCGTCTCTACATCGCTTTCACCCACCATACAAACTTCCGTCTGCAATTCCACCCCTTGCTGCTCCTTTACTTTATTTTGAACATAATGAATTAAGTTTTCGATATCGGCTGCGGTGGCCCGACCCGTATTTACAATAAAATTGGCATGTTTTTTTGATACGCAAGCGCCGCCAATTCCAAAACCTTTTAAACCTGTTTGCTCTATTAATCTTGCTGCAAAATCACCTTCAGGATTCTTGAAAACCGACCCGCAACTGGGCTGATTGGTCGGCTGTGTTTTTGCGCGTTTTTCCAGCAAATCCTTTATTTTCTGCTGGCTCGCGACCGCATCGCCTGGCTGCAACATTAAATTCGCAGCCAAAAACCATTCGTTCTCAAAACCTTTAACTGACCGGTAGCTCACATTAAAATCCCGGGGCTGCCGCACAGCCACTGTACCTGAGGCGGCTATCATTTCAACCTGTTTCACGATACGCCAGGTTTCTCCGCCAAAAGCTCCTGCATTCATTTTCAAGGCTCCGCCCATGGTTCCAGGTATTCCAGCCAAAAACTCGGCACCCACCAAGCCTTGCTCGCCACAAAAACGCGCCACATGCGCACAGGGAACGCCTGCTTCCACATAAACCGAACCATCCGCTGCGAGTCTCATTTCTTTCAACCGCCCCCTGGTGTTTATGACTGTACCGCGTATGCCGCCATCTCTTACCAATAAATTACTGCCCAATCCCATCCAGAACAGCATTTCACGCTCAGGCAATGCGGCTATAAATTCACACAGGTCCTGCCGATCAGCCGGAATATATAGCTGGTCAGCAGGACCGCCGACACGCCAACTGGTATATTTGGCCAGTTTTTCATTTTTTAACAAACGACCTTTCATTTATCAGGTTGTTGCTAAGACGCTTGATTTTGCATCTCTACCGCTATTTAATGTTTCGGCCAACAGTTGCGGCAACTGTGAGGCAATATACCCGACATTGCCGGCGCCCATAGTCAGGATAACATCATCCGCTTTTACTATGCCTGCCAGTATTTGCGGCAGCTCCTGCCAATTTTCGACAAATACCGGCTCAGTCTGCCCGCGCATTCGAATGGCGCGGCTTAAAGTTCTTCCGTCAGCACCTGCAATGGCTGTCTCTCCGGCCGGATAGACTTCCATCAGAATCAGCACATCCACAGTGGAGAGCACCTGTACAAAATCTTCAAATAGATCGCGGGTACGCGTATATCGATGCGGTTGAAAAACAATCACCGAGCGTCTACGCGGCCAGGCCTGACGCAAAGCTTCGAGAGTAGCGGCAAGCTCGCGTGGATGGTGGCCATAATCATCTACCAGAGTGATCTTGCCGCCTTCCAATTCGATATCGCCATTAAGCTGAAACCGGCGGCCGACGCCTTTAAACGCGCCCAGGCTTTTTATAATGGCCTCATCATCAATGGCCAATCGGGTTGCAACGGCAATGGCGGCAAGCGCATTGAGCATGTTGTGCCAGCCCGGCATATTCAACGTGACTTGCAACGGTGGATGACCGCCTTTTCTAATTACCTTGAATGAAGTATGCATACCCGTCTGTTTAATTTCCACGGCACGAATATCTGCGTCTTCAGCAACGCCATAAGTCGTTACCGGTTTGGATATGTGCGTTAAAACTTCTCTGACGCCTTCATCATCCAGACACATCACCGCTAATCCATAAAAAGGCAAGTGATGCAAAAATTCTATAAAAGTATCTTTTAAACGCTGGTAACTGTTTTTGTAAGTCGCCATGTGGTCCTGATCAATATTGGTGACCACCGCCATCATCGGCTGTAAATACAAAAATGACGCGTCACTTTCGTCAGCTTCGGCTACCAGGTAATGACCCAAACCCAATTTGGCATTGCTTCCGGCGCTATTCAACCTTCCACCAATAACAAAGGTAGGGTCAAGTCCGCCTTCGGCCAGAATACTGGCGATTAAACTCGTGGTTGTGGTTTTGCCATGGGTGCCGGCAACAGCAATGCCAAACCTGAAGCGCATCAACTCAGCCAGCATTTCCGCCCTGGGTATGACCGGAATTCTATTAAGATAGGCCTGATCGATTTCTTCATTACTGCGATCGATAGCGCTGGAAGCAACCACAACGTCAATCTGCGTAATACTTTCCCGTTTATGCCCGATTGTAATAGTTATTCCCAGCCCTGCCAGCCGCTGAGTCACCTGGCTTTCTTTTATATCTGAACCCGAAACCTGATAACCCAGATTTAATAAAACTTCCGCAATGCCGCTCATGCCGGTACCTCCGATACCGACAAAATGTATACGGTCAATGGTGCCCAATACCTGGGCCGGCATCTGACTGTTCGGAAAACTCATAATCCGGCCTCGGTTATACAACAGTTGGCAACAACTTCTGTCGCATCCAGTCGTGCACATTGTTTTGCCGCTTTTCCCATCTTATCCAATTGTCTGAGTACCTGTGTTATGTGTTCTGCCAATGATTTTGCATTCAGATTCTTCTGTATCAAAATCTGTCCTGCTCCTGCATCGGCTAAATAATGGGCATTAGCCGTTTGATGATCATCGATGGCGCTCGGTAACGGTATAAAAATTGCCGGCACGGCCATGGCCGCAACTTCACTCACCGTCATTGCGCCTGACCTGCAAATCACCATATCGGCCCACTGATAAGCCGAAACCATATCATCGATAAATGCATGGACTTCTGCGTCAATGCCTAATGTTTTATACCGGGCGCTAACCTGTTCATACATGACTGAGCCGGTTTGATGCTTTATTTGCATATCGCTTAATTCTGCGATAGCCTCAGGAACAACTTCATTTAATATCCGGGCGCCTTGGCTGCCGCCAACGACCAGTATTCTGGCGCTCTGCGCCAATGGTTTGCCTGCATCTGTCAACACAGTTATAAATTGCTTTCTTAAAGGGTTGCCGGTGCATTTTGCCTTGAATTTTTTGCTGAAACTGCCGGGGAACCCTTCCAGAACCTGATTGGCAATCCGCCCCAGCAAACGATTGGTAGTTCCCGGTACGCGATTTTGCTCATGAATAATCAATGGCATACCTAACAGTTTTGCCATCAGTCCGCCCGGGCCGGCGACGAATCCACCCATCCCGAGCACGACGTCAGGTTTGCGCTGGCGCAATATAGTAAACGCCTGAATACAAGCCTTTACTAACTTAACTACAGCCGTAGCTTTAGATGTCAAGCCTTTGCCCCGGACACCGGCCACTGACAGCCAGTCTATTTCAATCCCGTTTTCCGGGATTACCCTGCTTTCCAGGCCCTTATGCGTGCCTAACCAACTGACCTGCCAGCCCTTTTCACGCAACGAATTGGCAACCGCGAGCGCAGGAAACACATGTCCTCCGGTTCCGCCAGCCATAATAACGATACGTTTATGCATGACGGCGCCTTATTGCCGAGTGCTTCACGGGCAGAGTATTGGCATTTAACTCGGTAATTTCGCTATAGACGCGGAATAGCAACGCAATTGCGCAGCACATAATCATCATGCTTCCGCCGCCGTAGCTCATTAGAGGCAAAGTCAGTCCTTTTGTCGGCAAAATACCCATATTGACACCCATATTGACGAACGACTGAAAGCCAAACCAGATGCCCAGACCATACGCAATAAAAGCGGAAAACCGCTGTCCTGCCTTTTCTGCTGCCGCCGCTATCTCAAAGGTGCGCCAGATCAATAATGAAAATAAACCGATTACCGTCAATACTCCCATCAAGCCTAATTCTTCAGCGATGACTGAAAATAAAAAATCAGTGTGCGCTTCAGGCAAATAAAACAATTTTTCTATGCCGCTACCGAGGCCCACGCCCGACCATTCTCCGCGCCCGAATGAAATAAGTGCATGGACTAATTGATAGCCGGTATCTTTAGGATCAGCCCATGGGTTCATAAAACTGGTCACCCGTTTCATGCGATAAGGCTCGAAATACACCAGCAACGTCGCCAGCAATGCTACAAAGGACAATAACATAATGAATTGCGATAGCCGTGCTCCTGCTAAAAACATAATGCCCATGGCAATAATTAACATTACTACCGCTGAGCCGAAATCGGGCTCCATCAGCAGCAACAAGCTGGCTACTGAAAATAAAATTAAAGGCTTGATCAAACCGAAAGCTGAATCCCGTATTGACTGCTGATGCCGGGTCACATAGCCTGCCATATAGATGACAGCAAAATATTTGACTACTTCCGATACCTGTATTCTCATGCCGCCCAAGGACAGCCAGCGAACGCTGCCGTTCACCTTCACTCCAAGACCTGGCACCAGTACGATCACCAGCAATAATAGCCCTGCTATAAATAACCATTGCCCCGTTTTTTCCCAGACACGGATAGGCGTCAGTGCGACGAATATTCCTAACAGCAATCCAAGGCCTATATGTATCGATTGCCCGATCGGATAGTAAAAACTGTTACCGGTCATTTTTGTGCCTAAATGCAGTGATGATGAGGCCACCATGACATAACCGATAAGCAATATAGCCACAGACACAGTAATCAGCAGGGGGTCAAAATGGAACCGCCCGATCCGCGATGGCTTCGTTGGTTTGCTCACGCAAGCAACCCCAATACAGCCTTAGAAAATTGATTGCCTCTATCTTGATAGTTTTTATATTGATCAAGGCTGGCGCAGGCCGGCGACAGCAATACACTATCGCCAACGGCGGCGACACTGGCGGAAATTTGTACTGCTTGAGCCATGTTTTCGGCAGAATAAACAGGAACGCAATTATTCAATGCCTGCCTTATCAGCCCTGCATCCTTACCCATTAAAACGACAGTTTTTGCTTTTTCTTTAATAGCGGGTGTTAATTCATTCATATCAGCCCCTTTTGCATCACCGCCTGCGATAAGAATGACCTTGCGCGTATAACCTTGTAGCGCCGCAACACAGGCGCCAATATTGGTTGCCTTTGAGTCGTTAACCCAAGTAACGCCGCCTATTTCAGCGACACGCTGCATTCGGTGATCCAGCCCTTTAAATGTTTTCAAAGCAGTGCACATAGCCTGCGCATCCAGCCCTATTGATACGCCCAACGCCAATGCAGCCAAGGCGTTGGCTGCATTATGCCTGCCTTCAAGCGGCAATTCAGCTAATGGCATCAGACACTCCTTATCGTGCATCAGGTATTCCACATCACCCTTGAAAGCAATATGGAAATCAGCGTTCTTTTTAATTGAAAATGTCAATATGCGTCTACCCGCTTCCCGCATTCCATCGACAACAGGGTCATCAATATTAATAACCATGACGCCATCGCCATTAAAGACATGTTGCTTTTCCTGTGCGTATTTGGCCAAGTCCGCATGCCTGTCAAGATGATCAGCTGAAACATTCAGCACTGTAGCTGCGGCAGCATTCAACAAGGTAGTCCGTTCGAGCTGAAAACTTGAAAGCTCCAATACATATAATTCTGCCGCCGATTCCAGTAAATCCAGTGCCGGCGTACCCAGATTACCGCCTACACCGACCTTTTTCCCTGCCAATTTCGCCATTTCGCCCAGCATAGTCGTAACCGTGCTTTTACCGTTAGAGCCGGTAATGGCAATAATGGGTACGTCTACCGAACTCGCAAATAAATCGATATCGCTGACTATTCTGGCGCCGTTGGCAATGGCTTTAACAATCGACTTTTCAGTCAGTGGTACTCCTGGACTGACAACTAGATGTGTTGCAACTTTAAAGGCAGCTTCATTAAAGCCGCCCGTAAAGACAGGAACATCAGGCATTTCCTGCAAGAACACATCAATCGATGGCGGTTTATCCCGGCTATCGGTAACGGCAAAATTAATACCCAGTTTTTGAAGATAGCGCGCGGCCGAAATTCCTGTGTGACCAAGACCCACGACAAGAACCTTGGATATATCCAGGTCCAGTGCAAGGTTCTTCTTCAATAACTGTGTAACCGCTACATTATCCATTTTCTTTCCCGCAATTATTTGTCTCAATCCGTTTTACCAACCATCATCTCAATTTCAGAGTTGACAGTCCGATCAACACCAGAATGACGGTTATAATCCAGAAACGCACAATAACTCTTGGTTCCGGCCAGCCCTTCAATTCAAAGTGATGATGGATCGGCGCCATACGGAAAACCCGTTTTCCGGTCATTTTAAAAGAGGCCACCTGAATCATTACAGATACCGTCTCCATTACAAAAACGCCGCCCATAATCATCAGTACGATCTCTTGCCTAACCAATACCGCTAACACACCTAAAGCGGCCCCCAATGCCAATGCACCGACGTCTCCCATAAACACCATCGCCGGGTAAGCGTTAAACCATAAGAAGCCCAATCCGGCGCCTACCAAAGCTGCGCAGAATACAATGAGCTCTCCGGCATTAGGCAAATAGGGAATGGCCAGATAGTCTGAAAAAGCCACATGCCCTGACAAGTATGCAAAAATCCCCAGGCCCCCGGCCACCATTACAGTCGGCATGATGGCCAGTCCATCCAGGCCGTCAGTCAAATTAACTGCATTACTGGTTCCAACGATGACGAAGTAAGTCAGCACTACATACATCCACCCCATATCCAGCATGAAATCTTTAAAAAACGGGACAATAAATTGGGTTTCTGCCGGCAAAATGGCTGTTTTAAATAAAAAAACGGCAGCCGCCAGGCCAATTACAGACTGCCAAAAATATTTGGCTTTGGCTGACAAGCCATCACTGTTGTTCTTAATGACTTTTCTATAGTCGTCAATAAACCCAACAATACCGTAACCTACAGTAACCAGTAAAATGACCCATATATAGCGGTTCCCCAGATCAGCCCATAACAGTGTGCTAAAGGCAATCGCAATTAATATCAAAGCTCCGCCCATCGTAGGGGTTCCCGCTTTCTCGTAGTGAGATTGAGGACCGAGTTCGCGAATACTTTGCCCAATTTTTTTGCGGCTTAATTTTCTGATCATTACCGGCCCGATAATGAAAGCAATGATCAAGGAAGTTAATGCACCGAGAATGGCGCGAAAGGTCAGGTAATGAAACACCCTGAAACCGCCATCAAAGTTCATCAAATAATCCGCCAGGTAAAGTAACATTGCTTAATTCCTAAAATTATCAACCAGAGCCGCCACTACATTCTCCATGCGCTGCGCTCTGGACCCTTTAACCAAAACCGTTTCATCGCCTTTCAGCTCTTGCTTTAGCGTATCTATCATATCTTGCTGTGTTGCAAAAAATGTTGCACCGGTGCCAAAGGCCCGCACAGTATTTTTGCTATCCGCGCCAACGGCTAATAATCTTTTAACGCCACTGGTTTTAATCAGTTCGCCCAGCTCTTCATGCATTTTCGGGCTTTCCGGCCCCAGTTCACCAAAAGCTCCCAACACCAGCCATGGCTTTCCTGCACAGGCAGCCAGCACATCAAGACCAGCCTTCAGAGAAGCGGCGTTGGCGTTATAGGTATCGTCAATAATGATGTTTCCCAATCGGCCTACCAGTGGTTGTATCCGTCCTGTTACCGGTTGTACGCTTTCCAGCCCCTGTTTGATCTGTTGCAGGTTTATACCCAAGGCCAAACATGCGGCCGTAGCAGCCAATGCATTAACCACATTATGTTGTCCTGCCAGCCTTAACATAATTTCAACATCATCCTGCGCTGTGACTAACTTAAAGGTGGTAACAAAGACCTTATTCCTGATGTCTGTTTTTATATTTTTAGCGGTTACATTCGCTTTTTCATGCAAACCAAAACTTAAAGCTCTTCTGTTTCCCGCTATGCTTTTCCAATAGTCAAAATATTTGTCATCCCGGTTAATAATGGCCACACCATCCTGTTTAAGAGTCCGGATGATTTCTCCTTTCGCTTCAGCAACGCCGTCAAGATTACCGAATCCTTCAATATGCGCTGCTCCTGCATTATTAAGCACGGCCACATCAGCTTGCGCATATTGACTGGTATAGGCAATTTCTCCCGGATGATTAGCGCCCATTTCAATGACTGCATACCGGTGTTGTTCATTTAAACGCAACAGCGTTAAAGGCACGCCAATGTCGTTGTTCAAGTTACCTTGCGTATATAGCACATTGCCTTGCCTGGAATCAGACGCGCCCAATATCGCCGCAATCATTTCCTTAACGGTCGTTTTGCCGTTACTGCCGGTAACTCCAACCACTGAAACCGCTAATTTCTTCCGCCATTCGCCTGCCAGTTCAGCCAATGCAAGATGCGTATCCTCAACAACAATATGCGGTATCGTCGCCGCAACGCCCTCATGAACAAGGACTGCAATAGCGCCTGCCTGTTCCGCCTGGGCTATAAATTCATTACCATCAAAATTGCGCCCCTTGATCGCAACATAAAGTTGTCCAGGCTTTAGCGCGCGTGTGTCTATACTCACTGAGCCGAACGCCCTATCTTCACCGATAAGCGTTCCTCCCACATACCCGGCACAATCACTCAATAGCATTTCCATAATCAACCGGCTCTCTTCTTTAATGCTTCGAGCACAACCCGGCTATCGCTGAACGGCTGGCGCTGGCTCTTGATTTCCTGATAGTCTTCATGTCCTTTACCCGCAATAACAATACAATCCTGTACTGCGGCTCTTGCTATTACATTCTGTATGGCCTGTTCTCTGTCCTGAATCACTTCAACTTTACCTGAATTGCGCCCGGCCAAACTGCAACCGGCCAGAATGTCATTCACAATGTCAAGCCCATTTTCAAAACGGGGGTTGTCATCGGTAACAATCACATAATCTGCTTTCTGCTCCGCAATATGCCCCATTTCAGGACGTTTACCCTTGTCCCTGTCACCGCCACAGCCAAAAACCAGCCATAATGCCTGTTGACAATGTTCCCTTGAGCTGGATAAAACCTTATCCAGGGCATCAGGTGTATGGGCATAATCTACAAAAATCAGAGGCTGAACACCCCCGCCAAAACGTTCCATACGGCCCATGACAGGCTTTAAACAGGCAGATTTCTGAACTGCTTTAGCCATTGAAACCCCCATTGCCAGCATGACGGCCAAAACCGTCAAGACATTCTCGGCATTAAAATCGCCATAAAGCGGCGCTTTGATTCGCTGGCTATCTCCCCGCCAGTGCACATCAAATTCCATTCCATCGACTTTATGCGCTAAATTGTCTGCACTAATGCATTCTGCGGAACCCAACGTTTTTCCCTGAGTGCTGACACCCCATACAACGGCCGCTTCCGGTACGGCCGCAATGATCTGTTCGCTATAGGGATCATCCAGATTCACTACCACGAAGCTCACACCCGTCTTGTCCAGCAACGCCAATTTAGCCTGCAAGTAGGCCTCCATAGTGCCGTGATAATCCAGATGGTCGCGGCTAATATTGGTAAATACAGCGCCTTTAAAAATAACGCCATTCACCCGGCCCTGCTCCAAACCATGCGATGAAACCTCCATCGCTACGGCTTTCTTTCGATCCTTCAGTAATTCAGCCAGTATTCTTTGTGTTTCCAAGGCATCGGGAGTGGTATTAAGTGTTTTTTTAAGTTCGCTGCACTGCCCCCAACCAAGTGTGCCGATAATTCCGCAATCATCAAGTAACTGACTTAAAAATTGACTACAGGATGTCTTTCCATTGGTTCCGGTAATTCCGATAACAGCCATAAATTCAGAAGGATTACCATAAAAACGGGCGGCTATTTCACCCAACTTCAAACCCAGACTCTCTACTGCAATCATCGGTATATCTGTGATCTGCTCTCCCGGTTTCCTGCTATCCCCGGATGGGTCAAAAACAACGGCACAAGCGCCTCGCTCAACAGCCTGTTCAACATGAGCCAAGCCATGCTGTCTGGCGCCAGCCAAGGCAATAAAAAGATTTCCCTGAATGACTTCCCGGCTATCCAAAGCCAAGCCGGTAATCTGCATATCCTCTGCCATTCCCAAGCTGAAGTCCGGGAATGAGACAAACCCCTCCAATAAATCTCTCAGTCTCATAAACAATATTATTGGCTTGTCTGGGTTAATAAAACGGGCATTGTTTCTTCCTGATCAGGAGGAACTTCCAATATCCTCAATGCTCCCGCCATTACCCTGGAAAATACCGGAGCTGAAACCAGTCCGCCGTAATACTGGCCTGCTGAAGGTTCATCAATCATGACCACCATAATCAAACGAGGATCATTAGCCGGCGCCATCCCGGCAAAAACAGAAAAATAGCTATTCTCGGCATAACCTCTGGCATCCGCTTTTTTTACTGTCCCGGTTTTACCTGCGGCCGTGTAGCCGTCGACCCGAGCTTCATAAGCGGTGCCATCTTTCATAAGCACGGTTTCCATCATCTTCCTGACGCTCTTGGCTGTTTTAGTTGAAAATATCCGGACTGCATCATCGTCTTCTTCACGTTTCAGTAAGCTGACTGAATGCAAAACACCATCATCCGCCAAGGCAGTGTAGGCTCTCGCCAATTGTAATGCCGAACAATTCAAGCCGTAACCAAAGGACAAAACTGCTCTGTCGATATCGTGCCAGTTTTTATAGTTCAGCATACTGCCATTTGCTTCACCCGGAAAACCGGAACCCGCCGAGGTTCCAAAACCGAGCCGATGATAAACGTCCCAAAAATATTTGGGCGGCATTTTTAACGCCATCATACTGACCCCGATATTGCTCGATTTTTTTATAACATGCGTTAAATCCAGTGTGCCGTAATTATGCACATCCTTAACCGTATTACGCCCGATTTGATAGACTCCGCGTGTCGCAAAAGTAGCATTACGGCTTACATAACCGCCTTCCAAAGCTGCTGCAACAACAAAAGGTTTCACTGTTGATCCTGGTTCGAATACGTCAGTAAGCGCTCTGTTCCTGTACCAGCTTTCCTTCAAACTGCTTCTGGTATTTGGATTGAAAGACGGCTGGTTAACAGCCGCCAGGATTTCTCCATTTTTGGCATCCAATACCACCAATACTCCTGATTTGGCCTTATTGGCACTGACCGCCAGCTGTAGCTCCCGATACGCCAGATATTGAATGCGTTGGTCAATACTGAGCTCAAGATCGTTTCCGGAAACCGGGGCCTTTATATTTTCTATATCGTCAATAATCTGGCGTTGACCATCCCTGAGGACGCGTTTACTGCCTGAAATTCCTTTTAATAATTTTTCATAGCCTGACTCCATACCTTCCTGGCCGACATCTTCTGCATTAGTGAAACCCACTATATGCGCAGAAACACCGCCTGTAGGGTAAAAACGCTTGAACTCGCGCTCAATGTATACACCCGCCAGCTTTAATTCTTTTATCTGATCGCCCAGTCCCGGATTTACTCTTCTGGCAACATACGCGAAGGGTCTGAGCGGCTCTTCATTCAGTAAATTGGCTATTTTTTTTGCAGGTAAATTCAGCAGCTTTTCCATTTTTCTGATTTTCAAAGCCTTTTCCTGACGAAAATCAGCCATTACCTGCTCCTTGTCACGATCAGTCAGCTTTTCTATATTGTGCTTACGTCTAAACTCCTTTTCCATCTGCCTGAGCTGATTTTTGTCCTCAGCTTTAAGCTCTTTAGGGTTGACTGCAATAGACTCAACAGGCGTACTCACAGCCAGAGGCGAACCATTCCTGTCCTTGATCATCCCTCTGTATGCTGAAACGGAAACATCATCTATTTGTCTCATATCACCCTGAGCCTTAAGAAACTGTTTATTCAGGACTTGCAGATGGACAGCACGACCCATCAAAACCAGCATGCAAGTCATCATAAAAAGAACCAGAAATTTTCTTCTGCCTGAAAAATTGTATTCCTGTTCTCTTGTCTTGGGTTTGCCTCGAAGATCTATCATTTACGGTTTAATATAAATAATTTTTTCGCGTATCGGCATGACCAGCTTCAGCTTCTCCTTAGCCACCAATTCAACGCGGTTCTGTTCAACCAGCATCATTTGCTCCAATTGCATTTGCCCCCACTCGACTTCATATTGATCTAATGCTCTTTCCTGTTTTTGAATCTCAAGAAAAACCAAACGTGAGTAGTATTTGCTATAAATCACTGCTAAAGCTGATAGTAAAAGAACTATTCCAACTACACTTAAAAGCCGATTAGTTAACATTAAATCCTCTCAGCGACTCGCATGACGGCGCTTCTGGCTCTGGGATTTTCAGCAATTTCCTGCTCATCGGCTTTTAACGCTTTGCCTGTTTTCTTCAAAATTCCCCTGGCTATATTAACTTCCTTAACCGGCAACTTGCCCGGATCATACTTGGCTCCGGTTTCCTGTCTGATAAAGCGTTTTACTATCCTGTCCTCAAGGGAATGAAACGAGATCACTACCAATCTCCCACCCGGCTTTAAAACTCGGGCGGATTGCTGTAAAACAGCCTTTAACTCATCCAGCTCTTTATTAATTTCAATACGGATTGCTTGAAATGTCCGCGTAGCAGGATGCTTGTGCTTCTCTTTTAAGGGCACTGCATCTGCAACCAGTTGCGCTAATTGCTTTGTTGTCCTGATAGGCGACTGCGCCCTTTTTTCAATTATTGCACTGGCTATGCGCCGTGCAAAACGCTCTTCACCATAATCGAATAAAACCTTAACCAGCGCTTTCTCGTCAACATCAGCGAGCCATTGCTCTGCTGTGGGGCCCGCCAGACTATCCATGCGCATATCCAGCGGTCCCTCTCGCAAAAAACTAAAACCTCTTTCAGGATTATCCAGTTGTGGCGAAGACACGCCCAAGTCCATCAAAACACCATCAACTTCTCCAGTCAATTTTTCGGCTGCAACGATGCTTTCCAGCTCAGAAAAACAGTTATGCTTTAGTTTAAACCTCGGATCCTTAAGCATTGCTTTTGCATAGTCAGAATTAATCGCATCAAAATCACGATCAAAAGCCAGTAACTTTCCATTTTGTCCTAGCTGATTTAAAATCCCGTAACTATGTCCACCGCGCCCAAAAGTGCAATCAAGATAAAGGCCATCCTTTTTAATCGCTAACTGCTGCAAAACTTCTGCAAACATGACCGGTAAATGTTTCATAAACTTCCCCGGATTAAAAGGATAATGGACCTAGCTCTTCAAGACCTTCATTATCATCGCCATCCTTCCATTGATTTTCCTTGATTGTCCAGGCATCTTCATTCCAGATTTCGAACTTGTTAAGCAATCCAACCAGAACAATTTTTTTATCCATATTGGCAAATTTCCGAAGATTTTCCGGCAGTAGCAATCTGCCTTGCCCATCCATTTCACATTCATACGCATTACCAATAAGAAAGCGCCTTAATTTACCGGCCATCTTATTTAAAGTGGGTAACTTACTGATTGTCTGCTCGAGTTTTTCCCATTCGGGCAGTGGATAAAGCCATAAACAGCCATTCTCTCCGACACATCGCTCGTCAACAGCAACCGTTATAATCATTTGGCGCTCACAACATTCTTGCAGTTCACCTCGATAGCGAGTGGGAATTGCAAAACGTCCCTTATCGTCCAAGTTAACCAAGCTAGTGCCTCGAAACAAAATCTCCCTCCAAAAAAAACCACTTTCCGCCACTTTAATACACTGGGAGTCACTATAGATATCAAACAGTTCTTAGTCAAGAATGATTTTATTTAAACACTTTCTTTTTTGGGAACGACTTAATTACTCCCAAAAAAGGGAAAAATTTACATAAAAGCAACAAAATAAATTGCATTCTTTATCAGAAAGTTAGATGGTCTTTTGAGAGAAAACTTGAGATTTAAGCCGTAAAAATATCAGCTTTTTTTAATGGAAAATGATCATCAAGAAAGAATACAAGCGCATTATTTATGCGATGTATTTAAATGAAACGGTTCAGTAGTTATCTTGCATTTAACAACGACAATTATGAGCCTGGCGGCGTCAATAATGAAGAAAGAGTCAGCCTATAAGCCGGGTTCTGTCAAGAACAGTCATTCATCTAGGCTGCAAGTCACCCTGCAGCTCAAGCAATCTACCCAGGAACCGCGCGGGCCACGCGTCTGTTCCTCTATTTGATCTTGCTCCGGATGGGGTTTACCATGCCACTTCTGTTACCAGTTGCGCGGTGCGCTCTTACCGCACCTTTTCACCCTTACCTGTCAAAGTGACAGGCGGTATATTTTCTGTGGCACTTTCCGTAGGCTCACGCCTCCCAGGTGTTACCTGGCACCCTGCCCAATGGAGCCCGGACTTTCCTCCATTCTATCTTTGATGATAAAACAGCGACTGTCCAGCCGACTCTTTCGCGGCCTAGTATACTGCATTCATCAAACCAACACCATCACTATAGGGCTACATTGCAGTGAGCAAGAAGTATCACACTTAATCGTATGAGTTATAAGGAACAAACTCGCAGGCGGTTCATTGGATCAGGCCAACTGTCATTTTTTACGCTGTTTTTTCTTGCTCTTATTATTTATCTTCGCTTTTTTTACAGTCCCCAGTTTTTCCATCAACTCAAAATCGATCTTTTTTTCATCCAGACTAACGCGAACCACCTTGACCTTAACAGTATCGCCTAAACGAAAATTGATATTTGTACGTTCACCTTTTAATTGATGACTCACTGGGTCAAAATGAAAATAATCCTGCCCAAGATTGCTGATATGCACCAAGCCTTCGACATAAATTTCAGCCAGTTCAACAAAGAAACCAAATGAGGTAACAGCTGAGATAATACCGGAAAAATCTTCCCCGATTTTATCCATCATGTATTCACATTTTAACCAACTCACTACATCGCGGGTGGCTTCATCTGCACGGCGTTCATTGGCAGAGCATTGTTCGCCCAAAATAACCATATCGGGAAAGCCATATATAAAGCTTTCTACGCTTTTACCCTTCAAACAATGCCTTATGGCGCGATGTACCAGCAAATCGGGATAACGACGAATAGGTGAGGTAAAATGTGCGTAAGCATCCAGCGCCAAACCAAAATGACCTTTTAAGTCAGGACTATAGACAGCCTGTGACATCGATCGTAACAAAACCGTCTGTATTAAATGAGCATCAGGCCTGTCTTTAATGGAATCGACCAGGTGCATATAGTCGAGTGGAGTCGGATTAGCACCACCCCCCAAATTTAAGCCCAACTCGCCCAAAAAAGTCTTTAAATTAAGTAACTTGTCCGCGCTGGGGCCTTCATGAATGCGTAATAATTTGGGTATTTTTTTAGCATTTAAAAAACGCGCTGCCGCACTATTGGCAGTAATCATAAACTCTTCAATAAGCTTGTGAGCATCATTACGCACCACAGGCACTATCTTTTCTATTTTTCGATCCGGCCCAAAAATAATCCGTGTTTCCTGGGTATCAAAATCCATTGCCCCGCGTTGTTCGCGGCTCTTTCGCATGACCTTATAAAGCGCATAAAGCTCGAGTAAATCCGGCACTAAAGCTTTATATTTCTCTCTCAAGGATAAATCGCCATCCACCAGCATTTTTGCGACTTCAGTATAAGTCAGGCGGGCATGAGAACTCATCACCGCATCAAAAAAGCGTGAACGGAGCACCTTGCCTTGCTGATCTATGAGCAGTTCACAGACCATGCACAAACGGTCAACGTTGGGATTGAGAGAACAGAGACCATTAGACAGTATTTCCGGCAACATAGGGATAACTTGCTCAGGAAAATACACAGAAGTGCTGCGATTTTTAGCCTCCTTGTCCAGTTCGCTATTAACTTGTACATAATGCGAAACGTCAGCAATTGCCACCAGCAATTTCCAGCCTTTGGGCGTCTTTTTACAATAAACCGCATCATCAAAATCACGCGCATCTTCACCATCAATCGTCACCAGAGGGATTTTCCGCAAATCGACGCGGTTTTCCTTCGCAGACTCAGGCACTTCTTCCTTTAACGGCTTAATTTCTTCCAGCAACGCCTCCGGCCACAGGTGAGGCAATTCGTAAGAACGAATCGCCATTTCAATTTCCATACCGGGAGCAAGATGATCCCCCAATATTTCAATGACCCTGCCGATAGGCTGGCGTAATTTAGTCGGTTGCTCGACAATTTCCGCAATAACAATTTGTCCTTGCTTGGCTTTACCTGCACCGTCTTTTTGCAAAAGGATGGTTTGTGCGATATTTTTGTTATCGGGAATGACATAAGTAAAGCTATCTTCTTTATATAGCCGTCCGACCACCTGATGCGTGTTTCTTTCCAGAATCTCTACAACAGCACCTTCCCTGCGACCTTTTTTATCGACTCCCGCAACCCGCACCATAGCCCGATCATTATGCAGCAAAGGGTTCATTTCCCGAGGAGATAAAAAAAGATCATCGGAGCCATCATCGGGCCTTATAAAACCAAACCCATCGGGATGCCCGATAATGCGGCCAACAATTAAATCCCTGTTATTGACCAGGCAGTATTGCTGTCTGCGGTTGAATAATAATTGTCCATCACGCTCCATTGCCCTCAGGCGGCGGCGTAAGGCCTCCACCTCATCTTCCGATTCAAGGGAAAACACAGCGGCGATGTCAACGCGCGACAAAGGTTTTCCCGCACGCTCAAACGTCAAAAGTATTAGCTCGCGGCTGGGGATCGGATTTTCATACTTTTCAGCTTCGCGCTGTGCGTATGGATCTTTTGTTGAATTAAGATCAACGTCTTTTTTAGACTTCAATGACATTTAATAAATAATGTACAGGGTAATGGATCTGATTTAGGAATATTTCTATATCATACAGGCTTAGCTTGTCAATTAGAATTGAAAAAGACTACATCTTCTTCATAGTAAGCAATAGTAAATTTCCGACGAAAATCTGAATCAAACAGAATCGACTAACTGGACTTATATGACCTGCCGGCCCAAATATCCAATCCGGGCCGCAAGCCGAACAGTTATTGATCAACTCCGGAACTCAACATTAAGCCATCGGGGGGCGAATTTATCGACGACAGATCTAGACATCAATGATATAAATCCACTGCATATCAATGTCTTGCAATGAAATTTCTTTACCTCGTCAGGCGCGTCATAAATTTAGTTGAGCGCTAAGCTTTTACAGTGCTTTTTAGAGAAGACCTTCATTTTTTTCTAAAAACCAAATCCCAAACCCCATGCCCCAAGCGTATTCCACGTTGCTCAAATTTGGTCAGCGGACGATGTTCCGGGCGTTCGCAGAAATCGCCTGCAGGGCTGGCATTATTCAAGTCTGAGCCTGCCGATAAAACCGCCAACATGGATTCTGCGTAATTTTGCCAATCCGTGGCCGCATGAAAATAACCGTTCGACTTTAACTTTCTGATCAATAATTCTACAAAATCAGGCCGTACGATCCGTCTTTTATGATGCTTCTTTTTCGGCCAGGGATCGGGGAAGAACAAGTGAACTCCCGACAAACTGTTATCGGCGATTTTGTGTTCAATAATTTCGATGGCATCGTGACTGTAAATTCTTACATTATCAAGGCCTTGCTGATCCAGCAGCATCATTAAATGACCAACGCCCGGCTTGTGCACTTCAATACCAATGTAATCGATATCCGGATTGGCGGCCGCCATTTTCGCCAGACTGTCGCCATTGCCAAAACCTATTTCAACGACTAACGGCGCTATACGCCCGAAAACCTGCGCAAAATCATAATCTGACTTTGGGTCGAGGCAATACCTGGCCCCATTATTATCCAGAGCCTGTTGTTGCCCAGGTGTAACGCGGCCTTGCCGACGAATAAAACTGCGTATTCTTTGAGGAAAAATAATTTCAGGAGGGATCATAATATAACTAGCCAGCTGTAGGGCGGCTTAAACCGCCGGGCGATGAACTTGCGCCTACAGTGTAAAAAATAAACCATCTATTGGTGATGAAGCAGAGGCAAAGCGCTTTCTGGGCATGCGGCCGGCCAAAAATGCTTCCCGACCGGCTTCTATGCCTTTGCGCATTGCCGAAGCCATCAGTACAGGGTTTTTAGCTTCGGCAATTGCGGTATTCATCAATACGCCTGCACAGCCCAGTTCCATAGCAATGGCGGCATCCGACGCCGTACCTACGCCTGCATCCACTAAAACAGGGACTTTGGCATTTTCAACAATAGTCAGGATGTTATAGGGATTGCGGATACCCAAACCCGAACCGATAGGGGCAGCCAGAGGCATAACAGCCATACAGCCTATATCTTCCAGTCTTTTCGCGGCTATCGGGTCATCATTGGTATAAACCATGACATCAAAGCCGTCCTTAACCAGTAATTCAGCGGCTATATAGGTCTCTGCCACATCAGGAAACAGGGTACGCTGATCGGCAAGCACTTCCAGTTTAACCAGTTTATGCCCGCCGAGTAATTCCCTGCCTAAACGACAGGTTCTTACAGCATCTTCTGCTGTATAACAGCCGGCCGTATTAGGCAGAATCGTGTATTTATCGGGTGAGATTACATCTAGCAAGTTTGGCTCGCCCGGATTTTGACCAATATTAGTGCGCCGAATGGCGACTGTAACAATTTGGGCGCCGCTGGCTTCAATAGCCAGACGGGTTTCTTCAAGATCTTTATATTTGCCTGTGCCAACCAGGAGCCTTGAATGATAGGTGACGCCCGCGAGTACAAATGAGTCATCCTGCCCGCCTCCAATAGCATGAACAATCTCCAGACGATCTTCAGCTTGCAATGTCTGAATCTGGTATTGATTAAATGGCAAAATTTCTTTATTCAACTCAACAGCGATCTTTTTTCCGGTTAATCCCAGGTCGGCAATCACGTCAGCTACCCGGCTGTTATCGCTGATTTTACTGGGTTCGCCATTAATATAAATCAACATGTATTCGAGCTCCGATTTGCATCAACTGATCTCCGGTTTATGACTGCCCCGGCCAGATTTTTTAACAAAAATACGGTATCGTCCCAGGATAAACAGCCATCGGTAATGCTTTGTCCATAAACCAGGGGCTGCCCTGCGATAACCTTTTGGCTACCTCCTTTAAGATTGCTTTCGATCATGACGCCCATGATTCTATAATCGCCATTGGCTATTTGAGCCCCCACATCCTCACCGACGATCAGCTGCCGCTGGCACTGTTTTAAACTATTGGCATGACTGAAATCAATCATAATATTGGGCCTGAGGTTCGCTTTTTCCATTCCCTCGGCGACTTGTTCGACGCTAACGGCATCATAATTTGGCCTGTCATTGCCGCCTCTTAAAATGATATGCACATCTTCATTACCAGTGGTCGAAAAGATCGCAGAATGACCCGCTTTAGTCAGCGATAAAAAATGATGCGGGCTCATCGCGGCACCTATCGCATCAATCGCAATTTTTATCGTTCCGTCAGTGGAGTTCTTAAAGCCGATAGGACAGGAAACACCCGAAGCTAACTCACGATGCCCCTGACTTTCAGTTGTTCTGGCGCCAATGGCTCCCCAGGCGATCAAGTCGGAAACATACTGCGGAGTAATCAGGTCAAGATATTCGGTGGCTGCGGGCACCCCCATGTTGTTGACATCGAGCAGTAGCCGTCTGGCAACGCGCAGGCCCTTATTGATGTTAAAGCTGGAATCAATATCAGGGTCATTAATTAACCCTTTCCAACCCACCGTGGTGCGCGGCTTCTCAAAATAAACCCGCATAACAATGACCAGTTCGTCCTGCAATTGGTCTTTAACAGTTTTCAAAAACCCGGCATATTCTTTAGCCGCTAGGGTATCATGAATAGAGCAAGGCCCGACCACAACCAATAACCTGTCATCTTGCCCTGTTAATATTTTATGAATCTCAGCCCTGGCCTTGGAAGTGGTTTGCGCCGCCTCCTTGCTGATCGGCATTTCATCGTGAACCTGGACGGGCGGGATGACTTCTTTAGTCGCACAAATTCTTAAGTCATCAGTATTGTATTTATTTTGCATGATATTGCTTATTGCAGAATTATCGATAAATTTTGATATTCTAACTGGTTTCATTATATTCTTGTTAATTTTTGCTATTTGCTCTTTCAAATTTCAAAAAGCTGTAGCTGAATGCCGCATCGGGGTCATCATGAATGTTTTCTCGCTCCACTTCAGACCAATCATTCATATCGATATCAGGGAAGAAAGTATCGCCCTGAAATTCCCTGTTTATCAGGGTTATATAAAGCACATCGGCAACTGGCAATGTGGCCTGGTAAAGCCCGGAACCGCCGATAATAAAAATCTCTTCGGCAATTTCACAAGCCTTTTTTATTGCTGTTTCAATGTCATTAAAAACCAGACATCCTTCTTGCCTATACACAGGATTCCGGCTGATAATGATATTCGTCCGGCCAGGCAAAGGCCTGCCTATGGATTCGTAGGTTTTTCTGCCCATCAAAATGGGCGAACCCATGGTGATTTTTTTAAATTTTTTTAAATCCGCCGATAAATGCCAAGGCATGACATTATTGTTGCCAATAACCCTGTTACTTGCCATCGCGACGATGAGTGATATTTTCATTTTTTAATTAGAGTGCTTTTGGACAAAATACAAATAAACCTGCGCATCATACTATGAAAAATATTTTACTTGTGTTTACTGGCGGAACCATTGGATCTGCTGCCTCTGAAGGAACGATCAATACCACAGGCACAGCACGATTCGAATTAATCCGGCAGTTTCGGCAGCATCATAAAAATGATCACTATATCGAGTTCAACACTATTCAGCCCTTGCAAATCCTGAGCGAGAATCTTGCGCCGCGTGCCTGGCAAATTCTTATTGCCGCCATAGAAGCCGAGCGTCCCGATCAGTTTGACGGAATCATCATTACTCACGGCACCGACACCCTGGCCTATACAGCCGCCGCCTTGAGTTATTATTTCCACACCACTAAAGTTCCCATCCTGCTGGTAGGCAGTGATTATCCACTGGATGATCCCAAGGCGAACGGGCTTGAAAACTTTACCTGCGCAGTTGAATTCATAGTGCAAAAAAAACAGGCGGGCGTATTTGTACCTTACCGCAACCCACAGCAAGCCATGCAAGTGCATAAAGGATCACGCCTCACCTGCTCCTTGCAGTTGAGCGGTGATTTTTTCAGCGTTCAGAGCCGCAGTTATATGCTGTTTGAAAATTCCAGGTTTACGCTGAATCATCCATCAAAATCTAATCTTTTTATGAGAGAAGGTCCGAATGATAATATAGAAACCGATATTTTGCCTTTAAAAGCCAGTTTTTCAGACCGGGTTTTAATGATAAAGCCCTATCCGGGTTTGGATTATCGTCATTTCAATCTGGAAAATGTCGATGCAATATTGCATGATTTATACCATTCCGGCACAGCCTGCGCATCGACCCAATGGGGCGACCATTATTCTTTATCCGAGTTTATAAAACGCTGCGGCGAACAAGGCGTTAAGGTTTACCTGGCGCCGGCGGTTAAATCACCTGATGTTTACCAGAGCGCCAGACTGTTAATCGAACAGGGGGCTGTCATGATCTGGAATATGGCGATTGAGGCCGCTTATGTAAAATTAATACTGGCTTATGGGAATTTTAATGATGAACAGCAAATAATCAACTTCATCAACCGTGACATTACCGGGGAGCACGTTTAAATCCTAACCTCAGGACATCCGGTCATACTTGAAATCAACCAGCATTCAATGACAATATGCTGACAATATCGTTATTATTCCTTTCAGGATCAATCGCTGTATCGAGAATAAATATTCTTTCACGCGATACACCGCCCGTCTGAACAAGATAATTGGCAATAACCTGCGCTCGAGCCGAGGCAAGCTGTTTGAGCCGGTCCGGTTCAGGCTTGATGATCGTAAACAGCTTCTGTTTGGCCACTTGATAAAAATCGCCTGCTTGCGGATTCGTCAATTTCGGCATCCCTAAGAATGATTTTTCTGCCAGCAGAGGAAACTTCTCAATAAACATATCCGCCAATAAACGCTTGTAATCATCATCAGTAAGCTCGACATATTCCTCACGTATTTTTGTTTCCGCCTCTTTATTGATCTCGGCGGCCCGGCGCCTTTTAAGTTGCTCGTATAAGGCGTCTTCTCTGATGATTGGCCAATCCTGCTCCTGATATGCCGCGCCTTTGATATCGATATTTAAAACCGGACGTTTCTCCAAAGCCTTGGCCAATTTATCAAGTTTTTCGCGCTGCTGTTTACCCAGAAAGGAATAACCGGCAGTAAAACTGATCGTGCTCATATCCTTTTCGCTGCCTACCAGAGAAGCCAATGCACGAAAAGGCGAAGTGACCACCTTGCCGAGCACATTCACCAGCGCATCGGTAATAATGGCTCCAATACTGAATTTAGGATCTTCGAGGCTGCCGGTAATAGGGACATCCATTTTTATTTTGCCGGACGGATCTTTTAGCAGCGCTACCGCCAATTTAAGCGGCAATGAGACTGCATCAGGATTTTCAACTTTTTCGCCCAATTCGAACTGATCAATGAAAATACTGTTAGACGCAGTTAATACTTTATTGGCAAGATTATATTTTAACCCTAGCGTCATCTTGCCTTTTTCAACTTTATAGGCGGCAAACTGCACCATATAAGGTGATATTAATGGCATCGGCAATCCGTTAAAATTGATTTCCACATTGTAATCGCCCTGATAGGGGCTAACTTCACCCTTGACATCGACAGGGGCCAGATCGTAAGCATTCCCCCACAAAGCGAAAGGAACGGTTGAGTTTTGTTCTGAGGAAATATCGCGTGCGCCGCCATCCAGGCCTTTAATTTCTGCCGCAAACGGCAGAATTAATGAGAGGTCGGAAAAATCGGATGAGCCATCTTTTACCTGAATTTTGCCTAATTTAAAATAAGGTTTGCTAGAGTCAGTCCGTTTATCAGGCGCTGTTTTAGGGCGGGCCCCAGACTTGCTTTTATCGCTGATAACGATATCGTTAAAATTAACCGTCTTGTCTTTTCTGATGGTTACCCTGGCATAGGGTTTATCAACAACAAGCGCCGCAGCGGTATAACGGTTTGCCGATAAATCAACGGCAAAGTCTTTTAAAGCCAGCTCTTCCCATTTTACCAGGTCTTTATTAAGAACCTGATCGCGGGTCAATAAACTGGCAATTCCGGTATCACCCTTGAATTTAACGTCCAGTTTACCTTGCTTTTGTTTTGCGACAGACAGCTTGCCATCAATGTGCAATGCTCCGTCGATCACATCCAGCCGTACAAATCGATCGAAATAAGGTTGAAATGTTTCCAGCTCTATATTTTTGGCATCAAGATCTAACTCAGCAGAAAGTGGCTCAATAACGGTATCGCCTTTAAGCGTCAGCAATCCGGTTTTGTTCATTCCGACACTGAGCTGGACCGGTAGTCTGCCGCCCGTTTGATTGCTATAGTTTGTCAGTTTGAAATTGATGGGCTTAAGATTCATGACAACAGGTTTTTTCAGTGTCCGATCTTCAAAGTTAAGCCCGCAATCAGTAATAGCCATATTGTTGACTTTAATTTTCCAGGGTGACACATTAGGTTCGACGGTAGGAGCCATAGTATGGTTCGCATTGTTTCCGGCAGCATTAGCTTCCGGAAACAATGTCTGATAGTTGATGACGCCTTCAGGATTCAACCACGCTTCAAATTCGGCATTATTGGCTGAAATAGAGTCCAGCACGATTTCCCGGTTACCCAGATTAAAATCGATGTCTTGCACTGTAAAAGCCGGCATTTTAAGCAGGACTTTTTCCCTGTCTTTTCCTTTCAGCAATGGGTCTTTGATTAATAAATTGGTAATGCCGGTATTGCCCTTAAAAGTTACCGTCAGCTTATCATTTTGAGGAGCTGTGACAACCGCATTGCCGTCAGTATTGAACTTCCCGTCAATAACCTCCAGGTTAACGAACCCGGCTACATAGGCCTGAAAATTTTGCAGGGCGATGTTTTTGGCATTGATAGCGGCTTTAGCGGAAAAGGGCTGAATAACGGCATCTCCAACGGCCTTTATTGATCCGGTTTTATTGACTCCGGCATCCAGCTGAAATGGCGCTATCGCGCCGGTTTCATTGGAGTAATTGGTCAGCTTGAAATTGATGGGTTTAAGATTTATCGCAACCGGATTTTTTAAAGTTTGATCTGCAAAGTTCAGTCCGAAATTATTGAATGCAGCCGAATTGACCTTGATTTTCCACGGCGCTTTTTTAGGCTCGACAGAGACGGCATTGGCTGCGGTTTTATTAGCGCTTTTTCCCGCATTAGCAGCAGGGAATAATGTCAGATAGTTAATATTGCCCTGAGCATCGAGCCATGCCTGAAAATCGGCATCATTTGCCGACACGGCCTCAACAAAAATAGTCCGCTGATCAAGATTAAAGTCAATCCCTTGCAAGGCGAATGCCGGCATCTTGATCAGATTTCTGTTTTTGCCTTTTTCCAGAAGCTGAAAATCAACAATTCCAAGCCGGCCCTTATTGACATTAAGTTGCAGGTTATTCCTGGCATATCTGAAATTATAATCAGCTTCAAGCATTTCAGTCCCGTTTAAACGGAAGAGGGCAGTGTCAGGCAAAGCCAATGCCTGAATAGTTTTCAGCTTTATATTCTCCAGTTTGATATGCCCTTCTGAAGACAACGGTTTTATGCTGGCCGTGCCCTTCCAGTCCAGATGCCCGCCTGCCGCCAGCGTCAGCGATAAACCCAAACGAGCATGATTGTCTGCATGCGTGGTAAAATCTTCAATATCAATATTTATCTGATCAATAGCCTCTGTTACAGATTTCGCAAAACTGGCATCTTCCCATACCATTTTTCCTTCTGTTATGGATATTTTCTTAATATTGACAGGAAAAGCCTGGCCGTTTTCCTCTTTTTTTTCAGTCTTGGCCTTGAACAAATCCTGAAAATTCAATGTTCCATCTTTTTGTTTGGCGATATGAATAAACGGATTCCTTAGCGAAACCTTATCAAGAGCCAGCGATAATTGTCTGATAGATCGGAAGAATCCCGTTTTGATATAAAGATTATCGAATGCTGTAAAGGGCTGTCCATTGTGCTCTTCAATCCTGAACCCCTGAATGCTGATAGATAAAGGAAACGGCTGAACCTGAATTTTTGAAATTGACGATTTTCTTCCTGTTTCCTGTTGAATAATTTCAGGAATTTTCGACTTTAATACGGCCGGAAGAATATAAACCAAGGCCGCGGCATAAATTAGCAGTAGGCCGCCCGCAATCAAAACCGGTTTTTTAGCAGTGGATATGATGTGTCGAATATTCATAAATTCCAGATGATTTAATCGGCACTACCCTGTAACCTAAAAAGCGGCTTCCAAAGCCGCCTTATTGATGTCGGCAATTCTATTACAACGCTTATAAATCAGAATAGCCGCTCTCTTCATGCAAAACCGTATCCAACCCTTGCATTTCTTCATCAGACGTCACGCGCAAGCCTATCCATTTATCCAGTCCTTTTAAAATCAGGTAACTGAATAAACCGCTCCAGGAAGCCGTAACCAGGACACCTAAAGCCTGAACACGGACCTGATCGATGATCGAAACACCTTCAGCCAGCCCCAGCCCCCCCAGACTACTCGCGGCAAAGACGCCGGTCAATAATGATCCAACAATTCCGCCAATGCCATGAACAGGAAATACATCCAGAGAATCATCAATTATCAGGGTGCGTTTTACATATTGGGTGGCGTAAAAACACACAAAGCCCGCAGTAACACCAATCACCAGCGCTCCCCCCGGGCCAACAAAACCTGAAGCCGGTGTAATGGTGCCCAATCCTGCGACCATGCCCGTCACGATACCTAATACACTGGGTTTGCCAAAACGTATCCATTCAATAAACATCCATGTTAGCGCCCCTGAAGCCGCGCCGATATGCGTCGCTAACATAGCCATTCCGGCACGCCCATCCGCTGTCAAGGCGCTACCTGCATTAAAGCCAAACCAGCCCACCCACAACATGCCTGCTCCTGTTACGACCATGGTCATATTGTGCGGCGGCATCGCAGTAGTTGGAAAACCTCTTCTTTTGCCTAACACCAGGGCGGAAACCAAAGCGGCAATGCCCGCATTCACATGAATCACAATGCCGCCGGCAAAATCCATCACGCCTAAACCGGCCAGCCAGCCGCCGCCCCATATCCAGTGGCAAACCGGCATATAAACGATACACAGCCATAAGCCGCTAAACCACAGCATCGCCGAGAATTTCATGCGTTCAGCAAATGCGCCGACAATTAAAGCAGGCGTAATAATGGCAAAGGTCATCTGAAACATAAAATAAACGGTTTCGGGAATATCCCCTGTCAGCGCCCCGGTGCTGATGTCGGGAAGAAAGGCTTTGGAATATCCGCCGATGAATTTTTGCAGCTCTCCGCCATCGGCAAAAATAAAACTGTAAATTCCTGCCAGCCAAAGAAGAGAAACCAGGCAGGTAATGGCAAAACACTGCATTAAAACCGAAAGCACGTTCTTGCTTCTGACCAAGCCGGCATAAAACAATGACAAGCCAGGGATTGTCATAAACAGGACCAACCCGGTGGAAGTTAAAATCCAGGCCGTATTCGCCTGATTTAATTGGCCAGCTAAAGAAACAGTGGGAAGCAATAGCAAGCCTGGCAGCAGCTTTTTTGTTAGGGTAAAAGTCATCCTTATTTCCTAAATGCCTAGATGGCATCTTCTCCGGTTTCACCCGTTCTAATGCGAATAGCCTCCTGCAGATCAGAGACAAATATTTTGCCATCGCCAATCTTCCCGGTATTGGCTGCTTTAACTATAGTCCCAACCGCCTTTTCCACCATATCGTCAGCAACAGCGATTTCCAATTTAACTTTAGGTAGAAAGTCAACTACATACTCAGCGCCTCTATATAACTCTGTATGGCCTTTCTGGCGTCCAAAACCCTTAACTTCGGTGGCAGTAACGCCTGCAACCCCTATTTCAGATAATGCTTCCCTGACATCATCCATTTTAAATGGCTTAATGATCGCTGTTATTAGTTTCATATTTTCTTCCCGTTATTGTTTAACAAAAATAATTCATTATGCAGGGCTGCAATAATATACGTAATAAATAAATATACAATTATTAGGGGGTTTTTATAACGACGAAAAGCATCCATGTACTGTAGCGTTATGCAGCTTGTCCAAGCTTTTACATAGCCAGTCCAAGCTTTTACATAGCCAGGTTGGCATGCGCCAAAGGCCGAGCCATAAACTTTGGAAAAAAAGAGGCCGATAAACTCATCCGGATAATTACATGCAATCTGATTTTGTACTGAATGGTTGCTATCTTCATCAACCGACCGCCTTGAAAAACGACTCAATCCCCCCACATTAGCAATTATTAAATAACTTTTTTAAAGGTAAATACTATGCGGATGGATAAATTAACCAGCAAGTTTCAAACAGCACTGGCTGATGCTCAAAGTCTGGCCTTGGGAAAGGATCACCAATTTATTGAACCGGTGCATTTAATGCTGGCCTTGCTGGACCAGGAAGGCGGCACTGTGAAACCCTTGCTGTCTCAGCTCGGCATCAATACGCAATTGCTGCGGTCAGAACTGGTCAAGGAAATGGGGCGTATCGCCACCGTCACCGGTTCAGGCGGCGATGTCCAGGTATCCAATGAATTATCGAGATTGCTTAATTTAACCGATAAATTAGCCCAGAAACGCAACGATAAATTCATCTCCAGTGAATTATTTCTGCTGGCCGCTTGTGAGGAAAAAGGGGTTTTAAATGACCTGCTCAAAAAAGCAGGCATCATTAAGAAAAATGTCGAAATAGCGATAGATAAAATGCGCGGCGGTGAGGCGGTTGATGATCCCAATGCTGAAGATCAGCGTCAGGCCTTGAGTAAATACACTATCAATCTGACCGAGCGCGCAGAGCAAGGGAAACTTGATCCTGTGATCGGACGGGATGATGAAATTCGCCGGACAATTCAGGTCTTGCAGAGACGCACCAAGAACAACCCCGTGTTGATCGGGGAGCCCGGAGTAGGGAAAACAGCCATTGTTGAAGGTCTGGCGCAGCGTATAGTCAACGGCGAAGTACCCGAGGGCATTAAGGGCAAACAGGTATTAGCCCTGGATATGGCGGCATTGATTGCCGGTGCGAAATTTCGCGGTGAATTTGAAGAGCGTCTGAAAGCGGTTTTAAATGATCTTGCCAAACAGGAAGGCCAGGTTATCCTTTTTATTGACGAGCTGCATACCATGGTAGGCGCAGGCAAGGCAGAAGGCTCAATGGATGCGGGCAATATGTTAAAACCCGCCCTGGCGCGTGGCGAACTGCATTGTGTTGGCGCAACCACGCTGGATGAATATCGCAAATATGTCGAAAAAGATGCGGCGCTGGAACGTCGTTTTCAAAAAGTACTGGTTGATGAACCGTCTGTTGAAGATACCGTGGCGATTTTGCGCGGCTTGAAAGAAAAATACGAAGTGCATCACGGTGTTGATATTACTGACCCGGCCATTGTCGCTGCGGCAAGTTTATCTTACCGCTACATATCCGACCGTCAATTGCCGGACAAGGCCATTGACCTGATTGATGAAGCCGCCAGCCGCATACGCATGGAAATTGATTCCAAACCGGAGGAGATGGACAGGTTATACCGGCGTTTGATTCAGTTAAAAATTGAACAGGTCGCGCTTAGAAAAGAGGCTGACTCCGCTTCCAAAAAACGTCTGGAGATACTGGAGCAGGAAATCGCCGAACTGGAAAAAGAATATTCTGATCTGGAAGAAATCTGGAAGGCTGAAAAAGCTTCATTGCAAGGCTCAGCATCGATTAAGGAAAAGCTCGAGCATGCCAGAACGGAACTTGAAGCAGCAAGTCGCGCGAACGATTTGGCGCTTATGTCGGAATTACAGTACGGAATTATACCCGCCCTGGAAAAGCAATTAGGTATGGCAGGATCGGCTGAAACCCATAAAATGACCTTATTGAGGAACAAGGTCACTGAAGAAGAAATTGCCGAAGTTGTCTCAAAATGGACAGGAATTCCTGTGTCGAAAATGATGGAAGGCGAGCGCGACAAGTTATTACGCATGGAAGAAGCGCTCAGTAAACGAGTCGTCGGTCAGGATGAAGCGCTTAAAGCGGTCAGTAACGCCATACGCCGTTCCAGAGCCGGACTATCCGATCCCAACCGCCCTAATGGTTCATTTTTATTCCTGGGCCCGACCGGCGTGGGCAAGACGGAATTGTGCAAAGCTTTGGCGGAATTTATGTTTGATACGGTTGATGCGATGGTGCGTATTGATATGTCCGAGTTTATGGAAAAACATTCAGTCGCCCGTCTGATTGGCGCGCCTCCGGGTTATGTAGGCTATGAAGAAGGCGGTTATTTAACCGAACTGGTCAGACGTAAACCGTATTCAGTTATTCTGATGGATGAAATTGAAAAAGCGCATCATGATGTTTTCAATGTCTTGCTGCAAGTCCTGGATGATGGCCGTTTGACCGATGGCCAAGGCAGAACCGTTGATTTCAGAAATACGATCATCGTGATGACTTCCAATCTGGGTTCGGACGTTATTCAGGAGTTGTCAGGCGAAGCGCTATATCCGGTTATGAAAGCGGCTGTTATGGAAAAAGTCAGCCAGCACTTTCGGCCAGAGTTTATTAACCGTATTGATGAAGCAGTAGTTTTCCATCCGTTGGGGCGTGAACAAATCAGAGCCATTTCCGGCATTCAGATTGAATACTTGCGCCAGCGTTTACAAGAGCGGGAAATCGGTTTTGAAATTAGTGCCGAAGCCCTGGATTTGTTAGGAGAAGCAGGATTTGATCCGGTTTATGGCGCCAGACCGTTGAAACGCGCGATACAGCAACAGCTCGAAAACCCGATGGCGCAACAGATACTGGCCGGTTATTTCATCGCCGGCGATACAATAAAAGTGGATGTTGACAATGAAGGGTTACAATTTATAAAGGCTTAACCTATCAGCTTTAACTTTGAGTCAGCCGGGCGAGCCTTATTTTCGCTCGCCCGGTCTGTAATTAAGGCTTGCCTGTCAATCAAACAAATAAAGTCATCAAATCCGGTTCGAATAACAATCTTCGTAAAAATGCCGGCTTCAAGATCAATATCTCAAGCAAAACTTTCGCCGGGTTGCAATAAATTGTTGTGATTATTTGCATGACCGTTTAATTCCTTAAAAGAGCCCAGGCTTTGCATATTGCCTTTTTCCCTGGGAGGCCGAGCTTCCTTTTCAGCCATGAGATCGTCAATCTGCCAATGGTCGAGCGTTTCCCATTTCATTAAAGCGTCTGCCATCAGATGCAGAATTTGGATATTTTCCTGCAAAATTTTCTCGGCACGGTAATAGTTGCGATCGATTACCGAGCGAATTTCTTCATCAATCATTTGCGCAACTTTACCGGATACCGCGTTGCCTTGTGCTCCCGGATGACCGAACACAGCCTGGCCGGTTTCTTCTCCGTAAGTGAGCGGTCCGAGTTTATCGGACAAGCCCCAGCGGGTAACCATCTTTCTGGCCAATTCAGTCGCTCTTTCAATATCATTGGATGCGCCGGTAGTCACTCGGTCATCGCCGAAAATCAGCAGTTCTGCAAGCCGGCCGCCGAACAGACTGGCTATCTGGCCTTCCAGTTTACGCTTGCTGGCGCTGTATTGATCATTTTCCGGCAGAAACATCGTAATACCCAGCGCCCGTCCTCTGGGCATAATGCTTACTTTGTAGACAGGATCGTGATCCGGCATCAACCGACCGACAATGCAGTGCCCAGCCTCATGATAGGCCGTTAAGCGTTTGTCGTCTTCGCTCATCACCATCGTGTGCTTTTCGACGCCCATCAATATCTTATCCTTGGCCTTTTCAAGATGCGCCATGTTGACTTCAAGCAGATCGGAACGCGCCGCCAACAAAGCCGCTTCATTCACCAGATTGGCCAGCTCCGCTCCTGAAAACCCGGGCGTACCGCGAGCAATAAAACTTACTTCAACATCTTCCGCCGTCGGCACTTTCTGCAAATGGACTTTTAATATCTGTTCCCGGCCCCGCACATCAGGCAAGCCAACATTAACTTGCCGATCAAAACGGCCGGGTCTTAATAATGCATCATCCAGCACATCCGCACGATTAGTCGCGGCAATTACAATAATACCTTCATTATCTTCAAAACCGTCCATTTCAACCAGCAGTTGGTTAAGAGTTTGCTCACGCTCTTCATTACCGCCGCCCATGCCTGAACTGCTCCTTTTTCTGCCGACAGCATCAATTTCATCGATAAAGATAATGCAGGGAGAGTGCTCTTTTGCCTGGGTAAATAAGTCTCTCACCCGTGAGGCACCAACACCGACATACATTTCAACAAAATCAGATCCGGAAATAGAGAAGAACTTAACTTTAGCCTCACCGGCGATGGCTCGGGCTATCAGGGTTTTGCCGGTTCCGGGAGGTCCGATCATCAATACGCCGCGCGGAATTTTACCACCCAGTTTTTGAAACTTTTGCGGTGCTTTTAAGAAATCAACCAGCTCTACAACATCTTCTTTTGCTTCTTCACAACCTGCAACATCCGCAAAAGTTATTTTCACCTGATCTTCATTAAATATTTTTGCCTTGTTTTTCTGAAAGGCGAACTTGACTGATCCCCTGCTGTTCTTTTGCATTTTTTGCATAAAATAAAACAATACGGCGATTAGAATGACCATCGGAAACCAGGAAATAAAAATGTCCACAAGCAATGACTGTTGCTCCGGCGCAGGAGCTCGGATCTGAGCTCCGGTTGCCAGCAACTCATCAATTAGATTGGGATCTCCCGGATTATAGGTTTCATAATCTTCCCCGGCAGAAGTTCGAAATTTTATGACCTTGCCTGAAATTTCCACTTTCTCAATCCGGCCGGCCTTGACCTGTTTAATAAACGAAGAATAAGCTAAATCCGCCTTATATTCAGGCACCGAATCTAATCGATCATACAATATCACTGCGCCACTAATTAAAACTCCGATCGATACGGCGGCTAATAAATACGTCTTCATAATGCCTCCAGGCCGGGGCCAACCGGCAGCTAATGTAAACCTCAAACAGACTAATACTGCATGAAGCATGGTTTAACATTCACATAAGAAATCTGCACGGGTCAGTTCCGACTAGGCATTAGCGATTCATTATGCCTATATTCCTTCACTGGCAAAATAATATAAGCATTTTTAAGGCCATAATTTTATATAAAATATAAGTTATTGAATAGTCAATAAATTAATACGATAACAAGCTTTAAATCAAGTTTTCTGTCTTTAACCCGTTTTAATTTGCACCATTTTAAAGCAAGCCATTCTCATGTTAAAAAAATTGCCCAGTTTCTAAATGTGCCGTTCATAGCGGCTCGCTTTCCCGGACTCATCATTTCTCCTTCGTGCAAAAGCTCTCGCCCGGCTTTTTGAAGGAATAGTTTTTTGCCTGTTTTTCATCCCGCTAATAAAACCGGCCGTACAAAACTTATAGCCACGCTGTTTCTTTTCCCTGGAAATCACCGGTCTTTATGAAACCGGGCTTATCTGAGCTACTATAAACAAAACATGGCTGACTACAGCCTGGAGCACAATTTTTTCTACTTCCATTTAGAGATTCATGAAAAGGCTATTCGCGAACATTAAAGAGGAATTCCAGGCATTGCTCCCGCCAGCCCTGTTTTTCTTCTTTGCCCTGCATATTCTTGTACTTATCCGCACTCTTATGCTGAAAGGAACAGGGATTATCCTCAGCACATCGGTATCGGTAACAGTGGCAGCCCTGATTTTAGGCAAGGCGGTGGTGATTGCGGCCTTAATGCCGATCATCAATCGCTACCCCATAAGCCGCTGGCATACAATATCGCCTGGAAAACCACTCTCTACTTTCTGGTAGCCATGCTCGTCTATTATCCGGAACGCCTCGTCGAATTCTGGCGAGAAGCAGGCAGTTTGGTTGTCGCTAATGAGAAAACTGCTCGCCGCAATGGTATGGTCACATTTCTGGGTCATCCAGATCCTGCTTATGGTATTGATTTTGATGTACTGCACAATGAGAGAACTCATCCGCATCATTGGAGCGGCTAACGTACGGCATTTGTTCTTTGGGCCAATACCGGTAATCGTGGTGGTAGCGAAGCGTGAGCAGGGTAATGACGAATAATGCAGGAAAGCGCCACAAACTGTGTTGCCTGAGCAATTGTCCAACGAAAACCTGTCTGTTTAAGCGATTGTTGGCTTTAGCAGAATAGGCGCTGCCTGATTTTGCTTAAACTGTGCGGCTCACCCCTCCTGCTGACGGTCTTTTCTTACAAGACCTTAAGAACAACCATAGAGACATCGTCGGCAAAGGAATGGGTGCTGGCGAAGGCCTGAAGCTCCCTGACGATTTTGTTGATAATTTCTTGCGGAGAATTTGAGCGTCGATTGGCGAAAAGCCGGGCCAGCCGGTCGGCACCGAAAAACTCGCCTTCCGGGTTCTGGGCCTCGGTAATTCCGTCTGTGTAGAGGAGCACCAGATCTCCTTGACGCAAAACGAGACTTTTTTCCTCGAACTCGATTTCTTTTGTCACACCAAAAATGATCCCCTCGGTATCCAGCTCCCGGCAAACTGTTTCTCCGACAGGCAATAACAGCGGTCGGTTATGTCCTGCATTGGCATAGCTCAGTTCTCGAGTGACCGGGTTATATTTCATATAGAACATGGTGATGAAAAGCTCAGCCCGACTCAGATCGTCATAAAGAAGGGCATTCAGGACACCGAGGATATCTGCCGTTCCCGCTCCTTTTATCAATTTATCCGGGTCGTTTTGTATAGGCAGTGTACGCAGGGCTTCTGCCTTTAACGAGCTGCGTGTTTCAGCCATAATAAGCGCTGCTCCCATTGAATGTCCCGAGACGTCGGCAATGACGATTTCGACGGTGTCTTGGCCATAAAAATAATCGAAATAATCTCCGCCAACATGGCTTGCCGGTTGACAAAAACCGGCGATGAGGACACCTTCAATTTGGAGAGGCAAATCAGGCAAAAGGGAAAGCTGGATTTGTTTGGCGATTTCCAGTTCATGGCGTTCTTCTTCCGCTCGGCGCAATTGTGTCACATCGGTCTGGACGCCGATGTAATGGGTGAGATTGCCCTGACTATCCAGCACCGGCGAGATGAACAGCTCATTCCAGAAGCTTGCGCCGTCCTTGCGATAGTTCTTTAAGGTTATCAGGCAGGGTTGCATTTCACACACAGCCTTTTGAATGCTTTTAATTGCTTCAGGATCGGTTTCCGGTCCCTGTAGAATGCGAGGATTGAGACCTATCAGCTCTTCTCGGCTATAACCTGTCATATGGGCAAAGGCAGGATTAGCGTAGATAATAGGATTATCTGTTTGCCTCGCATCGGTGATGATAATGCCGGCGCTGGAGGCCTCAATGGCGCGGTCGCGCAGCAATAACTTTTCTTCGTACCGCTTACGCTCATTGATTTCTGCCTGCAGATTTGCATTAGTTTGCGCCAATTCGGCGGTGCGGAGCTGAACACGCAGCTCCAATTCGTCACGGATATTCTGCAGCTCTGCCTCGGCGCGTTTTCGTTCAACAATTTCATTTTCCAGCGTTTTGTTAAGCCGGCGCAGTTCCTTGTTGGCTTCGCGAAAGCCGCGATGGGTCATCTCGAAAGGCGCGAGACTTTCGGCCAAAAATTCCGCCGCCATTTGCACAATGCGCAGCGCCTCTTCAAAACTCTTGGCGCGTTCTAAAGTCGATGCCAGCGCCTTTCGATAAATCGACTCCAAATCCAGAACGCCAAGATCAGCCTCGACTGCCTGACGGCCGAGCATATAAGCACGCTCTAAAGCCACTTCTCCACCTTCGTTCAGATAGGCTTCAAGTCCTGAAGCATAATATTCAGTGATGATTTGCAAATTATCCTTCATGGTGCTGAACCCAGGTAGCGAATGACGAGCACCAATGCATCATCGGTAAGCTTGCCGAAGCGGGCCAGAATGCGGTCGGCTATCTCCTGCACAGGCTGGTGGCGAAGCATCGGATCCCACGGAGATAACCTCATAGCAAAATCACTGGAAATTCCATCGGTAGCAAAAATCAACAGGTCGCCGGTGGTGACTTCGAGATGAGAGGCATGCAACGGAGGCAATTGATAACCCACTACGCCTCCACGCATTGATAGGGCCTCTTGCGTCGGCAGTTCGCGCATGGCTTCCCGCTGTTTGCCGATCAGTTGCTCGCGGCGGCTGATGTAGGTATCGATCGCCAGGCCAATGTCCAGAAAAACCACTTTCAGCAAGGAGAGATAAGCCCGGAGCGCTTTCCCCGGCTCATTCTTATATTCCTCGAAAAGGTAGTTAGCGACGTTTCTCAGGTAAAAATTATACATCCCCATATATGCTTTAACGGGCAGTCCTATTCGCTCGTGAATAGCGCCGATTTTGAGCCTGTCTTCAATGTAGTCTTTATCGTAAGCGCCTTCGGTTAGCCCGGCAAAATAAGCCTTCTGAGCTTGCTTGACGTGTTCAAGGAGTTTAGGATTTTGAAAAAATGCCCTGGTTTCGTCGAACGAGAGCAGGTGTTTGTAGAATGCTTCGAGGACGGGATCGGCATACTCTTGAGCAATCTTCCTGATACTCACGAGTTCCTGGATATCATCATCGCCTAATTCCAGAAAAGCCCTGCGCCTGACAATTTCCGCTTCGTTAAATCCCAATTCGTCCATCAGAGACTTTTCAGCATTCTGTTTTGTTTCTTCAGTCATCATTGTGTCCTCCGGCTCCTTATGCGCACATTCCGGGCGCATGCAGTTATTATGGGTAGGTCATCAATAGCGGATGTCAATTTCTAGCGCTTTATCCTATTCCTGTCAAGAACGAAAGGCGGTAGATGATCTTGCGGGGAAAATAATATAAGATTTAAATACATCAATTTTTCAACTGGTCAGTTAGCCGGTAGTTGTTAAGTTAACTATTGCCCCCATACGCAACGGAGAAAATTTTATGTCCCCGAAGACCATGAGCCTGCAGGAAAATCGTTCAGCTCTCGTTGAACGCATACGCCATAATGCCCGCTATGTGCTGGGTATCGGTGATGATGAATTGACGAATCGGGAAGCCTTCGAAGCAATCGCGCGCACACTAAGAGAAACACTGATTGACGGCATGCTGGATACCGAGGCAAGATATAAGGATCAAGGCGTAAAACGGCTTTATTACCTATCCATGGAATTTCTGATAGGCAGATCACTCGGCAATAGTCTTTACAACCTGGGACTGCTGGAAATTTGCCGGGATGCTCTGTCGGATATAGGCATAGATCTTGAAGAAGTACGTCAATCTGAACCGGATGCGGCATTGGGAAATGGCGGACTGGGCCGTCTGGCCGCCTGTTTCCTGGATTCAATCGCCAGTCTCGACCTCGCCGGTTACGGCTACGGACTCTTGTATGAATTCGGCTTGTTCCGGCAGGAAATCCGCAATGGCTATCAGACGGAAAAGCCGGATCACTGGAATGCTTTGGGATCGCCCTGGCTGATTGAGCGGCCCGAGGAAGCCTGTATCGTGCCGATTTATGGACACATCGAAAATGGACTCGATGCAGCCGGAAGCTATAATCCGATGTGGCTGGACTGGCAAGTGCTGGTAGGCGTGCCTTCCGACTTGCCGGTACCGGGCTATGGCGGGCATACGATCAATTTTCTGAGGCTTTATTCGGCTCGTTCGTCTCAGGACTTCGACATGCAAATATTCAATGAAGGCGATTATTTGCGCGCCGTGAAGCAGAAAATTTCTTCTGAAACCGTCTCCAAGATTCTCTATCCTGCGGACACGGTGCAAAGCGGCAAGGAACTTCGATTGCTGCAGGAATATTTTCTCGTGGCTTGCACATTGCGAGACATTTTCCGGCGTTACAAGAAAGAATACGGCGATCATGCCATAGCCTCACTTTCCAAAAAAGTCGCAATACAGCTAAATGACACTCATCCTGCGCTGGCGGTCGCCGAACTGATGCGCATGCTGGTCGATGAAGAGTATCTTGAATGGGATGAGGCCTGGGAACTGACCCAGGCGATGTTAGGCTATACCAACCATACACTGCTTCCTGAAGCTTTGGAAAAGTGGCCGGTGCCGCTATTAGAAAAGGTCTTGCCGCGCCACCTGCAAATTATTTTTGAAATCAATCAGCGTTTTCTGGCGCAAGTTGAAGCACGCTGGCCCGGCGATACCAAAAAGTTAGCGCGAGTATCAATTATCGAGGAAGGCGAAACCAAACAGGTGCGCATGGCAAATTTGGCGATTGTCGGCAGCCATTCGGTAAATGGGGTCGCGAAGCTGCATTCGGATTTACTTGTAAAAAATCTGGTGCCGGACTTTTTTGCGCTTTGGCCGGAAAGATTCAACAACAAAACAAATGGAGTAACGCCCAGGCGCTGGCTGCTGAAAGCCAATCCTGGGCTGGCGAGCCTGATTTCAGAAACTGTCGGCGAGCAATGGATTACCAATCTTGACGAATTGCGAAGCCTGGAACACTACGCCGACGATCCGTCATTCAGAACGGTGTTTCTTGATGTAAAACAGAGCAACAAACGTCAGTTGGCGAAAACAATATGGTCGACAAACCGGGTGCATGTGGATCCGTTGGCGCTGTTCGATATCCATGTCAAGCGCATTCACGAGTACAAGCGGCAACTCCTGAACCTGATGCATATCATCTACCTGTACCTTACCCTCGTCGAAGATGGCGGACAATTGCTGACGCCGCGTGTGTGTATCTTTGCAGGCAAAGCTGCACCGGGATATTGGGCCGCCAAGCAGATCATCAAACTTATTAACAATGTCGCGCAGCGTATCAACAACGATCAGCGCGTTCGCGGCCAACTCAAGGTTGTTTTTATCCCCGACTATCGCGTTTCACTGGCAGAAAGTATTATTCCGGCGGCTGATTTGTCAGAGCAGATTTCAACCGCAGGCATGGAGGCTTCCGGCACCGGCAATATGAAACTGGCAATGAACGGCGCTTTGACGATAGGCACACTGGATGGTGCCAACATCGAAATTCTTGAAGAGGTTGGGGATGATAACATTTACATCTTCGGCCTGAAGGCTGAAGAAATTCTGCACTTGCGCCAACACAGCCGCTATAGGCCTGAAGAATATTACATTCATAGTGAGCGCGTGAAGCGCGTAATGAACGCAATCAAAGGCGAGCTATTCTGCCCCGGAGAGCCCGGTCTTTTTGAATGGATATTCAAAGCGCTGGTTCATCAAGGCGACTATTATTTCCACTTGGCGGATTTTGACGCCTATGTCGATGCTCAAACCCAGGCAGCCGCAGATTTTTCGCAACCGGCGCTGTGGGCGCGAAAAGCTATTATGAATGTGGCCCGAATGGGCAAGTTTTCCAGTGATCGCACCATTCGGGAATACGCACGGGAAATATGGGACATGTTATAGTCATTTTCTGACAGAAAACTTTTTTGGGCACCCCTGGCCGGCTAAAGCCAGATTATTCTGTGAACTAACTGAGACAGGAATTGATCCATGAATAGAGACGGAAGTAAAAGGAAATTGAAATGAAATTTGACGAATGGCAAGAACAAGAAGCGATGGTCATCAGACCGATAGAGCAACGTCTGGACTCATACGTAGCTGAGGAACTCAAGGTTCATATGAAAAACATCGTCCATAACGGTCATATGCAAATTATCCTCGACCTGAGCGATGTTGAGTTCGTCGATAGCAGTGGACTGGGCGCCATTATCGCCACGATGATAGCGTTGCGTCCACAAGGCAGATTGATGGTCTGCAATGTCAACGATAATGTACTCGCCTTATTCCGACTGACCCGAATCGATCGGGTTATTCCGGTGATGGACAATGCTGACGAGGCACTCCGGGCCATGTCCGGTAGTGACTTAACCATAACAAAGCAGACATAATCGATGACCAGGAAGCTATTAATATTTAAAACTCTGAATTTGATCCGTCAGATTCAAAATATTTGTTTGAATTGAACCTGACACTGACGGTCGCAGTTGTGCCAGGAGCCGACACTCGCTTTTTTGGGCATGCGTCAGGTATAAGCCAGAGAGCAGCCATTCAACGCCTCAAACACCGGCCCAGCTTTGCTGCGTCTGAGTGCTTTGACTTGTTGTACAGTGAAAGTGCTGGTGTGCTACAAATCAAAGCCACCGCTAATAATAAAATCCTGAAGCAATTTATCGATTTTCATATTCACCTTGAAAAGTGAAATACCAGCGCCTTCCTGTTCTTCAAAATAAGCCTTGGCTTTGGCTTTATCAACGCAGTTTTTCAAATCATCAAAGCGGCCAAATTCGTTGATATTGCCTTCTGTTACTCCGGCATTCATCATGCGGCTTAACTTGCTTTTAAATGCGGCGATGTTTTCGTGTTGTATGCTGCCAAGTACGTTAACAACTTCATTAATTTGCGCAATTTTAGCGGCAGCCAGATATTCCGTTATGTACTCTCTGAAGGTTTTCCCCTCTTCCGGTTTAACATCACCGCGCTGCACATCATTAAGAAAAATATTGGCGAACTTTTGCTCTTCCTGGGTGAGGGTTGCAAAAGATTTATGCAACTCATCGACTGTTTTTTGAATATCGTTGCTGCTTGCATCGTCTTTTTGAATCGTCTTCAGGTATTTCTCAAAGCGGGAATTCATATAATCCGTGTCGATTTTCCCAGTGTCTATTTCCGTTAAGTGGCCCGATATTTCAAACGGCACTTCATCAAAACCGCCACCTCCGCCGCCACTGGATAATTCTCTATAACGTAACGCCAATATCAAATAGGTATTTTCATCAAGATTTAGCGTCACTTCAGTTTTTTGCTTACCTTTGCCAAAAAAGTAGCTTAGCTTGCTCCAAATAAACCCCTGGATCTTGGCCGCTTCCAAATAGTCATTTAAGCTCTTAAACAGTTTTGCAAATTGGCCGCATACCGATGAATCAGCCGGCAATTTTTCAAAATTATTAATCCCGGCATTATCAAACAGCTCCACAATGTCATCATAAATGGCATTCATTTTTTTCAAATTATTGGGCAGTTTATCCACAAAAAGCCCGACGGGTTTATCCCCGGAATAGAGCTTGACCGCATCGTTGATATTGCGCTCCATGCTGTGCGGGTAACGATAATAACGAACAGTGCCAAAGGGTTTTTCGTGTTCAATGTAAAGGCGATTAGTCCGAGAAAAGGCTTGTATAATATTTTCATACTTAAGCACCTTATCCAGATACAGCGTATTCAACCATTTAGAGTCAAAACCCGTCAGCATTTGGTCAACCACAATCAACAGATCAATTTGTTGCTCCGGTGTTTTTTCGATACGCAAATACGGTTTTTTATGGGCGAGTCGTGCGGCAATGTCTTTTTTAAATTTAGCGTGATTAGCCAAGGTGAAATCCTGACCATATTGCGCGTTATAGTCCGTCATAATTTCGACTAAACCATCCTGTTTAAACTTTGTATTACCCGTATAGCTACTGCCTTCATCAATATGTGGGTCAAAAAGGGCGCTTACTTTTAATGACGGTTTAGCTTGTTTTGACAGGCGATAATACGCAATCGCTTCTGGAATACTGCTGGTGGCGAAAATGGCGTGGAATTTACTGTTTTGGCTAAGATTCGTCCAATTTTCAAGAATATCCCTAACCACCATTTCTTGGTGTTCAGTACGGGTATATTGCGATATGGGCACGTCATCTTCAATACCTTTCACATACTTGCCATTGGATTCCGTGTGCCCAGCCATGTCCACTTTACGCATGGTGTGATTAAACACCTCTTTTTTCCTAGGGTCTGCCAAAGCTTCGCTTTCGGTCGTCGCTTTGGCTTTTAGCAGCGCCACTGCTCTTCTTAAATCTTTATCTTTATAGGTCATCACCTTATACGGATCGAAGCCCAGTACATTTTTATCGCCGATGCCGTCGGCAATGCTGTAGCGGTGCAGTTCGTTACCAAACACGGTTGAAGTGGTGTTGCGTTTCTTTTGGTTTTCTTCCTGAATCGGCGTACCCGTAAAGCCAAAAAACAGCGCCGCAGGAAAGGTTTGTTTAATGGAGATCAGCATATCGCCAAAGGTGGAGCGATGGGCTTCATCAATGATAAACACCAGCCGCCGGTTGTTGATCAGCGCAATATCGTGGCTTTGAAAACTCACGCCCTCGTCATTGGCCTCTTCTTTGATATTACTCATTTTTTGAATCGAGCTGACAATCAAGGTATCGGCGGGGTCGGTGCTTTTGAGCTTGGTGATCAATACGCCCGTATTTTCGGTGGCCTGCACCGTTTCGCCATCCCCCGCAAAGCCTTGATACTCTTGCAGGGATTGCACGCCCAGCTCGATTCGATCCATTAAAAAAACCACTTTATCGGCGTCTTTCGAGTGGGCGATAAGCTGCGCCGATTTAAAGCTGGTCATGGTTTTGCCGGAGCCCGTGGTATGCCACACATACCCGCCCAAACGGTCTTTATCGCCCCAGTTGGTTTTGGAAACCTTGTCCGAGATGGCGTTGGCGGCATAGTATTGGTAGCTGCGCATCACTTTGAGCACACCGTCGGAGCCATCGGCCACGGTGTAAAAACCAATCAGCTGGTGCGCCATCGGGATCGACAAAAAGCGCGAGGCGATGCCTTTCCAATCGTTAATAGGCTCGTTATCAAAATCGGCCCAGTGAAAGTAAAAATCTTTATTAAATTTGCCGTCCATTCCGGGGTTGGCAAAGTAGACCGTCTCTTTCGGTTCTATGGCGACAAACACCTGCACCAAGGCAAACAAACCGGTAAATACTCCCTCGGCGGAATATTTTTCGATTTGGTTGTAGGCATGGCTGACTGGCACGCCGCTACGCTTAAGCTCTATATGAATGAGCGGCATGCCGTTAATCAACAACATTAAATCGCCGCGGCGGTCGTTGAGTATATGGGAGCTTTTGGCAAACCTCGGTTGCTGCACCATTTGGTAGCGGCTTTGCCCAGCGGCTATCTCCTGGCGGTCGTAAATTTTCAGGCTGATTTCTTTGCCCAGGTGCAAGGGGTCATTGGGGTTATCGCGGGTAATGGCGACGGTTTTGCCATTAATAAAACCGTTAAGTTTAAGCGGGGTTTTTAACTCGCGTATTTGCTCGACAATCTGCTGCATTTCAGTATCGCTTAGCGGCACATCGTTGAGGCGGTCAATGTCGCGATTGTTTTGAAATAAAATTGCCGCCCAGTTTTGCAGCAAATCCGCTTCGGTCGGTTTTTTTAATATTTCACTTTCCCAACCTTTATTTTTTAACTCGTCGATAAAGGCCGTTTCAAAAGCGGCTTCGCTGATGAATGTCATTTGTTTGTCCTCATTATTGTTGGCTCTCGCACAACCTCGTTCCCACGCTCCTGCGTGGGAATGCATATCAGGCTCACCATTGTCTACAAATCTCCAATAACCCCGCTTGCCCTGCATAATCCCTTGCGCTCGAATAACGCCAATGAACGGCTTCATCAACATACCCGCGTTTAACCGGGTTTTGGTGAATATAATCAATTTTCTGTCGCATCATTGCGTCATTTTGAATCAATTCAGGGTGAACACCTTCCTGCCAAAACTGATAAGCGCGGTCATTTTTATGCGCTTTTTTATAAAACGCTAACTGCTCTAAAATCTGCCTTACATTATTGTTTGCAAGATACTGAATCATCTGTTTTGCCGTGTAAGATTTAAAACGCGAAATATCCCGATCCAACGCATTGCTTTGAACAACAAGGTGGCAATGATTTTCCAGCACAACATAGGCGTACACTTTCAAGCCTTCTTGAGATAAGAACCTTAATGAGTCTAGTAAAATGTCAACGGCTTCTTTGCGAGTAAACACAGGAATCCAATGCAGCACGGTGAGTGTAATAAAGTGCGGTTGTTTAGGGTCTGTGATTGTATAACGGCTTCTACCCATTTATTTTACTCCGTATGCATTCCCACGCGGGAGCGTGGGAACGAGGTT
>JAQURG010000003.1 GCA_028715725.1 Methylococcales bacterium
AGCGTTGATGCTCACAGCGTCAACAACACGGATAGCGCCAGAGATAAAGGTTATGATGCCGGCAAAAAGGTCTCGGGCATCAAGCGTCATATTTTTGTTGATAGCCAGGGTTTAGCGCATGCGATAGCCGTCACTACCGCCAATATCACCGATCGCCAAGGCGCGCTGGACGCCATTGCCCAGAACGTGACCGGCTTATCGACGGTTACTTGGCTGTGGGTCGATGGCGGCTATACAGGGCAACCTTTTGCTGACGCCGTCCAGCGTTCGCCAGGGGCCACCGTACCAGTCGCCAAACGCCGTGAGCTTCATACCTTTGCTGTGCTTCCGCAACGTTGGGTGGTCGAGCGATCCTTTGCCTGGCTGGAAAAATGCCGGCGGCTTTGGAAGAATACCGAGCGCTTGCTTAACACCAGCTTACAATTCGTTAATTTGGCTTTCTTGGCATTATTACTGAGAAGATATTGAACAGATTCTAAGTCATAAGCGATTTATGACTTAAAACGCTGCAATTAATGAGTACTTTTCATCATAAAGCAGGTGCATTTGACCACTAAGTCGAAATAAAGGACTTTAAAGCTCTCGCTTTTTTAAAACGAGATTATATTTGGAACTGAAGGTTTCTTGAGGACGGAAGACTTTCAAAAATTGGCTAATTCGGCCATTTCTTATATTTGGAATAGATTCTCAGGTTATTACAAGCACATTACAAAAACGGCCATGTATTAATCCAGATCACTCAGGTATAAATCTTCAAGTAACTTTCTTTCAGCGGGAGTTAGAAAAATACGTCCATAGCTGTTTTCAGAGTGTCCAGTCTGAGCAAGTTGTTGACGACGATCCGACAATTGTCTTTTATCGCTACGCCTGTCCGCCTCACGACGGTTGGACATTGGACAATCGATATGATTTTTTCTTATATATTCCCACCATTCGGGGGAGTCAAATTCGTATGAAACCTTACGGCGATCAGCTATACGTTGAGTTACTGATGATCGACGCAAGCTTTTTCGTAATTCAATTATATTCATATTTTTATGGCTGACGCTAATTATTAATTTTATATCAGATAGATAATAGAAGACGTTGTTCTAAAATTCAATGATTTAATGCAGAATATCCTTATTCACATCAGTGTATTTGGCTTACAAATAATTGACTATTAATAATATTTAAATAAGAAGCACACGTTATGAACTTTATTATTGAGCTCTATTATCAAAAATACTAACCATAAAAGCAAACCTGAACTTGCTTAAATTACAAGTCCTTGAGTCAATCAGATTGACGGCTTCAATTATATAGCAAAAAGTTAATATGAAACTCGGTCTGCCTTAATTATGTGCTGGAAGGGGAAATCCTGGTTAGAAAACTTCATCTGCCCAGTTATATTGAATACCTTGACCTTAGTATTTAGGTGAAAAGCCACGTTATATAATTTCAGTTCCATTCTTTAACAAAAAAATTGCGACGGAGTATACACCCCGCCGCACTTTGACTCTATGGAAGAAACAATTAACTGAAATTTTTAGCTGTAGCCGAAAATAAATACTGATCCTAATATCTTAACTTCCAGCTTCTTTTGCTTCTTCCTCATTAAACTTATAGCAGCGCCTTTCTAATGGGTTTTACCTTTGCCCCCCTCATGAGAGGCTTTACCGCCTTTGCTGCCTGCCGCTTTTGCTTCTTCAGAACTAAACTCATGAGCAGAGCCTTTTTCATGGGCAGCTTTACCTCCTTTACTGCCTGCTGCTCTTGCTTCTTCGGAACTAAACTCATGAGCAGTGCCTTTCTCATGGGCGGCTTTACCGCCTTTGCTGCCTGCTTCTCTTGCTTCTTCCGGAGTAAACTCATGAGCAGTTCCTCTTTCATGAGCAGCTTGACCGCCTTTATGGCCAGCTTCTCTTGCTTCTTCCGGAGTAAACTCATGAGCAGTACCTTTCTCATGAGCAGCATGGCCTCCTTTGCTAGCAATTTCACGTTGTTTGTCTTCATCCATTGAAGCAAAACCACGCTTTGCGGTTGAACCTGTTTCAGACTGTCTTTGCTTAGTCATGATCGTCTCCTAAAGCTATAAAATATAAAAATATAAAATTTGCCAATTATTAGTGCTTTTTGCAGAATAAGACCAAAAAGCAATTCTTCTTTCTGTGTTAAAGAAGCAATAATAGGATATGACAAGCAGATAATGGCTTCTGTTCGCTAGTACACATAAGTTAATAAATTAACTACTTTTTGCTCATCGCCCTGCTTAAAATGAAATATATTTTAGAATTGGCTCAGGGCTTTATCTACTGGTTACGGAGGAAAACAAAAGCACATATCGCTATAATCCGGCAACAGATGAAAATATCTGGAGCAGGAGAGATTATTAATGAAATGATTTAATGCCAGCTTTGCGAATTTAAGCGGATATGAATGAGTTAATGCAGCAACCAGCCCATCAACCTCCTTGAGTTTAAACCGTGCTTTTTATTATTGGGCATTTGACAGCAAGCTTGTTTATGTCATTTGACAAGTATAGAATCGCATTCAGAATTAAAATGTCTTGCAATGCCAATACGGAAAATTTTCTTAACAGTCCGCCAACCCCGGACGTTGGATTTCATAGAACCGCCTCGATGCGAAATCCGATTACATTACATTGAGGTGAATATTATTGGAGATATAACGTGGATAAACTTACAGCGCTCTCTTTAAGTATCGGCGGTTTAGCCGGTGTTGCAACATATTTGGCAGTCGGGCCTGCTAGCGGCATTTTTTTTATATGGGCGGCAACTATTGCTTGGGCAGCTTATTTTTTTCTAGGCGCTACTAAAGAAGCACTGATAAACACTATCATATGTGGGATTTTCGGGGTCTTCATGGCCTGGTTAACAGCTATTCTACTGACTGAAATTCCGGCTACAGCGCCTCTGGGTTTTCCGCTAATGGCGGCTATAACCGTCGCCGTCTCCGTCGTGGTTATGTGCCTTGCAGCAAATATTCCGCAACTTGCAACGATACCGGCCAGCGTACTGGGATACTCATCAACATTCGCCTATTTATTGCAAACCTCGGACAAACTGACAAAAGAAGTTCTGCTGGGTATTTCCCTGGATAATCCTCTGCTGGTCATTTCTATCTCTATAGTGATTGGCACCTATTTTGGACAATGGTCTGCTCAACTCAGCGCGAAACTGACTAATAATACGGCTAAAACTTGATCGGCTCCTGATAAACGGGTAATGAAAGATATAGCAACCGCACAATAATTTGTGCCCATTAATTTCTATATAGATCAGCTTAAGCGCAACAAATGGAAACAAGCCTGCGTTTAAGCTACTGAATATTCGAATGACCGGTATTTGCAAGATATTGCATAATTTCCTTGAGCCTGACCGTTAATGTAGAACTAGACAATACTCATGGATTGTTAACGGAAAGAATTTATACCTTCTGGAGTAAGAAAGATGGGATTAATCACCAGCCTTGTAAGGGCTTTAATCTTTTCTGCCCTTTTTTCACAAGGGGCTCAAGCTGTCAGCGTCACGGAACGGTCCGCAAATAACTTCAGAACGGCGGCCAACAACCAGGAGTTCACGCTCAACAAAAATAACGTGAATCCTGCCCAATTTGGACTGCTTCGCACTTATGATTTTAATGCAAAAGTGGAAACTCAACCGCTAGTGGTTGAAAATGGGGCCGGCAGCGATGACCTTGTCGTTATTACGACAATGAAAAACGAAGTGATCGGCATCAATGCCAGAACAAATGACACTGTTTACAAGGTCAAGTTGGGGCCCGAAGCCAGTTCAGCGGATATGGATCTTTGGAAACACACGCCCACGTGGGGTATATCCGGAACTCCAATTATCGACACTTCGACAAATACATTGTTCGTGGCCGCTTGGGTGTTAAAAAATGCTAATGACAACCGTTACCGCGACTACAAGATATACTCGCTCAACCCCGCAAACGGTAACCAGAAATCCTCGCCTGTACGTATCTTCGGCCAGTCACAGGAAGGAAATGGCTGCTGGTTTAATGATTCCGGCGCCGTTTTCAGCATGAATCATCAAAACCGGCAGTATGTCTACCCGAAGCTACGCGCGGGACTGGCGCTTACCGGCAATAACGGCCTCGTCCTTGCGTTCGCGGCAAATGGTGAAGGATTTCGGGGAGATCGTAAGAATCCGCATGGCTTTGTGGTTGCCTATGACACGCGAGCATTACTGCAACAACCAGGCTTCTCACGAGATCCGGCAATATTCTGCGCAACCTCCTTCAATGCCTGGGGTGCAGGGATCTGGCATGCCGGCGGCGCACCTGTAACAGAAGGTGATATGATTTATGTAGCCACTTCAAACGGCACTTCGAATAATGGTGATGTCGACCTCGCTGAAAGCATGATCAAACTCCGCTTTACCCCGAGCCAGGCTGGCGCTCGACCATTCTTGCGGAAGGTGGATCACTATAAGGCCTTCCTGGATGAGCGCACTTCCGGAGCCGGCTGTCTCTGGAGCGATAACAATTCGGAAGTTTCCTGTGGCCGCGCTTCTTTCGGCAAAGCCGGTTCAGACTGGGATTTCGGTTCCGCTGGGCCAATGATGGTTCCGGGATCCAGCCTTCTGCTCCAGGGAACCAAGGACGGCATCATCTATTCTCTCGACAAATTCAATCTTGGCAAGAATGACAGGTTTAATCAGCTCATGTCGAAGCCGCCACTGGTTTCATCTTATTACGGCGGCGATATTGCCCAGAACTGGGATCGCGTCCAACATCTCAATAGAAGTCTGCCCTGCCCAGCTATGAATAACAGTGATTACGGCTGGTTTATGCCTTGCGGCGACCCGGAGCATAACCGACAGCACCATATCCATGCCCTGGCGTTTGCCCAGCGTGATCAAGGAGGCGGAATTGTGTATGTATGGGGCGAGAATGCCAATCTCAAGTCCTACAACTTCTCAACGATGAGTGGTATTTTTCCAACCTTTCGAGCCGAGGCCGACGAGTTGGCATCGTTTAACGTGGATTCTCCGGGCGGTATGCCGGGCGGTCTCCTTTCAGTTTCGGGTAAGCCATCCCATACCAGTGGATTTCCACATGCCATTGATTTTGACACAGCGGTTATTTGGACGGTGTATTCAAAATATGACGACTCGAATAAACATTTTGCTGAAGGTCAACTTGTCGCTTATGATGCAACTACCGTTCTTCCGGGGAATAAACTGAAACGCCTGTACCGGACCGGCGATGACGCCCAAGGTGGACTTGGGAAAATGTCCAGGATGATCCCTCCCGTTGTTGCTAACGGCAGGGTATACGTCATGATTTACCGTGTGGGGGAGAATAATAATTGTACTGTGCCCGATAATCAGTTAAAAGTATGTAGCCAGTTAAAGGTATATGGGCTCAAATAAAACTTATCCCTACTCGAGAATGTTCATATAAAGCAAAGGAATAGAACTCGCCAAACTCAAGCTCTCTTATTTGTTGTTTACGGCGTTATAATAATCTAACTAAGACTCAACAATTTGAGAACCACATGATTAAAACGCTTCATCTGACCTTTATTTTGCTATCCATTTTGAGTTTTGTAGGCAGAGTTATTTTGTCAGAAACTCATCCTGTTATACTTAAACAAAAACTCTTCAGAATCGCTCCTCATATTATTGACACCATCCTGCTACTTAGTGGTATTACACTGATTTATCAAGGAAACTGGCTGTCTACAGACTATAGCTGGATCATAGCCAAAATAGTAGCCTTACTGGGTTATATTGGTCTGGGCGTAGTGGTTATGCGTAATCGAGGCGCCGTTAGATGGCTGGCTTTCATTGGGGCAATGGCGTGTTTTGTTTATATTGGCATAGTCGCTGTCACCAAGAATGCCCTGTTCTTTTTATAAAACCGCAATATTACAAATAGAAATCTATTTTACTAATCAGTTCATCCAGTTTTTTTAAGATATCCTTGCCTTTATACAGTTGTGCCGGACCGAAATCGGGAATAGGTTGATGGGTTAATACAGCCCAGCGGTCCAACTGATTATTTAATTTAATCCGTTCGCTGGCGGTAAAATAATAGCGTTGAATCAGTTGCTCAAATTCAACGGCTTCAGGCTTAATTATACATGCCGCTAAAGCCGTTGCTTCTGTCAATAGTGTCTCGATAGTTAGAACATGTGCTTCTATCAAAGCGGAAACCTGTTTCGGATGAATATTTTCGGCAGGCTCTAATTGATTATCTGAAATCACTTTCAGGCAGATGATCAGCTCACCAGACGAAAATCGCGTTGCGGTTTCATAAAAAGCAGAGGCCTCCATGTCGCAAAGATGTAGCTGATCATATTCAAGCTGAGGTTTTGATGCAGTTTGAATACTGGCAGTAGCGCAAGGCGGCGTTAAAACCAAGATCGGGTAATATTTTTTTTGACCGTCAATATCAATAATTTTATCGATTAGGAACAGTTTTCCCAACGCATGATCCTTATGCCCTGCAATACCGATATTAACTATGACCGGATGTTTAACCACAGCAAACAACGCTTGAGTATAAGCCACACCGGCAGCCATGGCACTTTTGCCGGGCCCGGTTACCGTCAGGCAAATATCGTGATTGGAATAAACAGCAAAGGTTTCAATGCCGACATTTTTTTTCAGATTAAAATGTTTGACCAGCGGCTTGGCTTCGCACGGCAGTGCAATATAAATAAAAATTCTATGTGCATTTTTTGAATGATTAAGATCAGTTCCAATAATCTGCATACCCTTGCTCGATTCCGGCATCTCCGTGACTATCAAAAATTGCTGAGAAGCTGGTTACCTTAATTCTCAGTAATTGCGCTGGACAGAAAATTTAGCCAATAAAATCAAGGCTTCTTTATACCTGGAATCGGGCAAGACGTTTAACGCGTTAATGGCTTTTTCAGCTTCTTCGTCTGCGCGATGTTCTGTATAAGCAATGGCCTGAGTACTCCGCACTATTGCGTAAACTTCATTAAAGGCATTACGATTACTGTTTTTAATAGCATCAATGATGATTTCAGCCTGATTCTTGTCACCCTTTTGAATAGCGTAAATCAAGGGTAAAGTCGGCTTTCCTTCGGCAAGATCATCACCAAGATTTTTGCCCAGATCTTCTTTGCTGGCTTTATAGTCAAGAGCGTCATCAATTAATTGGAAAGCAATTCCCAGATGCTGCCCATACTGCGCAAGACCCTCTTCGATTGCGGCCGAGGCTCCAACAATGACTGCGCTTAATCGAGTTGCGGCACTAAATAAAATAGCGGTTTTTCTGGCGATCACTTCAAGATATTTTGCTTCTGTCGTTTCCGGGTTATTGCAATTCAGGAGTTGCAATACCTCACCCTCGGCAATCGCTGTTGTAGTTTTTGACAGGATTTCCATGACTCGCATATTACCTGTGCGCACCATCATTTCAAAAGCGCTGGAATACAGATAATCGCCTACTAATACACTGGCCGCATTACCCCAAACGGCATTAGCCGACTCTTTACCTCGCCTGAGATCAGATTCATCAACGACATCATCATGCAACAGTGTTGCGGTATGAATAAATTCAATAACTGCAGCGAGCACAAGATGATTTTTACCTACTTCTCCAAGAGCCTTGGCTGCAAGCAGCAACAGCATGGGACGCAATCTTTTACCTCCGTTGCCGACAATATAGTGCCCCATCTGGTTAATGAGAATAACATCAGAACTTAACTCATTAATAATGAGCTGATCGACTGCTTTGGCTTCGTCTGTGGTTAAATTCTTAATTGAATTAAAATCAATAGCTGTCTGTACGTTGGAGAATGATTGTGAGTTCGATACCATTGATTCAGTGCTTAAGTATTTAAGTGGCAAGTGTGTTTCATAGTGGAAACTATAAAAATACAAATTAAAAAAATATTATAACCCAATAAAAAGCTGATCGCTCATGCTATTGAACCATCCGGAGTGGTGCGAGGGACTTAAATATGATATCCTAACGCAATAGATTTCTATGTTCGTGAATTTTATAGTTGACTCAACTTTGTTTAAAAAATATAATAATTCGTTTACTTTTAACAGATTAATGCTTGATGGAGCTTGCGCATATGTATGCGGTAATTCAAACCGGTGGTAAACAGTACCGCGTAGAAGAAGGTACCTTCTTAAAAATAGAGAAACTGGAGCTGGGCACAGGCGACAGCATTGAATTTGATAAAGTGCTGATGGTCCAGACAGATGATGCTGTTAAAGTTGGCATGCCCTTTATCGAAGGCGGCAAAGTTACTGCTACTGTTTTGTCTCAAGGCAGACATAAAAAAATCAAAATTGTTAAATTCAGAAGACGCAAGCACCACATGAAACAAATGGGGCATCGTCAATATTATACAGAAATCCAGATTACTGGCATTTCCGCTTAATTCAGGAGAGTAAAGATGGCTCATAAGAAGGCTGGTGGTAGTACTCGTAACGGACGCGACTCTAATGCTAAAAGATTGGGTGTCAAGCGTTTCGGCGGGGAAAACGTGATAGCAGGCAATATCATTGTTCGTCAACGTGGAACTCATTTTCACGCTGGTGATAATGTCGGTTGCGGAAAAGATCATACTTTATTTGCAACAGCGGAAGGTAAGGTTGTTTTCCAGGTTAAAGGCCCTAACAGTCGTAAATTTGTCAGCATTATTGCTGCATAAAACCTGGCTGTTGCATGAAGTAGCCGTTGTTATATAGACGGGGTTAGCTTAGCGTAACCCGACAGCTTCAAGAAGCTCCGTCCTTCATGACGGGGCTTTTTTTGTTTTTACCGGTTGGGTTCTAGGTTAAACGGTATTTGATTTATGAAATTTGTTGATGAAGCAGAAGTTCGCGTAGAAGCGGGAGACGGTGGTAATGGCACTATTGGTTTCCGACGTGAAAAATATATCCCTTTAGGGGGTCCGGACGGCGGGGATGGCGGGGATGGGGGCAGTGTCTACCTGATCGCTGTGGAGAACATAAACACTCTGGTGGATTTTCGTTATCATGGTGTGCATAGAGCGCAACGCGGTCAAAATGGCATGAGCCGTAATTGCACCGGCAGAAAAGGGGAAGACTGTTATGTCCCTGTACCGCTGGGAACGCAAGTGTCGGATGCAGAAACGGGCGAAGTTATAGGTGATTTAACCAGAATTGGCGAAACGCTGTTGGTCGCTAAAGGCGGTTTTCATGGTTTAGGCAATACCCGTTTTAAAAGCAGCATCAACAGAGCGCCTCAGAAAGCCAGCAAAGGCACCGAGGGCGAACATCGCATCCTGAATTTAGAACTGACATTAATTGCAGACGTCGGTTTATTGGGTATGCCGAATGCAGGAAAATCCAGTTTAATACGAGCAGTCTCCTCAGCAACGCCTAAAGTCGCCGATTACCCCTTTACTACCTTGCATCCCAATTTGGGAGTGGTTAGAATTGATGATTTACGCAGCTTTGTTATTGCGGACATTCCAGGAGTTATTGAAGGCGCGGCTGATGGCGCGGGACTAGGCTTGCAGTTTCTTAAGCACCTGTCGCGCACGGGCTTATTATTACATCTGATTGATGTAGCGCCTTATGAAAGTATGGATACTCCCGTGCAAGCGGCAAAAAAGATTATTCATGAAGTTGAAAAATGGAGTGATGATCTGGCGCAAAAACCTCGTTGGCTGGTGTTGAATAAAATAGATACATTACCGCCTGACAAAGTGGATAAGCATTGTCAGGCGATTATCGATGAACTGGGCTGGACAGCACCCGTATTCAAAATTGCCGCGATTAATGGCGAGGGAACAAAAGAATTAATGTTTGCCATTATGAACTTTTTAGAGCAACAACGGCGGACAGACAGTGAGCAGGGCTGATTTTGTAAACGTCAAACGAGTCGTCATAAAAATAGGCAGCTCGCTATTAACTAAAGGCGGGCGCGGGCTTGACAAGAACGCGATCACTGCCTGGGTTAAGCAAATGGCGGATTTAAGAGAGCAGTCGATTGATGTAGTGCTGGTGTCGTCGGGTTCCGTAGCGGAAGGTATGTGTCGTTTAGGCCTGAAAGTAAGGCCAAAAGCTCTGCACGATTTACAGGCAGCGGCAGCTGTTGGCCAAATGGGACTGGTGCGAATCTTCGATGACAATTTCAGGCAATACGGCTTACATGCAGCTCAGGTATTGCTAACCCATGATGACTTATCAGATAGACAGCGTTATTTAAACGCGCGAAGCACCCTGCTCACCCTGCTTAAATTTGGCGTAGTACCGGTTATCAATGAAAATGATACCGTTGCTACAGAAGAAATCCGCTTCGGTGATAATGATACACTGGCAGCATTAGTCGCCAATCTGATTGAAGCAGAGTTATTGATTATTCTGACTGATCAGAAAGGATTATTTACCGGAGATCCGGGTTTATATGCCGACGCCACATTAATTTCCGATATAAGGGTTAATGATAACCGTCTGGAAAAAATGGCGGGAGATAGCCGCAGCGGCCTAGGGCGTGGCGGTATGTCCACTAAAGTGCGCGCGGCAAGATTGGCGTCCAGGTCGGGCGCCGCAACAGTCGTAGCAGCAGGGGCCGTTGAAGATGTTATCACCTCGATAATCTCCGGCATGGATTTAGGCACTTATTTTCTGCCGGATATCGAGCCTTTGGTCGCCAGAAAACGCTGGTTGGCTGGGCAGTTGCAAATCAAGGGACAATTAACTTTGGATCCTGGCGCAGTCAAGGTCTTGAAAAAAAATGGTAAAAGCCTGTTAGCGGTTGGCGTTAAATCGGTATCAGGCCAGTTTGAGCGTGGCGAACTGGTGTCCTGCATGGATGAAAAGGGTCTTGAGATTGCGCGGGGACTCATCAATTATGGCAAGCATGATGCTGAATTAATAGCAGGTAAAAGCAGTTCGGAATTTGAAAATATTCTGGGTTATGCGGATGACTCGGAGATGATACACCGGGATAATATGGTATTGATTTAGGTGTCAAACACGAGATTCACGACTTGTGATAACGGGTTAAAAACTGCTTACAGTACTTCCCTTCTCCCTTCCCGGGAGCAGGAATTGATTATCTTGATTTAGTATTAATATACATCTTCGCAGATGAACCGCCGCAAAAAATTTTAAAACACTCCGCTTCATAAAGCTGTTTGGTCACTCAACATATTACAAAATGATAAACAAACAGCGTACGATGCAATCCTCCGGCAAACTTCATTCGGCGCAATTCTTACAGCATCAGTTACAAGATATCGTTACACTGCTGGAAAAACAGCAGCTGGAAAATTCACTGGTTCAAAGAGGCCCTGCAATTAATCACGAACTGATAGAGTCGATGCTGCACAAACAGCATCAAACTCGCCTTCAGGAAAAGTTTGCGCTGTTACATCCGGCAGATATTGCTTCTATCCTTGAGTCGTTGCCCCTGGATCAACGTAAAATAGTATGGGATGCTATAAAAAATCTGCATGACGGACAAGTTCTGCTGGAAGTATCCGATGCAGTTCGAGAAACGCTGATTTCAGGCATGGAAGCCGAAGAACTGGCGACAGTCGCCGGTAAATTGGATACTGATGAGATAGCAGATCTTGCCGCAGATATTCCTAAAAGAGCGATGCTGAAGATTCTCAGATCGCTGAATAGCAAAGAGCGTGAGCATCTAAACGCTATCCTGGCCTATCAGGAAAATCAGGTTGGTGCGCTGATGGATTTTGGCATGATTACGATCCGGGATGATCTCAATTTAAAAGCCATCATAGCCTATATCCGTAAACTGGGCAAATTACCCAGCCACACTGACAAATTATTTGTCGTCGATCAGTACGATAGAGTCCTGGGTATTTTGCCATTACAAAGGTTATTGACGCATCCGCCATCCCATCAGGTTGCCGGTGTGATGGTGACTGATTTTGTCAAGTTTAAGGTCGACCAGAGTACCGTCGAAGCAGCACGCGCATTTGAACGTTATGACTTGATTTCTGCGCCGGTGGTCGATGATGAGGGTAAACTTCAAGGCCGGCTAAGTGTCGACAGCATACTGGATTTTATCCGCGAAAAAACCGATGAAGATCTGCTAAGCCAGGCCGGTGTCGAAGAACAGGAAGATTTATTTTCCAGTGTCTGGAAAAGCGCCAGAAACCGCTGGGGCTGGCTATTGATTAACGCAGGTACGGCTTTTGCATCGACGCGTATTATCGGCTTGTTTGAAGATATAATTTTGCAGTTGGTCACATTGGCCTCCTTAATGCCGATAATTGCCGCAATGGGTGGTAATACCGGCAATCAGACCAGTATGCTGATTATCCGGTCGCTAGCTCTGGGACAGGTGACTGCGGCAAATGTACATCATTTGATAAAAAAAGAACTGACTCTCGCCGTCCTGAACGGCCTGTTTATTGGCCTGATTATCGGGTTATTGAGCATGGTGCTGTATCAAGATGTAGCCCTTTCGATTGTCATGGCAGTGGCGATGTTTATTAACTTGTTAGTGGCAGTGGTTGTCGGCCTCAGCATCCCCTTGCTGCGTTATAAGTTTGGCAAGGACCCGGCAGTTGGAACCAGCATCATCCTGACCGCTATCACAGACTCCATGGGATTCTTTATTTTTCTGGGGCTGGCGAGTTTGTTTTTGATCAAATAAAGTCGAGAACCTGACTTTTATTTTTACGCTTATTGGCATACATGGCTTCGTCAGCATGTCGTAACAATGCTTCTTCGGTATCTCCGTGTTGTGGAAAGGAAGCAATACCGATACTGATGCCGATAGTAATTTCATCACCATTGTACTTAAAACCGCTTGCAACCAATGCTTTTTTGAGGCGTTTTGCTACGAGCTCCGCGGTTGCTAAGGAGGTGTTTGGCAATATCAGTGTAAATTCATCGCCTCCATAGCGGGCTGCGAAGTCGCAGCCTCTTAGGCAGTAACGAAAGTTGCGGGCGATAGCTTGCAAGAACAGGTTGCCTGCGTCGTGACCGTACATGTCATTGACGGTTTTTAAGTTATCGCAATCCGCCATAATTAAACAAAAAGTATAATCGCCACGCCGACCTTGTTGAAGTTGCTTTCCTAATAGATCTATGAAAGCCCTACGGTTATAGAGGTTGGTTAACTCATCCGTTAATGCGGTGATTTTGATAAGACTGAAAGCACGGTAAATATCGTTTGACAACATAGTAGTGACGTAACCTACCAACAACATAGGAAACAGCCAAGCCAACAGAACGCTGCCTTGTTTCAGGGAAATGAGCTCGTCAAAAGGTAAAACGTTTTTATCTAAATAGATATAACAGGTGCCTATTAACAATACCTCCAGTATTGTAGTTACTTTGCCCAAAGCCAGGGCGCTGGTAATAATAGGTAAAAAGTACAAATTAAGTAACGGACTGTTTTGTTTTCCGGTATGCCAGACAAACCAGGTAATCAACAAGATCATCACCCAGGATTCTATAACCAACTTCCAAATGTCGTCTTTGGTAAAAAATATTAAGAAGTAATGGAATAGCAACACGAAGACAGCATAGGCGCAGAGACCGCCCAATAATAAGGTCTTGGAGTCTTCATCGATTTGGCCAACTATCAGATAGAACATCATCAACAGTAGCAGTAACCATTCTATTTCAGCAACGGTGCGGTAAAAACCCCTTAAAGCATCGGGATCTTTATTGAGGCTAAAAAAAGGTTCATTCATCATAACGGATTTTCACGGTTGGATAGCATTAGGAAATAGAAATAAGATTAGGTCAATTTGCTCGTTTTTAACATGATGGGAAATAAATTAAATGACCCCAAGTTGTAAGCCAGGGCAATCGCGCTAAATTTTAATATCGATAATTGCCTATATTGATCCTTTGCCATCGCTTTGTTCAAATGCCCGTCAGGTACCGGGAATCGATTAGTTTCGTTTAATCGTCGCGCAAATGCCGTTTATTACCGGCATTGTTGGGTCAGATTACGGGGATAATTTACTATTTCCAGTGCTTGAACGGCGAACCAAAGCCGCCAATTATCCAAAAATATTATTAGCTGTTTCTATGTTCAGATGCAGTTTCTTATCGTGGCCTTGAAGAAATTTAGGGGAAAAGAAGAATAAGTTGATTATGCCGACTCAATGATGAGGCGCTCTTCATTAATGAAAAGCAAGCTTAAGTTTTGATCCAGGAGGAATTAGGGTTAAATTCAGTTGATTGTCCGCTCCTGGCCGAATTGCAGATAATCGTTATTTCGAGCTCAAACAAACTCCAACTGTTAGGCAGTTCCAAAAATTTTCAGCTGAATTTTTCAATGAGAATTTTCAATAATTCAGCTGATTCCCCTATAACCCGAAGTAATCGGATAGCGGCGGTCACGGCCGAACGCCCTGCTCGTAATCCTGACGCCGGGCGGTGATTGTCTGCGTTTATATTCATTTCGATCAACCAGACTAATGGCTCTGGCGACATCCTCGCGCCTGAATCCGGCAGCAATAATTTCTTCAGCAGATTGATCCAGTTCTACGTAACGTTCCAGAATCGGATCTAAAACATCATAAGGCGGCAAGGAATCTTCATCAATCTGGTCTCGCGCTAGTTCGGCCGATGGCGGTCGGGTAATGACCCGCTCAGGAATTACCGCGGAAAGTGTATTGCGATAATTAGCCAATTGATAAACCAATAGTTTGGGTACGTCCTTGATAGGCGCAAATCCGCCTGCCATGTCGCCGTAAAGCGTCGCATAACCTACGCTCATTTCACTTTTATTGCCCGTGGTCAGCAACAGCTTGCCTTGTTTATTTGAAAGTGCCATTAGAATGACTCCGCGGCAGCGCGCCTGAATATTTTCTTCAGTGGTATCTTTAGCTGTCCCTGCAAAAGCTTCCGCCAACATGCCCGTAAAGGCGTTAACGGCTGGCTCTATGGGAATAATATGGTATTTCACCCCCAGCGCTTTGGCCTCCAGTACAGCATCTTCATTGCTCATATCCTGAGTATAACGCGACGGCATTAACACGGCTTCAACCTTATCAGGCCCCAAGGCATCCACCGCCAAAGCTAGAACCAGAGCCGAATCAATGCCGCCGGACAAACCCAGGATTGCTCCTTTGAAGCCGTTTTTGCGCACATAGTCCTTAATGCCCAGCACCAGGGCCTGATACTCACTCGAAATTTCACTGTAGAGCGAGGCAAGGTCATGTGCTACGGGATTGCCGCCGTCAAACTCAACCACGCTGATTTGTTCTTTAAATTCTTCCGCCCGAAAGACAACGCGACCTTGCGCATCAACGACAAAAGAGGCTCCATCAAAAATCAGCTCATCCTGGCCCCCTATTTGATTAACATAAACCAGAGGAATCTGCGCGGCTTTAACCTGCTGGCAAACGATGGCTTCGCGTTGATGAATTTTTCCCGAATTGAACGGTGAGGCGTTGATAGTCAGGAGCAACTCTGCCCCGGCTTGTTTCGTAGCATCGATAATGCCGCTTTTCCAGACGTCTTCGCAAATCGTCAGGCCAATGAATGTCCCGTTAAACTCAAACACACACGATCGGTCACCCGCAGTAAAATAACGTTGCTCATCAAATACACCATAGTTCGGTAGTGCCTGTTTGCGGTAACAAGCGAGTTTAACGCCCTGATGTAACACCACAGCACTATTGTAAAGCTTGTTTCCTTCGCGTTCAGGAAACCCCACCACCACCGCAATTCCGGCAATACAGTCGGCAAGCTGATAAACGGCATTATTGGCTTCGATAATGAAATCTATGCGCAATAACAGGTCTTCTGCAGGATAACCGGTGATAGTCAGTTCAGGGAAAACGATAATATCCGCGCCCAACTCATCACGCGCATAGTTAGCGGCTTTGATTATATTATCTACATTAGCGGCAATATTGCCGACCAGAAAGTTGGTTTGCGCGAGAGCTATTTTAAGTGTCATATCAGAAAAGTGAAGGTGTTCAAGGTATTTCAGACGTACAGCATTATTATCTCGCTCATGGCTCAACAAGGGCTATCCTGAGTGCAGCCAAAGGGTTCACCACGAGCTTATTCAACAATTTACCGTTGGTTCTATCGAAGCTCTTAATCAGAGTTATCTTAAAAGCATCCCTTCACGGCCTCGCCAATATCGGTGGGGGAACTCACCACTTCGATACCTGCCGCCTTTAGCGCAGCTATTTTACTCTTCGCAGTACCTTTGCCGCCGGTGACAATTGCTCCGGCATGTCCCATACGCTTTCCAGGCGGAGCAGTTTGCCCTGCGATATAGGCGACAACCGGTTTGGTGACATGGGCTTTAATATAGTCTGCCGCTTCCTCTTCTTCACCGCCGCCGATTTCACCCACCATGACAATCCCTTTAGTTTGCTCATCAGCCTGAAAACGGCTAAGCACATCGATAAAGTTCATGCCATGAATCGGATCACCGCCTATGCCGACGCAGGTGCTTTGTCCCAAACCTTGCTGTGTGGTTTGATGCACGGATTCATAGGTTAAAGTCCCGGAACGGGAAACGATGCCGATTGATCCCGGCAAATGAATTTTTCCCGGCATAATGCCGATTTTACATTCGCCGGGAGTAATAATGCCGGGGCAGTTAGGACCAATTAGCAACGCACCAGTTCCGGCCATAGCCGCTTTAACGCGCAGCATTTGCAGTATCGGAATGCCTTCGGTAATGCAGACAATCAGTTGAATTCCCGCATCGACGGCTTCCAGAATAGCATCAGCAGCGTAAAACGGGGGCACATAAATCATGCTGGCGGTGGCTTGGGTGCCGTCGACCGCGTCTTGTACGGTATTAAAGACAGGTAAGCCCAGATGCGTTTCGCCGCCGCGCTCAGGAGTCACGCCGCCGACTAATCGTGTTCCATAATCCAGGGCTTGTTCGGAGTGAAATGTGCCTTGTTTGCCGGTGAAACCCTGGCAAATCACTTTGGTCTCTCTATTAATTAAAATGCTCATGCCGTCTCCGCCAATTTAACAACCTGCTCCGCCGCGTGCGCCAAATCATCCGCTGCGTAAATTTTAAGACCTGTATTGCTCAAGAGCGCCCTGCCCTGTTCAACATTGGTGCCTTCCAATCGGACCACCACAGGAACAGTAACGTGAACTTGTTCCACCGCCGCCAAAATACCTGAGGCTATCACATCGCATTTAACAATGCCGCCGAAAATATTGACCAATACGGCTTTGACGCTGGCATCTGATAAAATCAGCTTGAAGGCTTCACAAACTTTTTCGATATTGGTGCCGCCGCCGACATCGAGAAAGTTAGCGGGCAAGCCGCCTTTCAGCTTAACCAGATCCATCGTCGCCATGGCAAGACCCGCACCATTAACCATACAGCCTATGTTGCCATCCAGCGTAATGTAATTCAAACCGAATTGCTGGGCTTCGTTTTCCTTGTCATCTTCCTGTGTCGCATCTTTCATCGCTAAAATATCGGGATGAATCGCCAAGGCGTTATCATCAAAATTAATTTTAGCGTCAAGAGCCAGAAGATCACCATCATGCGTTTCTATCAAGGGATTAATTTCAATCTGAGTAGCATCTTTAGCTAAAAACAAATCATACATACCCTGCATTATTTTTTGTAAAGACTTGTGCTGCTGTCCTTTAAGCCCTAATGCGTAGGCGACTTTTCTGCATTGATAGCCTTGTAATCCCGCAGCCGGATGAACTCGTATCGAAATAATCTGTTCCGGTGCTTCATGGGCGACGGTTTCTATATCCATACCGCCTGCGGCTGACGCAATAAAAATGATGCGTTCACTGCCGCGATCAACCAGCACGCTCAAATACAACTCGCGCTTAATAGGGTAAACTTTTTCTACTAATAACGAATTAATCGGTAATCCGGCACTGCCGGTTTGAATAGTCACCAGACGCTTGCCTAACATGGCTGAGGCATGTTCAATCACCTCCGTAGAACTTTTAGCCAGCTTTACACCGCCCACTTTACCGCGTCCACCGGCATGAACCTGAGCCTTCACTACCCAACCGTCACCCCCTAACTCCCGTGCAATCTGTCCGGCCCTTTCCGCCGTTATTGCCTGCTTGCCCTCCGGAATGGGTATTCCATAACTTTGAAACAACTGTTTGGCTTGAAACTCATGTATATTCATTAATTACTCCTGATTAACCGGCAATTCCGGAGGGTATTTTTCTTAAATTCTGGCATTGATGCTATGCTTTTTTAAGGTTATTTTACTCATTTTCAACAACTGCAAGAATGCAGAGGTTGAGCAACGCAGAAGCCGTTGCTGCAGCCTAAGAGGGCTCATAGTAAAACTATGCAGCCAATTTATAGCGCAGAAAAGGGATAAAAATACCCGCAAGCAGGGTTATTCTTATTACGCAATCACCTAAACTATGAATATTTTATCGAAGTCTCCGTAAAACGCTATTCTTAAAATGAGTATGCCTGCAAATAACACTGAAACCATTTTTCCCTGTCCTCTTTCCAAGAGCTATAGTATTCCGGCTCAACAAGCATGGGTCTTACTGAAAGTTTATTTAACTTATCGTTTTGCCTTGGCTTGCCTGTTTGTTTTCCTATTTTATGGCCGGTTAGGATTTTCTTTATCCAGTATTGATAATGACCAACTCTACGCTTACAGCAGTCATACTTATTTAATTCTTTCAACAATATCGGCTATTTGCGTATTTTGGAAACCCACCCGTTATTCCACCCAGGCGCAATTGCTTATTTTTACGGATATAGTGATTCTCACCTTGATAATGCACGCCTGTGGCGGTGTCAATAGCGGTATAGGTACATTGCTTGCCGTTTCTATCGCATCCAGCGGATTACTAATCGGCGGCCGTTGCTCCATTTTTTTTGCTGCTCTGGCCAGTCTATTCGTATTGGCTGAACAGATTTTCGCTGATTATAGCAACAGCTTTGCATCCACTTCCTACACCTATGCAGGGATGCTGGGCGCTTCGTTTTTTACCATTGCACTGTTGTCCTATATTTTGGCAAAACGAAGTGAACAAACCTTGCAACTTGCCGACCAGCAAAAACTGACTATTGATAAACTGGAAGAGCTTAATCAATACATTATTCAACATTTGCAGTCGGGAATCATCATTATCAATAAGCAACAAACCATTCAGATGGCTAATGTAGCCTCATTACAATTGGTAAATTTATCATCTATGCCTGACTGTCTTCGTGATATTTCGGAGAATTTATCGCGCGCATTTTCGACTTGGCTGGCCGATCCTAAAGAGCAAACGGTTCAAATACAGCTTCCGAACCAATCCAAAATTCATTGCCGTTTTATGATTCTGCCAATAGTCAGTGCTTCTTTCTACATGATTATTCTTGAAGATATTGATCTTTATAATCAACATTTACAGCAAAGTAAACTGGCTTCTTTAGGCAGGCTGACAGCCAGCATTGCTCATGAAATACGTAATCCATTAGGCGCCATCAGTCATGCAGGCCAATTACTTTCAGAAAACCCTAATTTGCCCATTCAGGATATACGCCTGATAAAAATCATCCAGACCAACTCCATCCGTATTAGCCAAATCGTTGATGATATTTTACAACTGTCCAAAAGAGCCGACTCAAGACGGGAAAAAGTTTACCTAAAGCCATGGCTAACGCACTATTTAAATAATTTCATGCTTGAGCAAGGCATCGATGCCCGTTCATTCAAACTTTCCCAAACCGATAATTCATTATGCGCCTTTATAGACCCGGGCCATTTGAAACAAATTATGGACAACTTGTGTCACAATGCCCTGAAATATGGAGAGCCTGAAGCTGGACATATCATTGTGCAAGTCGTGACCCTGAAAAATTCGCCTTGTATTCAGGTTATTGATAACGGTTCCGGCATCAGCCGCGAATATATCAAATATTTATTTGAGCCCTTTTTTACCACCTCAGCCAGCGGCACTGGTCTTGGACTTTATATCTCCAAAGAACTGGCCGAACTCAATCAGGCCAAGTTAAGCTATCGTTTAACCGAAGAAAAACAAAGCTGTTTTCAACTCTGTTTACTTGATGCGAACCAAACAAAAATTGAAATATGAAAAAGCCGCTGGTATTGATTGTAGATGATGAACCTGATATCTGTGAACTATTGGAAATCACGCTTAATAGAATGGATATTCAAACTTACACAGCTGAAAACATCCGTACCGCCAAAGCATTATTACAACAAAAGCACTTTGAATTATGCCTGACGGACATGAAATTGCCCGATGGCAATGGTCTGGACCTGATCGATACGATACAGGCTTCGCCAAACCCAATCCCGGTTGCCGTTATTACCGCTCACGGCAATATGGACACCGCAATTCTGGCAATGAAAAAAGGCGCTTTCGATTTCATTTCCAAACCAGTAGATTTGGCCGTTCTCAGGCAGCTCATCAATAGTGCTTTAAAACTTTCTGACCCAGTAGTTACGAAAGAAAGACGAATCCGCCACGAATTATTGGGCGAATCATTAAGCATGTGGGAAATCCGATCAAAAATAGATAAAGTAGCCCGCAGCCAGGCTCCGGTCCTAATCAGCGGTGAATCGGGTTCGGGTAAAGAATTGGTTGCAAGATTGATTCATCAGCAAAGCTCGCGGAGCGACCATTCTTTTGTCGCGATTAACTGCGGGGCCATTCCGCTGGAACTGATGGAGAGTGAGTTTTTTGGCCATAAAAGAGGCAGTTTTACCGGCGCGGTCACCGAAAAAAAGGGACTGTTTCAGGCCGCAGAAGGCGGCACATTATTTCTGGATGAAGTGGCTGATTTGCCGCTGCCTCTACAGGTTAAATTATTACGGGCAATACAAGAGAAAAAAATCCGGCCCATCGGCGAACACCAGGAGATTCCGGTCGATATCCGTTTGCTCAGCGCTACTCACCGGAATCTTGCTGAAATGGTTCAGACCGGCAGCTTCAGGCAGGATTTATTTTACCGCATTAATGTTATTGACCTGCATATCCCGCCATTACGTGACAGAAAGGCTGATATTCCGGCACTTACCGAGCATATATTGGTCAAGTTATCGGCTGTTAATAAAATCCGGCCGCCAGCCTTATCGAAAACCGCATTAGCCGCCTTGCAGCAGTATCATTTTCCGGGAAATGTACGTGAGCTTGAGAATATTCTGGAAAGGGCTCTTGCCTTATATGATGGAAAAATCATCGAATACGACGACTTGAATTTGCCGATAAGCACGCATAACAAGTTAAACTGTCCGGAATATGCGCCTGATTTTGGCTCGCTGGAAGATTATCTGGAAAAGATCGAAAGGAAAGCAATTATTCTCGCACTGAAAGAAAATAAACGCGATAAAGCAGCAGCAGCGAAACAGCTGGGACTTTCTGTCCGATCATTCAGTTATCGCTTGAAAAAACTCAATCTGGATAGTTAAGCAGGTTCACAGTCTTTTAACCAGAACCTTGCGCTTAAACTTTATATTTATCGATGCCTTCAAGTTTAACCATTGCCGCTTTTATTTTCGCTTCGGTTGCGGCATCTAATTCATTATTTTTATAGACTTTATCCACCAATCCTTCTGCAACCAGGGCGTCTTTTATCCAGCGTTTGGTGAAGCGGTAATTGGTATATGAAGTTGCAACTTCCCCAGTTTCAGGATTCCGTAGACCCTTTTTGTTTGACGCCGCAGGCGTAGTTTTTTTAGTGACTGGCGAACTTTGTGTTGGGGATTTCTCTTTTTTGGCGATTACTTCATCAGTTGGCGCCGCAGTCGTAGTTTTTTTAATGACTGCCGAACTGGGTATCGGAGGCTTTTCTTTTTTGGGAATTACCTCATGTTTTGGTTGCTCCACAGGGAGTTTCACAGCTTCGGGCTGTACCTCCGGCTCTTGAGACTTAACAGTTGCCTTTTGTTCACCTACGGCTACATAAACAGCATAAGCCACAAAAATAACAGTTAAAATAAATAGCCCTTCAGTCATGGCAGCTCTCCACTTAAAATTGGTTTTGTATTCTCCACCCTGAGAAGTTCTCATCATCAGTGTCGGCAAACTCAATCGCCTACTCCTGAATATACCAGAAGACAGCTTTCCAGGTAAGCATAAAATAAGAACAAATATATGATATCAGCATGAACGGCCAATTCCGTAATAACTTGATGGGAAGTATTGGCCATTCAGGGGCGCCTTATCACCGATAAATAAAAGTGCTGTCAACCTCATCTCCGGCGTTTGTCCCGACATTGTAATTCACTCAAATCCACAAACCTTAGCGTAATAGGGTTATTTCAATTTGAAATAATCGAATGCTGACACCGCTATTTGTTATTTATAGCACAGTTGATTTTCAATATTTTGTTGGGTTTATTACATTGGTTTAACTATCAGGTTTAACCGTTGCATTTTTTGTGATTTACTTACCCCCTGCACAAACGACTACTCTCGGAAAATAACCTTATGTTTCAGCCAGTAAAATCATTATCAGCTCCACCTTATCCTTCTTGAGATCGGAAAATCCAATATTGGCAAGTGTCTTGCTGTTACCTTAAAAATAGAAGGTGATTATGACATTACATATTGGAGCCATGATGCCCAACCGCTCTCTCTCGATGAGAGCGTTTTAACTAAAGCCATTACCCAAGTCGCTTCCGATCTGGCAGGCTTGCGTGATCAACTCGTACAAATGAAGACACCAATCCTGGACATTGTGTTTTTATTGCCAGTCGGCAGGAAAAAGCCGGCTTTGCAAGGTTACGTTTGCACTCATTTAACACGGTACGGCAGATTCTAAGAATTGAATCTGCCGTACCGGAAAAGATGGTGACATCCATCTATGCAGCGTTTCGCCATCGCTATCATGCAGGATGCTATTGAAGCAGCCGGCATCATCATTTATGGGTGCATATTAATGACATCACGCCCTATCACTATCAACCGGAATTAAAACAAAAACTGATTCTGCGCGAAGAACAGATCGATCTGATTGATATTCTGACCGCCGAAATGGATGATATTGTTGCAGGTAAATCGGGAGGAACAACCAGCAGGGCCGGCCGGGGTTGGCAAAACGTTAACGGCCCTTCAGCTATGCTCAGAAGAGACATACCGAAGGCTTGTCGTCTTTACTACCTGTTTTCGGTTACTGTCCATTAGACTTTCAGATTAGAGGTCTTAAAATGAAACCTTATTCTCATGGTTTGAGAACAAGGGTTTTTAGTTATTCATTAACCCTTCCCGTTCTCAAAAAAACGCGTACGCTCCCCGTCAGCCTGATCCTATCATTTGCCGTATTGGCTTTTCCAGCATTAACAGACGCCAGTCCGGAGGAACTTGCGAAGATCAAGAATTGCTCTTCCTGCCATAAAGTGGAAACCAAGCGAATAGGACCGTCCTATATCGACATAGCCAGGAAATACAATCAGGACAAGGATGCCAGAATAAAGATTATCAAGCAAACTCATCAAGGAAGCGCCCAACAGTCGGACAAGACTTCCCCCTCAGCCAATTGTCGCGACTCTGTCGGGCTTCCCGACAGCTGGCCAATGGTACAGCATCACCATGCCCCACAACCTCAAGTTAATGCAGATGAGGCCAACAGTTGGGGGATTGGATACTATCCCTGAGCAAGAAAAAAAAACGGGGTCGGAGCTTGCGTTTCATACAAGACCTTAAGGCGCTAGTCAGTAAATGATGCTCTTCTGTTGCACTGAATCAGGTCAATCAACACAGGATTGACTGTTTTTGGTGCGAAATTTAAAGCATAAAAGATCTAAAATGTGGAAACAGTGGGATATGAATAATTGGCATTGTTAATGCTCTATATTTAATGTGGTTACCATTTTTTATTATGCTCTCCTAGGCTTGGTACCTTTGGCGTCCTACTTTCTCGGCTAGGGCGCTTTTTTTTGCCCGGCAATCGTGCTGACTTCAGGAAATACAAGCCCTTCAAGAGATTGGCAATAAATTGCTTATTACTCCAGTATGCCTTTAATCCCATGAAATAGAGCTGCTAAACGGCTTATGGCCATACATCCAACAACAAAATTTATTTAATTGTCAGATTTATTACAATTTTGCCATTTTAAGGGATGACTCTCCGGAGTCATTGACATACTGCGATGAAATACAAAATTATCTTCATTAGCGATTCTGAAAACTGATTCAGAAATCAAATCCCCTGATCCTGGACTGCCGGGACGTAAAAGATTATAGAAAAGAGCATTTAGAAAATGCCCTGCATGTTCATGAAGGTTTAAAGCATTCTTTAGTCAAACGCGGTGATAAACAGCGCAGTTTGCTGATTTATCGTTATTACGGCCATGCCAGCGAACATCTTGCCGAATTTTTCAGTGACTTCGGTTTTAAAGGAGTTTACAGCCTGGAAGGTGGTTATTCCGGCTGGAAAGAAAAGCATCAGGAAGCCTGATGAGGCCGGAAATATGGGATTGGCTGCAAAATAATTATTTTTCTGTAGCCTAACCGGTTCTACAGAACAATGCCGACACTTATCCGTTGATTCTGGCAAGTCAGCAAGGCTATAGGAAAGCGTCAGGTTTAGCCATGATGACGGTTGTTAAAAAATGCCGGGATAATGACGTTACGGAATGTAGCAGATAGACCGTTGCATAGTCGTAGCTCTTTCAATAAGGGATAAAATCGACATTGCTCGCTTGCACGCTTTTGATCTTTTCGACGAGAGATTCCGTAACGACAACATGGAGCGTCGTTTTAAGAAAAAAGATCTGCTGCCCGCTCCACATCTCTTCTTTCATGATTAATTCTCTTTTCTCATCATCAATGGATTTGTGCTTACACAACGGACAAGTTGAAACCGGCCTTCCGCCTGTCGGATAATCAGACTCCGAGCGCACCAGAATTTGATAATACGTTCCGATTGAATCGTTAGTATGGCTGAGTTCCACATATTGGGCAGCTCCGGGCGTGTCTGAAACAGGAATAGCCGAAGGACGTTTTCCAACCTTTCTCATCTGCACCGGAGCGATTTCAACGTCGTCTAATAATTCATCAAACACCATGTTCTTCATTCTTTCAGAAACGACAAAGCTGCGAATGTTCGGCCATAAAAAATCTGCCGTGGGTTTTGAAGGAATATCAAGATAAGCCGGTTGAAAATTATCTCCCGGCCTGAAGGTAACAAAGCTGATTAATTCTTCTTCAAGGTATCCGGCTAATTCCTGCTGCAATGCGGCATGCTCCACTTCTGAAATCGGCCACCGGCTCATAAAGCGTTGGTCGTTCCGGATTTGGGGCGGAGCTGATATCGAAAGGATGCGGCTGCCTCCATAGGTCGCCCCACAGGCAGCACACGTCAGGCCGGGAAGTCTATAGACGTATTCCAGAATACCATTAATCTGCAAGTCCAGAGAATTAGAACTGTATTCGGGCGACTGCATTCGGAAAAATCGCAAGGCACACCTCCGTTTTCGATTTTAACAACAGCTTCCAATCATCTGGCTGCTCTTTGTCAATTATGTTGAATCAGAATTAATTCAGTGTTTGGAGTATTGGAGTCTAACTCAACGCAATCAGGCGCGCAAGCCAATACGAAGCATCAGCTAATGGATAAGGTATTAGACTTACAAACCATACTTCATTAACAATAATGATAAATTGCGCCTTATTGACTTCGATAGCAACAAAAATATCCTTGTTTTTTTATGCCAAAATTACTTCATCATCTTATCGGGCACAGCAAAAAAGAATTGAAATCCAATTCATGCAAACCAAAACTTTCATGTCTTCGAACTCGTGTTATATTAAATTTATGACAATAGAAACGGCTATAACAATTCAACAGCTCAGCAAAAGCTATCAGGAATCAGGGCTTCGGCATGAGATTTTCAGCGATTTGAATCTGCAGGTGCAGCATGGCGAGTTTATTGTTTTGCTCGGCCGCAGCGGTTCAGGTAAATCGACTTTCTTAAATCTTGTCAGCGGTATCGATCCTCCGGATGGGGGCAAGGTTATTATCAATGGCGTTAATATAACCAAGCTTTCCGAGCATGAGCGCACGCTGTTTCGCCGGCATCATATCGGCTTCGTGTTCCAATCCTATAATTTAATCCCTACCTTGACGGTTGCGGAAAATCTGCTGTTGCCGCTGGAACTGATCAAGCGCATCACTCGCAATGATAAAGATAAGGTTATTGAATTATTGGCCAGATTGAATTTTGCCGACCGGCTTGACAGTTATCCTGACCGCTTGTCGGGCGGTGAACAACAGCGGGTTGCGATTGCCCGCGCTCTGATTCATGACCCGGATGTGATACTGGCTGATGAACCGACTGGAAACCTGGACCTGGATACCGGCAAACAGGTTTTGGAATTGCTCGATGCTTTAGTCAAAAAAGCCGGCAAAACGATGATCATGGCGACACATAGCCAGGAAGTGATCGGTATGGCTGACCGGGTCTTTTCAATCCATAACAGATCATTGGCCGACCGATGAGTTCAATTCTTGGCCGCGCAAGCCGCAATTTTTTATGGCGGCACCCCTGGCAACTGATACTGGCGATAGTAGGGATTGCGTTGGGTGTGGCCGTGGTTATTTCTATTGACCTGGCAATGGAAAGTTCGCTAACGGCATTTGAACAGGCCGGGAAAGCTTTTTCCGGAACGGCAACACGCAGAATTACAGCCGGCGATGGCGGCCTTGATGAAAAATTGTATACCCGACTCAGAGTGGAACAAGGCATACAAAAAATAGCTCCCGTAGTCAGCGGTTATGTTCAGTTGCAGCAAACTGATGAAAGCTTTAAATTAATCGGCATTGATCCTTTTATGGAAAAATCATTGCAAGCGGTCTGGCAGGCACAGCAAAGCACAAATAATGCTTCTGGTTTTTTAACCCGGCTGGTCAGCGAGCCGAATACCGTGCTGATGAGCAAACAAACCGCACAGCGTTTGCGTCTGGCAGTTAATGATAGTTTGACCGTTATGGCGGACAACCGTGAACAACGCTTAAAAATCATCGGCTTTATAACCCCCAACAATGCCGTTTCCGAGCAGGTTTTGGCCAGCCTGATCATTACGGATATTGCTACCTCCCAGGAAGTTTTGGGCTTGTTTGGCCAGCTCAGTTCTATTGAGTTGTTGATGGATAACAATCACCCCGAAACTTTGTCGAATATAAAGCAGATTTTACCGGGAAATGCATTATTACTTTCGACAGATGCCCAGTCGGAATCTATGCGCGAAATGACCCGGGCTTTTTCAATCAACTTGAAAGCATTAGGATTGCTTTCGCTACTGGTAGGCATGTTCCTGATCTATAACACGATGACTTTCCTGGTCATGCAGCGGCGGCGTTTGATTGGCAGTTTGCGGGCCATTGGCGTCACCCGGCGGCAGATTTTTAAATTAATTATCGGGGAAGCTGTTCTGCTGGCGTTAATCGGCACTTTAGCAGGCATCGCGCTTGGCATAGCGCTTGGACAGGGCTTGCTGTATCTGATTTCTGATACGATTAATGCCGTTTATTTCCGCATTGATACGACTTCATTGCTGATGACCCCTTTACAGATCGGCAAGGGTGTATTGTTGGGCATGGGCGCTACATTGCTGGCCGTTCTGCCCCCCGCCTTTGAGGCAACCCGCTTCCCACCGGTCACAGTGCTGACCCGGTCTCAACTCGAATCCGGCAGCCGCCGGTTAATCAATGCTGCGGGATTGATTGGCCTGGTGTTGATAGCCGGCGGTACGGCTCTGGCGTTTTTTTCAGAAAAAAGCATCAGTTTGGGTCTGGCCGGCATTTTCCTGTTATTGTTCGGATTTGCCTTGCTAACGCCGGTTTTCACGCTGTTTTTTATGAAACTGATTGAACAGTTATTCGACCGCTTGTCAGGCATCCTGGGCCGATTGCCGGCACGCATGGTCTCGGCTGAAATCAGCAGGACCGGGATTGCAATAGCCGCATTGATGATCGCTGTTGCGGCGACCATAGGCATGGACTTGATGATAGGCAGTTTTCGCCAGACAGTTTCACAATGGCTGCAAGTTACTTTGCGCGCCGACCTTTATGTGTCACTGCCGGGCGAGAAAATGGCGGCCGATAAAGTAAAAGAGGACCATTTGCTGAAGAAAAAACTGGCTGAACTTCCCGGCGTGCAGATGCTCAGCAGTGTCTTGCAAACAAGAATTATCGCTGATAATAAATTTACTAAAGTATCAGTGTTCGAGTTGAATGCGGAATCGAAAAAGGGCTTTATCTTCAAGCATGCCGTCGACAATGATCTCTGGGGCAAGCTTGAACAGCAACACTCCATTCTTGTAACCGAGCCTTATGCCTACCATCATAGTGTCAGGCTCGGACAGAAAGTTTTGCTGCAAACTGATCAGGGTAATCTCCCCTTTGAAGTGATTGGAATATATGCTGATTACAGCGGCGACCAGGGACATATAGCCATGAGCAGGCAAAATTATCAAATCTATTGGCCCGATTTGGGCTATTCCGGCATTGGCGTTTATGCAAAAGACGGCACGGATTTACGAGCACTGGAAAACCAGCTCAATAAACTGTTAACTGCCGAGCAGTCGGTTAAATCCGACCGGGCGATTTACAGAGCGTCAATGCAGACGTTTGAACAGACTTTTACGATTACTGAAACATTGCGTTGGCTGTCGGCCGCCATCGCTTTTACCGGCGTTTTCAGCGCATTGATGGCTTTACAGTTTGAACGGACGCGGCAGTTGGGTATCCTGCGGGCTATCGGCATAACGCCCAGGCAGTTAACGGCCCTGATTGTCAGTGAAACCGGCTTGATGGGGCTGGTAGCGGGCCTGTTTGCTATTCCGGCAGGTTATTTTGTAGCTTATGTATTGATTTTTATTGTTTACCAACGCTCATTCGGGTGGACTATGGCATTTTATTCCGATCCATGGGTTATTGTTCAAGGTCTGGCTTTGGCTTTTATTGCAGCCTTATGTGCCGGCATTTTCCCTGCGTTGAAAATGGCACAGACCAAGCCTGCCGAAGCATTGCGTACAGAATGATGGTTAAGCGAATTATTCTTCTGCTGGCGATAACGTTCAGCATTTTGCTGTTGATGGTTTGGTGGCGGCCTTTCAGCTTTCCATACGATATTAATTCTGCTGCTGATCATTCTTTCAGTTCGTTAATTTCCAGGAAAGATGATACTGTCAGCGATACCCTATCCAGAGATGATGAAGGCTTTGCCCGGGCGTTAAAACCTCGCGAGTTCTCATTCCCGAGCGATCACGGCCCACACAACGCCTACCGCACTGAATGGTGGTACTTCACAGGCAACCTGAAAAATGCAGATAACCGGAAATTTGGCTATGAGCTGACATTTTTCCGTTTTGCTCTTTCAGCTAAAACTCCGGCATCAAAGTCTGCCTGGAGAACCAATCAAATGTATATGGCGCATTTAACCTTGACCGATGTGAAGGAAGACCGCTTTTATACTGATGAACGTTTCAGCCGGGCGGGCAATGATCTTGCCGGCGCATCAAATAAAAAATACCGGGTTTGGCTTTATGACTGGTCGGCTCTCACTGAAGGCGATTCAGACTTTCCTCTTAGGCTATCGGCTAAAAGCGATGAATTCGCCCTTGATCTGTCCTTAAAATCAAAAAAAGGTTATGTGTTACAAGGGAAACAAGGCTTGAGCCGGAAAAGTCCGGAACCCGGCAATGCTTCATATTATTATTCCTATACCCGGCTGCCGACAGAAGGCCATATCAGCATAGCCGGCAATAAATTTATCGTGACCGGCGAAAGCTGGATGGACAGGGAATGGAGCACCAGTTCGCTGTCAGACGAACAGAGCGGATGGGATTGGTTTGCCTTGCAGTTGCAGGATAACAGCGAACTGATGTTTTACCAATTAAGACGAAAAGACGGACTGCCGGACAGCAACAGTGCCGGCTCTTTTATTTTGGCGGACAACTCGCAAATTCCCCTGAAAGTAAAAGATATGACGATTGAAATTCTTGATCATTGGAAAAGCCCTCATTCAAAAGTGACTTATCCATCGAAGTGGCGCCTAACTATCCCCGGACAGAATCTTGATATTGAAGTCGTTCCTTTAATCAATGATCAGGAACTCAACGTCAGCTATCGTTATTGGGAAGGGGCGGTTAGCGTTAACGGCACAAAAAACGGTAAACCTGTTTCAGGCCAGGGTTATGTTGAGTTAGCGGGATATCAGTAAGAGATCAGCCAAAAAAAGCCTCTTAAGAAGATTCGTTGGTTTTGGTTATTATCTGATCGAGAGTCTGATAAACTCTGGCAATGGCTCCCTGATTTTGAGAAACGAACGCTTTTCCTCTGCTTGCCAACGCCTCCCTGTAGTCCGGCTGTTTATACAATAACAAAATCGTATTAACGATATCGTCTTCATTTTGACACTGGACCGCCGCATCCTGGCTTAACGCTTTTAAAGCTATTTCCTTGAAATTAGTCATATAAGGGCCAAACATGACCGGAATGCCTATTGCTGCCGCTTCCAGAATATTATGCCCTCCTGCAGGCACCATACTGCCGCCGACGAATGCAATATGCGAGGCCGCATACAGCATCTTTAACTCACCCATGGTATCAGCCAGATAGACATCTGTTTCCACACTGACCCTTCCCTTTGCCGTGCGCATCATCACATTCAGCTGATGCTGCTCACACAATTTTTTGACATCAGCAAAACGTTCAGGATGTCTCGGCACTATGACCAACAATAGTTCAGGAATTTGCTGCTTGACAGCTTTATAAACCGGCAAAAACAGGATTTCTTCATCCTTATGCGTGCTGGCTATCAGCCATATAAACCGGTTGCCAAATAAGTCGGTTTTTAACTGCAAGCCCTGTTCAATGACTGCTTGCGGAATTTCAATATCAAATTTGATATTACCCAGCATTTTGACTTTTTCATTTGCCGCGCCAATAGCAATAAACCGGCCGGCGTCATCTTGTGTTTGCGCCGCAATGAGGGTTACCTGCGCCAAGGCTGGATGAACCAGTGAAGTTATTTTTTGATAACGGCGCAATGACTTTTCCGAAAGCCTGGCATTGATGATATATAAAGGAATGTTGTTTTTACCGCAACAGGCGAAAACATTCGGCCAAATTTCAGTTTCCATCATAACAGCCAGCTTCGGTTTGAAATGCCGCATAAATCGATTGACTGCACAAGGAAGATCATAGGGTAGATAGACATGCTCTACGGTTTCCTGCATCACTGCCTTAACCCGTGCAGACCCGGTAGGCGTAGTTGTGGTGATCAGCAGCTTTACATCAGGATGTTGTTTTTGTATCCGGCTGACAAGGGGAAACAAAGCCTCAGCTTCTCCGACCGAGACTGCATGAAACCATATGACGCCTGGAGAAAACTTTTTATTATAGAAAGCGAAGCGTTCGCGCCAACGGTGGCGGTAGCTTGGGGCTTTTAAACTACGCCAGAGCAAGCGTAAAAGTATCAGGGGGATGGACAGGTAAAACAGGCAGGAATAAAAAAAACGCATCGTTAACAAAGGCGCCAGATTAAGGTGAAAGGTTTAAAAAAGCACCTTCCACCTTTCGCCTTGCGCCTTTAAAAATCACGCTTCAGCAGCAACTTTAACTGGCAATGTTACTACCACATCAGAGTGCAGATTAATATCGATAGGATATTCGCCCACTTGACGAATCGCGCCATGAGGCAGACGAATCTGATGTTTTTCAACAGGAATGCCTGCTGCTGTAATAGCTTCAGCGATATTATGTGTACCGACTGAACCAAATAATCTGCCTTCATCACCCGCTTTATGGGTAATAACCACATTAAGTTTGCCCAGTTCGTTAGCTACCTTTTGGGCAGCGCTTAACTTTTCGGCTGCTGCTTTTTCAAGTTCAGCGCGGCGAGCTTCAAACTCGGCGATTTTCTTGGCTGTTGCAGCAACAGCTTTACCTTTTGGAACAAGATAGTTTCTACCGTAACCTGCTTTAATGGTGACCTTGTCACCCAGATTACCCAAGTTTGCTATCTTTTCAAGAAGAATAACTTCCATCTTTTAATCCTCACCTTTCGGTTCTTAACCGGCTATTTATACGCCATCAGGCGTGCGTTAATTCGATTTTATTTTTCGTAAATTCAGCCAGGAGTCGCTTAGTCCAATCACAGCAACAAGCAGCATGGCATGGGGTATCAAAAACAGCGTTATATAAAGCATGGGCACCATATAGCGGCCCAGCTTCATTCCTGCGAACAAGGTATGTAAAACAGATGTTCCAATCACTGTGAATAAAACAAACAGCAAAATAATTATATTCCAGGCTATTTCGGAGCTTATTCCTGAGCTTAGCAATGCGATTGCTGCGACTGCAACACTGGCTATTGCCAATCTCGGCTGCGAATTCAATAACAAAAACTCTTGTTTGAAACCGCCTGGATTATAGAGATTCGCCTGCCACCATCGCCCCAAAAACAGGCCAAAGAGCAAACTGAATACCGAACCTGCCGCAATGACTCCCGTCATATAATGCGCAAGCACATCAATAGTGTGTTGAATATCTACAATCGGCGCATCCGCCGGGATCATTTGTGAAAGTATATTTTTCCACATTGCCGCAGGATCAGGCACATAGAGATAAACACCTGCAACGCCAAGTACGCCAATCAATACCGCAATTTCAACAGCTAAAGATAACTGCTGTCCTTCCCGTAATACGATTGAAATCAACCAGACAGGCATCCACAATACTATTGCATAAAGTAATGCAAACTGATAATTACCCGATACCAGGAACCCTAACAGTCCTGCAGCTACGCTGGAACTGGCTAAAATAGTCAATCCTTCAACAGCGCCTCGCCTTAAAGTCACAAGAGCAACAGAGGCTGAACTTACAATACTTACAGGGGGCATGATCAGTGACAATAAAGCGAAAGAGGAAGCCGCTATGATGGCTTGCATTCTTCCTCGCATTATATAGGTCGCTAAAAAGTTCATGCCCTGAATCTGCGTTAACTATGTGCGTCGCAGAATGGCAATAATGCTATGAATCGTGCGCGTTTAATCGCTACACATAACTGCCTTTGATACTTGGCGCTTGTTCCTGTGATCCGGCTGGGAACGATTTTTCCAGTCTCAGTGATATAATCACTTAATAAATCCAGATCTTTATAATCAATCTGTGTGCCACCCTCTGCGCTGAATCGGCAGAATTTTTTTCGTCTGATATTACGTGCCATGATAATTCTCTTAATCCAATAAAGTAAACGTGTTATTCAACAATGGTTTCATCAAAGTCTTCATCATCATCATCTAAATCCAAATTGCCGGTTGCCGGTACAACCACAGCTTCTTTGGCAGCCGCATCCTTAGCTCTGGACTCAGTAGCTTTGTTTTCTTCTGCGGTTGAAGTGGCAATGACAGACGCATCAGTGACAGCTGCTTTTTGCAATAAAGTCATGCTGCGCAAAATAGCATCATTAAAACGGAAGCCGCTTTCCAACTCTTCTAATGTGGCTTGGTCGCATTCAATATTCATAAGCACATAATGTGCTTTATGTATCTTTTTGATTGGATAAGCCAAATGTCTGCGGCCCCAGTCTTCCAAACGATGGATGACGCCGGATGAAGCTTCGATGGTTGCTTTATAACGTTCAATCATCGCCGGAACCTGAGCGCTTTGATCAGGGTGAACTAAAAAGACAATTTCATAATGTCGCATTATTTTTCCTTTCGGTTAAAGCCTTCCCCCTCTGTCTTAAAAAGAAGGTAAAGCAAGGAGGAGCGGTATGCTCCATAAAACCGGCTATTATATAGCTTTTTTGGTTACTGCAAAACACAAATATCAATAATACGAGATCAAAGGTGCAGTTTAATCCGGTTACCCGCCTCAATCTGAAAAGCGCAGACGGAAAATCTTCCGCTCGCACTTACTCCATTATCAAGTAATGCCTTATTTTGATGACGATAGTCGTCCGATGAGATTATTTGAAAATCGGCATATGCCATCATTTAACAAGCCAAACGGCCGCTCATGTACAACCAAGTACTTCATTTAATGCCCTGGAAAGCTCTGTGTACTTAAATATGAATCCCTGCTCCAACAAGCGTTCCGGCATTACACGCTGACTGCCTAATATCAGCTCTGACATTTCGCCCAGCAATATTTTTAGCACAGCTGACGGCACAGGCAGCACAGCTGGACGCTTCAAGCAATCCGCCAACGTCCGGGTAAACTCGCGATTGGTAACAGGATTAGGCGCCGTTGCATTATATGCGCCTTGCATGGAAGAATCGGCTATCATTGTTTGAGCAATAGCAATCCAGTCTTGGCGATGAATCCATGACATCCATTGCCGGCCATCTCCTAAACGTCCGCCAAATCCCATGCGGAAAGGCGGCAACATGCGTTGCAGCATACCGCCGCCTTCGGCAAGCACTAATCCGGTTCTCATCAGGCAAACCCGGACGCCGAACTGTTCAGCTTTTTTTGCGGCATTCTCCCAATCAGCACATAGTTGATGCGAAAAATCATCGCATGGCCGGGATTGCTCGGTTAATACCCTGTCGCCTTGACTCCCATAATAGCCAATAGCAGAGCCGCTGATTAATAAATCCGGCTTAACTGTCATGCGCGCTATGCCGGCTATCAACTGCTCGGTCAGACCGATTCGACTGTCCCTGATAAGCCGTTTACGGGCATCACTCCAGCGAGCGCCAAAAACAGGCGCGCCGGCAAGATTAATAATGACCTGATAAGTATCTTCAGGCTTAAGCTGGTTAAGATCAGCCACTGCATGAATGCCTTGCCCGCAAATTTTTTTAACCGAATCCGGATTACGGCTCAATACGATAACAGCGTCTCCCCGATCTGTCAGGCTTCTGGCTAATGCGCTGCCGATAAAGCCGGTTCCGCCAGTGATAAGAACTTTCATAAAAGTGCCTCATAGATATTGAACAGGTCACAATTTTTGCTGAAACCTTAGCTGTCTCCCTATCAGGAACAATAACACAATTAAAATATCTTTTTTTCATTATCATTAAATATGAGTTATCGAAAAATCTTAATTATTGTACAGATTTTGTTCACATATAAATTGACAAGCATCTTTTCAACGAGTAAGTTATGTAATAAGCTTACTGGCACTCTTTTCGTAAAGCGTGGCGAACTAAATGATAAAAAACTAACGGTTCCTCCTCTATAACCCTCTCATGCAGTCTAAAGGGAGGTGTCTTTTTGTTAAAGATAATATGACATCAAGAATCTTCCATGCCTTAAAATTTCTCCTGACGATCAACTTCATCGTTTCAGTAATTATTTGATGGCAGGATATTTACTGGCCGTATCAGAACGTTCCTCCATTTTTGAATTTAACGAGGCACTTTATGGGGCTCTGGATAACAACCTGATTATCATGATGATCTATCCGGCAATGACTGAAACCGTCATTCTTGGCTATTGTTTTTATAACAAAAATTTTCAGTTCTGATTGGCTTAGGGTTCTTTCTGATTTTGATGATGGGCTCAATGGAATTTTATGGCCGAGTCAACACAATAGAAATTGATGCGAATCTCTACCCGTTCTTCTTGTCCACCGGACTATCTCATATTTATTCGGCGCGATAGCCGCGATAGAAAGAAAAAATCTTAAAGCCGGCACCCTGCCAAAATAATATTATTCATTCCACTGTCTTAATCATTTTCATTATAAATTTGCCATGAAAAAATTATCAGCACTCATTTTTGCTTTTTTGACAAGCTGCACCGGAATTCCCGAAGGCGTTTCCGTCGTTGATGATTTTGAAGTTAAACGCTACCTGGGTACGTGGTATGAGATAGCTCGGCTGGATCATCGTTTTGAAAGAGGGCTGAATAATATCTCCGCGAGTTACACCTTACGCGATGACGGAGGAATCAATGTAATAAACAAAGGCTGGGACCAGCAGAAAAATGAGTGGAAGCAAGCTGAAGGCAAAGCCTACTTTATAGACCAGCCTGACCAGGGCAGACTGAAAGTGTCCTTTTTCGGCCCGTTTTATGGAAGCTATAATATTATCGCCCTGGATAAAAAAAATTATGGCTTTTCAATGGTCTGCGGGCCTGATAAATCCTATTTCTGGATATTATCCCGAACCAGACAACTGCCAAAAGAGACATTAGATGCACTTGTTGAAGTGGCTAAACAGCAGGGCTTTGCTACAGGCAAGCTGATATTTGTCCGCCAGGATTAGTTCATGTCTGGACTTATTAAGTCCTGATGCGCTTTAAAAGAGCCCAATTATTTATCACAAAATATTTGCGAAGTTAAATATCGATTTACCCCAACCTAAACAATTCTTTCATCAAGAGCTCAACGCTCCACGCCACCGACAAGCTAAAAATAATCATGATCAATGATAAATACATGATGGAGTTATTTATCCTGCCATATTTTGGGTTGTGATTATTCATAGTGATCAGCCTTCTATTATATCGAAGAGCTTATTCTAATTACGCCGCATTAAAGCATGATGACGCTTTTATGACAGTTCTATGATTAAATACTCCTTCGCTTCTTCACAGCCTTATAGCTGATGCTTCGCAGCATTTTGCACTTAATCTATCGCATCAATTGCCAATTGCCCCAATTGTGTATGATGCAGGATTTTTGCGAAAGGTTTCAGCACTTGTTCCGGTCCATTGACAAAAACATACACCGGCGTACTGGTATGCGTACCGGTCGCCCAAACGACCTGTTGACTGGCAGCAACGGCCTGCGCCAATAAATTTTCACGATTTTCTTGCTGATAAACGAAAAATGCGCCATTAACCTGCATTTTCGGTACTGTTTTTTCACCGAGTGAACTATGGCCTGCTTTGTAAAAGGGATTATTTTCAGTGGCCAGAATTTTTACCGCCTGTGCTTCGGTAATCTTGAATGCTGTATAGCGATTAACCAGCTCAGCCAATTTAAATGGCGTTTTTTGGTTTTTTGGCAACACATCAAATTGAGCAAAAATATCGCGATAACTCAACTGCTGTGCGTACAGTTTGTCCAATACATCAGGATTGCCGAAGTTAAAATTGGGCTGAAACAAGGTCCCGTCAGAAAAAGCCCTTCCCGGCAACTTATCGGGTTTTGGAATATGTTCAGCAGAATAACTAAAGCCAAAGCCACCCGTTTCATGGTCCGCCGTGACAATAACAAGCGTATCCTGCCGATTGGCGGCCCAATCCAGCACCGTGTTCAGGGTATCATTAAACCTCAGCATTTCATGCAACAGTAAACCGGTATCATTGCGATGAGATGCCCAATCAATTTGCCCTGCCTCAACCATCAAAAAAAATCCCCGCTCATTGTGCTCAAGAATCTTCAGAGCATGTGCTGTCATCTCTTTTAAAGTCGGTTGAACATGTTGGGCTTCATTTTTAAATTGCGTTTCAACAATGCCGTTTTGCATGCCGGAGTTTGCAAACAGCCCCAGCGTTTTACCGCTGGTTTGTTGCAGTTGCTCTTTATTAAAAGCCAGTGTATAGCCTTTCTGTTGCGCACTTTCCAGCAGATTTTTGGCGTCCTTGCGGGATGATTTAATTTCAACGCTATTGCAGGTGATACGGGTCAATTGTCGATGAAGCAACGATTTTTTATCACTGGCTTGCTCGGGAATCCAATAACTCAGGCCGCCCGACAACATGACATCCGCTCCGGTTGCCAGCAAATCTTCCGGAATGCTGCTTTCCCGTCCACGATGAGTCTGGTGCGCGGAAAAAGCGGCAGGGGTTGCATGAGTGATGCGCGTATCCGAAACCAATCCCGTCGCTTTGCCCAAGCGTTTGGCCTTTTCGATAATGTTTTCCTGAATATTGCCGTCCTTATCCAGACCCAGCATTTCGACGCCTGCAAACTTTCCGGTTGCCAGTTGCGTGCCGGATGCCGCCGAATCGGTTACCAAAGTATTGGCTGTATAAGTCATTGAAATTCCCAGCCGCCCCTGTTCCATCATACGGTCCAGAGCCGTAAGGCGGTTATCGATAACGCTATGCGGTGCTTGTCTGGCATAAGACAATAATAACCCGACCTGCTGGGGCCCCATGCCATCACCGATGATCATGATGACATTCCTGACCTTTGCCTCCGTCGGCTTCGGCTTGTCGAAAGTTGAGCAGCTCAACAGCACAAGGCTGATAAGGCAATAAGTTATAAATTTTTTCATAATCGTTCACTTTAATATTGATCATTTCATTGTAACCGAACCCTTCCCAGAAGACAGGCAGGGCTTGTGTGAACTCTATTACCTTGGCGGCGCGGCAGATTAAAAATATTACGGTCGGCATATGGCGCAATACGCGATAGCAGGCGAGTTTAATTACTTGCCGGTGTGCCAGTATCAGGCCCAGCAGCTTTGCCGTGGATCGGTCTATTAAAATATTGATGCCCAAAATATAGCTATTGCTTCAATTCGGGTTCAAGCTCAGTATTTCCGACCTGATTATCAAGAGGTCAATGTGATGAATCGGTCATGTCGCCTTTCCTCAAGGCCTGTGTATGTTTCGGCGCTCTGATTTGCGACGCGCCCTTTCGGAATGGAAACTTTAACTGCATGGATTTATTTTGCGTTATTGCCATAGGATCAATAGCAAGACCGCTGCAGCAAATACTATATGAGAGAATTTTAGGCGACGGATGAAGTCGAAAATGCGACTGCTTTTAAATTTTACCGCATTGTTCTGCTATCTGATTATGAACTCATCTTTGCTTGAGGTCTCTTTCCCGTCATCATTCGGTTGTGCTCGGCAAATAACGCCAAAGGCAAACGCAATGCGCAGAAAAAAAACATATGTTAAAAACGTTCAATGATTTTTTTCAAGCTTTGCTTACTAAATAACGAGAACTGCCGAAACGCGGCACTTTCCTGATAAGCAATCGCTGCCAGCGGATGAATCAAACCCGCTGTGTTTGAAGTTATCCTGCAAAAATCAGGAATCCGCCCGGCATTACCGCTCTGCCGGGCATGGTGTAAAGAAATCCGGTTCAACGGATCATCAAGCTTCAAGCACTACTGCTGCTCTGAGTTTTTTCATTGCATTTTGCTCTAATTGCCTGATTCTCTCGGCGGATACGCTGTAACGTTCGGCCAATTCATGTAAAGTGGCTTTTTTGTCTGCCAGCCAACGGCTTGAAAGAATATCGTAACTTCGTTCATCCAATTCTGCCAAGGCCTCTGTTAATAAATCCTGACCATGACCTTCCCAATCTGCATTTTCCAGCAATACAGAGGGATCTGCGCTATGTTGCTGAAGGTAATTAGCTGGCGCCGCATAGCTTTCCTTTTCCGACTCATCAACGGGCATATCAAACGACATATCCGGGTTGCCCAAACGTTTTTCCATTTCATAAACGTCGCTTAGTTCAACGTTGAGGTCTTCAGCAATAGCAACCGCTTCGTCGTTCGATAACCAGCCTATATCCTGTTTTGACTTGCGCAGATTAAAGAAAAGTTTGCGTTGCGCTTTGGTGGTCGCAACTTTGACAATGCCCCAGTTTTTAATCACATACTCGTGAATTTCGGCCTTAATCCAGTGCACTGCAAATGATACGAGACGTACGCCTATGTCAGGATCAAAACGCTTGACGGCTTTCATCAGTCCGACATTGCCTTCCTGAATAATATCCGGCATAGATAAACCATAGCCGCTATAGCCTCTCGCAACATGAACGACAAACCGTAAATTGGTCATGACCAATTCGCGTGCGGCTTCCAGATCGCCATGATCTCTAAATCTTAATGTTAATTCACGTTCCTCATCGGATGTTAATCTGGGCATTTGTCTGACTAGATTTAAATAAGCGTCAAATGTTCCAACCGACAGATTAACGGGTAATGCCAATGCGTTACTCATAATGCCTCCTAGGTAAAAATTTTACCGAATTCTAGCACTCTCGATATCAGACTGCCAATAATTTTTTGCCGTATATTTTTACTCAGGCTTCAACTGACGAAGTTGATAAATAACTACAAACCAGGAGCTTATTACCCCTAACACCGATGAAACAAAAATTAACGCCAATGTATCAGTGAAACTCAAAAACAAAAGATGGAAACTGCCGTCATATAAACCTGAAAGTTTTTCAACCGGTTGCCTTAATATCAGCATCAATACATTAACAATAAACCAGGCTGATACACCTGAAATAAAACCTATCCAGAAACCGCTATATAAGAACGGTCGTAGAATAAATGAGTTTGTGGCTCCAACCAGTTTGGCAATCGCCACTTCATCGCGCCGGGTATGCAGTTCCAAGCGAACCGTATTGCCGATAACAAACAGAACGGCCAAGCCCAACATCAGGTTTAATAAAATAGCAAAAAGACGTGCAACCTCAAGAATAGACTGTAAACGTTCAATCCATTGCAAATCCACCTGGGCGAGATCAACTTCCGGAGATTGTTGAAAATTTTTCAGCAGACTCTCGAGCCCCTGCTTATCTTCGAGGGAATTCTTGGGCAGCACCTGTATCACGATAGGCAAGGGGTTGTTTTCCAAAGCATTAATTGCTGCGCCGAAACCACTGTACGTTTGAAATTCAGCTAACCCCTGCTCACGGGTAATTAACTTAACGCTCTGGACATCGGGATTTTGCCTGATGCTATCCGCCAATTTATTAGCGTGTGAATCAGAAACGTCATCCCTGAGAAACAGGGAAATTTGATTGCTGGTTTCCAGGCTCCCTGTTAATTGCTGAAGATTCACAACCAGGATATAAAAACCGCTCGCAAGCGAAATGGCAATAGCCAAAACGGCTATTGTCATTATCGACGTAAATGGTGACGCCACCAAACGGCCAAGACTTGAAAACAGCGCGTGTGCATGAAGATCACGATAGGCGTGTAATTTATCAATAAAATTACCGCCAGCCGTTTTAGTTTGCCGCACATCGTGCCGAACCGGCTTTACGGGCGCGTTTTTACGGATGTAATTTTTATTACCCTGTTTCATGAGTTAACTCGAAATTAATTGACCATGATCCAGCTTTAATACGCGATGATTTAATTGCGTGATCAGGGAAATATCATGCGAAGCGATCAATACTGTAACGCCGACTTGCTGAAATTGCCCAAATAAAAACATGATTTCTGCGGATAATTCCGGGTCCAGGTTTCCGGTGGGTTCATCCGCTATGATAATGGGCGGCTTATTCACTACGGCCCTGGCGATTCCTACGCGCTGTTGCTCCCCTCCGGATAAAGCAAAAGGGTATTTTTTTTCCTTGCCCGACAAGCTGACTTTATCCAGTGCCGCACGAACCCTGCGAGTAATTTCATGGTGGCCGTAGCCGGCTATGACCAACGGCAAAGCCACATTATCAAAAACGGTTCTATCCTGGAGAAGCTTGTAGTCCTGATAGATGATTCCCATTTTCCTGCGTATAAAAGGCAGCTGTTTCTCTTTGGCATGGCTGAGGTCCTGCCCATCCAGTAAAATCTGTCCGCGACTGCACCGCTCCATGGTGGCGATCAGCTTTAATAATGTACTTTTGCCTGCGCCTGAATGGCCGGCGAGAAAAGCCATTTCGGCGTGTCGTAAATGAAAACTGATATTACGCAGTACATCGCCGGTTTCAGGATAGCGCTTGGTTACATTATCAAACTTCAACATAGCTAATTAGTCCTTGACAAACAAGGCGTCTACAAACAATTCTGCATTAAAGTCCTGCAAATCATCAATGCCTTCGCCTATGCCTATAAAACGAATTGGAATTCCTGTATGTTTAGCCAAAGCAAATATAACACCACCTTTTGCCGTGCCGTCCAGTTTGGTCAATACCAGTCCTGTTAAAGCGACCGCTTCATTAAACAGCTTTGCCTGAGACAAGGCATTTTGTCCGGTGCCGGCATCCAATACTAACAGTACTTCATGAGGCGCTGTTTCATCCAGCTTACCCATAATCCTTTTTATTTTCTTCAGCTCATCCATTAAATTCGATTTTGTGTGCAGGCGGCCTGCGGTATCAGCAATCAATACATCGATGCCTTTGGCCTGTGCGGATTGTACGCCATCGTAAATAACCGACGCTGAATCTGCGCCGGTATGTTGAGCCACTACATGGATATTATTACGCGCGCCCCAAACTTGCAACTGTTCAACAGCCGCCGCCCTAAAAGTATCCCCTGCCGCCAGCATGACGCTGTGGCCCTGCGCCTGTAACCGTTTGGCCAATTTACCAATAGTGGTGGTTTTACCCGCCCCGTTAACGCCGACTACCAGAATAACAAACGGCTTATCCTGTTTAGGGATTTGCAGAGGTTTGCTGCAAGGCTCAAGTATGCCCAGCAACTCCTGTTTTAACGCAGCTGATAATGCTGCGCCGTCATTCAATTGATGCCGCTCCACACTCTGCGTCAAGTGCCGGATTATTTCTGTCGTGGCATCAATGCCGACATCCGCCATTAACAAATTGGCTTCAATATCCTGCAGTAAATCTTCATTAATATCTTTCTGGCCTATGGGCAGACTGGCCAGCATGCCGCTAAGCCCGGAGCGGGTTCGCTTCAACTGTGACTTAAGACGCAGGTATAGCGACTCTGGTGCGGGTTCTACATAGACTTCTTCAACAGGCGGCGCTTCAACTGCAACCGGTTCAACCCGTTTTTCCTGAGGCTTTACCTTTTCAGTAACCGGACGCTGCGTTTCCACCTGCCCGTATCGGCTATAAAAACTGATCGCAATCAAAGGCAGCACCAGGAGTACCGAGACAGCCTGATGCGCTACGGCTGCCCACAAAGGCATACCCAGTTTGACGCTTATAATGCCCAGGCCGATCTGCACAAACAGCATCACACCTAACCATAAGCCGGCTGTTCTTACCGGCTTTAACGAATTGTGTGCAGTTGCCTTAAACATCAGCAAACTGAGCAGCACAAAAGAAACCAGGGCGCCGGCTCTATGCAGCCAGTTGGCCGCCACTTGTGCATCGAATGAAATAACGCCGGTATAACCTGTCCATAAACCATTAAACAGGTTCAGTGCATTCTGAAAATCAGCCTGAGGCAACCATTGTCCATTGCATTGCGGAAATCCTGCACAGGCCAGGGCGGCATGATTAGCACTGACCCAGATGCCCAAAATTATCTCCAGCACTAAAACCAATAAGGCAAACCGGGCAAAAGTTCCAGGTCCCGCCTGCACTTGTCGTTTGCCTGTTATGGCCGGATCTACGCGCAGATACAACCAGAAAAGCAGCCAGAAGGTTAGCATGCCCAGCAATACATGGGCGGTAATTACAATAGGCATTATATGAATAGCTTTAGCCCAGAAGCCCGAAGCCGCCTGTAAACCGACCAGAACTATCAACATGCAGGAAGTCGTTATTGCCGCCAAACGGCATTGCTTCTGGCTCCATGAAAGCAAACCCAGCAGCACAATCAATAAACCCAGAGCAGCTGTCAGGTAAATATGTCCATTTTCTTGTAATAGTTTGATTAAATCCGAATTGAATAAAGCAGACTCTGCGCCGGAAAACCGGATGGTTGAACCTGATACAAGCACTATCAGCATTAAAATAATGCTGAATAGCGTTACTTTTCTAAATATTTTATTTTCCACTTGTGAAGAGCCTATTTTTTTATATGTGGATAGATGAACAAAACATACTGATCAATAAAATGGTCATTGCAGCAGCCTAATAACAGACGCTGAACTTAACCGATTTGTGAAATTCTCAGCAGGTGCATCAGATCGTCTTTGACTTTATAAGTATCAAAGCCCGGTTCATATTGCATCATTAAATTACCGAGAGGATCTATTAAAAAGAGCATCCCATCGGGTATTTCGCCTTGTCTGATTTCAGTCATTTTCTTAACCAGTGCCGTACCGGGTTTAACCCGGATCAACTCGGAATTCAATGCAAATTCGCGGTTTTCATTACCGATCAGTTTTGTGACCAGTGCGTCGTCGATTTTGTTTTCTTCACGCAGCAAACTTAAAAAGAGCGTATTGTCCTCCTTGTTTTCTGAACGGCGCAGTCTCCATAACAGCGTATCTTTCAGCCACCACTGATTTGCCGCTTCAGCCGCAGGCTCTTTAAAAACAATGACCATACGACGCGTACGGGGTAACTCTTTATTCAACATGAGCCGCAACTGTTTGGTTTTCAGCAGCGCATCAAGACAGATTTCATTGCAACCCGTATTCGGGATCACGTTGACTATCAGCCAGTGGCCGGGAAGCTCCCCCATATTTTCAACTGAAAACGCGTCAAAACCCGTAAAATCGCTTCGCTCAGTCGATACCGGGGGAATTACCAGCTGTCCTCTATTGGTGGTGCCTTTTACCACCTCCGGGTTTTCTTTTAATCCCCAGGCAATTAAAAAAGGAATAATGGTCATCCCGAAAATAGCCAGAATTAATAGGCGGTTTTTTTTCTGTTGGTTATTTATCATTCTTTCTGCAACTGTACCAAAAAAATAGTAACGAAAGCGTTAATGCCAGTGCAAACCACTGCATTGCATAGGCTGTGTGTTGTTCCGGCAACATAATTGTATTTGTGCGCCATTCGCGCTTATAGCCTTCGGGCGCATCTTTATCCAGCTCAATTTGAAATGGAAATAATGAGTAGTTCAGCTTCTTGGCCAACACCTGACTATCAACTACCTGCACCACTGACGGCCAGTTATCTGTCGGTATTTCCGCGCCCGGTATTTTGATGCCCACAACAGGAAAATGATTAATACGCCCGGTAACAACGGCTTGCTGTTCCTTGATAGTGATATCGGGCAAAATTGTTCTGTCTTTATTTATAGGTATCCAGCCCCTGTTGACTAAAACCGCCTTGTCTTCTCCTTGCAGGAGAAGAGGGGTCAGAACAAAATAGCCCACTTTGCCTTCACTGATCTGATTATCGATCAGGAATTGATGCGTTAGATCATAGCGTCCAACTATTTTCGCTTTTTTATATCTGGCCGCATCCGCATCAATATCAGCAGCCGCAGACAGTTCGATGACTTCCGAGGCTAAAGCTTGTTCCTGCTTTTCAAGGAATGCCCGTTTCTCTTCCGCACGCCCCAGCTGCCAGATTCCCAGCGCAATTAACAGTGGTAACAGACATAAATAAGCCAGTGTCGGGCCTTTTTCAAATTTTATTGAATAGCGCCCTGTTTTAATAATCATGATTTTTTCTCTAACCTATTGGCACAAACGCATTAATAACCGAGAATAGAAATACTTTACTATCTAGCATAACTCTACCATGATTATCAAAAGCGTCGTCATTATTGCCTTTATTCTGATAATTATCAGTCTCGGCTCCGCCCTGTTTCATCTGGTTAGGCATAAAACAGAAGAACAATCCGAAAAAACTGTTAAAGCGCTGACTTTTCGTATTACTCTTTCAATCCTGCTGTTTATTTTTATTTTTATTGCCGTAGCCACAGGTATTTTCAAGCCTCACGGACTCGGTGAAAAAATGCATAATCCAATGCCGAATAGTCAAGTCAAGTAAGGACGTTACTTTGTAAAGGCATCAGCTCTGAATAAGCCGTCTATTGGAATTACCTTCAATTAAAAAGAAGACCGCCTTCCTGACAAAAAAAAAGCGCTGCCTGTTTAGGCAGCGCTTTTTTCTATTGCTGCGTCATTACATCAAATAAACAAAGATAAACAAACCTAACCATACCACGTCGACAAAGTGCCAGTACCATGCCGCCGCTTCAAAAGCAAAATGGTTTTCCGGCTTGAAATGGCCTTTCCAGCTGCGAAACAAAACCACGCTCAGAATAATAGCTCCTATACAAACATGCAAGCCATGAAATCCTGTCAGCATGAAGAAAGTAGAGCCGTAAATGCCTGAGCCTAAGGTCAAGCCCATTTCGGTATAAGCTTCGTGATACTCGTATGCCTGAAACGATACGAACAAAAAGCCTAATGCGACGGTTGCGATTAAACCTTTGATCAATTGATCGCGATTTTTTGCAAGCAGTCCATGATGTGCCCAAGTTACGCTGACGCCACTGGTTAACAGAATCAAGGTATTCAAAAAGGGTAAACCCCAAGCTCCCATAGGCTCAAGTTCAGCACCGAATACTCGAGCGCCGGATGCATCAAGCCCAAGACCTTTGGGACCGTTAGTTGGCCAGGTTGCCTCAAATGTTGGCCAAAGCAGTTCTTTGGTTGCAGCGCCGGTACCTTCCCCGCCCAGCCATGGCACTGATAAATAACGGGTGTAATAAAGCGTGCCGAAAAAGACACCAAAAAACATAATTTCTGAAAAAATAAACCACATCATCCCCATGCGGTAGGAAATACCTACCTGAGTACTGTACATGCCCGATTCACTTTCAGTTGCCTGTAGTGTAAACCAGCCGGTCAGCATGATAATGAATATGACCAGACCCGCGACCATTAAAGTCGGGCCTATCGAAGAACCATTCAAGTAATTTGCAAATCCAGCCAGCATAGTCACTAAACCGACCGTACCTATCACCGGCCAAGTGGCTTTATGCGGAATGTAATAAGCATCAGTTGTAGACATAAAATCCTCTCTTATTTTTTCACTGAGATTTCAGTATTATCGAAAAATGTATAGGCAAGTGTAATTGTTTTATATTGCTCAGGCAGTTCAGGATTAACAACAAAACGCACCGGCATGGTTTTACCTTCCCGCGCTTGGAACGTTTGTTCCGTAAAACAAAAACACTCGGTTTTTTTAAAATATTCAGCAGCGGGCCCGGGCGAAATACTGGGTATTGCCTGAGCTATCATGACTTTATCAGTCTTGTTTTCCGCATAGAAATTCACGGTTATATACTCTCCTGGATGAATTTTTACTTTATTTACTTCCGAGCGAAACACCATAGGAGCAGCTTTATTTACCGTGGTCATAAATTCCACGGTGATTTCCCTGTTCTTATCGATCTTGTAGCTGACTTCTTTATCAACGACAGGTATGCCCGGTTTCTCTTTTTTAAATAACACTTCACACATCACATCATAAAGTGGAACCAGTGCATAGCCAAAACCAAACATGCCTACTGCAACAAGCACCAGGATACGAATTATCCTGGTATTTTTTCGGTTGATGTCGTTATTCATTGAGAAACTGCTTTAATGACCGCTAACACATAAACAATGACAGCAATCGTGACCAAAACCAATGCTGTCAGTATATTTTTCGTCTTTATATTCATCGCTCCACCTGTCACGCTACCTTTGAGCAGACCGGGCTTGCTACGCTAACCCGGCCTGGCTGGTCAGCTTAAATATGCTCAGTAGGTATTACTGCAGGGGGGGTAGTAAAGGTATGGTAAGGCGGAGGCGAGGGTAAAGTCCACTCCAGGCCATGCTTGTGGGCATCTTCCCATACTTCATCAGTTACTTTCTCTCCAGTCCCACCTTTAATGGTGTCGATAACGATATATAAAAACAATAATTGGCTGGCGCCGAATATAAAACCGCCAATACTTGAAATCATATTCCAGTCAGCAAACTGCACTGCATAATCGGGAATTCTGCGTGGCATACCTGCAAGCCCCAGGAAATGCTGGGGAAAAAACAGAATATTCACTGAAATGGCAGACAACCAGAAATGCAATTGACCGATTTTTTCGTTATACATATGGCCGGTCCATTTAGGCAGCCAATAATACCCGGCCGCCATCAAAATGAATACTGAAGCTGGAACCAGCGTGTAATGAAAATGCGCGACAATAAAGTAAGTGTCATGGTACTGAAAATCGGAAGGCGCGACAGCCATCATCAAACCGGTAAAGCCACCCATCGTGAACAAGACGACGAATGCAATTGAAAACAGCATAGGCGTTTCAAATGTCATTGAGCCCTTCCACATGGTTGCAGTCCAGTTGAATACTTTAACGCCGGTAGGAATAGCAATTAACATGGTTGCGTACATGAAGTACAGTTCACCTGCCACAGGCATGCCCACGGTAAACATGTGGTGAGCCCAAACGATAAACGACAGGAAAGCAATCGATGCTGTTGCATAAACCATTGAGCTGTAACCAAATAATGGTTTACGGGCAAATACAGGGATAATTGTCGATGCCACACCAAAAGTAGGCAAAATCATGACATAAACTTCAGGATGCCCAAAGAACCAGAAAATATGCTGATAAAGAACCGGATCACCGCCGCCTGCCGCATCAAAAAAGCTGGTGCCAAAAAACTTATCGGTCAGCAGCATAGTCACTGCGCCGGCTAAAACCGGCATAATAGCAATCAACAAAAAGCCGGTAATTAACCAGGTCCAGACAAACATCGGCATTTTCATTAAGGTCATGCCCGACGCGCGCATATTAAAAATAGTTGCAATGATGTTAATTGCGCCCATGATTGAGGAAATACCCAACAAATGCACAGCAAATACCGCAAATGGCAAGGCTTTGCCGGTTTGCAAGATTAAGGGAGGATACATAGTCCAGCCACCCGCCGGTCCGCCGCCTTCCATGAATAAGGTGCTTGCCAGCAATAACACACCGGCAACCAGCATCCAGAAACTCATGTTGTTCATGCGCGGCAACGCCATATCAGGCGCACCTATCATCATAGGTATCATCCAGTTGGCTAAACCGACGAATGCTGGCATAACCGCGCCAAATATCATAACCAGGGCATGCATGGTCGCCATTGAGTTAAAAAATTGCGGCTGGACAAATTGTAAGCCCGGCTCAAACAATTCAGCGCGAATAATCATCGCCATACCGCCACCAACAAAAAACATGGCCAGTCCAAATAGCAGATATAAAGTGCCAATATCTTTATGATTGGTGGTAGTTACCCATCGTAAAAGCCCTTTGGCAGGACCGTGAGCGTGATCATCGTGATGATCATCATGTTCAGCTACTACAGCAGACATAGTTTATACCTCATAAAATATATAAAAAGATTCGATTGACGGCTTATTCATCATCTTTAGCAGCAGGCATAGCCGCTTGCAAAGTATGAATCGCTGAAGGCTGTATAACATCATTCACTGAGTTGCCCAAAGCATTACGGGTATAGGTTACGACTGAGGCAAAATCAGTCGCATTTAACGTTGCACCAAAAGCCGGCATCATGCCTTTTCCGTTCAACATCAAATTTACTTGCGCATTAATATTGCCTTTTACCACAGCACTTCCGGTTAAAGGAGGAAACGTCGGCGGCATACCTTGACCTTCCGCCTGATGGCATGAAGCGCAGTTACTAGCGTAAACAGCTTTTCCCTTGGACATCAATTCGTCTTTCGACAATACAATATTGGCCTCTGCTTTTTCCTGTGGAGCTGCTTTTGCTTCAGGGGCTGCCGAAGTTGCGGCTCCTGATGCTTGCGGCAATAACTTCTGGATTGCTTTTGGCTGTATTTCATCGCCGACTTTATTGCCCAGAGAGTTTCTGGTGTAAGTAATAACCTGAGCCAATTCATCCGCTTTCAACATTTTCGCAAATGCAGGCATTCCACCTTTACCATGCAATACAATATCAATCTGTTTATCGATGTCACCAGTTACAACAGGACTTCCTGCAATAGCAGGGAACGCGCCCGGAACGCCTTTACCTTCGGCGCCATGACATGTAACGCAATTTTTGGCAAAAACGGCGGCGCCTTTGGAAACCAGTTCATCATGGCTTTGATCGCTTAAATCAGGGCCTTTTTTCGACTCTTCTACAGTCTTTTTCACCCATGCATCATAATCAGGCTGTTCCATGGCAACAACCACGATAGGCATAAAGGCATGATCTCTGCCGCAAATCTCTGTACATTGGCCGCGATAAGTACCGGCCTTATCAACAGAAGTCCAGGCTTCATTAATAAAGCCAGGATTAGCATCTTTTTTCCAGCCCAAATCGGGCACCCACCATGAATGGATTACATCAGCCGCTGTAAATACGAAACGAATTTTCTTCTTAACCGGAACTACAAGAGGGCGGTCGACATTTAACAAATAGTGAGGGACCGTACGAGGATCGATGCCGGAATCAATCTGGCGCGCTTTGTTGCTGGCTTCATCGAGGCTGCTGAAAAAATGCACACCATTATCGAGATATTCATATTCCCATTTCCATTGATGCCCTGTCACCTTGATAGACATGTCGGAATCCTGCACATCATCCAGCTCTACCATGGCTTTCGTTGCAGGGATGGCCATGCTGATCAGGATCACGGTCGGAATAATCGTCCAGATAATCTCAACTGTTGTATTCTCATGAAATTGTTCCGCTTTATGCCCTTTCGATTTACGGTGATGGTAAATCGAATAAAACATTGTACCAAACACGCCGATGCCTATGAATACACAGATCCATAAAATCAGCATATGCAGGTCATAAATGTCATTACTGACCTTTGTAACCCCTTTCATTAAATTGAGAGTGTAATCCGCCTGTGCTGTCCTTAAGGCCAGAGCCATCAAGATCAAACCGGCGAATAGTTGCTTTGTTTTGTTCACGGAGCAGCCTCTTCGATAGTAGTTATAAAACTTTTGGGTAAGTGTTATATCGTTTAGTAATATCAGCCGCGCAAGAAAAGCTGGCATTGTTCCTTTTACGTAATAATTTTCACAAATAATTTTGGAAATTTTAACCTATGCCGCCTATCTACACCAGCTGTCCTTTTTATGATTTGTATTTGGCATAAAAAAAGCTTGTGCATCAAAGATGCACAAGTCTTCTGTGGCTAAAAGAAATTAGTATTAACTATTTAAAGCGCCGGCATATGTCTTATCAAAAGTCGTTATATGATGATCCAGCCAGCCTTTAACCATTTGCGCCACTTCTTCGGTAACATCCGCGCTACCTTACCTGCATGAAATTTTGTTTGCAAATCAGCACCCACAGCTATTAATTTTTCATGCTCCGCCTTGTGGCTGTCATAGCTATCATAACCTTTTGCCTGCATTTCTTTTTCTTCATGAGCGAAATGACCCACAACATAAGCAATTAAATTATCCAATTGCTCACCTATTGCAGAACGGGCTGCTCCACCTGTCCCCGAATCATATAATTTATTTAACTTGCCAAATAAAATCTGATGCTCCTCATCTGCAAAACTTACATCAGTACCAAATTGACTAGCCGTCCACGTAATTAGTGCCATTTTTTTCTCCTGATTGTTTGTATTTATAGGGACTTCAAATCCGATCTGATGCCAAGCATCAGATGTTTAAAATATAGCGAAATAATTGCTATCACAAAAGGCTTCGCTCAAAATCGAACTATATCAATCCGGAAGCTTTAGAAATTTAAAGGCGCACCGTTAAGCGTCTATGAAGCACGATGAAAGTGGGCAGTGATTGAAAGCCCAGTCATTTTATGGACGCTTGATCTGAAAAGTTTGATTATTGTATTCCACAACAAGACTATCAGGCCGAATTTCCTTAAGCGTCAATAATTCCTTGATACGTCCGCCGACGGTGTATTTGACCATATCCACCATAACAAATCGTTCTGCCGGTTGTTCAGAATAAACGAATACATTGATTTTCAATTCCGGTACGTTATGGCGAAACTCCGCGGGGAGCTCAAACAGGAAAGGAACCGACTTGTTTACGGCCACTGCTTCGGGTTTTTTTTCAACAATTTGGACAGGCTCAACCGGCGCGATAGCGACAGGTTCTGATTCTTTCTCCATTCGGGCTTGATCTGTTTTAAGTTGCGCTGGAACAGGTTGCTTTTCAACAGCCGCCCTGGGCGCAGGCAGTGGCGAGAGAGGCGCTTTTTTCGATGCCGCCAATTCCGCTATGGATGGCGATGCCGGTTCAGACTTTTTTACTGTCGGTTTTTCAGGAACAACATCCATCTTGACCTGAGGCACAACTCCAGGTTTAACCTGAATTTTTTCCGGTACGGAAGTTTTCTGGATATTGTTGGGCGAAGGCACATCCGGTTCCCTGCGAGCAAACCAAAAGAAGGCTGCCACGAAGATCAGATTGGTGATCATCAGCAGAATAATCAGCTTGCTAGCCTTATGCCTGGGCTGCGGCTGGCTAACAAGAATTCTGCCGGTTACTGTATCAGGCTGTTGAGCCAGTCGCTCCTGCTCTGACTTGCGCAATGCATTTAAAATATATGACATGGTGTTAATCGGTCACTTTCAGGTGAGGAGAATCAGTAGAGCCGGAAATATTATCAAGATAAATGATAGTCTGCGCACCTGCAATACCGTCTTCCATTAAATTATTCTGATGTTGAAAATTAATAACGCGCTTTTTTAACTTCTCATCAAAGAACCGGGGATTCTTTACTGCTTCCTGTGTTCCCGTTATAACGTCTAACTGCTGACGCAGCCAAAGCACATTATCAGAGTTTTGAGCCGGATAAATCACCGTCATATGCGGGCGCGGCGACTTCCACAGCATCAGATAATAGCCATTCCAAGACTTGAGAATATCCGCTAAAGAAAATGATTTATCTCCATGCAACTCAACCAGTGATTGACTTTGACGGATTCCGGTCAGCACGGCGTAACGTTTTTCTTCGGCTGCCAATGGAAACTCAAGAATAACAGGACGATTCATCGCCAGCACTTCTTTCCAACTGCCTTTGCCAAGCAGGCAATTAAGACCGGCTTCAAGCACATCATTGCAATCGGACGGATGAGATGCTATCGGCTCTTTACCCCAGATCTTCAAAGTTTCCAGCAAGGCTGCATTTAAAGTAAAACCCGGATCTTTAATCCAGGCATTAAAATCAATTTTGGGTTTTGGAATTATATTTTGAAGCGCGGGTTGAATTTTTTGCCCCGTTTGTACGGGCGCCTCAGCTTGCTTGGGCGTGATGGCTGGTTCAGGTTTAATAACCGGCTTGGCTACATTCGCTGTCTGAACCTTTTTATCCTTAAAAATAATTGACGGATGAAAACCGACCATATAAATAGCAACTCCTGCGAAACACAGCACTATAAGGAATAACAAGGTTGCAATGCGGGGAGATTTGTCATCAGCCTCAGTCAGTAATTCTCCAGCGGCTCTCTTTATAATGTTCGGTGTAATAGTCTTGGCATTAATCGAGTAAGCGCCCAGCAGGGCCCGGTCACATAAAATATTAATAATTCGCGGGACGCCCGATGAAAATTTATAGATTTTCCGGATAGCTCCCGGTTTAAAGAGTTCAGGGTCGCCATTGCATACGGTCAAACGGTGGTGAATATAAGCCTGCGTTTCCTCAAACGATAATGGCAACAGGTGATAACGCGCGGTAATACGCTGATTTAATTGGCGCAAATCCTGCCGTCTGAGCAACTGCTTCAATTCGGGCTGTCCGACCAGAATGATTTGCAACAATTTCGTTTTGCTGGTTTCCAGATTGGTCAACAGCCGGATTTGCTCCAATACATCCAGGCTTAAATTTTGCGCTTCATCGATAAGCAGTACTGTGCGTCTGCCGCTCGCATGGACAGCAAGCAAATGCAGGTTTAATAAATCAACCAGATTTTTTAATGTTGACGAGTTTTTGTCATAGCCGACGCCCAACTCATCGCAAATTGCAGCCAATAATTCGACAGCATTCAGCTTGGGGTTGAATATCAGGGCAAGATCAATCTGGCTGGGGAGTTGTTGCAATAAACATTGGCAAAGCATGGTCTTGCCGGTGCCGACTTCTCCGGTTAAGGCAACGAAACCTCCGCCACTATTGATTCCATATAACAAATGCGCCAGTCCTTCCTGATGGCGGGCGCTCATGTACATGAAATGCGGATCAGGCGCTATCGAAAACGGTTGTTCGGTAAAATGAAAGTATTTGTTATACAAAATCTTAAACTTCAGGGGAATGCGGAAAATAGGGGACTCATAAATATGAGATCTTTTAGATCAATCGATGACTCATGTACGATTTCATTTGGCAAACCGAATACACTATCATCTATTGGAGATTATGAAAATATTTAAAAATTATGCAAAATCTCGCCAGCAACTTAACCGGAACTGAGCCGTTTTATTTTCAATTAATTTCTCTTCAGGAAATATTTAAAAATGCCAATGATTATAAATCGGTTAAAATAAGTCTCTTTTTTAGGTGGGCGTCGGCTTTACGCTGCCACCTATTATATTACTGTTCAAGTTATGCGTAATATCAACATGATTGCAATTAAAGTAGCACCTCAACGGAATTAAGGGTTTATGGAAGAATTATTTATCGGTTGGCTTAAAGAATACGGTTACATTATTTTGTTCCTGTGGAGCATAATAGAAGGGGAAATGGGCCTGATCATGGGCGGAATTCTGTCCCATACCGGCGACATGCAGTACTTCATGACGGTTTTTATAGCGGGCTTGGGCGGTTTTACCGGCGATCAAATCTATTTTTACATTGGCCGCTTTAATAAAGGTCTTATTCAACGCAAACTTCATAAACAGCGACGCAAGTTTGCGATTGCGCATTTGCTGTTAAAAAAATACGGTTGGCCCATTATTTTTATGCAGCGCTATATGTATGGCTTGCGTACCGTCATCCCCATGTCGATAGGCATTACTAAATACTCGGCAAAAAAATTTGCATTGATTAATCTGATTAGCGCGTGGGTATGGGCCGCAATTACCGTAACACCCGCTTATTACTTCGGTGAAGAAATACTCACCCTTTTAGCCTATGCCAAACAGCACTGGTATTTTGCATTGCCAGTAGCAGGAGGCTTTCTTTATGGGGTTTATGCCTACTTTCATAAATTGGAGCAGCATTTTTTACAAAAACGCAGAGGCCGTTTTACGGATTGATAGACATTTTGCGCCAGGCTAATAAGTTTTAAAAATGGTACGCGATGCGTACCTTAACAAGCTAGAAGCGACAAGCTTCGCTTGCCGCGGTAACGATTAGCTCAGCAGTGTAGCGTTAGCGGAGTCCGCTGGAGCGTTGGGTTAGGCTGTTCGTGCGCTTGGCTACCTCAATCATATAACGTAACGCTTCATTAACAGCTTCGGCATTCGGAAACGCCGCAATCACATCTGGTTCTAAACGAACCGTATCGCAAAACTTTTTGCGCCCAGGACCCAGTTTTCTTATCTGCAATCTTTGCAAATCATACTCGGGCCGTAATTCATCTTCTATTTCATTCTTGCTCATAGGTTTTCCGCTCCGATAGCGTTGCTTCTCTTGCACTGATTAAACGAATTCCATTGTTACGCTCCTTATAGGAAACGAACAACAATCTCCCTTGAGCCGATTCACCTAACAGGATAAAACGATGTTCTCCGAAGGAATGATCAGGGTCGTAGAAATCCACATACAATGGATCATCAAAAACTGTTTTCGCTTCTTCAAAAGAGACGCCATGTTTTGACAAATTTGCTATTGCTTTGTTTTTATCCCAGTCGTATTCCATTGAAAACGCATCCTCAGTTCACAATGTAATATGCTATCTGTATTTCTTCCTTTTTGGCAACATAATCCGCTCTGTTTATAACGATTTACTAGCGTGAAACCGTCTTACGGGTTAAGCGTAGGGCGGAAGCCTTCAGGCGTTCCGCCAAAATGGGGACACCAGTCTAACATTGTTGGAGATGGCTGTGTGTTATGGGGTGATACATCCGGTGGATCCGCGATGCGTTCCACCTTACGAAGGGTGAGGTTGAGTATCCGCCGTACGGCCGTAGATCACTTTGCCGGAGTAATGACTGAGGGGGTAATCAGTACGTTAGTTTGATGATTGCCATTGTCTGAATGGAACATTGCCCCCGTTACGGAGACGGACTTACCTTTCAGATTTTTGAATGTCCCCATCATTTTTTGATCGAGAACCATATGCATGAGAACTACACCTTTCTCCGTTGGGGTTTCTTGATCACCTTGAACAGTTATTGGATTTGTAAGCTGTAGGGCAGGAAAAGTGATTTTCTTTCCGTCAGATGTCTCTCCTGGGGCTGATAGCAATTTTCCCTGAAGAGTGACTGCCGCAGGTTCATATTTATAGGTTTGGGCGAACGATGCAAGTGGTACTGCCAGAGAAAAAGCAATAGCAGACAAAATTGGCATTCTCATAATTTCTTTCCTGTGATTGAGCGGGTGATCTAACGTAGTAAAGAGTGCGCCGCTAAAGAAAGCCCATCGAAGCCCCCGAACCTTGTAAAAACAAAATTTCAAAACCGCCAACGGGCGGCGCGTCCCTTTGACCGACTTGTTAGAAGGCGCAAACTAACTCTTCCGGCGACACTTTCTTCAAATCGAACATCTTCGCCAAACATTCTACGTTCTTTGAAGCCATAACAGAATGTTGACCTGCTCCTTTCGCGTTATCCTTGGTGCAAAAGAAATCGTTCCCATATGCCAAGTGTATTGCGACTGAATCTCCATCCGCCCACTCTGCAACTGCATTAGCCACCGCTTTAATCTCGCTGGCAGATGCAATCTCCATTGCTTTCAACAAATCTGTAGCGTAGTGATGGCCTATTGATTGTAACTGTGCCATGCCACACCCCCGACTTTCAATGATTTCCACCACATCAGCAAAACGTTTTCCAATTAAAACATCATAATCTGCCCAATCCAGTTCAGTCAAATTAGGGTTAGAGAGGTAACCAAGTCGAGGGATATGCATAACTTTGAAACCAAGCCCCCGAGCCTTCTCTAAATAATAAATAAACTTTTGTGGTGTACCAGGGTGAGCCATTGGGTCAGATCCAAAACTAATCCTACGATGCAAGCAATGGCCCACTTCTTCTAGTTCACTTAGAGAAATATTCCCACAATCCTTGCTTAACACATCCTTGCGTTTCAGTCGCGTAACCGCTTCCCACGCGAACATCGAGCCAGACAAGTAACCCTCAATTAAACCGTTCGAGCACAATCGGTTTATTTCATGGTAAATAGGTGAATCTTTGTGGACTGGAGTATCCTCTGGAGCAACCACCCATCTCCATACATTTGAATCGAAAGTAACTTTCATGCTCGGATTTCTAGTCTTGCGTCTGAATTGGTTGGGCCTTGGATTGTTTTTGCTCTTCCGCCTTCTTCAGCATTTGTTTTAGTTCATCAACGGTAAGCGGGGCATTTTTGCGATGTAGCATTGCATGGCAATAGGGGCAAACAGGAACGAGATCAGTTTCCGGGTTGATTATATAATTTTTCCCGATGCTAGATATTGGAACTATATGATGAATGTGAATGTAATCTTCACCTATTCGTCCGTACTTGTCAGCGAGGTTGATTCCGCATGCAGAGCATTTGTATCCGTATTTATTAATGCAGATTTTTCTCGCAATGATGCTGCGCTCATATTTTGTCGACAGATATGTTGTTTTTTCTCCTTCTGAAAGGTGTATGTTGGCTTGATTAAGACTGGCGTATTTGTTTTTAATTAATTGCTGAGCGAACCCGATCCCTTGATTAGTCAGTGGCCACGTTCCTCTGGCTGCCGGCATAATATAGCGAAGGTAAACACTGTCTTTGGCTCTTTGAACCAAAAGGTTCCAGTAAGGGCTTTTGCGTCCATTTTTTAATATCTCATCTTCCGGACGAAGTCTATCAGTTTCAGTTAGATCGAAGTAATCGGCTAACGGCTTGTAGGTGATTTTTGACCTAATGGTGTGGCTTTCTCCTCCGTTTTCATAAATGTAAACTAATAGAGGGTTGATTATTTCTGCGTAGTAGGGGTAGCGAAGGATAAGTTTTCCTGCTTCCGAAATCTGACTTGGCTTGAGAGCGTTTTGAAATTCGTCTTGCATGGTAAAGGGGCGTATTTTCTGCTTGTGTGTACGTGAGCTTGAGCAATTCTGCCCAACTATAATTAGACATTCTAATAGACGCAAAACATTGCGTTAAAGGATTATATAAAAATTTATAAAATAAAAAATTATTGTTCTTTCCATTATTTGGATACATTTAGCATGTCCTAAAATAACTATAAGTCGCGTCAATAACATGAAAAATTCAACCTAAAAATATTTACGGCAAACAACAATATCCCTATGGCCCTAATGAACTTTAAATCGCACTTATCCTTGCCCCATCTGCTAAATAATATATTAGGTAAAATATAAAACTGATGCCTAAAAAACGTTAAGTTTTTTTGTGGAATTGTGAATTTGGCAATGCTAATAAAATAGCTCTTAATGCCTTGTTTACCGCTTCGGAATCTTTGAAAACTTCAGCTATATCCGCATCTAAAGTTACTGTAACTGGCGTTTGCTTGATTGCAAATCTGTTAATTTTTGCCTTTGAATAATCGAAATTATACTCGGGCAACATATCGTGTTTAGTATCTTCTATGTTTTTCATAATCTTTTCGTTCGTTAGTTGTGGCTAGTCGAGAACTGATTACTCGAATAACGCCTTGCATTCGTTCTGTAAAAGACACGATCAAACGCCGTCTTTTATTTGAATGACTAATAATTAATTCTCTGCGTTCTCCAAATGAGTTCCATTCGTCATGAAAAAAATATATGCCAGTGAATCATCAAAGACTGTTTGAGCTTCATCAAAGCTGACATTATGTTTCCTCTGATTTTATCGAGCTTTTTCTGTATCCCATTCAAACTTCATTTTGACATTATGCCCTAAACCCCAACCACCCCAACCGCCCTTATCTTTTCAACCAAAGCCTTCATTACCCCCATTGCCGCGTCCGACTCACCCATTAAAACCTTTATCAACTCGTCATCCTCCAGCGCCAGCAACTCAACAAACAGCGCCTTTTCTACATCATCGGCCAGCCAATAATCTGTTTGCAGATAGCGCAGCAGCAGAAAGTCCAGTTCTTTGGTGCCGCGCCTGCATTGCCATTGCAGCCTGGTGAGTTGACTCATTAACCCAGTTTTCTCTGTACCAGAAGTTTTTTGATTTCAGCGATGGCTTTAGCAGGATTCAGATCTTTGGGACAGGTGTCGGTGCAGTTCATGATGGTATGGCAGCGGTATAGTTTGAACGGGTCTTCCAGATCATCAAGCCGTTCTCCGGTATTTTCATCGCGGCTGTCGACCAGCCAGCGATAGGCTTGCAATAATACGGCAGGGCCCAGGTAGCGCTCACTGTTCCACCAATAACTGGGGCAACTGGTCGAGCAACAGGCGCACAGGATACAATCGTATAAACCGTCCAGCTTTTCGCGGTCTTTTTTGCCTTGCAGCCGTTCTGAGTCGGCTGGCGGCGGAGTTTGCGTTTCTATCCACGGTTTAATTGAGGCGTATTGCGCGAAAAAATTCGACATATCCGGCACGAGGTCTTTAATAACCGGCAGATGCGGGAGAGGAAAAATCCTGATAGCGCCGGGATGAAAATCGATGGCTTTGGTGCAGGCCAGAGTATTTTTACCGTTGATATTCATCGCGCATGAACCACACACCCCTTCACGGCAAGAACGCCTAAATGTTAACGTGCTGTCGACTTCATTTTTGATTTTCAGGATAGCATCCAGCACCATAGGGCCGCAATGGTCCATATCCAGCTCGTAACTATCGATGCGCGGATTTTCGCCAGTATCAGGGTCCCATCGGTAGACTTCAAAACGGCGAATATTTTTTGCGCCCTCCGGTGCTTTAAAGGTAAGGCCTTTGGTCAGTACCGAATTTTTTGGCAAGGTGAACTCAGCCATTAGTAAACCCTCTCTTTAGGTGGAATTACATCAACCTCATCCGTTAAGGTAAATAAATGCACGGGGCGATAATCGATTTTTACTTTATCGTCATCCAGCCACGTCAAGGTATGTTTCAGCCAGTTGGCATCGTCACGGTTCGGGTAATCTTCCCGCGCATGCCCGCCGCGGCTTTCGTGCCGATTGCCGGCGGCGTTAATCGCTACACTGGCTTGGCTGAGCAGATTATCCAGCTCCAGCGTTTCAACCAGATCGGTATTCCAGATCATGGATTTATCTTTTACACTCACATCGGAAAAGGATTGTCTGATTTTATGCATTGCTGCAATGCCTTCATCGAGTGTGGATTGCGTTCTGAATACCGCCGCCTTGGCCTGCATGGTTTTTTGCATGTCCAAACGAATAGCCGAGGTGCTGCGGCCGCCTTCGGCATGCCGGATTTTATCAAAACGGGCGAGCGCTTTATCACAGGCGGTCTTGGCCAGCGGCTTTTGTGCAGTGCCCGGTTTGATAAGTTCTGCGCAACGAATAGCCGCAGCCCGGCCGAAAACAATAATATCCAGCAGCGAGTTTGAACCCAGACGGTTCGCGCCATGAACGGAAACACAGGCTGCCTCACCAATGGCCATCAAGCCGGGTACAACTTTATCGGGATTGTCGCCGTCCAGCGTCACCACTTCCGCTTTATAATTAGTGGGAATGCCGCCCATGTTGTAATGCACAGTCGGTAAAACCGGAATCGGATCTTTGGTGACATCGACGCCGGCAAAAATTCGGGAGGTTTCGGAAATACCGGGCAAGCGTTCGTGGATTATTTCAGGGTCCAGGTGTTCGATGTGAAGATAAAGATGATCTTTCAGTTTTCCTACGCCGCGGCCTTCATGGATTTCCATAGTCATGGCGCGACTGACTACGTCGCGCGAAGCCAAATCTTTGGCGGACGGCGCATATCTTTCCATAAAACGTTCGCCTTCCGAGTTGGTCAGATAACCGCCTTCGCCTCTTACCCCTTCGGTAATCAAACAGCCTGCGCCGTAAATTCCGGTCGGATGGAACTGGATAAATTCCATATCCTGTAACGGCAGACCCGCACGCAACACCATTGCATTCCCATCGCCTGTCACGGTGTGCGCCGAGGTGCATGAAAAAAAGGTGCGCCCATAGCCGCCGGTTGCCAGGACAGTGATATGCGCCTTGAATAAATGCAGAGAGCCGTCATCGAGACGCCACGCCAAAACACCGCGGCATTCATTACCTTCCATAATCAAATCGAGCACGACGTATTCAACGAAGAATTCGGCTTTATGCTTTAAAGACTGTTGATACAAGGTATGTAGAATGGCGTGACCGGTTTTATCCGCCGCTGCGCAAGTGCGCTGCGCATTTCCTTTACCGTAATGAGTGGTCATGCCGCCAAAGGCGCGTTGATAAATTTTGCCTTCAGGCGTTCTGGAAAAAGGCACGCCGTAATGTTCCAGTTCAATAACCGCGGCCATAGCTTCACGGCACATGTATTCAATTGCATCCTGATCGCCCAGCCAGTCAGAGCCTTTGACGGTATCGTACATGTGAAACCGCCAGTCATCTTCGCCCATATTGCCTAAAGCCGCGCTGATGCCGCCTTGCGCAGCGACAGTATGACTGCGTGTAGGGAAGATTTTAGTGACACAAGCCGTTTTCAGACCTTTTTCCGCCATGCCTAAAGTGGCGCGAAGACCTGCTCCGCCGGCCCCCACTACAACAACATCATACGTATGTTCAATAATTTTATAATCCGCCGACATAAATCATCCTATTAGTAGTGTACGAAACACCGCAATCAAAGCTATCAGAGCCAGCAGCAGAAAACCAAGGTTTACCGTCCAGACTGCAATAATTTTGGGCCCCTCAGCGGCAATATAATCTTCAATAACTACCTGCAAACCCAACGCTGCATGATAAAAGCCCGCGATTATCCATGCCACGAGGCAAACCGTATTAAAAGGTGAGGTTAACCACTCCAGTGTTTCCTGATAAGGCGCGTTTAAGCTTAAATCGAGAAAAATGATTATCCAGAATGTTAGGGGTATAAGCGCCCCTGAAGTGACACGCTGCATCCACCAGTGAGTCGTTCCCACTTTTGCAGAACCTAGTCCGCGTGCCCTGGCTAAAGGCGTTCTGAATTCCATAAAAACTCCTTATTTGGATAAAATTATTACTGTAATTAGAGTTAGAACTAATGAAGCGCCCAATTCAATGATTGCGTATCGATTCAGGGTATCCCGATCAAAAGTTTTACCCGCATCCCAGATTAAATGGCGAATTCCGTGACATAGATGAAAAAAGAGCGCATAAATAAAGCCCCAATATAGCAATTTGACCCATAACGAACTCGTAAACGATTGCATTGCGGCATAAGTATTGGAACCGTCAGCCAGCGCATACAGGATATAGACAAAAAAAACTAATCCGGCAGATAACAGGATACCGGTAAAGCGGTGGGTAATTGATAAAATGCCTGTTAACGGCAGTTTGTAGACTTGCAAATGAGGTGAAAGGGGTCGGTTATTTGTTAACATCGTGCTATCCGGTGGTAGTTTCATCAAAAATCAACGCTATGGCCATTTCTTCCCAATCGCCACAGCATAAGGTTCAGGACCTTTTTACTTCCCCCGATTTCTTCAATAAGCTATCGATAGAAGCTTCCTTGGTGCTGGTGTTCTGCTTATACCGCATTTATAGTATTTTTGTAATCTTGCTTTTGATGATTTTAAATCATCAGTCTATAAAAATAACGGCATTTCATTTGATTTATTTTTCAGCATCCTCTGATATCTATATGTCTTACTTACCTGTAAGACTGCCTGCAAAATATCTAGTTGATGCGTCAAGCCTGATGGTTGCGTATAACACAATATTTTGCAAGCGATTTATCTGATTGACTTTTGGCCAGCCAGCCAGGAAAAACTTTATGTTGTGTCAGGCTCTATACCTGACTCCCTTGCCTCTATATGCGAAGACTAAACCACCAACCTTACGCCGACAAGTTTTTTATTCACGCTCTTTTTGAATAATATTTCCAGCGCGATCCACTACCACACTCCAGTCATTCCCGGATGCGTTAACAGTCAAATCATATTCTTCGCCCACTCCATTCGGGTTTACCACTAAAATAGCGTTTTTAATCGTATAAGCACCAAAAGCCGCCTTTAAATTATCGTAAACTGTTGAGGGCATCATATTGGCTCCCTGAACATTATCGCCACTAATAAAAAAATGGCCATTATCTCTATACAGTTCAATTATTTTCTCCTTATCCTTCTCTTCCTTAAAAGTAATTTCATATAAGGACTGCTTGAAATGAGTTTTCTTTTCTGCGGAAATATCCATGGCATTGGGATGTCTTTTATAAAGCTGATCCAGTACTTGAGAAGGGATTGCTTCCTTATTCAAAATTTCAGCACCCGCTGAAACCGACGACAGCGACAACACTAAAAAGCCAACATTTAAAAAATAATAACGCATTACTCTATTTACCTGTATGTGATTGTTGAAAGGTTAGTTTCTATTATATAGTGTAAATGTTTTATGGCCCCCCTCCTTTGCAGCCGATGCGCATGGTTTTTTAAAATACTTCTAGTTTTCTATGCTGTACGGTATGCCCAAGCTGTTCCAGTAATATTTTATCAGGTACTGCATTTTCCTGATCACGAATTCTCGGCGGAAAAGCTGCAATTTTTAAGCTCCATTTCAGCTTTACGGCATAAGGTAGCGGAACTTAAATAATTTTAGGAGTATAAAATGAAGCCGCAAGCATTAATTAAAGTATGGGATCTTCCCATTAGAATTTTTCACTGGCTGCTGGTTGCCGGATTCTTTGTCGCCTACCTGACTGAGGATGACTTATTAAACGTCCATGTCTGGGCGGGTTATCTGGTATTAGGTTTACTGCTGTTTAGATTAGTCTGGGGTTTTACAGGCAATAACTACGCCCGTTTCTCAAGTTTTTTATGCAGCCCCGTACAGTCCGCGGCCTATGTTAAAGACGTCATCGCCGCAAAAGCCAAGCGTTATATTGGACACAACCCGGCAGGCGCGCTGATGATCCTGTTATTACTGATCAGCCTATTGGCCACCTCCATCACCGGGCTTGCCGTCTACGGCGCCGATCAGGGAGCCGGACCATTAGCCTATATGGTTGGATCAAGCCATGAAAAAATGTGGGAAGAAGTCCATGAATCCTTTGCCAACTTTACGCTGTTCCTGGTCGTTGTACATATCGCCGGAGTCATTATCGAAAGCATTATACACCGTGAAAATCTGGCAAAAGCCATGTGGAATGGCTACAAGAAGCCGCCCGTGGATGAGTAATCGGGCATAAAATCTTGAATGCCGGATTAACCTGAAGGCAATACTGACAAACATGACTGGCACATTTACAACCCGACAGCCCGCACTAAAGGCAGAAAATATTATTGCCGCTTTGAGCATACTCGGCATCAGCGTTTATCTGGTTCTGAGGTATGCGCTCGATACAGGGCATGAAGTTTATACACTGTCAGTCAACGCCATTTTATCTTCAGCAATCGCCAACTTATACCAGGGCCGATTCGATTTTTCCATTGCCCTGGTGCAACTACCGCTGCTTGCAGTTTTGGCGCTCGGCGGCATTCCTCTGGTTTACCAGCTTATCATCAAATTATTCCGGGGTGATTTTGGCGCCGATTTGCTGGCAGGCCTGTCGATAGTAACGGCGGTTTTGCTGGATGAGTATCTGGCCGGCAGTCTGGTGGTATTAATGCTTTCCGGCGGCGCCGCACTGGAAAACTATGCCGTGCGCAAAGCCTCTTCGGTTCTTCAGGCGCTTGCCAGGCGAATGCCGTCAGTTGCTCATAGAAAATCAGAAGATAAGCTGACCGATATTACAACGGAACAGGTCAATATCGGCGATACCTTATTAATACTGCCTCATGAAATCTGCCCTGTCGACGGTACTGTACTGGAAGGTTCCGGAACCATGGATGAATCCTATTTGACGGGCGAGCCTTATATGATGTCGAAAACCGCAGGTTCACAAGTTATTTCCGGTGCGATAAACGGCGATTCGGCGTTAACGATTCGCGCGGATAAACGGTCTGTTGATTCCCGTTATGCCAAAATCATGGAAGTCATGCGTTCTTCGGAACAGTACCGCCCCAACATCAGACGCCTGGGAGATCAACTGGGCGCCTTTTATACGCCTTTAACAATCGCCTGCGCACTCACTGCCTGGGCCATGAGCGGTGATGTCATTCGTTTTCTGGCGGTGCTGGTGATTGCCACACCCTGCCCTTTGCTGATTGGCATACCGGTCACTATTATCAGTTCCATTTCACTGGCCGCCAAACGGGAAATTATCATCAAAAATCCGGCCATTCTGGAAACCATCGGCACTTGCCGTACTGCAATTTTTGATAAAACCGGTACGCTGACATACGGCCGCCCTTCGTTGACTGCCTTGATTCCGGAAAAAAACCATGACAAGCTGGACGTCTTAAAGCTGACCGCCAGCCTGGAACGCTATTCCAAACATCCGCTCTCCGGCGCGATTATAAAAGCGGCAGAAAAATCCGGATTATCTTTGTTAAGCGTTACCCATATCGCCGAATTACCCGGTAAAGGACTCATCGGCATTGTGTCGGATAAACAGGTACAAATTACCAGCCGTAAAAATTTTATTGAAAAATGCCCGGCTTTTGCTGACTCTCTGCCGCCTATCACAGAAGGTCTGGAATGTATTGTGCTGATTGATGGACATTATGCAGCCACCCTGCAATTTCGGGATGAAGTGCGTACTGACAGCTCATCATTTATCAATCATCTGCGGCCCAGCCATCTGTTTAATCGGGTTATGCTGGTATCCGGAGACAGGGAATCAGAAGTACGCTATCTGGCTGATCAAGTCGGCATCAAGCATGTTTATTTTGGACAGAGCCCTGAGCAGAAACTGGAATTGGTCCGTAAAGAAACCAAAGCGGCAAAAACCGTCTATCTGGGTGACGGTATCAATGATGCACCTTCTTTAACTGCTGCAACGATCGGCATAGCCTTTGGCCAAAACAGTGACATTACCGGTGAATCGGCGGACGCCGTCATCATGAATAGCTCACTGCTTAATGTCGATGAGCTTTTTCATATTGGCGCACGTATGCGTAAAATTGCCTTGCAAAGCGCAGTTGGCGGCATGTTGCTGAGTTTGATCGGCATGGGTTTTGCCGGATTTGGTTATCTTGCACCGGTAGCCGGGGCCGTTATCCAGGAAATTATTGATGTCCTGGCTGTTTTAAATGCCTTAAGAGCGGCTATTCCTCCTAAAACGCTTTCAGATTTTTAATAGCTGCACAATGACAATAGCCGTTAAACCCGAATAAGGAAAATAATCATGCGCCTACTGCTCGTTGAAGATAACTTTGAGTTAGCCCGCAGTTTAAAAAGCGATCTGGAAAAAGCAGGTTTTGCAGTCGATGTTTCTCATGATGGCATTGAAGGTGAGTTTTTGGGTGATGAAGATATTTATGAGCTGGCAATACTGGATCTGGGCTTGCCCTATCGTAGCGGACTGGATATTTTAAGACATTGGCGGGCCAGACAAAATACATTACCCGTCCTGATACTGACGGCACGTGACGCATGGTATGAAAAAGTGGACGGCTTTAAAGCAGGAGCCGATGATTATCTGGGCAAACCGTTTCATACGGAAGAATTACTGGCGCGGATAAACGCCTTGCTCCACCGCGTCCATCAACATTCGGGCGGCAAATTACAGGTTGGCGGTTTAAAACTTGATGAAGATCGTCAACAGGTTATTACCGAAACCGGTGAAGTTCACGAACTCACCGGCATTGAGTTCAAATTATTGCGTTGCTTTCTCCTGCACCCCGGACAAGTATTGAGCAAAGCCACACTAACGGACCATATCTACGATTTTGACTCGGATAAAGACAGCAATGTAATTGAAGTCTACATTAATCACTTGCGCCAGAAACTGGGCAAACGCCGTATTGAAACCCGCAGAGGCCAAGGTTATGTTTTCAAGGAACAGCCTGAATGAAATCTTTGCAACTGCGTTTGGGCATTGGCCTGTGCATCAGCCTTATCAGTGTTTTCATCATTTTATGGGGATTGACCGGCAGCTCGATTCGGAATCTGGCCGAAGAAACTGTTGCAGAACATCTTGAACATGATGCGGAAAGCATTGTATCTGCTATATACATCGATGCCGCCAATAATCTTGCCCTGAATACTGAGCGGATTGAACCGGTTTATCTTGAGCCTTTTTCGGGAGACTACTATCAGATTATCACCGATGCGCAGGTCATCCGTTCCCGCTCGCTTTTGAATCAGGATATTGTTACCCAGGTAGTGCCTCCAGGAGAAAAACGCAAGCTTTACAGCGTGGGCCCGAATCTTCAGCCTTTAATGCTCATCGTGTATGGATATAACAAACTGGGCCGTGATATTACCATGGCGGTCGCTGAAGACCTGTCGCCTACCCTGGCGCGAATAGCCGCGTTTCAACATCGGTACACGCTGATTGCACTGGTTTTATTACTGCTGCTGATTATCGTACAGGTCATTATTTTACGCACCGGGTTTCATCGTCTGACATGCATATCACAACAGATCAGGGCACTGGAAAGAGGGCAACGAGCACAGCTGGATACGGATGTACCTCAGGAAGTCGTTGCATTAGTGCATGAAGTCAACTGGTTGTTGAAAGTGCTGGACCAACGCCTGCAACGCTCGCGCAACGCCCTTGGCGATCTCGCCCATGCCTTAAAGACGCCCTTGACTGTATTGCAGCAACTCCCGCGCAAAGCCGAATTAAAGTCACAGCCGGCAGTTTGCCAAATCCTGCAAACCCAAACCGCAAATATGCAAAATATCATGGAGCGGGTTCTAAAGCGGGCGCGTATGGCCGGCTCCGGCCCAACATTTAGAATGTTCGACATAAAGCAGGAAATAACCGCTCTAATCAAAGTGCTGCAAAGCATGTATCGGGATAAAAACCTCAGCATCAGTTTTGCAGAGCCAGAAACAGCCACTTTACTGATCGACAGGGAAGATATGCTGGAACTGGCCGGAAATTTGCTTGATAACGCCTGTAAATGGGCCAAATCCAGAGTTAATATATATTTTGACATCGGGGAGGCAATTCATCTGATTGTTGAAGATGACGGCCCCGGCGTTTCTGATAACGATTTTGCCAAACTCACTCAACGCGGCGCTCGGCTGGATGAAGCCGTTAGCGGCCATGGGCTGGGTTTAGCCATTGCTCAATCCATAGCGGAGCAGTATAGCGGACAACTTATTTTGCGCCGATCCGATAAGCTGGGCGGATTTTACGTGGAAGCTATATTATGCAAAGCCGAACCGATGTTAATGAATTCTTAATTACTCCAATAGCAGATCGACAAATGCCGCCAGGTTATCATTACGAAATACATCGAAGTCATCGCATCGGCTGGTTGCGCGCCGCTGTTTTAGGCGCAAACGACGGTATTGTTTCAACAGCCAGTTTAATTGTAGGAATTGCAGCCTCCCATGCAGCGCATAACGAAATTTTATTGGCAGGTATAGCCGGTCTGGTTGCCGGCGCAATGTCAATGGCGGCTGGTGAATATGTATCGGTCAGCTCACAAGCTGACACTGAACAAGCTGATTTGGTTCGCGAGCGCCAGGAACTGGATGAAAATGAGCATCTTGAAAAACAGGAACTTCAAAATATCTATATGCTGCGCGGCCTGGACCCTTTGCTTGCAGCACAGGTCGCCGAGCAACTGATGAAACATGATGCTCTGGGCGCTCATGCCCGCGATGAACTGGGCATTTCCGGCGCAGGCACAGCGCGTCCTGTCCAGGCGGCTTTGACTTCGGCTGTAACTTTCGCCGTTGGTGCGGTATTGCCTTTATTAATGGTATTGATTGCCCCGGTTTCCGATTTAATCATAATAGTGTCGCTGTCATCGCTGCTGTTCCTGGCGCTATTAGGTAGCCTGGCGGCCCATACCGGCGGCTCAGGCCTTATTAAAGGTGCTTTTAGAGTTACCTTCTGGGGCGCATTGGCGATGGGGCTCACAGCAGCCGTAGGTTCAGTTTTTGGAACGGTGGTATGAGTTAACATGCATTGTTACTTTGCATTTTGGGTAATTTATACAGCCCCAGAATTCATTTCCCACATTGATTCCTCGTTTTATTACTCTCTTTATCATTTTTACATTGCAGTGAACGCAAGTAGGTGTACTGTAATCCCCTTCAGTGGCAATCCCGTCAATTCTTCTTTTACTGATCTCGTCAAGGCCGTTAATCAGATCGACAAACTCATCTGCATCGATGAGAATTAACTTTCTGTGTTTTGCAAATTCTATTGCGTCGGGACTATAAATTGATGTTGTTAAAAAGATACCATGTCTTACCTGTTCAGCCGCCATTATCCCGTAAAGCTCACGGATCAGGTTGACGCCGATTGGTTTATTCCATGCTTTGCATTGCCCTATTGCAAGCAGGCGTCCGTTTTTGTCACATATCCTTAAATCGACTCCTCCATCTGCGCCGGTACAGGTTACGTTAGCATTACAATTTTTTATTCTTAAATATTCCATGCAAACTTCTTCGTACCGCTTCCATTCTAATGATTTTAAAAACGCCTTGTTCCAGCTTATAGCTTGTTCATCTGTCCTTTTACTTTCTGTTTTTATCCGGAAGGGTTTTGTTGATTCTTTTACCTGTATTGGTTTTACTGATTTTGGAGCTATTATCCTTTTAGTTTTTTTGCCAGTTTCCTTTTTGTTTCCAATGACTATCATGATTGTTGCAATAATTGCCAGAACAATTAAACTCAAAAAAATACTCATTCACTATCCTTAATATTTGAATACCCCCGCTTTAGCCATAGGACAAGCAAAGTTTACCCGCAGATTATCCGAAGAGCCAAGGCTTGTCCGTAAGCACTTGAGTTATCTAAATGTCCTCTACCTTGGCAAAAGTATGCGCCCATGCCAGATCCTCGGGGTTCCAGGTCATACCTGCATGCATCTTTAAAATAATGTTCTTATAGGCTTCAAGATCAGGATATCCTTCGGCTCTGGCATGTTCATCGGTCATATCTCCTAAACGCTGACGCGTTAAATCGGTCACCACAAAAGCCATTCCGTCCAGCTCGAATTCTTCTCCAGGCCAGCCATAAACCCCATTACGGCGTTGCTGGGTTTTTATTCCTTCTTTGGCGGCAGCCACCAGTTTGGGATGAGTGACTAAACGATCTATCGAACAAGTTTTATCGGGATAAGTATCCATTGCTAATTTCATCTAAATTAAATAAGTTGTTATTGTAGTAGCACCGGCACAGTCAGAACCTGTGATCTGCTTAACTTAAGTGATCCGGTTATTGCCGCTTTTCCGAATAGAAAACAATAACCAGACAACGCCAAAGGCGGCAAAAGTATATCCTACAAAAGCTAATGCCGGTGAACCGGATGATTCCGGCTCACTTTTTAATGACGTAATAATGGAAGATCCAATGATTAGCGAGGCTGTCACTATGCCTACCGTTAGCCGGCTAATGGCATTATCCATAGTATTAACGTAGTGGTCGAGATACTTTATATTAATATCAACCTGAAAAGCCCCTTTTCTGGATGCCCGTATCAGTTTCCGTAAATCTTTCGGTAAACTTGACAGTAAATCAGCGACATTGACTAAATTACGCCAACCCCGCTTGGCGATGGCCTGAGATCTGTAACGTTCCTGCATGATTCTCTGGATATAAGGCGTCGCAAAAAGCAGAGTATTAAAATCAGGATTAAGGTATCTGCCGAGGCTATCCAGAGTAATATAAGCCTTGATAAGTAGAGCGAGATCGGGGGGCAAGGTCAGCTTGTGATCTCTCAACAATGCCATCAAATCGCTTAGCATGTCTGTCAGACTTAAATCCTTCAGGGACAGGGAGCTGTATTGATCGACGAATGCCTCTATATCTATAGTCAGCGCATGCTCATCTGTGCTGACAGTTTCCGACCAGTCTTCAAGTATTTCCGCCACTTTAATCGGGTCGTGATTGACCATGCCGTACAGCAAACTGACCACTTGATCCCTCCGCTCTTCAGTAAGCCTGCCTATCATCCCGAAATCGATAAACGCCAGTTTATTATCAGGAAGATAGAATACATTTCCCGGATGGGGATCGGCATGAAAAAATCCATCTTTCATAATCATTTTCATGACTGCATTGGTGCCCCGGTCAGCCAGCAGCTTTCTATCGAGCCCTGCGCTTTCCATGGCTTCAAGATCCCTGCCGTTAATGCCCCGGATATATTCCTGAACATTGATTCTCTCTCCGGTCCATTGCCAGTAGACTTTGGGAATGATGATGTCAGGGTTATCAGCTAAATTTAAGGCTACCCGCTCTGCATTTCTGCCCTCGCCGGCAAGGTCGAGCTCCCTGCGCAATGACTGGTTAAACTGACGAAGAATTTCTCTTGGATGAAAGCGGCGAAGCTCTGAGGATTCAGATTCGGCAATATCAACAATACGTTGCAAAAGGCGTAAATCAGCTTCAATTATTTTGCGCAAGCCCGGCCGCCGAACTTTTAAGACAACTTGGGTTCCATCTTTCAGTACCGCTCTATGAACCTGGGCGATAGAAGCCGCTGCAAGCGGCAGCCTGTCGACTTCCAGAAAAAATTCATCAATGCACCCGCCGATATCTTCTTCAATCTGGGGCAGCAAGTCTTCGAACGGTACAGGAGGCGCCTGGTCTTGAAGTTTTTCAAACTCGGCAATATATTGAGGCGGAAATAAATCGACGCGAGTGGCAAGAATTTGCCCCAGCTTGATGAATGTCGGCCCTAAGTCTTCCAGTACCCTGCGTATGCGCTGAGGAGTGTCGAGTCTGGCATACTCTCCTGTATGGTGCCAATTTAATACTCTGCCGGCACGCTCCAATGCGCTGCCGAGTCCTACGATGCGAACAAAACTGCCAAACCCGTAGCGGATTAATACGGTCGCAATATCATGAACTCTACCGAGATCCCGTGCTGCATTTAACACTTCCCACAACATAATAGTCCTGAACAGTTATTTTTTGGAATGAGAAGGCTGAAGGCTTTCAGCAATTCCCAATAAAATACCGCTGCCTATCTGTGCTAACGTGATAGTTGCTGCAACCGTACTTGAAACAATGGCCTCTCTGCCTAGATCCGGCAATTCTTTCAGCGCTTCCAGAGCGGTTATAGCCTGTTTTCCGACAGCCGTGCCGCTTTTGCGGGCATGGCTAATAAAATCATTGACAATTTCGGCGATCATCTGATTTCCGCCTTTGGCAAATTTTTCAAGAGCGTCAAGAAACAGCTCTTCCATATTCTGTATATCTTTACTTGCATCATTAATGTCCTGTTGAGAATAGGCATTGACTTTGGAGGATGCTTCTTCAATGGCCAGCTTGGACGCCTCTGCCGCAGCCGCCAAAGCATCGTCCAATGCCGAAGCTGCATGTGTAAAAGCCTCTATGGTATATTCACCCTGAGACGTCATGCCTTCATTGATACCCTTACTGACCTCTTCAGCCACATTTTTTATATTTTCACTGTCCAGTTTCCGGGCCGTCAGGGCTTTCAGAGTAATAGTCCTGATTTTGTCATGAACATCAAAATTTGATTGTACCGCGTCCCGGATTGCATTTTTAATATTTTGATGTTGATTTATTTCAGTCATAGCCGGTCTCCCGATCAATAAGAAAATGAAAACAGTGACATTTATTAATTTCAAAAATGAAGCGCAAAATCTACCGGCATCGCAGACTCCGGCTTTATATACATATACCGCCTTGACCTGAGCCCGTAAAGCAGAAGTTACTCCAGGCCTATTTCTCCTTCAATCGAGTAATTTAAACCAATAGCGGCAATATTGAGTGTCGTTTTAACTTCCAGAGTCTCTGTGCCGCTTATTGCTCCGGATTCAAGCGCTTTCATGACTGCATGTTCAATTTCACGCTGAGATGTAACACCCAGTTTCTTAAGATATTTTCTGACTTCCATGTTAAAGATATCTTCGTTCATAGCGGCCTCCAGCTTGATCAAATTTATATTTATTGATTAATAAACGCTTGACGTCAAAATACAGGTAAAAAATCATCCTGTCATGTATCAAGCGTTTGAAATCTGTTTTATCCCGTGTTTAATCATATTTGATGTATTTGAATCGCGGATCATCGGGCGTTCCTTCTAACGCTCCGCCTGCTTTTCCGGGCTGCCACATAATAACCTCCTCGATTTTATGCGCCAGTTCGAAATCCTTATTGGTAATGCCTTTGGCGGCATGATTCACCAATTTAACGATCACAAAAGCATAGGAAACGGTCAGGTCAGGATGATGGAACGCAGCCTCCGCCAAGTGCCCGACTGCATTAACAACCATCAACGTACCTTTCCAGCCGCTGGTTTTGTATTTGCGCCGAATCCAGCCATTCTCAAGATACCAGTGCGGCAGTTCTTCCTTCAGGCGTTCCTCAACCTCTGAATCATTATAAGTTTCTTCGTGTTTACGCTCTCTCCATCCCATCATGAACCCCCTTGATTAATCTTAAAACAACAGCGACAAAATCAACTTTAAACAGGCAACTTCAAAAGTTTCGCTCACTGGAACGGATTATATACACAATTCTGTTTTTAAGCCAAAACCCGATAGGTTAACTTTAATTACTTGAGGTTTTTCTCTTTCAATGTTAATTTTTCCAGCAGCCCGCTAATAAACTCAATCTTCTGTTCGTTCGTCTCAAACGGCTTGATAAACCTTAACTTATCAGAGCCATCAAATTTGTAGCATTGGGCCTGAGTTTGTATCAGGGTAATTAACTGTTCAGCATTAATGTGGGGTTCCGAAGTAAAGATGATGCGGCCGCCTCCTGCATTCGCTTCAATTTTTTTGATGCCCAGCTTCTTCGCTTTTTGCTTTAATTCGGTGACATTAAACAGAGCCTTAAGCGGCTCCGGCAGCAGGCCAAAACGGTCTATCATTTCTATCTGCAATTCATGCAAATCAGCAAGTGTTTCGGCGCTGGCTATGCGCTTATACAGCACCAGGCGCGCCTGGATATCCGGCAGGTAATCTTCCGGAATGAGAGCGGCTGTTTGCAAGTCAACCTCCGCACCTCGGTCCATCGGCGCATCAAGTTCCGGCTGCTTGCCTGATTTCAAGGCCTCGACTGCGCGCTCCAGCAGTTCGGTATACATCGTAAAACCGATTTCCTGAATCTGCCCGCTTTGGTCATCGCCCAGCAGCTCACCGGCGCCGCGAATTTCCAAATCATGGGAAGACAACATGAACCCCGCGCCTAATTCGCCGGATGCTTCAACCGCTTCCAGCCGCTTCATGGCATCCTTGGTCATCAGGGATTTTGGCGGCACGATAAAATAGGCGTAGGCCCGGTGATGAGACCGCCCTACCCTTCCGCGCAGCTGATGCAGTTGCGCCAATCCCAGTTTATCAGCCCGGTCAATAATAATCGTGTTGGCGCTGGGGATGTCGATTCCGCTCTCAATAATGGTGGAGCACAGCAATAAATTAAAGCGCTGATGATAAAAGTCCAGCATGATGCGTTCCAGCTCACGTTCAGGCATTTGTCCGTGCGCTATTTCTATCCGTGCTTCCGGTATCAGCGCAGCCAGTTCCCTCGCCATTTTGTCCATGCTTTTAACTTCATTGTGCAGGAAGAATACCTGGCCGCCGCGTTTTATTTCACGCAGACAAGCTTCCCTGACCTGTGCATCCACCCACTCGCTGATAAAAGTCTTGATGGCATGACGATTGGGCGGCGGGCTGGCAATAATGGAAATATCCCTTAAGCCGGACATCGCCATATTCAAGGTCCGCGGTATAGGCGTTGCCGTCAGCGTCAGAAAATCCAGTTCACTGCGCAACTTTTTGAAATGCTCCTTTTGCCGCACGCCAAAACGGTGCTCTTCATCAATCACCACCAGTCCCAGCGCTTTAAATTTGAGCTCCTTGGATAATAAGGTATGCGTGCCGATAACAATATCGACTTTGCCCTCAGCCAGTTGTTCGGCGATTTGTTTGAGCTGTTTAGGCGTCACAAAACGCGACATGACCTCGACCCGGACCGGCCAATCGGCAAAGCGGTCTTGAAAATTCTGATAATGCTGCTGCGCCAGTAAAGTAGTCGGCACCAATACCGCGACCTGCTTGCCGCTTTGTACGGCAATAAACGCCGCCCGCATGGAAACCTCGGTTTTACCAAAACCCACATCGCCGCAAATCACTCTGTCCATAGGATGAGGGCCGGCCATATCTTCCAGTATGGCTTCAATAGCGGTCTGCTGATCGGGAGTTTCTTCAAAAGGAAAGGCATCGGCAAAAGCCTGGTAATCAGCCTGTTCAATCTTAAAGGCATGGCCTTGCTTGATGGCTCTTTTAGCGTGGATTTCCAACAATTCCGCCGCGACATCCCGGATACGGTCGATAGCCTTTTTCTTAAGCTTGCTCCATTGATCGCCGCCCAGTTTATGCAAGGGCGCGGTTTCCGGACTCATGCCAGTATAACGGCCAATCACATGCAATGAAGAAACGGGGACGTAAAGCTTGTCGTTATGGGCGTATTCCAGAGTCAGGAATTCCGCTGGTGTGCCGCCGACCTGCAAGGTTTGCAAACCTAAATAGCGGCCTACGCCGTGTTCCTGATGAACAACCGGTGAACCTATAGTCAATTCGTTAAGGTTATTGACGATATTTTCCAGCTCACGCGCGGCAGATTGCCGCCTTCTGCGCCGCTGCAAAACTCTTTCGCCGGAAAGCATGCTTTCGGTAATAATGACAAGCGCCGGATTGTCCAGCCATAAGCCATACTCCATAGGCGCAACAAGAACGCATAGCGATACTTCGGACTTTAAGAATGCCTGCCAGCTTTCAACAGGTTTGATGTTTATCTTATAGGATCTCAGCCTGTCAATCAGGCCTTCTCTACGCCCGGCAGATTCTGCGACAAACAGGATCTTACCGGCGAATGACCCGATAAATTGCTTTAAAGCCTGAGCGGGCTCGTTCAGTCTGGCGTCCAGCGTAACATTAGGCAGCGGATGGCAGGTAAAAGCTAAACTTTCGGCGCTCTCCTTGTTAGCGATGTTAATACGCGCGAACACCGCCGTTCTTTGGGATAACTCTTCGGCCGACAAGAACAGTTGCTCAGGCCTCAGGATAGGTCTTTCAACATCATATTTCCGTTGCTCAAAACGCTCCCCGGCTTCCGCATAAAAGGCTTGCGCTGTGATGTTAAAAGAATCTGACGCCACCAGCACCGCTGACGGCGGTAAATAATCGAACAAGGCCGCTGTTTGTTCTACAAACAGCGGCAAATAGTATTCGATGCCGCTTGGCGTGATACCTTTGCTGACATCCGCGTACAAAGTATTTTTGGGCGAAGCTTCCGGAAAGCAGGTTCTGAATGCCTGGCGAAAATGCTTGATGGACTCATCAGTCAACGGAAACTCACGGGCCGGAAACAATTGAATCCGGTCGATTTTTTCCAGTGAACGTTGGGTTTCAGGATCAAAAGTACGGATAGATTCAATTTCCTCATCAAACAACTCGATGCGAAAAGGCACTTTGCTGCCCATCGGAAACAGATCAATAATTGCGCCTCTAACCGCAAACTCGGCATGTTGATAGACTTGCGGCACGCACTGATAACCCACGCTTTCCAGCTTGATCCGGTTTAGCTCCAGGTTAAAATCATCGCCGACTTTAATCGCAAAACTGTTGGCTAAAACATGTTCTCTCGGCGCCAGCCGGTGCATTAATGTAGTGACCGGAACCACCAGCGCGCCCCGCTTCACCTGCGGCAATAAAGCCAGCGTTTTCAATCGTTCCGAGATAATTTCGGGCAGCGGCGAAAAAACATCGTAAGGCAGCGTTTCCCAATCAGGAAAATGCAGAATAGGGTGCTCGTTCTGTAAAAAAAACGCTAATTCACGCTCAAGACGCAAGGCGGTCTGGTTGTCAGGCGCCATGATAACAAACAGACGGTTTTCATTTTTAATGGCGGAAGCCAAAGCCAAAGAATCACCGCAGCCGGTTAAACCTGTCCAGACGACAGCCTGGTCTTTTGATCGGGGAATGTTGGGGGAGAAAATCAGTGTGTTAGCCATTAAAAATATTATATCCATTTATCACGCTCCCGGCAGGCTTGAAGCGCCTTGCTGGAAGTCGCTGCCGGTCTGCATAAACCGGAGCTTAAAACATCTGTCAATTATTGCTCATCATCGGATAGTGATTTCACTACGTCTTTAGCTCCCTGCCCGATGGTTTTGACTCCGCGTCTTGTACCATGACCTATATCCCTGGCTGCATCACGGGTGCCATGTCCAATTTCCCGGGTGACAGTGCGGGTTGTATGGCCTATTGTTCTTCCCGCATCCTTGAATTCGGCACAAGATGACAATAACCCTGTAGAAAAAAAATGAGTAAAAGCAGTAATTCTGCAGATGAAATTATCATTGTATGATCAGTTATCGCGTTTAATCCGCTAACTATACAATATCGTTAATCAAACATTTATTTAAGAAAAATTTTACAAATTTTTAAAACAGTAATCCATTAATAAATACTAATCAACAGATGTCGCTTTATCACTTGTTAATGATTTTAAAGCGGCACACACCCCCGCCTTTTGCCATGCACTCCACATGCTCAATATCCTTATCCAGTAAAGAGGCTATGAGTGTTCTGTCAAATTCGCAAATTTCTTCATGTTTTTGAGCCAGATCGTGATAAATGCAATTGCAGGCTTCAATCGTCCGCTCATTATTGGCCGAATCTGTTATATTTTTCGCATTGAAGCCCAACCCGTCCATAATTTTCAGTAATTCTTCAATCCGCTCGTCAGTCTCTTTTCCTTCAAAACGCGATAAAAGACTTTGTGACAAGTTGTTGCCCAGCTTATGCAAATAGCGCTGAAAGGCCTCCGAACCTATTTCGTTCTTCAGGTCGTTAAGAATAAGCTCGGAAAACCAGGCATATTGTTTCGGAAAACTGTTTATCCCCGCCTCGGTCAGAATATAGCTTCGCACCGGACGGCCGGCCGTTTTATTCAGCACACCTGTCTGTATATAACCGTCCCTTTCCAGCACAGCGAAATGCTGCTGTACAGCATTACGAGAAATAGTTAATTCAGCAGCGATCTCATCGATACTGAGTCCTGCTTTATTTGCAAGCAGCAGTTCTAAAATTTGATACTGCCTTGACCTGATCTTCTCTGCCATAAAAGCTCCTACTGTTATACGCTTTAGTATATCAAAAATAGTACATCTAATAACATTGCACAATATGAAATAGTTATAACATGTTTATATTGTAAAACAGGATATTATTTGCTATTATTTTTTCCGTAGCCAACCTTTCTTGGTTACATTCCGGCTATAACTATTGAGGAAATAATAATGACTGACACGCTAAACAATCAGCAAACCACTATGAATAAAACACTTTATGAAAGAATAGGCGGTGAACCCGCCGTTAATACAGCCGTTGATATTTTTTACCGCAAGGTTCTGAATGACCACCGTATCAACCGTTTTTTCGATGATGTTGACATGGAAAAACAAGCGGCCAAACAAAAAGCCTTTTTGACTATGGCATTCGGCGGTCCTCATAGCTATACAGGGGAAGATATGCGCACAGGTCATGCCCACCTTGTTAAGATGGGTTTGGATGATAGTCATTTTGATGCTGTCGTAAAAAATTTAGGGGCGACTTTGGAAGAGTTAAATGTCCCTCAAGAGCTTATCAACGAAGTTGTGGCTATTTGTGAAACGACACGCAATGACGTATTAGGCAGATAAAAAATTTTAATCGGACTCCATTTCGTTTTACTCCAACAGTTAATAACATTATGGAGTCAATTTTAACGGTAGCATCATGGTCAAACTAACGATAGAAGAAAATACTTATACCTGCCAACCGGATGAAACGGTGCTCGACGCATTATTACGCGAAGAGGTGAATATTCCCTACGCCTGTAAAAAAGGCACCTGTCATAGTTGCATGGTGCGCAGTATCAATACCCGACCGCCTGAAGCCGCTCAGGACGCATTGAAGAATACTCTGAAGAAACAAAATTATTTCCTTGCCTGTCTGTGCCATCCCGAACAGGACATGGTCATTAAATTGCCTGATCAATCGGAATTCTATACCGAAGGAATGGTTGTCGTTAACGAGATGCTCAATCGGAATACACTGCTGCTGATCGTAGCTTTTAAGGATGCGTTCGAGTTTAACGCCGGCCAGTACGTTAATCTGCAAAGAGCCGATGGCTTAACCCGCAGCTATTCGATTGCCAATGTTCCGCAGGAATCCAATACCCTGGAATTTCATATTCGCCGTTTACCGGGCGGCAAATTCAGTGAATGGCTGCATGATGAAATCAAGGCGGGGGATACTATCGCCGTATCTGAACCACGTGGCCATTGTTTTTATATCCCTGAAAGAAGCGAGCAAGGCATTCTTCTGGTAGGAACCGGAACAGGCCTTGCACCATTGGCCGGCATTCTGACCGACGCCCTCGCGCAGGGTCATTCCGGCCCCATTTATCTGTTTCATGGCAGTCGTGAAGTTGAAGACCTTTACCGTATAGATGAGATGCGCAAGCTCGCCGAACAGCATCAAAATTTTCATTACATTCCCTGTATATCATCCGGCAAGCATGTCTCTGAAGGCTTTACCCATGGACGCGCCAATGAAGTTGCCTTGGCTACGGTTCCGGACCTAAAAGGTTGGCGGGTATTTCTCTGCGGCCATCCCGACATGGTCAATCAAATGAAAAAAATGACCTTTCTCAAAGGCGCCTCTACGAAGGATATCTATGCGGATGCCTTTTTATCCACACCGGCTTGAGCAATGTCCGCTATGGTTTGGCGCTGGCATTGTTATTAGTGTGTATAATCTGAACCCGATCTAACAGGTTCAGAAGTAAGTTTAAATCTTAACTCACATGATGAATAAGAAATTGGTTTGTCTCAGACCGGCCATTTCGTGATATTCAATAATTTAATCGTATATCAGCAGTAAAGCCGATATCTGTCGTTTAACGTTGACTTTAACGGCATTCAGTCGGACATACTGAGGATGAGTTATTTGGAATTTCTATTTCCTTGGCCACCTAAGCAGCCTTGACGGGATCTAGAATAATGAATACTATGAGTAGCAAATATCTTTTAACCACAATGCCGTGTCACGTTTAATGCGAACCGCGGAGTATCTCAAGTATGAATGAAACAGCCCAATTACTCGACTTATTTGAGACTGAAAGTACAGCATTAGCCCCTCAACTCGCTCGAAAAAAGACAAATCGCTGCGAGTTGATGGTAGGCGATGCTCGCCAGCTTCTTTCACAAATACCTGATGGATATTTCGACTGCATTGTAACTTCTCCTCCATATTGGGGGTTAAGGGATTATGGAGCCTCAGGTCAAATCGGTGCAGAAGCAACAGTTGATGATTACATAGCCGATCTAGTGTACTTATTTCGTGATGCGCGACGCACACTCGCTGATGATGGCACCCTTTGGCTGAACATCGGCGACAGCTACACATCAGGAGGCCGAACTTGGCGTGGAGCAGATGCAAAGAATAAAGGTCGCGCGATGGACTACCGGTCACCCACACCCAAAGGGCTAAAGCCTAAGGATTTAATTGGAGTTCCGTGGAGATTGGCCTTTGCCCTGCAAGCTGATGGATGGTACTTACGAACGGATATCATCTGGAACAAGCCCAATTGTCAACCAGAAAGTGTGAAGGATCGCCCGACTCGCGCTCATGAATACGTATTCTTGTTCTCAAAGTCGGAGAAGTACTATTACGACTGCCAAGCAATCATGGAACCTGCGGCGGATACGAAGCAGAAGTTGAAGAATCGTCGCACAGTGTGGAACATTAATACTGAACCGTACCCCGGTAGCCATTTCGCAGTCTATCCGAAGACTCTTGTTCGTCTATGTGTAGCAGCAGGCTCCCGCGAGAATGGTCGGGTTCTCGACCCTTTCTTCGGATCTGGGACTACCGGCGTCGTCTGCAATGAGTTAAGCCGCGAATGTGTCGGGATAGAGCTAAACGCCGAATACGCAGATCTAGCGCGCGAGCGATTGTTACGCGGGCGCTGAATCAAAGGTCCAGGTCGCATGTATCTTGCAGAGATCTTTTCGCAGATGCTTGATCTGGAGCTTACGCTCGGTGCCACCATCGAAATACAGCGAGTACTTAAGCTGCCCCTCTGCATTCTTGACATAACCATAGCCCGGCTGCGGATTCTGCCTGCTGTTGGTGCAAACCTTTAGTTCACAGTCTGCCGCCTCAAGTAGCAGCGCTTTGGGTATCTCGACGAGCTCATAGCGGAACTTCGGGCCTATGTCTTTCAGGCGGCGCAGAGTAAAGATGCGTTCGTAGCTTTGCATATGCTCAAGGAACAAGTCCCGCAGTAGCGACAGCCTCCATTCACCCCGGCCAAGCTCCATCCACTTACTGACATGGATAAAGTCGTCCCTGATATTAGTCGCTGCTTCCGTCTTGAGGCTAACCGGGACGCCCCAAATGTTAATGTCGTGCCCCCGGTTCGTCCGACTATTCACAAGCTGGGCCGGAATGCCAGCAGCGTTAAGTGCTGCCTCAAACGCAAACTCGAATCGATCCTTGCTCAAAGACTGACGGCTCCCGGCATGGTGGCTCAACAGTCGATCCCCAAGGGAGGCAAGAACATCATCCGTTACCACATCGGAGTCGGATGCATGGGCGAATTGGCAAGCAGCCCCGAACGCATGAATAGCTGACTTTACCCATTTCTGTTGCGCTGGAGTTAAGCGATGCAACGCCTCAATGATTTCATTAATTTCCTTTTCTGATAAGGCCACTCAAGTTCCCCACCTGTTCATTATTTGATGGGCTTTCGTGCTTGGTAAGCAACTCGGGAACTGTCACATCCAAAGTTGAGGCTAAGACCTCAAGCGTGCTAAGTGTAACATTCCGTTCGTGACGCTCTACCGAACCGATGTACGTGCGGTGCATGCCGCACAGTTCGGCTAATTCTTCTTGAGAAAAACCCTTTTCTCTACGAAAAATTTTCATGTTCTCAGCCAGTACAGCGCGGAGAGAGTTGCTCGATTTTCTGACCATTCTTAAGCCCTAACTAATCAGGCTATGATTGTCAGCGAATGACGACTATAAGGCGACAGACTATAAGTAGCAATTTATAGAGATCAGCAACTGGTTAGGATGGAGGGATGACGGTCAATTATCTTTCTACCCAATAAGTTCTTGAACAGCATCTACTGTTTTTTTCCATGTATAATCGGTAATGAATTAGAGCAATTATCTGCTAGCTAAGGACGGGATTTTGTTAAACTAAAGGCATTTAGCAGTCACCGGTACCTAAAAATGCCTACTCCTTATTCAGAAGATTTACGGCTACGTGTTGTGAATGCCATTGAAAGCGGTCAATCCACACGCGCGGTCAGCGCAATCTTTCAAGTCAGTTCTTCCTTTGTATCAAACCTTCATCAGTGTTGGAAGCAGACCGGTCATATTCACCCCAAGCAGATCGGTGGTTACCGGCGAGCTTTTTTGGAACCGTATGAAGATGCCATCAAGGCACAGTTATCCGATCATGCTTCGATGACTTGAAAGAATTACAGAGCTGGTTAGCCAACGAGCAGGGCTTGAGCCTGTCCATTTCAGCGATTGATAAACTCATTCGTCAGAAATTGGGCTACCGCTATAAAAAAAAGCATGGCCGCCAGTGAGCAACAGCGAGAGGATGTCGTTATGGCGCGCGAGCACTGGCAAGCTTGAGAAAAGCTGTGATCTGTCGAAGCTGGTTTTTCTCGACGAAACCAGCTTGGACTGAGATGATCCGTCGCTATGGTCGTGCATTAGGCGGTGCTCGTTGTGTTGATGCTGCCCCCGCCGGTAATTGGCAGACGCTGACTTTTATTGCCGGCTTGCGGGTAGATCACCGCACCGCACCCTGGCGCTTGAACCAGGCTATGAATGGTGAAGCGTTCAAGGAATATTGTCGCTCCCAGTTGGAGCCGACCTTGAATCCGGGCGATATCGTCATCTGCGATAACTTGTCGCCCATAAAGTCGCTGACGTTCAGGCTCTGATTGAAGCTAAAGGCGCGACGATGAAATACTTGCCGCCTTATAGTCAGGACCTGAACCCAATTGAACAGGTCTTTGCCAAACTGAAAGCCCTGTTGCGCAAGGCGGCTGAGCGAACGTATGACCCGCTCTGTCAGGCTATCGGCCGGATCATGGATCAGTTCCAGTCCGAGGAATGCCTGAATTATTTTAAAAACTCCGGCTATGTTCCTGACTAACGAAGAAATGCTCTAGCGCTAATGCAGCGTTGTTTTTTCTTTTTTCTTTCACCGGTTTCTATGAGCGTTTTTTCCCATTATGGGGAGGATAAATGCCTTACAAAAATCGTCTATATCACAAAATAATCGCGTTAAATCATTACTTGGCAGCCTTTATATAAAGGCTGCCATCTTTTTTTATCCCGAACTCAGGTTAATTAATAGCGTCTTACAGACAATACTTTTAATTCTAAGTGAGGCATAATGATGCAACAGCCGGCAAGACACGTAGCAATATCTTCACTGACTTCGGTCTGGCTTTGTGCTGCTGGTAAGTTAATTCGGAATTTTATGTGTTATCTTTTTGGCTGATTGCACTCGGATGACGAACTAATAATGAAAAATGGCTCTTGCTTTTGTTCAACCATCCCCGTATTTCAACGGTTTTACCCAAATAGTCATTAACATCAGGAAATAAAAACAGCCATTTGCGTTCAATACGCGCATCGACTTGACCTGTCATTTCCAGATAAATATACTTTCGGCTATGATGAATATGAATCACTCTACCTGTCAGGCGCGTCCAGCCAGGATGCCCTGCTTCAGTAAGACTGCCGGCCGGCACCGCTGCATATTCATGCCGCTGCCAAATTCCAAGTCTGGCTTTTTCTGCCTGTTTTTCAGACTTGATCAACTCATCAGCATAAAGCAGATTAGGCGGGTAGATATTCACTGCCGCCAGACCTGCTTTAACCAGAGATAAATTGATATGCTCTTTTTGTTCGGTGAATAAATAGGCTAAAGTTCGCCCGTATTTATCGGTTTTCTCGACATCAATCTCCATACGGACTTTGGCATGTTGGAGCCTGTTCATCAACCAGAGTCTGGCTTCTTCGCCGCCTGCATCGGCTATTTTATTCCTGTGCTTAACTTCCGGCGCATTGATGCCCAGCAATCTGACCTTACGGCCATCCTCCAACACGACAGTATCGCCATCATAAACAGCCTTAACTTTGTAAAAGCCATAACCCGGCTTTATATCGAGTTTTTTTGCTTGCGGATAAGGCCGATCAGAAAAATGTTCACCACCTTTCTCATCCAGCCATTGATAAACTTCCGCGCCCGTCCACGACGACAAGCACAGCATTAAAATCAAAAAGAACTTCATGAATCTGCCGGTATATTTATTTAAAGGATGATCCGCCGACCGGTAATTTCGCACTTGGTTGAGCCTTAAAGCATGGTAAATAATGTAGGATAGTCTAAAAACGAACGATCAAATAAAATTAAACCTTGAAAAGTGAGCATGAACCATACGTATATCCTTGTTTATGGAACTCTCAAACGTGATACAAACAATAAGATGCATCATCTTTTGGCGAAATATGCTGAATTTGTGGGTGAAGCCACGTGTCTCGGCAAACTCTATAAAGTCGGCCGATACCCCGGCATGGTGCTCTCCGATAACACTAAGGATAGCGTTCATGGTGAAGTTTATTTACTTCGACATGCAGATATTGTGCTTCCGCTCCTGGACAAATACAAGAATTCGGTTCGGAATTTCCCGAGCCAAATGAATATAGTCGCCAGCGGCAAACTGTATTTTTCAGTAATGGCGACAGTATTACTACCTGGATTTATCTATATAACTATTGTATGGAAGACCTGAAACTGATTAAGTCAGCAGATTTTTTAAAACTCACAGGCTGACCAAACCCTATACTTTTTACTTATGATCACAATTATCCAGCGCGTAACCAGCGCGAAAGTCACCGTCAATAACCAGGATATAGGACAGATTGATACAGGCATCATGGCGCTGGTCGCTGTAGAAAAAGAAGATATCGGAAAAGATGCCGAACGCTTGCTGGAACGCATCCTGAATTATCGAATTTTTGCCGATGCCGATGACCGTATGAATCTGAGTTTAAGAGATATCAACGGCGGTTTACTGCTGATTCCGCAATTTACTCTGGCGGCGGATACCCAAAAAGGCAACCGTCCGAGTTTTATTTCTGCCGCACCGCCGGAACAAGGTCAACAACTGTTCAGCTATCTGCGAGAGCTTGCAATTAAAACCTATCCTCTTGTCCAGTTCGGGCAATTTGGTGCTGATATGCAGGTTGCTCTTGTCAATAACGGACCGGTTACCTTCACTCTGCGAACTCACGGACGTTAAAAGGTTTGTATTTATATTTTACCGCTTTCCTGTCTAGCAAATGCTCTACAATTACTCTTGAACATACTCAAGCCCAACCTTTACTTATACAGGAAATAGCACAAAATGAATTCTATCGAAACGCTTATCTCAACCCTATCCGGGTGGATATGGGGCCCACCCATGCTGACATTACTAGTCGGCACCGGCCTTTACCTGACTATCCTTTTGAAAGGCGCATCGCTAACCGTACTGACGCTCAATATTACTGAAATTCCTTATGTTTTGGGTCTGATTTTTCAACATGCGTTTTCGCCGGCGGCTGCAAGCGGCGGCTTTACCGGATCGACTATCGCAGCCGCCATGGGTTTTGGTATTGCACGCGGTGTATTCTCAAACGAGTCAGGACTGGGCTCGGCTCCGATTGCCGCCGCCGCAGCGCGAACCCATGATCCTGTCAAACAGGCGCTGGTCAGCATGACCCATACCTTTATCGACACATTGGTAGTCTGTACTATGACCGCTCTCGTTATCCTGACCGCAACTTCCTGGACACAAGGCATCAGTGCGGGTCAACTGACCAGCGCCAGCTTTAAAGAATCACTGGGTGCTCCAGGCGAAATCATTGTTGCCCTGGCAACGTCGCTATTTGCCTACTCGACATTAATCGGCTGGAATTACTATGGTGAAAAAGCTGTTGAATATCTGTTTGTAGCGCGCAGTATCCCACTCTATCGTATTGCATTTATCGCAATGGTGATTGTTGGCGCGATGATAAATTTGGAGTTCGTCTGGAATTTTTCCGATCTGATGAACGGTATGATGGCGATTCCTAACCTGATAGGTTTGTTACTGCTATCCAAAGTTGTTAAGGAAGAAACCGACCGGTATTTTAAAACCTGACTTGGGCTTAATCTGTTATCAATAATCCAGTATTGATTCCGGGAACAGGGATTCACTCCCGGGAGAAGCCGCCAGGCAGTTTACCTGGAATCACAAGCTCTAGCGATGAACTGCAACCTGTTTTTAAGACTCAGCGCCTTGATCCAGTTTAAACGCTGCATGTAATGCTCTTACCGCCAGCTCCAGATATTTTTCATCAACAACGACGGATATTTTTATTTCCGAAGTGGCAATCATGCGAATGTTAATGCCTTCAGCCGCCAGCGCTTTAAACATGGTGCTGGCAATGCCTGCATGGGAACGCATGCCTACGCCGACGATGGAAATCTTAACAATATTATCATCTCCGGTTACCTTTCTGGCGCCCAGTTCAATACAGGTTTGATCCAGTAGTGTCTTTGCCCGCTGATAATCATTACGATGCACGGTAAAAGTAAAATCAGTAGTGGCGTCGTCTGCAATATTCTGGATTATCATGTCCACTTCAATATTGGCATCAGCGATAGGGCCCAATATTTTAAAGGCGACACCGGGCAAGTCAGGCACTCCGGTAATCGTTAACTTTGCCTCATCCCGGTTAAATGCGATGCCAGAAATTAAAGCACTTTCCATTTGTGATTCCTCATAGGTAATAAGCGTACCATTGCCTTCTTTAAATGATGATAATACGCGTAAGGCAACATTGTATTTGCCGGCAAATTCTACCGATCTGATTTGCAATACTTTTGAACCTAAACTGGCCATTTCCAGCATTTCTTCAAAGGTAATTTTATCGAGCCTGCGGGCTTTTGGCTCTACTCTGGGATCAGTCGTATAGACACCGTCAACATCGGTATAAATATGACATTCATCGGCTTTTAATGCAGCCGCTAAAGCAACCGCAGTCGTATCAGATCCGCCACGGCCCAGCGTAGTGATATTGCCATGCTCATCAACGCCCTGAAAACCGGCAACTACAACGACCTTACCCTCATCAAGATGAGCTTTGATACGGGAATCGTCAATGCTGAGTATGCGCGCCTTGGTATGACTGCTGTCAGTCAGGATTTTTACTTGCCCGCCCGTATAAGAGCTGGCATCACAACCCAGGCTATGCAATGCCATGCATAACAAAGAGATAGTAACCTGCTCTCCGGTTGACAGCAAAACATCCATTTCCCGGTCGGTAGGCTGTACCTGAATTTCTTTCGCCAAAGCCACCAGCCGATTAGTTTCTCCACTCATCGCCGACACCACCACAACAATCTGGTGGCCGGCATCATGAACTTTTTTAACTTTTTCAGCCACCGATTTAATACGTTCGACAGAACCTACCGATGTACCGCCAAACTTATACACGTATAAAGCCATTCAATAAAAACCTTTGTTTATCCGCCCAGTTGCGCTTGTATCCATGCAGGCACTTCAGACAATGCCGCCGCCAGCCCGACTGGGTCATTACCTCCAGCCTGTGCCATATCGGGTCTGCCGCCTCCTTTACCACCCACTTGAGTGGCCACAAAATTGACCAGATCGCCTGCTTTAATCCGCCCCATAACATCTTTGGATACCCCGGCAATCAAACTCACCTTGTCACCTTCGACGACTGCCAGTACGATGGCGGAACTGCCTAATTTATTTTTTAACTGATCAAGCATATCACGCAGGGATTTGGGATCAACATCGTCAAGTTTGACTGCCAATACTTTAATGCCATTGATATCGATGGCTTCGGCGCTGAGTTCCCCGCCAGCGGAACTGGCCAGCTTGGAGTTAAGGCGCTCCAGCTGTTTTTCCAATGACCTGGTTTTTTCCAGCAGTTGCTCGACCTTTTCAGCGGCTTTTTCGGGTGAGCTTTTTAAAAGTCCGGCAATTCTGCCCAATGCTTTATCACGGCTGCCTATCCATTCGATACAACCACTGCCTGTAACCGCTTCAATGCGTCTCACCCCGGAAGCGACACCGGTTTCACTGATAACTTTAAAACAGCCGATATCTCCTGCCCGCTCCACATGCGTACCGCCGCAAAGCTCGGTTGAAAACTCACCGATTTTCAAAACTCTAACCTCATCGCCGTATTTTTCGCCGAATAATGCCATGGCGCCGGCTTGCACAGCCTGGTCTTTGGCCATAATCTGCGCAGAAACAGGATTATTTAAACGTATCTGCTCATTAACCAGCCGTTCAAGAGTATCAATTTGATCGATCGTAACCGGCTCAAAATGTGAAAAGTCAAACCTTAAACGCTCGGCATTGACCAAGGAGCCTTTTTGAGTGACATGATCGCCCAGAACCTGTCTTAAAGCAGCATGTAATAAGTGTGTGGCTGAATGATTAAGCTCTGTCGCTCTTCTGTCTGCGGTGCTGACTTTAGCATCGCACAGCTGGCCATTAGTCAATGTACCTGAAATCAATTTGCCCTTATGTAAAAACAGATTGCCGCCCTGTTTTTGGGTATCGGTCACTTCAAATACTGCACCCGCTGCTACAATTTGCCCGCAATCACCAATTTGACCGCCGGACTCGGCATAGAAAGGAGTTTTATCCAGAACCACAATACCCTCATCGCCTGCTTTTAGACTGCCGACGGGCTGACCCTGTTGATAGAGGGCAACGATATGTACTCGATCATCGAGGCGGTCATAGCCGGTAAATTCGGTTTGACCATCCAGTTTGATATTCTGATTATAATCTGCACTAAAACTGCTGGCGGAGCGCGCTCTGTCACGCTGCGCCGACATGGCCGTTTCAAACCCCGCATGATCGACAGTCAGATTATTTTCACGCGCAAAATCAGCCGTTAAATCGACAGGAAAGCCATACGTATCATAAAGCTGAAACACTGTTTCGCCGGGAATCACAGAGCCTTGCATTCTGGCGACACAGGCTTCCAGTATTTTCATGCCCTGCCCCAATGTTTCTGCAAAGCGTTCTTCTTCTTTTTTTAATACCCGTTCAACTTGTGCTTGTGCCGCTTTAAGTTCCGGAAAAGCACTGCTCATTTCCTCAACCAGCGGTGCAACCAGTTTGTAGAAAAAAACGTCATGGATGCCCAAACGATAACCATGCCGAATAGCGCGGCGGATTATTCGTCGCAGCACATAGCCCCTGCCCTCATTGGATGGCATAACCCCATCCGCGACCAAAAAGGCACAGGAACGAATATGATCGGCAATCACACGTAAAGAACTTTGGGTTAAGTCAGTCGTACCGGCAAGATCGGCAGCCGCCTTTAACACAGATTGAAATAAATCAATTTCATAATTGCTATGTACGCCTTGCAATACAGCGCTTATCCGCTCCAGCCCCATGCCGGTATCAACAGACGGTTTGGGCAGCGGCGTCAAGATGCCGTCGGCGGCGCGGTCATACTGCATGAACACCAGGTTCCAGACTTCTATATATCTGTCACCATCCTCTTCCGGGGTCCCGGGAGGGCTACCGGCAATGTCAGGACCGTGATCGTAAAATATTTCAGTACAGGGACCGCAGGGACCGACATCGCCCATAGACCAGAAATTATCTTTAGCGCCTATTTTTGAGAACCGGTTTGGAGAGATGCCGACGTCGTTAAGCCAGATATTTTCAGCTTCCGCATCTTCTTCAAATACCGTCACCCATAGTTTCTCTGCGGGAATTTCCAGCTCTCCGGTTAAGAAATCCCAGGCATAATGAATCGCATCTTTTTTGAAATAATCACCGAAGCTGAAATTTCCCAGCATTTCAAAAAAAGTATGATGCCGTGCGGTATAGCCGACATTTTCCAAATCGTTATGCTTGCCGCCGGCCCTGACGCATCGCTGGCTGGTTGCCGCCTTGTTAAAAGTACGTTGTTCCCTGCCCAGAAAAACATCCTTGAACTGTACCATTCCGGCATTGGTGAATAATAATGTCGGATCATTAACCGGAACCAGTGAGCTTGAAGGCTCTACAGAATGCCCGCGCTGGTGAAAGAATTCCAGAAAGGCGGAGCGTAATTCTGCGCTAGTCATCTTTTTCATAATTAAATATTTACAACTTATATAAACTTAATGTTTAACTGCTCAAATAAAGCACTGACCATCTCGCCCGAAAACCCTCGTTGCCATAAAAAACGGCTGCGTTTTGCCCACTCATTTCGTTCAATGAGGATATCGTGGTTATATTTTTTGATATAAACCTGCTCCAGCAATTCCATCCAACTACCGGCTGTTTTTTGTACAATCTCTTCAAGATTAAAAGCATCAATGCCGTTTTGCCGCAGTTCATAACTAATAAAAACAGGCCCGTAACCTTTTTGAATCCGGTGCCTCGTATAGCTTTCCGCATAGCGGACATCGCTCTGCCAGCCTTGTAGCGCCAATTCTTCAATAACTACAAGGATATCGTCCTGGTTAAAGCCTTTTATCAGTAATTTATTGAGTAATTCTTTTCGGCTATGCTCTCTACGCGCCAATAACCGTAAACCGATCTCCCTGATTTCCGTATAGACGCAGTTCAACTTATTTTGATTTTCTGTCATTTCATAAAACAGAACTTGAGGCTTTTACACGTCATCACCCAAAGGCGGTTCAATAACAGCGATAGGCTTGTTAAAAGCCGCAGCCCTGATTTTTTCTTCGATTTCCCTGGCTTTTTCAGGATGTTCTTTCAGGAAGGCTTTGACATTGTCTTTACCCTGGCCGATTTTCTCATCGCCATAGCTATACCAGGAACCCGCTTTTTGGATGAATCCATAATTAACGCCAAGATCAACCAGTTCGCCCAAAAAAGAGATACCTTCCCCGTATAGAATTTCGAACTCAGCCTGTTTAAAAGGCGGGGCAACTTTATTTTTTACTACTTTTACCCGTGTTTCATTACCGATAATTTCTTCGCCCTTTTTTACTGAACCAATGCGCCGAATATCCAGACGTACCGATGCATAAAATTTAAGGGCATTGCCGCCGGTTGTGGTTTCCGGATTACCGAACATAACGCCGATTTTCATCCTGATCTGATTAATAAAAATAACCAGGGTATTGGAACGTTTAATATTGGCCGTTAATTTTCTTAAAGCCTGGGACATCAAACGAGCCTGAAGGCCCATATGAGAATCGCCCATATCGCCTTCAATCTCGGCTTTGGGGGTTAATGCCGCGACTGAATCGACCACAACAACATCAACTGCGCCCGAACGCACCAGCATATCGGTAATCTCCAATGCCTGTTCACCGGTATCCGGCTGGGAAACCAGCAAGTCATCGACATTAACGCCGATTTTTTCGGCATAACCCGGATCCAGGGCATGCTCAGCATCAACAAATGCAGCAGCTCCGCCGAGCTTTTGCATTTCAGCGATGACTTGTAATGTCAGCGTCGTTTTACCTGATGATTCAGGACCGTAGATTTCAACGACACGACCACGAGGCAAACCACCGCAGCCCAAAGCAATATCCAGCCCTAAAGAACCGGTAGACACTACGTCAATATCACGAGAAGCAGCCACATCGCCCATACGCATCACGGAGCCTTTACCAAACTGCTTCTCTATCTGCATCAATGCTGCGCCTAGCGCTTTCTTTTTGTTCTCATCCATAATTATGCCCTCTAGTTAAAAAATGCCGGTTAACTAAATAGTTATTATCACATAGACGTCCTGGTTCGGATAGTTGATTTAAGGAAACAAAAAAAGATCTTTTTTGCAATGCTTTTAAAATCAGTGCTCTAGCTGAGCGACATCTGTCGGAAACTGATATTATAATCACCATTAAAAACATCTGCCATAGATATGCAAATATGGACCATTGGAAAATATATGACTACCCGAATTAACTTCGCTTTTACGAACTGTTGTAATTTAAAGCGCATTGCGCTTTTATTAACTCAATTTATCGAGTGTAAATTGATGTCAGGTACGTACAGATTCCCGATGGGTAGAAAAATTTCAATTAAATTTGCGCAGCAGTTTTTATGGCTAAATATCGCTATTGAAAGCGATCCTGCCTATTGATAATCAAACTGCAAATCAACGAGATCGTTAATTAAACACTGAAGAAATCAACCGGAAATATAAGCTCATGCTGACTACCAGGTTGGGCGTCGACAATACTCGGCATTTAACATTCATAAATGTAAATGCAGCGATTGAAGTCGGGATGATGAAAGGATGAGTGAATATTAGAAGGATGAGTTAAAACACCCCCCCGCCGGAATGCAAATACGGGGGGGTTATATTATCACTTGCCTGATATTTCTTTTTCAGTGCTGTTGTTTGAGGTATGTCTTTTCTCAATTTTAGAGAAAGTTTCTTGTTGCAATGCTTGAACAGCGCCACTTTGCAAATGCCTGGTTTCGTCTTTTTTCAACAGTACCACTAACAGAACAATTGCAGCGATACAAACGCCAACGATTACCCATGTGTTGTCTTTTTCTTGTACTTCAGCCATTTTTAAATCCTCTATGGTTATTAATATATTTATTATCTCCCTCTCCTCAAGGGAGCAACTCAACAATAAATTAATTGTGAGTCGGTTGTCGAATTATTTTTAAACAACGGTGTAATTTTTATCATGAGATACAGGGTTGTGTCAAAGCTATAAATAAAAAAACATACCTACAGCCCTAAATAATTATTAATGCTACCTTTAATTATCCTGCCAAAACTCGCCGATAATTCTATAACGTATTGTTATTACAATATATAATATGCTATAAGTGTTAATATTCAAGAAATTAGAAATCTACACTAAATCATGTCATGTAGCGCATTAAGATATATTCGCTTGAATGATCTGACTAGGTTTGGCTCGAACATGACCTAAACTCACAGCCTTCAATACAGCCTTCAATACGGTAAAGAAAGCTCAATATCAGGTAACATCAATACATTGACTATTAATGTTATGATCGGCTCATTTGCCTCGAACTATAATACATAGGTCCGTTTTTTCGTATTTGATTCTCCACCATGAGACAATATAAGGAATTTCGTGGCTCCGATATAGGATACGAGGATAAGCTGTTTTGAAAATAGCAGAATGATTCATCTGCGGTTAAAAATGAGGAGCCTTTTGCTGTACAGCTTAATGCATCAATTTTTTATGGAATAAAGGGACCTAACGGCATTGCCCTGCCTGGAAAACGATGCGAATAAAGAGCCATTATATTTATAGTTAAAGACCTTAACGCCTTATTGAGCCTTAATAAGCAATGAAATTCTCTATCATAATCCCGACACTCAATGAAGAAAAAAACATTGAATCCTGTCTATCGATCTTGCAGCCCATGCGGAACAGTTGTGAACTTATCGTCGTCGATGGCGGCAGTACTGATAATACAATAGCTATAAGCAAAGCCCTGGCGGATAAAACTATTAGATCAGAAAAAGGCCGTGCAATACAGATGAATAATGGCGCCAGGTATGCCGAAGGAAATATTCTGGTATTCCTGCATGCTGACACCCGATTACCTGAAAATGCTTTGCAATTGATTCAACAAAAACTTAATGCTAACGGCAAATGGGGTCGTTTTGATATTCAGCTCAGCGGCAGGCATTTCATGTTAAAAATTATTGCGCAAATGATGAACTGGCGTTCGAAGCTGACGGGAATTGCAACCGGCGATCAGGTTATTTTTGTTACGCGTCCGGCTTTTGAGCAGGTCGGCCAGTATCCTGAAATTAATTTGATGGAAGACATCGCCTTGTGCAAGGCATTAAAGAAGATCAGCCCGCCAATCTGTTTGAAAGCTAAAGTCATTAGCTCTGGTCGCCGCTGGCAAAATAACGGTATTTACAAGACTATTTTCTTAATGTGGAGCTTACGTTTGCGCTACTTTTTGGGAGCGGACCCGCAAATACTGGCTTCTCTTTATACCAAGACTACCTTCACAAATTCAGATTAATCAGAATGGATGCGGTTTATCGGTATAGCCTTATATTCAACTCAAGAGGATATCATGGAAACCATAATTCGTTTAACGGTAGCTCTGGGCATTTTCTGCATCATGATCTGCTGGGAATATTTTAGCCCGAGAAGGGACCAACGATTGACTCGGAGAAAACGCTGGCCAGTCAATCTTGGACTTGCAGCTTTTAATATAATTATTATGCGCTTAACAATCGGCAGTATAGCTTACCTGAGCGCTGTAGCAGCCGCAGGCAACTCTTCAGGGCTTTTAAATTGGCTAGTCGTCCCCGAATGGCTGGCGATTATTGTCACTTTATTGAGTCTTGATTTTGCTATTTACTGCCAACATATTATTTCGCACAAATGGTCATTACTTTGGCGTCTGCATCAAGTGCATCATACCGATCTGGAATTTGATGCGACGACCGCAGTACGTTTCCATCCTGTGGAAATTATGCTTTCGATGATATACAAATCGGCATGCATTTATTTGATCGGCGCTAATCCATCGGCAGTTATCGCTTTTGAAATTATTCTCAACGGCGCTGCGACATTTAATCACAGCAATATCAACATCCCGCCAGCGCTTGATAAAAAATTGCGCTGGCTACTCATCACTCCGGACATGCACCGTATTCATCACTCAACTTTCCGGGCGGAAACAGATAGTAATTACGGCTTTTCCATTTCCTGCTGGGACAGACTTTGTAGAACCTATACTGCTGAACCCAGACGGTTCCAAACTCTCATGCCTATCGGGTTAAGCTCCTTTCGACAACAGGATGAATTAGGGTTTATGCCGTTATTACTATTGCCGTTTAAAGTTCTACGGCGCCGATAAAAATGATTTACCAGTATCCTGATGCTGTTTTAATGATTTTTTGTAAAGCACCGGTCATAGGCCAGGTTAAAACCCGGCTAACCAAGGTATTAACTGCCAAAGAGGCTATGCAGGTGCATATCAGGCTTAGCCTAAACATCTTGCAATTGGCTACACAAAACAATATCTGCCCTGTTCAGCTCTGGTGTGCGCCTTTAACGGATCATCCTTTTTTTATAGCGTCAGCGCAAACTTTTAATATAACCCTGGAGCAACAACAAGGAAATGATTTAGGCGAGCGCATGAATCAGGCTTTTCTCTCGGCATTTAAAATTTACTCACGCGCATTAATAATCGGTTGTGATTGTCCTTCATTAACTGAACAGGATTTGAAAGATGCATTAAATGCCTTGAATCAGGAAAACAGCTGTGTCCTAGCGCCGGCAGAAGATGGCGGCTATGTGCTGATTGGACTTAATCAGCCTCATTCGGAACTTTTTGAAAATATGCCATGGGGAACAGAGCAAGTGCTTAAGCAAACCCGTATTCGTATTAAACAATACAATTTTCGTCATCGCGAACTTAAAGAACAGTGGGACGTCGATGTCCCTGAAGATCTGAAACGGTATCACGTGCTTGTTCAGGATAATCAGGGTATAGCATGAGAACACAAATTTTTATGCGGATGCTTCGCATTATTTGCCTTCTGGCGCTCACAAGCATGTTATCCGGGTGTATTTACTGGATACGGGCCTATCAAACTTATCTGCAGATGGATGAATTTGATCGATACTTCGCTGTCGCCACCAGCGATGAGTTTACCTTGCAATTTAAAGAACCTATCCTTTACAGTAAGGATTTTGTTTCCCTATCCAAGCTGTATTCCAGCGAGGATACCCCTACAGAGCAAGGCAGACGCTGGCGTTACTGGTTTCGTAAAGTTGATGGCAACAATAGAGTGCTTGTTCCGGAAATAAGGTTTTATTCTGATTTAAACTTTAATAAAGAAGGCCGAATAATTGCCTGGTCATTTTCATCGTTATTTTTACAAATTGCCCCTCCTAAATTTTTAGAAGTTTCTTTGCGTTCAATTGGGGGCGCTGAAATCGATAAAGACAAAAAGCAACTGCGGGCCAATAGCAAATTTATAGACAAGATATCTGAAGATTTACCAAAACAATCGGTTGTTCTGGCTCAATTGGGTAAACCTTTGGAAATTAAACAGGAAAATGATCTGGAAGTGTATATTTACCATTTTCTGCTGGAAACTCAACATATTGAAAAAGGCTATGAAGACCGTGCGCTAACCGAGGTAAAGGTAAGTTTTGATAAAAAAACCGGAGAATTGGTTAGAATGGGCGGACGTTTCGCCGGACTTAAAGTCTCCATTAACTATCGTAAATTTCTTGATGAGCCTCCCGATGAGGCACTATAAAAAATCAGCACACCGGCCAATGAATGAGAAGAAAACAATATAACTTTAGGTATAATTTACTGACACACTGAGTATATTGTTAATACTGCCAAGCAATATTGTATAATTGGAATTTAACACATTACTTTTTATGACTGATCAATGAATAATAATTTATGGTAAATGTGCTACTTGTTGATGATCATGAACTTGTTCGAACCGGTATCGAAGCTTTGCTGAATGATGCTGAAGATATTAATGTTGTGGGAGTGGCCAAGTCAGGCGAAGAAGCGGTTGATATCATGGCTTGTCAACCGCCTGATATGGTATTGATGGATATCAATATGCCCGGCATAGGTGGCGTGGAGGCTTGCCGTAGAATCTTACAACACAATCCCAAGGTAAAAATTATCGCCTTATCTGTACATAACGATGGCCCTATTCCTCAGCAATTATTCAAGCTTGGCGTTTTAGGCTTTATTTCTAAAGGTTCTCCGGTAAATGAGATGACTAACGCCATTCGTAAAGTAATGGAGGGAGGCCGTTATCTATGTTCAGAAGTTGCCAATAATCTGGCCTTCCAGGGCTTATCGGGCAGTCATGAGTCGCCTTTCACAAAACTCTCCCAAAGAGAAGCCGAAGTAGTAACTTTAATTCTTCAAGGCAAAACTATTCCGGAAATGGCTCAGATGTTGATATTGAGCGATAAGACAGTTAATACTTATCGCTATCGCCTGTACGACAAACTGAACATAAAAAATGATGTTGAATTAACACGCCTGGCCATTAAGTTCGGCCATATTGATACGGCATTAATTTAATTGCCGCCTCAAAATTGATAAATTCTCCAACAATAGCATCATTCACGAGACAATGACAACACATCCTACTAAAGATCTTGAAACTTTTAACAACCCTCAGCCAGGCCGCGACTACACGATACGCATTGATATCCCCGAATTCACCTGCCTCTGCCCGAAGACCGGGCAACCTGATTTTGCAACTATCCAAATTGAATATGTGCCTGCCGCACTTTGCGTAGAATTAAAAGCGCTTAAGCTGTATATGTGGGCGTTCCGTGATCAAGGCGCATTTCATGAAGCAGTTACCAATGAAATTCTCGATGACATTGTTCAAGCCATAGCGCCAAATTTCATGCGTATTCGGGCTGAATTTAATGTCCGCGGCGGTATTTATACAACAGTTGTAGCCGAACATAGAAACAGCAATTGGCAAGCTCCGGAATTAGTCAGTCTGCCTTAAGAATATTTTACGGCAATTTCATTGCCGCTACTGCTCAACTATAATCTTCACTAATTTAACTATGAGTTTTGCTCATCTTCAAAGCCATAGTTTGAAGTAAGAGATGTATAAGCAATTGATAACCTCACACTCAACTATTAATGAATATTAAAGAAACTTTTACCACCCTGCCCCAATACGTTTTACCCCATCACGCCTTGTCCAAAACGATGAGCATATTGACGCACGCTGAGAATAGAATTTGGAAGAACCTGTTTATCAAACAGATCATCAGGCATTACGGGGTTAACATGGAGGAAGCAGTAGAACAAGAAATCAACGCCTATAAAAGTTTTAATCACTTTTTCACCCGCGAACTGAAACCGGGCGCTAGACCCTTAACGACTAAAAGCAATGCTATTGCCTGCCCTGCTGATGGCACAGTCAGTCAGGCTGGAGATATTACTGACGGAAGAATTTTTCAAGCCAAAGGCAAAAGTTTCACCACAATTGACTTATTAGGCGGCAGTCCGGAGCGCGCAGAGCCGTTTAATAACGGTTTATTTGCTACTATTTACTTGGCTCCCAAAGATTATCACCGCCTGCACATGCCGTTGACAGGCACGTTAAGAGAAATGGTGCATATACCCGGCCGATTATTCAGCGTAAATAGCGCCACTACCCGTTCTGTTCCCGGATTGTTCGCCAGAAACGAACGCGTCGCCGCGATTTTCGATACTGATTCCGGCCCTATGGCACTAGTGCTGGTCGGAGCGATTTTCGTGTCCAGTATTGAAACCGTCTGGCATGGGGTAGTCACACCGCCCAGCATGACATCAGTGCAAAACTGGCATTATCAAGCTAACCCACCCACGCTACAAATTGGCGAAGAAATGGGCCGCTTTAACATGGGGTCTACCGTTATTATTTTATTTGGTAAGGGTAAAGCGAAGTGGGATAGTGAGTTTAAATCTCATAAAGTAGTCAGACTGGGAGAAATGATCGGCAATATTATTGCTTAAGCAAATTTATAAGCCGCCTGTACTGTTTGAGTTTATAGTCCGAAGGCAGAGAGGCATTAAGAGCTATCAAGGCAATACTAGCAAGCATATACCCGGCTGATCTGATCGTTACCAGACTCAAAAAAATCTGTTTAGATGCAATAGTAGCTTTCTTCACGACTATTATCGTTTTTCCGTTCAGCGTTCAGAAAGGTTATCTATGCAAATATATTACTCATCAATACTAGGCTACAAGACCGGATTTGGCATTTGAGATAAGTAATAAACTTGATCAATAAAGGGAATTTTCTTTAACCATCCATTATTGGTGATACAGACTATTATCTGTACGAAATCAAAACAAGATTGTCAATTATGAAAGATTTACGCTGGAAGTGAGCGGGCATTGACCTCTGGTAAGACTATTGCCCAGTGACAGGAGGCGAGAGCCATTGACATTAGCCGATACTCTATTAAGCTTTAATCCAAAGAAGTAATAGTTGAGTCATCTAAAAACGCTATTATTGGTTTCCAACTCTTCATAAAAACACTTATCAACAAAAACTAGTTATGCATCCAGATCTTTTTCTAACTCCTTTTATTTTAACTATTGTTTTTATTTTAGTGTTATATCCCGTTGCCTTAAAGGTTGGCTTAACGGATCGCCCCAGTCATAGAAAACAACACAGCGAACCTACTCCACTTATTGGGGGATTAGCAATTTACCTGGCAATATTATTAACGTTGTCACTGAACCATCTAAATTTTCCTCATCAAATTGCTTTTTTTGCAGCCGCGACGCTGCTGGTTTTGGTAGGCTTAATAGATGATTACAAAACTCTTGGCGTAAAAGTCAGGCTAATAGCTCAAATTGCTGCAAGCTTGATAATGGCGGAAGTAGCGGATATCAAAATAACTGAACTAGGCAATATATTGGAATTTGGCGATATTCACTTGGGTAACTACGCAACTGCATTCACGGTATTCGCTGTAGTCGGAGGTATCAATGCGTTTAACATGATAGATGGCATTGACGGGCTGGCAGGCTGTCTCACGTTAACTTCAATAATAGCCATTGCAGCAGTATCATGGCTATTCCAGAATTGGGCATTAATGGATTTCTGCATTGTTATGATGGCTTCCATCATCGCCTTCTTGCTCTTTAATTTGCGTATTTTTGGACGAGCCAATGCTAAAATCTTTTTAGGTGACACAGGCAGTACCGTATTTGGCTTTACCATTTGCTGGCTCGCTATCTATGCCTCGCAGGGCGAACACAAAATGATAACGCCAACCACTGTGTTATGGATTATTGCTGTGCCATTATTTGACTCTGTGTGCATCATGTTACGCCGCCTAAGTAAAGGCCGTTCTCCTTTTTCCCCGGACCGCGAACATTTACATCACATTCTGTCATTAGCTGGATATAACGTAAATCAAATCTTGATCATACTGATAGTGTGCTCATTACTCCTGTCGACCATCAGTATCGCCGCCAACTATTTTCTTAATATTCGGGAAGAGATACTATTTATGTCCTTCTTGCTCCTGTTTTTATGCCATTACTGGAGCATGAACCATGCCTGGAAATTGATGAAAATCGCTCGCTATCTTCGCACTAAAAAGGGAGATGATGGAAAATCAGTATCGAGAAGAAAAAATGAAAGACGGAGTGGTCAGCAGTGCAGTTTGGATATCGGCGAGCGTAGAGTTACGGAAGACAGACGCAACAATGAAGAAAGAAGGTATATTCCCACAGAAGAACAGCTTGAAAAAATTGCCAGGGATAAAAAGAAGCAGCGACGATCTGAATCTTAGCAATTAACCAGTCGGATTTGAGCTAAAATTAGCTTCTCAATAAGTAAACAGATACGAATAAGCAATTAAGATTTAGCCCAAGTATTCCCTTAAAAAATATTATAGGCGTCATTGATAAATTTATATCATACACATCGTAACATGCCGCATGAAGGCATGCTCATCATAGCCTTAATTAAAATCTCAATATGATTCAACTGGTCTTCTTAAGGCGATGAATGTTTTTTCATCAATACGTTTTTCTGATGATGTTGGGCATTAATTACGTCAAGTCTATTCATCAGGTTATCCCCCTATATTCAAGAATAAATTCCATTTTCATATCCAATGCAGGGTCGAGTTAAGTTGCCTCACTCGGGTAAGCTTATTATTCCTTCTTAGCCATAGCATCAATGATTAAGAAAGCAGTTATTAGTAGAATACATTAAAATACGGGATGTCGAGGTAGTACTTTCCATATTTTAAATTAATGTTGAGTAGAAAATAATGGCGCAATTTACAGTAACAGGTGAGATTGACCCCTTTTTGCATGTTAGCCTTTTAAATGGGGAAAAGATTTATTGCGAATCTAACGCGATGGTTATGATGGAAGGCGCTTTAGAGCTAAAAGGGAAAATGACAGGCGGTCTAGTAAGCGCTTTAATGCGTCGTTTCGCCAATGGGGAATCATTTTTTCAACAACACATCGAAGCGGTGCGAGGTGATGGCGATTGCCTGTTATCGCCTACTCTGCCGGGTGCAATACAGGTTTTAGATGTTGGCACAACCAGCTACAGGATAACTGATGGGGCCTTTGTCGCTGCCGAAAGCGGCGTTAGCCTGAACGTACGCACACAAAGTTTAGGTACGGCCGTGTTTGGCCAAACAGGCGGTTTTTTTATTTGTGAAGCAACCGGCTTTGGCAAACTGGCGGTTTCGGGTTTTGGCTCAGGCTTCGTACTGGACGTCGAATCCGGCAAAGAGGTTATTATTGATAACGCCCATGTTGTTGCATGGGATAGCGCATTGCATCATGAAGTTTCAGTGACTACCCAACAATCCGGCGGATTTCTAGGCCACCTGGTGAACAGCGTTACCAGCGGCGAAGGCATGGTGTTAAAATTTTCAGGCAAAGGCAAAGTAATTATATGCTCGCGTAATCGTGAAAACTTTATTTCATGGTTACTCAAAGGAATGCCCAATAATAGTTGAGTATATAGACTCTTTTGCATCTCAATTATTTCTTGTTCCTGGCTGAATCAGAAACACCAGTAATAATCCCGTGAACCTTGCGCCCAGAAGTACCCAGGCGTCAGTCAGTAGAAATATGATGGCTATGGATGGCTCTACCGGCGCTTTTGATATTCAATTCCGAATTAAAATATTTAATGAATAATGCTAATCGATTTTCACATATAGATGCACTGCGAGGTATTGCGGCCTTGCTTGTCGTCTGGCTACATGTCTCTGAGGTTTTTGTTCACCTGTCACCTGAAACATCGGCGCAAGGAACTACGCTTTATGATGTGGCCCGCACCATTGATGTTGGACGAATCGGTGTTGTAGTTTTCTTTGCAATTAGTGGATTTGTAATCTGCCGAAGCCTGAATGGAAATATCATCGAGGGCAGTAAAAAATTTCTAATACGACGTCTGCTGCGATTATATCCGGCTTTCTGGGTATCAATTGTGCTGGGTCTATTCAGTCTATGGTGGTTATTCGACAAGCCTTTTAGCTGGAACTTAATTGCCGCCAATATTACCATGCTGCCGGAGCTATCCGGTGAGCCGCCCATTATCGGCCTTTATTGGACACTGGAAACCGAGCTGGTATTTTACCTATTATGCTGGCTGCTGTTTGTTAACCGAAATTTAAATAATCCATTGATCTTATTTTTAATATCGGCATTTTTAGCTTTCTTTTTTGTAGTGGCAAAGCTTTTTCTCATGCCGCCTGAGTTACGCTCCTCATTAAAAGTAATGCCTTATAATCTGGCTATTATGTTTTGGGGGGGCTTTTTCAGGTATTGGTATGATGACAAAAAAGCCTTAACAATACTGGCTACAAGAAAGATTCAGTTACAATTGCTGCTTTATTTGTTGACAATAATTGTTTTGATACCAGCTGTAGCTGTTTTAATAAAAGGAAGTGCGGAACAAAATGATACTTTAATCCGCCTGGGAAGCAGCTATATGTTTGGACTTGCTATTTTTATCGCCGGAAGTCTGGTGTTTAAAATTAAAAACCCTTTCATGGCCTGGACCGGCACTATTAGTTATTCCCTTTATCTGGTTCATCCGATTATCTTGTATTCATTATTTTGGTATTTGAAAAATAAAGCGCCCTATTGTTTAATGACTTTCCATCTATCGGCTTATATAGGCTTTACAATAGTATTCACGATAGTGCTGAGCGCTATTATTTACTATTCGGTTGAAAAGCCCGCTATAGACTTTGCTCATAAGCTGACTCGGTAATCCATGCAAGGTCGGCAGATTAGACTGTAGAGCACGTAGTATTGAATCTACAACGGCTCTACGTCTAAGCCAATATCCGTCACACCTGAATACAGATTGCCCGGATTACACAGCAGCCATTTTTTGCCGTGCTGTTTGAATAGCGGCTCTTACCATAACAGGCGCTGTGCCGCCAATATGGTTACGCGAGGCAACCGATCCTTCCAGCGTTAAATAATCGTAAACATCTCTAGTAATGAGAGGCGAAAATTGTTGCAGTTCTGGTAATGAAATTTCCGATAGATCACGCTTGCTTTCAAGACCCAAGCGTACAGCCAATCCAACAATTTCATGGGCATCACGAAAAGCCATGCCCTTACGCACCAGATAATCGGCAAGGTCGGTAGCCGTAGCGAAGCCGCGTTTAGCCGAAGCATACATATTCTCTTTTTTGGGAGTGATATGCGGAATCATATCGGCGTAAGCACGCAAGCAGTTAATCAAAGTGTCAGCCGTATCAAACAACGGCTCTTTGTCTTCCTGGTTGTCTTTGTTATAAGCCAACGGCTGGCTTTTCATCAACATCAGCAGCGACATCAAGTGCCCCGTTACACGACCCGATTTACCGCGCACCAGTTCGGGCACATCGGGATTTTTCTTTTGAGGCATAATGGAAGAACCGGTGCAGAAGGCATCGGGAATATCAATAAAGTCAAACTGGGCACTCGACCACAATATTAATTCTTCAGAAAACCGCGACAGGTGCATCATAATCAGGCTCCCTGCAGCCGTAAATTCAATTGCAAAATCACGATCGCTCACAGAATCCAGAGAATTGGCTGAAGGCCGTCTGAAACCGAGCAACTCGGCAGTCATAGCGCGATTGATAGGATAGCTGGTTCCTGCCAGTGCTGCTGCGCCCAAGGGCATAATATTGATCCTTTTACAGCAATCCTGTAGCCTCTCGTAATCACGACATAGCATTTCAAACCAAGCCATCATGTGATGACCGAAAGTAATTGGCTGGGCAACCTGTAAATGTGTAAAGCCCGGCATAATGGTATCGATGTGCTGCTCTGCCAAATCAAGAATGGCTATTTGCAGGCGAGCAAGATGCTCAGTAATATGCTCGATTTCGTTTCGTAAATATAAACGAATATCGGTTGCTACCTGGTCATTACGTGAACGCCCGGTGTGCAGCTTTTTTCCGGCAATGCCGATTAAATCAGTGAGCCTGGCTTCAATATTCATGTGCACGTCTTCCTGCTTTATTGACCAGACAAATTCACCATTAGTTATTTCTTCAGCGATCTGCGTCAGTCCATTAATAATATCATCACGTTCCAGTTCAGTTAAAATGCCGCAAGAGCCAAGCATAGTAGCATGAGCAATTGATCCCTCAATATCCTGCTTCGCCATGCGTTGATCAAAATCTACCGAAGCGGTAAACACCTCAACAAAAGCATCGGTTGCCTGAGCAAAACGGGCACTGGAAAGTTTGACGGAATTAACTGTGGTCATGATGATTTATATATATGCGAAAAAACAGAAAATGGAAATTATACAGCTAAACCATAGTTTATGAGATTAAACCAAAAGCGATTTCTCCTAATCTTTAGATGCCTTAATTGAAGCGATTATTAAACCAGCAAACACCAATGGATCTTCAAGACTTGTGCCTGCAATATTAACCTACCACTTTACTATGGAATTAAATAGGACTAAAATAGTCTTAATTTTATGAGTCAGGCCATGTTACGGTTAAGTAAATTGACGGATTATGCAATTGTTATCTTAAGCCATATAGCGAGAGATAATACGCATGTGTATGCGGCTTTGGAAATAGCGGCAAGCACAGGAATTGCTTTGCCTACAGTGAGCAAAATCCTTAAAGTGCTTGTTAATGCTAAAGTGCTGGTCTCCAAGCGCGGAGCCAAAGGCGGCTATACGTTAGCCAGAGCGCCGGAAAAAGTTACTATTGCGGCAATAATCAGCGCTCTTGAAGGGCCAATTGCATTAACTGAGTGCAGCATTTCACAACAGGGCTGTGGGCAGGCTTCCGGCTGTGAAATTCGGGGCAACTGGAATTTGATTAACCAAACCATCCATAATGCTCTAGAGTCAGTGACTCTGGCGGATATGGTAAGACCCATTCGTCCCCAAACTGCAACTTGGGGACAAGAAGTCCTGATTCCCTTAGCCAGTTTATATCGTTAAAGATAGAGAGTTTTTATGTCAGCAAGTGAGCAAGAAATCAAGAATCTGATCGGTAAGGAATACAAGCAGGGGTTTGTGACTGAGCTGGAAACCGATACCTTTCTTCCCGGATTGGATGAGGCGGTTATTCTCAGATTGTCCAAGGTCAAAAATGAGCCTGAGTTCATGCTGGAATATCGATTGAAAGCGTTTCGTCATTGGCAGACCATGAAGTCTCCTGAATGGGCGTTCGTCAAGTTCGATCCTATCGATTATCAGGCAATCAGCTATTATTCAGCACCTAAACGCAAGGAAAACGGACCAAAAAGCCTGAATGAAATTGATCCACAGGTATTGGAAGCCTACAAAAAACTGGGTATTCCGCTGGATGAACAGGAGCGCTTGGCCGGCGTTGCGGTCGATGCGGTTTTTGATAGCGTGTCGGTAGCGACAACGTTTAAAGGCAAGCTGAAAGAAGCCGGCGTCATTTTTTGCCCAATTTCCGAAGCTTTGCGCGACCATCCCGAACTGATCAAACAATATCTGGGCTCAGTCGTGCCGCATACCGACAATTTCTTTGCCGCGCTGAATGCCGCCGTATTTACCGACGGGTCATTTGTTTACATTCCCAAAGGCGTGCGCTGCCCGATGGAATTATCGACTTATTTTCGTATCAATGCGGCTAATACCGGGCAGTTTGAAAGGACTTTGATTATTGCCGATGAAGGCGGCCACGTCAGTTACCTGGAAGGTTGCACCGCGCCGATGCGTGACGAAAACCAGCTGCATGCGGCGGTGGTTGAGTTAATCGCGATGAAAGATGCGACAATCAAATACTCGACCGTGCAAAACTGGTATCCCGGCGATAAAGAAGGCAAAGGCGGCATTTATAACTTTGTGACCAAGCGCGCCGATTGCCGCGGTGAGAATTCCAAAGTATCGTGGACGCAGGTTGAAACCGGTTCGGCAATTACCTGGAAGTACCCAAGCTGTATCCTGACTGGTGACAATTCCACCGGCGAGTTTTATTCGGTGGCGCTGACCAATAATTATCAGCAGGCCGATACCGGCACCAAGATGATCCATGTCGGCAAAAACACCAGCAGCACGATTGTTTCCAAAGGCATTTCGGCGGGCAAGGCGCAGAATACTTACCGCGGTTTGGTTAAAGTCTTAAAAAGTGCAGAAAACGCTCGTAACTATACTCAGTGCGATTCTCTGTTAATCGGCGATAAATGCGGCGCTCATACCTTTCCTTATGTGGAAGTCAAGCAGCCGTCTGCTCAGGTTGAACATGAAGCGACGACATCGAAGATCAGCGAAGATCAGCTGTTCTTTTGCCAGCAACGCGGATTATCGGCGGAAGACGCGGTATCGATGATCGTCAACGGCTTTTGCAAGGAAGTATTCAGGGAATTGCCGATGGAGTTTGCGGTTGAAGCTCAGGCGTTGTTGGGGTTGAGTCTGGAAGGTTCGGTAGGCTAAAGGTTCCTTGGACTAGGCCTGTATCTCCGCCCAACCTACAAGCTTAATTATCAGAAATATACAATTTAGTCCTTTTTGAAATTGACTGAAGGGTGGTATGTGACATGAAAATTAAAGCCAGGGTTGATTGTAATGATGAAAAATATGTCACTGATGAAATTGATATTTCGCCTTTAACTCCAGAACAAATAAATAATTATTGTACAGATGAATATCTTGATATTTTTCAACATAAACATCGTGTTCCTGATGTATGGCGATATATCGTAGAAGTCAGCAATATTGATATAAATATAATACCGGTTGATAAAACAATTCCATTATCGGATTTTAATGACCGACCGGCAGCCGATGCCGCAGGTCCAAATATTTTGCTTATTCTGGAGTCGCCACATAAAAGCGAATATAAACATGATAAGAAAAACTTTACGCTAAAACCCAAAGCGCCGGCTCAAGGTTATACCGGGCGGAATATAGAAAGTTTTATCAGCGATATCTTGAAAAAAATATCTGATTTATCAAACGGTAGTTATAACTTGATTATATCCAACCCCGTTCCTTATCTGTGTTCTTTAGGTATTTTTACCGATAAATTAAATACTAAAGTTCGGGATAATGTGTGGAATGCAGTTTGGAATATTACTAATGAAAAAGGCGAATATGTTATTCGGGAAGAGTTTATTGCTCGCTGTAAACACTATCGGCCCGAATATATTATTAATTGCTGCACAGCAAATTTAAAAATGAATATTACCGATTGCCTGCTTACTCATGGGTTTAGCAATAATTTATATACAGCGTATCATCCTTCTGCATGGAAATATCAATCCAGGGAACAACTTAATATTCTAAAAGTTAAAGAAATAGATTAATACACCGCCTTTATAAAACGAGCGACAAGCTGGTTAACGTTAAAAAACAATTGGAACTCTCATGCTTAGTATTAAAGATTTAACCGTCAACGTGAACGACAAACAAATTCTCAAAGGTATTAACCTTGAGATTAAACCGGGCGAGATTCATGCCATTATGGGACCTAACGGTTCCGGTAAAAGCACCTTGTCACATGTGTTGTCAGGCAAGGCAGGTTATACGGTAACCGGCGGATCGGCGACTTACCAAGGTAAAGATTTACTGGAAATGTCGCCTGAAATCAGGGCGCGCGAAGGCGTGTTTTTAGCGTTCCAGTATCCAGTTGAAATTCCCGGCGTCAGCAATATTTATTTATTAAAAGCGGCGCTGAACTCTATTCGTAAACATAATGACCAGCCTGAAGTCGATGCGATGGATTTTTTAACGCTGGTTAAAGAAAAAGTGTGTTTGCTGGAAATGGATGAGAAATTTCTCTACCGTGCAGTTAACGAAGGTTTTTCCGGCGGGGAAAAGAAGCGTAATGAAATTCTGCAAATGGCTATTTTGGAACCGAAGCTGTGCATTATGGATGAAACCGACTCGGGCCTGGATATCGACGCCTTGAAAATAGTCGCGGAAGGCGTTAATTCACTGCGCTCGGCCGAACGTTCGTTTGTGATGGTGACTCATTACCAGCGCTTGCTGGACTATATTAAACCGGACTTTGTCCACGTTCTGGCGCAGGGCAGGATTGTCAAATCCGGCGGTCCTGAGCTGGCATTAGAGTTGGAAGAAAAAGGTTACGGTTGGGTTGAAGATAATCAGGCGGCGGCATAAATGAATACGGCAACAGCAACCCGTTACGCGGTTAAGTATCAAGCAATAGCATCTGCATTGCCGGGACAAACACTGCCATGGTTACAAACATTAAGGGCTGAGGCATTGATGGCATTCTCGGAAAGTGGCTTTCCGTCGCCGCGTGAAGAAGAATGGCGTTATACCAATGTCTCAGCGATTGAGAAAAAACTGTTTTCACCGTCAATAAGTTTGCCTGCCGGCAGCATTGATGCACAATGGCTGAAATCGTATCAACTGCAAGATGCCTGGGTCCTGGTTTTAGTGAATGGACATTTCTCAGCAGAACTTTCGGTTTTAGATGATTTGCCGGAAGCCGTTTCAGTCATGAGCATGGCTGAAGCATTGGCAAAACAGCCGGATCAGGTGCAAAAGCATCTGGGCTTGGCAACCGCTCAATCAGAGCACGGCTTTGTCGCTTTCAATACTGCATGGTTTACCGATGGCTTGTTTGTGCATGTGCCGGCCAAACAGGTCTTGGATAGACCGATACAGCTTCTGCATATTGTGACGGATGCCGATATCATGTCGACAACGCGCAATATCATTATTGTGGATGAAATGGCTGAAGCTAAAGTGATAGAGATTTTTATCGGTGTGTACTCCGCAACAAGCTCGGAGATCGTCGCGGACAATGCCTATTTAACAGCCGCAGTCACTGAAGTTTATGTGGGACAAAATGCCGATCTGACGCTGTATAAAATGCAAAGCGAGTCTGAAAAAGCCTACCATTTCGGCGGCAGCTATATTAAGCAAGCAAGAGATGCGCGCTTTACTCACCACAATTTTGCCTTTGGCGGCTTGCTGGCTCGCAGCGATATTCATGCCGATCTGGATCATGCGTCGGAATGTGAACTAAACGGCTTGTACCTGGGCTCCAAACGTCAGCATATCGACAATCATACCCGCATCAATCATTTAAAGCCTTATGCAGTCAGCCGTGAAGTCTATAAAGGCGTGCTTGATGACAGGGCCAGAGGCGTATTTCAGGGACGGGTGATTGTGGCTATTGATGCGCAACAAACCGACTCCCAAATGAATAACCGCAACCTGCTGCTATCGGATGACGCCGAAGCAGACACCAAACCGCAACTGGAAATTTATGCCGATGATGTCAAATGCGGGCATGGTGTAACGGTTGGACAACTGGATGAAAAATCTATTTTTTATTTGCAGTCACGCGGTATTGATGAGGAAACAGCGCGTAACATGCTGACCTTTGCGTTTGCTAATGAAATGGTCGACAAGATCAAAATTAAAGGTTTACACGATATGGTTTTAGAACAAGTATTAACGCGCTTTCCGCAGGAAGGCGTGAACAAGGAATGGTTATGACGATAGCTCTGGACGTTAATAGAATCCGCGCCGATTTTCCCATATTGGCAGAAAAGATACGCAACAAGCCGCTGGTTTATCTGGATAACGCGGCCTCCTGCCAAAAGCCGCAAGCGGTTATCGATAGCATCGTGCATTTGTATAGCCATGATTATGCGAACGTGCATCGCGGCGTGCATACCTTGAGTGTGCGCTCTACCGATAAATTTGAAGGCGCGCGCGCCAAGGTTAAAGACTTTATCAATGCGGCCAGCGAAAAAGAGATCATTTTTGTCAGAGGCGCTACAGAAGCGATCAATCTAGTCGCGCAGAGTTATGGCAGAACCCATATCCAGGCCGGTGACGAAATTTTAATTACCGCCATGGAGCATCATTCCAATATCGTACCCTGGCAAATACTCTGCCAGCAGACCGGAGCCATTTTAAAAGTTGCGCCGATTAATCTGCAAGGCGAATTGATTTATGATGAGTTTGAAAAACTGATTAGTGATAAAACCAGGCTGGTTTCAGTGGTGCACATGTCCAATGCGTTGGGCACGATTAATCCGGTTAAAAGAATTGTTGCAGCGGCCCATGCCAAAGGCATTCCGGTACTGCTGGATGGCGCGCAGGCTATTCCGCATATGGCGGTTGACGTGCAGGACCTGGATTGCGACTTCTACGTTTTTTCAGGCCACAAACTTTATGCGCCTTCAGGCATAGGCGTACTCTACGGCAAACAGGCTTTACTGGAAGCCATGCCGCCGTATCAGGGCGGCGGCGATATGATCCGCAAAGTCACCTTCGAAGAAACCGAATATAATGTATTGCCCTATAAATTTGAAGCAGGCACGCCGAATATTGCCGATGTGGTAGGTTTGGGCGCAGCCATTGATTATCTCAATGCAATCGGCATGAACAATATTGCCGCTTATGAAGCCGAGCTGCTGGATTACGCCACTACAAAAGCCAGACAAATTAAAGGGCTTCGGATTATTGGCGAGGCCGAACATAAAGGTGCCATATTGGCTTTCGTGCTGGATAGAATTCATCCGCACGATATCGGCACCATGCTGGACAGTTTGGGTATTGCAGTCCGTGCCGGACATCATTGCGCGATGCCGGTAATGGATGTTTTCAAAATTCCCGCGACGGCGAGAGCATCGTTTGCAATGTATAACACCAAAGAAGAAATTGATGTTTTAATGAAAGGCATAGAGTCCTTGATCGAGGTATTTGGCTAATGTTTGATGATTTACGCGACCTCTATCAAGAGGTTATTTTTGACCACAACCGTAACCCTCGCAATTTCAGGGTTATGGAAAGTCCCGACCGCAAAGTGGAAGGCTTTAACCCCTTATGCGGCGATCGCCTGACCTTATATTTGAAGATGGATGGCGATACGATTACCGATGCCAGCTTTCAGGGTTCGGGTTGCGCCATTTCCACTGCATCTGTTTCGCTGATGACAGAAATAGTCAAAGGCAAAACCGAACAGGAAGCCGAAGACTTGTTTAAAAAATTCCACGAAATGACTACCGGCAAAGACGAGCAGATGAATCTTGAAGCCGTCGGTAAACTGGCGGTATTAGCCGGCGTGCGAGAATATCCGGCTCGGGTCAAATGTGCGACACTGGCCTGGCATACACTGGATGCGGCATTGAAAAACGAGCAAAAGTCTATTTCAACAGAATAGTAATTGTCCACGAAGGGGCGAAGATTTCTCTTCAGGTTCTGAGTGGCTAATTTAATCCATGAGCACGAAAATATCGCAGCAATACCTCGGAAAGGTGGGCGTACTTTATTTAGGTCTGGGCGATAGGCTGCCGTTCGAACAGCTTGCAGAAAGATTGGGCGTCCCATTATATCAGTCGCTCAATAGCAACAGTCCGGAAGAGTTTTTTTTAACCTGGCGGGATGGCTGTTTAAAACTGCTCGACAGAGAACTGTTTAAAAAAGGCGGCTTAACCGTCGATATCGAACCGCGTAATGGTGAACAACGTTCGTGGCCCGCCCCCAAAGACGGCGCTTTAGCTCAGGCGCTTGGCCGAAAAACAAAAACCGTTGTTGACGCGACTACCGGCTGGGGTCAGGACAGCCTGCATATCTTTCGTATGGGCTATGAGTTATTATGTATAGAGCGTTCTCCAATCATGGCTGAGTTGCTGACAGACGGCTTTATGCGCTTGGCACAGCAGGACTGGATGCAAAAACTCAATCTGCAGACCCCCGGATTACTCACAGGCAATGCTATCGACCTGCTGGCAAGCCTGGAAAGCACGCCTGATTGTGTCTACATTGACCCCATGTTTCCACCCAAACGAAAAAAAACAGCGCTAGCAAAAAAATCAATGAGGATATTGCGCGACCTGTTGGGCGATGATCAAGATAAGGAACAGCTTTTTGAGGCCGCTTTAAACTCAGCCGATAAGCGGGTGGTGGTAAAAAGCCCGGATTACGGGGAACCCTTGGGCGGCAAACCCGATGAAAGCTTCCAGGGCAAGTTGTTACGTTTTGATGTTTATTTTAAAAACTGAAGGTTACCCTGGCTGCTTCAGTTCAAAAGTCGATAAAATCTCCCGCCTTCACAAGTAAAATTTAAAATTTGAGGTTAACAAGAATGTCCGATTGGGTAGATGTAACAGATGCCAATGCCTTGGAAGAAGGCAAAAATATTGTCGTTGATGTCGATGGAACAGACGTTGCGGTATTTAAAATTGAAGGCGCCTTTTATGCCATTGAAGATGTATGTACTCATGATGGCGCAGAAATTGCCAGCGGCAGACTGGAAGGCGACGAGATAGTCTGCCCCCGTCATGGCGCTCGTTTTTGCGTAAAAACCGGAGCAGTAAAATCTCCGCCCGCCTATGAAGATATCCCCTGTTTCCCGTTGCGAATCGAAAATGGCAAAGTTCAGGTCAGAGATAACCGCTGGGATTGAACAATTTAAATTTTTTACCCGTTAACGGCAATGCGATGCAGAGCAATTATTCCAAAAAACTGACTGGTTTCTGTACCCGCGGCACTTTGCCGATTCATTTATTATTCCAATATTTACTTTCCGCATTACGTAGCGATTTAACGGCCCGTGCATTATCCAATATACTCACTGTAATTGCTCCACTGTCGGCGCTATTTAACCATTTTGCGCCAATTTGTTGATATCGCAGCAAAACATCATTATGAGGATGGCCGAATTGATTTCGATAACCTGCCGAAATCAGCACATACTCAGGCTGAATTGCCTGCAAAAATCCGGCTGTTGATGAGGTCTTGCTGCCGTGATGCGGTGCGACTAATACATTGGCTTTTAAACTCTCACCGTAGTTTTTAACCAGCCGGGATTCCGAAGCTTCCTCTATGTCACCCGTCAGTAACACAACTCCGTATTCAGATTGAATTTTGAGTACACAGGAACTATCGTTTTCTGAAGCCAGCACTTGAGTTGGCGACAATATAGTGAACCTCACATCATCCCATAGCCAGGATTGGCCCGCTTCACACCCCACCGGCAAATACTTGCTTAACTGCTGAGGGACACTGGTCAGCACCCGTTCTGTGGGGATGCCACGCATTAATGATGCGGCGCCGCCAATATGATCATTATCACCATGACTGATGATTAATTTGTCGAGTTTGCCGACTCCCTGTAGGCGTAAAAAAGGCAATACGACACTTTGTCCCAAATCGCTTTCAGCGGAAAATTTTGCTCCGGTATCATAAACCAGCCAATGATGAGCGGTCTGAACGACGACTGATAAACCCTGTCCGACGTCCAGCAAGGTCATATTGATATCGCCTTTTTCCAGGTGTTTTGACTCAGTGAAAATTAACGGTAAAAACATCACCAGACTTAACCATCGCGCCGGAACGCCCATCGGAGCAAGCAGAATTAAAATGCCGGGTATGGCGGACAGTAACGCCCAGACTGAAGGTTGGGCATGACTTATTGTTGCAAATGGCAACTCTGCCAGGTGAACTAACATCCACCATAAGCCTTTCAAGACAGCTTCAACCGCAAGAAAAAGCTTGCCCGCCAACAAAGGCGAAATAAACATGACTAAAATCGCCAGCAGCGACACCGGCACAACCATCAAGCTGATAAGCGGCACAGCAACAAAATTAGCCAGGGGCGAACAGACTGAGACCTGCTGGAAAAAGAACAATAACAGCGGAGACAAGCCCACCGACGTTGCCCAGTTGATCTTTACCATTTCCTCAAGATAACCGGATTTTCCTAAACGTCCGGCAATCACGTAAACGATGAGGCTAACGGCAAGAAAAGACAGCCAGAAACCTGCCGCAAGAACCGCTGTGGGATCAGCTATTAATACCGCAAACAGGGCAATTGCCAACGTATTAAAGGGATGAAGGTTCCGTTGGCTGAAAATAGCGAACATGACAATGGCCAGCATGATCACCGCGCGTTGGGTCGGCACCGAAAAGCCTGCTAATCCTGCATAAAAAACCGCGACAGTTAACGCCACAACGGCGGCTACTCTTTGAGGAGACCACGTTAACAGCCCCGTCCACGCCCACAATCTAAGGGCTAAAAAATAAGCCAGACCAGCGATCAGGCCAATATGCGAGCCGGAAATAACAACCAGATGAGTCGTTCCGGTTGTGCGAAATACTTCCCATTGATTTTGTGTAATACCGGCGCTGTCGCCAATGGTCAATGCCTTTATCAAAGCGAGAGCGGGGCTGTCGTTTAATAGGCCTGACAACCGGTCAGTAATATTTTGCCGCCATACGGCAATGCTGGTCCAGGCTGAATCGCGTCCCAATAAAACCGGTTTTGGCGAAGGCCGTACATAACCTGTCGCAGCAATGCCTTCGGTGAACAACCAGCGTTCGTAATCAAAGCCGCCCGGATTCAAGCTGCCATGCGGGCGTTTCAACCTGACTGTTATAGACCAGCGTTGGCCGGCCTTGATAGGTTGATCGGGATAATACCAGCTTAATCTTATTTTGGATGGCAGCTTTTGCTCTGACTGAGTGACAATAAAATTAAAGCGCGTCTGCCTTTCATCCGATTCCGGAAGGTCCGCAATAATGCCTTCGACCGGAATATCAAGGCCTTCAAGCGGCTCAGGCAGCCGGTCGGCTAATTCAAACATGGCAAATACTATTGCCCACAGCAAACCCAGCATAAAAAATAGCCACCGCCAATAACGCAGCCCTGCCAGAATCCCCGCCATTATGCCGGCGGCTATCAACCACTGACTATTCGGCAATGACGAAAATTGCTGAACTAACAGTAGTCCGGCTAAAAACGACAGAGCGGATGTAATCATTTAGCTCCTTGATATTTTTGAGGCTGACAGAAACCTGATAAACTTAGCGGTGCTTACAGCAAAGGGTGGAAGCCATTCTACATGGCTACAGGCGAACGGTGGTTGTGCTCCGTTTGTGCTGAATACTTTTGATAATGCCAGGTAGAGCTTTGGCGAACCACATACCTGATTTTGTAAGTATCTCACTTAGCTTATAAATAACCTTAATTCTAAAGACGATGGCCAAAAAATTTATACAAAAACTGATCCATAAATTTATACCTGACCATGATGTCATTAAAAAGCATAAAAATCTTCAGTTTCTTGGCGATAAACTGCTTGAACCCAATCTCTGGCATTTGAATCGGCATTCCGTCGCCAAAGCTTTCGCAGTGGGTCTTTTTTGTGCATGGATTCCGGCTCCCGGGCAAATGGCTATTGCGGCGGCAGGAGCCTTCTATTTCAGGGCAAACTTGCTTATTTCCGTAGCGCTGGTTTGGTTAACTAACCCTGTCACGATGCCGCCGCTGTTTTATTTTGCTTACCGGGTAGGGCTTACCATCCTGAATCTTCCCGATGCTTCTTTTTCACTGGATGCCATATTATCCGGCGAGATTTTGTTTCCCTTCCTGACGGGTTGCCTGGTTTTAGGCATCGTTTGTTCTACAGTGGGTTATTTTGGAATTAATTATTTCTGGCGCTACCATGCGACTAAAAAATGGGCAACAAGAAAGCAAACCCGTAAAAACAAGTCTTCCAAAAAGAATCCATTTAGATCAATTTATTAATATACCGTCAAAAGCTAGAACCGCCGGGTACACGATGCGTACCTGGCTGACTCAAGCCCTAGCCTGTAATCACGCCGTCTTCCATATGTAACACCTTGCCCATTTTTGCGGCCAGATCATGATCATGAGTCACTACCAAAAAGCTGACATTCAGCTCCTGGTTTAATTCCAGCATTAACTGATAAACCTGATCGGCGGTTTTACTGTCGAGATTTCCGGTCGGCTCATCAGCCAAAACCACACCTGGCTTGTTAATTAACGCCCTTGCCACTGCAGCGCGCTGTCTTTCGCCGCCGGATATCTCACCCGGTTTGTGTTCCATTCGATGACCCAGCCCTACCCTCTGCAATAATTCGGTGGCGCGAACAATGGCGTGTTTAACTGACTGCCCGCCAATTAACAACGGCATTGCCACATTTTCCAGAACGGTAAATTCACCCAGCAAATGATGCGACTGATAGATAAACCCCAGGGATTTATTTCTTAATTTAGCCAGTTTTGTGGCATTGACCTTATTCACACTAACTCCGTCCAGTACGACTTCGCCGCCGCTGGCTTTTTCCAGACCGCCTAACAAATGCAATAAAGTACTCTTGCCTGAACCTGACGCTCCCATGATAGCGACGCGCTCACCAACACCAATTGATAAGTTAACTCCTTTCAAGACATCAACATCGAGTCCCCCCTGGTTATAACGTTTAGTCAATTGCTGACATTGCAAAATGCTGATTTTATTCATATCTTAGGACTTCCGCCGGATTTATTTTGGACGCCTGCCAGGCAGGATAAATCGTAGCTATTAATGACAGCAGAAAAGCCATACTCGCAATCGCATAAACATCCGCCCAAACCAGCTTGGAAGGTAATTCACTAATATAGTAAACATCGGCCGCCATAAACTGCACCTGAAATAATTTTTCAATCGCGGGCACAATGGTTTCCACATTCAATGCCAGCAATATTCCGCCAGCCGTTCCCAGCAATGTGCCGACAACCCCGATGATCGTTCCCAACACCATAAAGATCCCCATTACTGAACCTGATGTAAGTCCCTGGGTTTTCAGAATCGCTATATCGCCCCGCTTATCAGTAACCACCATCACCAGCGTCGAAACAATATTGAAAGCCGCTACCGCAACTATTAACAACAGGATAATAAACATCACCCGCTTTTCTGTCTGTATCGCCCGGAAAAAATTATTATGCGCCAGGGTCCAGTCACTGACCTGGTAATTGTCAGAAAGAGCGCTTGCAAGCGACTGCGTTATTTGCGGCGCATTAAACAAATCATCCAGCTTTATGCGCAAGCCTGAGACAGCATTCTCCATACGGAATAATTTAGCCGCATCTTCGATATTAATGAGCGCCATATTACGATCATACTCATACATGCCCACCTTAAAAACGCCAACCACAGTAAAGCGCCGCATTCTGGGTACAATACCGGCTGGCGTGGAATTAATTTGCGGACTGATCACTGTGATTTTATCGCCGACGATAACGCCCAGGTAATTAGCCAGTTCAAGCCCTAAAACAATGCCGTATTGACCTGCAATCAAATCAGACAGTTGGCCCGCTTTCATTTTATCGGCAACCTCTGAAACTTTTGATTCATAATCCGGCATTATCCCGTTTAGCATGGTCCCGCTGACTCGCCGGTCAGCATTGATCATCACTTGCCCGCTGATAAACGGAGCTGCGCCTTCTACATGCGGGAAATCTTTGAGTTTTTGATCCAGTTCATGCCAGTCATCTAACTGGCCGTATCTACCGGTGACGGTAGCATGTGAAGTCATACCGAGAATCCGTTCGCGTAATTCGGCTTCAAAGCCATTCATCACAGACAAAACGGTAATCAGCGCAGTCACACCCAAGGCAATTCCCAGGATAGAGGTTAAGGTGATAAAGGAAATAAACTGGGTGCGACGCTTGGCTCGCGTATAGCGCAAGCCGATATAAAAAGTCAGAGGTTTAAACATGAAGTCTATAGTTTAGAAAGAATCAGGATTTCCTGCACTTAGGGCAAAATCCATATAAATAAAGGCCATGATCAGTTAATTCATAACCCAGTTCCTGGGCAATTTCTTTCTGCCTGGCTTCAATCAACTCATCGGTAAATTCATCCACTTTGCCGCACTTCACACAAAGTATATGGTCATGGTGATCACCCTTAGCCAGTTCAAAAATAGAATTACCCCCCTCAAAGTGATGCCGGGTCACAAGCCCTGCGGCTTCAAACTGGGTTAAAACCCGATAAACCGTCGCCAGTCCGATTTCTTCATCTTCACTCAGCAGAATTTTATAAACTTTTTCGGCCGTTAAATGATGGTCATCAACCTGCTTTTCTAAAATCTCCAGAATCTTGACCCGAGGTAAAGTTACTTTCAGGCCTGCATTCCTCAAATCATGTGTTTCCATAAATCTCCCGGTGAATCTGCTGTGTAGGCAGTTTGACGCTTAACTGCGCACATTGTAGCCTTTTTATGAATTAAGAACATGACAGTTTTATAGGATAATTTATTAACATCCTGTATGATTTCTATTTTAACACTTCCGCAGCCTCAAATGAGAAAGTCGCTTTTTTCTTTCAGTTTAATGACAAGCCTGACACTCGTCTCCTGCTCCACCGTTCTCAACAACTTGCCCGGCGTTTATACTCTGGAAATCCAGCAAGGCAATATTATCGATCAAGCTATGGTTGACCAGCTCCGGCCTGGAATGAACAAACGCCAGGTGCTTTACATCATGGGTTCGCCTATGCTGGATGATGTTTTCCATAAGAATCGCTGGGATTATCTTTATTCAAATCAACCGAGCGGTGAAGACAGATTGCAGAAGCGCATCTCCATCTATTTTGAAAATGATCAAATATCGGGCATTCAAGGGGACTTCAGACCCAGCGCGACTCCTGTCATCAAAACATCGAGCGAAACAGCGCTGGATATACCCAAGCGTGATCTTGAAAAAACATTATGGGAAAAAATCACAAGCCTGGTAGGTTATGACAGCCTTGACGTTCCGTCTGAAACGGATGAAGCAACAGCAAAACCTTAGCGCCGTATTAAAACCTGTCGCCGCTTCGCCTTAGGGATTGCTTGTATCCATTGGCGGCCGACTATGAACACAGCTTAATCTGTTTAACTTTGGGTCAGAGAAGTATTGATTAAGGATGCTTTAACGAAAGCCCGTTTTTTCTCTGTCAGTTTTGAGCTGATGCTTCAGGTAAGCCGCCGGATACTTTTATGGCTTGCTCCTCCTTTTGAAGCGCCTCTTTTTGCTGTTGTGAAAGATAAGTTCCTCCCATAACAAAAGCCATGATTAAAAGATAAACCACCGAAGCAATACGTCTGGCTTTCTTGCTTTTTTCATACTCGCTCATAATTTATACCCGTCATTCAAAACGGCAATAATACAATAAATATCAAAGAGAAACCTAATACCTGTTCAGAACAGGGCCATTCAACAACTCCCGTTCGCTTTGTCTGGTCTTGCTATCACCAGCGGATCGCTGACTTCAGCTATTGCTTAAAATCAGTCAGTTTTGCCAGCAAATAATCCAGATCTTTTTCGGTATGCTCGGCAGAGACCTGTAATCTTATTTCCTGTTCGCCTTGAGGAACAACCGGATAATTTAGGCCGGTAACCAGGATATCATTAGCCAATAAATGCGCGACCAGGGCCGATGTTTTTTTCGTATCCCTGATCAGAATCGGCACGATAGGGTGATCTCCCATTAAAGTTTCAAAGCCCAGTTCTACAAGTCCTGATCTAAGGCGCACACTGTATTCCCGCAGTTTTTTCAGCAAATTCAACCCTTCCGCACTGTTTACTATGTCTAAAGCAGTGCTTGCCGCGGCCGCTTCGGCGGGCGTAATCGGATTTGAATAAATATAAAGCGGTGAGGTTTCGCGCAAATAATCGATCACTACCGAACTGGAAACAATATAGCCGCCATTAACGCCAAAGGCTTTGCCAAGCGTAGCAATCAATATATCCGCCTTGCTCTGTGTATATTCTTCTGTGCCCCGCCCGGTTCGTCCAAAAGCGCCGGCGCCATGGGAGTCATCAACAACAGTGATAATCCCCTCTTCATACGCATCTTCATGCTGTTTGCAACAGGCGTTGATCTTATCAAGATGTGCGTAATCGCCACGCATGCTGAAAATTCCGTCAGTGACCAGACAAACACGCTTGACCCTGCCTTTATACGCTTCAAGGATTTTGTCCAGGGCATTAATATCGGCATGAGCATAAATTTCCTTGTATGCAGGATTGGATAAGCGTATCGCATTAATGATGCAGTTATGATTCAGCGCATCGCTGACGACCAGGGTGTCGTTGGAAATAAACTGGGGCAATACGCCGGTCATTGTCGCATAAGCCGAACTGAACAGCATGGCCGACTCACGGCCATGAAATTTCGCCAGTTTTTGTTCCAGTTCGATATGCGCACGATAGGTGCCGCTGATAAAACGAACCGCTCCGGGCCCGGTGCCGAATGCTTCAGCGGCTGCCGCTTCCGCTTTAACAACCAGAGAATGTGTGGCAAGCCCCAGGTAGGAATTGGAATTCATGCGTAAGAAAGCTCTGTCTCCATAGTCTTCAAGAAAATACCGGGGACCGAAACCATCAATGGCCTTTTTCCTGTTGGTAATGATTTTTTCATTACCTTTGCAGAGTCCTCGTTGTTGTAATTCGGCTAATTTGCCGGTTAACATCGGTTCTAACTTTTTCAGTGACATAAAGGCCTCGTTTCTTATTGAGTTGAGCGCATATTTTTCAGCATATCTTCAACCATTGCCGGTAAATCGAATTGAGCCTGCCAGCCCCACTCGACTTTGGCGGCGCTATCGTTCATATGTCTGGGCCAGGAGTCGGCAATCGCCTGCCGCAAGGGATCGACATGGTAAGCGATAGTAAATTCAGGAATATGTTTTTGAATTTCCGCCGCCAGCTGCTGCGGGTTAAAACTCATGGCCGTTATATTAAAGGCGTTTCTGTGCTTTAGCTGCCGACTGTCCGCTGTCATCAAGTTGATGGCGGCATCGATCGCATCGGGCATGTACATCATGTCCAGTTGTGTATCGGCCCGAAGAAAACAATCATAATGTTGTGATTTTATAGCCGCATAAAATATATCGACTGCATAATCGGTCGTACCTCCGCCGGGTGGGGTTTTGCTGGAAATCAGCCCCGGATACCTTAAGCCGCGCGCATCGACACCAAAGCGATGATGATAATAATCGCAAAGCAGTTCCCCTGAAACCTTGCTAATGCCGTATAAGGTCGTTGGCCGCTGAATAGTATCCTGCGGCGTATCCATCGGCGGGGTTTCCATGCCGAAGGCCGCTATGGAGCTGGGGAAGAACAGCGCACACTGATGTATTCTGGAAATTTTCAGTACATTGATCAGGCCGTTCATATTGACATCCCAGGCCTGCTGCGGCTTTTGTTCAGCAACAGTGGACAGCAATGCGGCGAGGTGGAAAATCGTATCGATGTGGTTAGCTTCCACGATTTGATTGAATGTCGATACATCGCGCACATCCAGACTGTAAAAAGGCCCCGGTTGCAGTTCGGTCAAAGCCGGCTTTCTATCGGCAGCCCATACATTTTCAGCGCCATATTTATCGCGCAAGGTTATCGTTAATTCCGAGCCGATTTGGCCGGCTGCGCCCGTTACCAGTATTTTTTTCATGTGCACCTTTGCTATTGAATTAGGCCAAGTCACCTGACAATTTGCAAAGCGGGTAACGTGTCTGTTTTACAGCTAAATTTATCACCTGTCCGGAGGTTAGCGGGAAATACATTCTCCTTTCAATCCTCGAATTTTTCTTATTCTGATGGCATATGGGGTTTGTGGCGGGTATTTTTCGTCTCATGCTCGCCGGTAAGCGGAACAAAGCTGACGCCAAGAATCTTTCGGGTCTGGACTTCGTCCTCCGATTTTTTTTCCACCACCATCAGTTCCTGGTAACTGTAAGGTAAACCGACAGGAATAACCAGGCGCGCGCCGACTTGCAATTGATCAATTAAAGGTTGGGGGATATGGGGTGCTGCAGCGGTCACGATAATGCCATCAAACGGGGCATGTTCCGGCCAGCCCATATAGCCATCACCGCTATGGACCTCTATATTCCCGTAACCCAGTTTATTGAGGCGATTGCGCGCTTCTGCCGCCAGGTCTTCAATTATTTCAATGGAATAAACCTGTTTCACCAGTTGACCAAGAATCGCCGCCTGATAACCGGAGCCGGTGCCGATTTCCAGAATAATATCTCCGGGCCTGGTATTTAATAAATCGCTCATCAGGGCGACGATATAAGGCTGGGAGATAGTCTGCCCTGAACCAATAGGCGCCGGGCCGTTATCATAAGCACGATAACGCAAATCCTCAGGTAAAAACTGATGCCTAGGCACTTTTTTCATCGCAGCCATGACTCTGTCATCCAGAGAGTTTTTACCGATAAGATGGCGGGTCAGATGAACTTCCATTTCAATATCATTTAACATACGTTGCAGATCATTCATTGTTATTCTCCGAAGATATTCCACAATCAAGGCCTGTCGCACTTAAATTATCCTGAAAATCCATTTCAGAGATTATGGCGGCATGGAATCCGGTCTTCTCTAAAAATGCATTGTAAAACTTAAATTCCAATATAACATTGAGTGACTGTCAATTGAAGACCCAAGGTGAGATCAATGAAAGCAATGCTATTGAAAAGGCTCTGTAATCTTAAAGATGATCCGTCGCCTCTGGAATTAATGGAACTGCCGATCCCGGTTCCGAATGACACGGAAATTCTGCTGAAAGTTTCAGCTTGCGGAGTTTGCCATACTGAACTGGATGAAATTGAAGGGCGCACTCCGCCCCGGCGATTGCCCGTAGTGCCGGGGCATCAAGTGATCGGTCGGGTTGAAGGGCCAGGCGATAAAGTAAGCCGCATCAAAACAGGCGACCGGGTTGGCGTCGCCTGGATTTTCTCGGTTTGCGGAGCCTGCAAATTTTGCCTGGCAGGCAATGAGAATCTGTGTCAGTCTTTTAAGGCGACAGGCCGTGATGCAAACGGCGGATATGCCCAGTATATGACGGTTCCGGAAAGTTTTGCTTATGTCATTCCGGCTATTTTTTCCGACACACAAGCAGCGCCTTTACTTTGTGCGGGTGCTATCGGCTACCGGTCGCTGCGATTAACTAATTTGAAAGACGGCCAACGGCTGGGTTTGACGGGGTTTGGCGCATCAGCTCATCTGGTCTTGAAAATGGTAAAGTACAGATATCCGAATACCGACGTTTATGTTTTTGCCCGAAACGACGCAGAAAGGGCGTTTGCCATTGAACTGGGTGCTGTTTGGGCCGGCAATACGACTGAACCTGCGCCGCATAAACTGGATAGCATTATCGATACAACCCCGGCCTGGGAGCCTATCGTTGAGGCCCTGGCAAATCTGGAATCCGGCGGTCGGCTGGTAATTAATGCCATCCGCAAGGAAGGCAACCGGGACAGCCTGCTGAGGCTTGATTATCCGGTACATCTCTGGCAGGAAAAAGAGCTAAAGAGCGTCGCTAATATTACCCGTCGGGATGTAACTGAATTCCTCAGTCTGGCGGCTGAAATGAATCTAAAGCCCGAAGTCCAGATATTTGCATTGGAGCAGGCTAATGAAGCCTTGTGTGAATTAAAGGCCGGAAAAATCCGCGGCGCCAAAGTGCTGAAAATAGATTAAGGTAGAGATTCAATCCGGCTTAACGGTAAACTCAGCCTGCTGGTTATCGCCTGAAGTTTATGCAGCCATTGTTCACAAAAACTTTACAGTGGAAGGCATTTTAAGGTAAAAGACTTGCCGGGCGCTGTTGCCCGGAAGAAGGAGAACGAAAAAATGGCTACAGTATTGATCACCGGCGCAAACCGGGGCTTGGGATTGGAGTTTTGCAAACAATATGCGGCCGAAGGCTGGCAGGTACTGGCCTGCTGCAGAAACCCGGAAACGGCGGATAAGCTCAACGAAATTCCCAAGGTTCAGGTTTTTCAACTGGATGTCTCCGATTTCTCGCAAATTGACCATCTCGCGGCCAAGTTGCAGGATACTCCCATCGATGTTCTTATCAATAATGCCGGAATATACGGCGGTCCCCATCATGGTTTTGGACAACTGGATTATGCAGCGTGGACGCATACATTAATTATCAATACCCAGGCGCCGGTGAAAATGGCTGAAGCGTTTTTACAGCACCTTAACCGTGGCAATAAAAAACTGCTGGCATCGATTTCAAGCCAGATGGGTAGTATTGCCGATAACAGCAGCGGCGGCAGTATTTTGTACCGCACCAGCAAAGCGGCCTTAAACGCCGCCATGAAAAGTATCGCAATCGATCTCAAGGAACAGAAAATCGGTGTTGTTGTCCTGCATCCGGGTTGGGTTAAAACCGACATGGGAGGGCCGGGCGCCCTGATCGAAGCCCGGGAAAGCGTAAAAGGTATGCGCCAGGTGATTGAGCGCTTTACTCCTGACCAAAGCGGCAGTTTTTTAAAATACGACGGCTGCACCCTGCCCTGGTGATAAAACTGTGAAAATCGGCATTCAAACCTGGGGCTCCAACGGCGATATACGGCCGTTGCTGGCCCTGGCTCAGGGCTTGCAAAAAGCGGGGCATAGCGTGACGCTGGCTGTCAGCAGTATAGATAATAAGGACTACACGGATATCTGCGCCGATCTCAATATCGATTATCTTCAAATCCCCAGGCACATGGACTTCGACATAGAAGGTTTTGCCCGGCGGACGTTCCGCATGAATACCTTGACATGGATCAGAGCATTGCTGAAAGAAGCTTTATTTCCTTATGAGCAGGCCATTTACGAAACGGCAAAACAATTAGTGCACGATAACGACTGTGTGATCGGACATCATTTTCTGTATCCGTTAAAACCGGCGGCGATCCGGCGTGGCAAACCCTATATTAGCGTAACCTTTTGCCATGCAGCCCTTCCTTCAGCGACGCAGGCGCCGTTTCACTTTCCCGATCTCGGCGTGTTTTTGAACAAACTGTCGTGGAAACTTCTGGATTACCTATTCAACCGGGCGCTCAAGAAACCTATGATGCGGTTATGGCTGGCAGAAGGCGAAGCGCCGGTCGAAAATATATTGACTGAACTATTAACCTCGCAGAAGCTTAATTTAGTCGCTGTCGATGAGTTATTTTGTCCACATCATAAGGAATGGAAGCCTAATAACCTTGTTTGCGGCTTTCTTAATTTAACTGAAGATGCTCAGCACTGGCCGATTCCGCAGCCTGTACAAGCTTTTCTTGAACAAGGCGAGCGTCCGGTATATATGACTTTCGGCAGCTTGCAGCAGGCGGCTCCCGAATGGAGCATGGAGCTGTTTATTGAAGCGGCGCGTTCGACCGGTTGCCGGGCAATTATCCAAACCAGCTCGGCGGATTATCCGGCCGATAGCCGTCAGGATAGTCTCTACTTTATCGGCAAACACCCGCATCAACCGCTATTCCGGCATTGCGCGGCGATCGTGTATCATGGCGGCGCGGGCACAACGCATGCCGCAACGCTTGGCGGCTGCCCGTCAATCGTCGTTCCGTTTATAGACGAGCAATTGTTCTGGGCACACCAGTTGCAAACGCTAGGCCTTGCTTTCAAACCACTACCCGCCAGGAAGGTGAACGCGCGCAGTTTGGCGAAAGCCATACAAAAAGTGCTGGACTCCGAAACGCTGAGCAACAATGCAAAAAGCTACAGCCGGAAGATTCAGCGGCACAACGGCGTTGCCGAGGCGGTCAGACTGATTGAAAACCAGTTTTCTGCTGAGTCCTGCCTGATTTGAATCAGATGGGAGCAGTTTACTGTCAATGATGCCACAAACTTTTGCCGGAGCCTTTATTCTTCCTGTACCTTTTACTTAAAATGATAACTCCCATTAGTAGCAAAGGCCAAAGCAGGAAAAAAGACGTTTTTAAAATAAGCTGCCATTCCATACTTGTTACTCCTCAATAGGTTCAATTCATTTAAGAAAAAACGAACACATCCAGTTTATCCGGAAGCGTTACCTTAAATCAACGAATTCAAAGCCAGCCGGATTTTCTTTTTGACAATCGATCGGGGCGCCTTTAGAAACTGCACTTCGACAAGCTCAGCGCGAACGGGATATATAATAAATGTTATATAGCGTTTAAATAAATTGAGTCAAATGCTTGCAATGTTTTTTCCACCACCAAAAACAGTCTCAAAAAGCCTGGAATAAGTTATTACCGTCATGCCGTAGCTACGATTCAGCTACGGCATAAACCGTTCAATCAAATTGTTTTTGAAAAAAATAACAATTAAATAGATAGTCGAACAAAACATTAGACAGACTGTGCCGAAATGCCTGATGTTTTTTATCTATCCGGCGCAACAGGATTTATGCTGTTGAATCGGAGGGCATTTGACCGAACCATAAGAGCAAAACACGCAGCAATCGCCTCTTTTGGGTTTAAGTAGGGTTCCACAAGACTTACATTCATAGAAAAACTGGCAGGCATTGGTCGGCATGGTTTCCGTTTCGGCGTGTCCACAGTGTGGACAGGTAATCGTCGAGTCGAGAATTACGGCATTCATTTAGTCTCCTTTTTAATCGAGGACGGATACCCTGCTTCCTTGGTCGCCTCAGTCAATTTATCTGCCGTGGTCTCCGTATCGTCGAATTGCACCGTCGCAGTTTTAGTCGCGTAATCGACTTTCACCTGTTGCACGCCAGAAACGCGCTCAAGCGCTTTTTTGACCGTGATCGGACAGACAGCGCAGGTCATGTTTTGTACATCGAGCATGACCGTACGGGGTGCAGCCAGAACTGAGCCAGATATAATGGCAAAAGTCAAAAAGAGCAGAAGGATTTTGGTTTTCATCGGTTTTTCCTCAATAGAATAGTGGGGCGAACCACGGAAACGCCAGCAAACCCAATAAAGGGATGGTCACGCTCCAAAAAATGAAGCGCTGCTTGCGGATGACTTCATCATCGGCGCAAGGCTTGCCGGGTTCGCATGTCCTGGTTGTCAGATAGAGTTTGCGGAAAGACAGCCCAATAAAAAGCAATGCCAGACCCACGAACACAGGACGTACTGGTTCGAAGGCGGTCAGATTGGACACCCAAGCCCCGCCAAGGCCGAGGCTCAGCAACACCAAAGGGGCGACACAACATAGGCTCGCGCCTATTCCAGCAAGAACGCTTGCAATCAGGGTTTGGTTCATAGCAATAACTCATATTTTTCCGATTAGTTTATTATAAGCACCGTACCTATATACGGAGACAAGCCCTATGACACAAAAAACCTTTACCATTGGCACACTGGCAAAAAATGCCGGGGTGAATGTTGAAACGATCCGTTTTTATCAACGGCGTGGACTGCTCGTGGAACCCGTAAAGCCATTCAAGGGCATCCGACATTACAGCGAACGCGCCCTGCAGCGAGTGCAGTTCATTAAGCAAGGCCAAAAACTTGGCTTTTCGCTTGATGAGATTCTGGAATTGTTGAGTCTTGAAGATGGGCAACATTGCCAGGAAGCAAAAGAAATCGCGCTTAGAAAACTTACTTTAATTCGTGAACGCATTGAAGGCTTACGCATTATGGAAGCCGCACTGTCCAATCTGGTCGAGAGTTGCTCTAGCAATACCGAATCAGTATCATGTCCGCTCATCCTTACTCTGATGAAAACATCGGCATAGGAAAAATTTCTGTTCCATTCCCCAATTACAGAACATTAGACAAAATGATGTGACCGTCTGTTTGTCGATTTTCTCATAAGACTGATTTCATGGAGCCAATGACAAGAGTAGAAATTGTAACCTACTGATTGAAGATCAGTAATTCATGCTGAGCTTGCCGAAGCATGAGCGGATAATTATGAGAGGTTCTTTTATATCTTGCCAGCGCCGCCATTCTCAATCAAGACCTATAATCCGCCAGATTGATTCCGTATTTTTTCAATTTGGAATAAACCGCCCTCGAAGTAATACTCATGCTTTCAGCTGCTGGAGATGGACACCGATACTTTTACCAAACTTTGGCAGCAAAATTGTCTGGGCACTTTTTTCTTCGGCAAGGAGGCTGTAAATGTCATGAAAGTACAACGTAAAGGAACGCTGTTTTTTACCGGTGCGACAGCATCATTAAGAGCAAAACCGCCGTTTACTGCATTTGCCTCTGCGAAAGCCGGATTAAGAGCGCTGGCGCTTCGCACATAATTGCCGTTCGCTAATCTCCCGGCAGGGTATCAATAAACTGCTCAGCTCTTTGCCGCTCGCTGCCGTCTCGCTTCTTTGGGATCATGAATCAAGGGCCGGTAAATCTCTACTCTATCGGATCGTCTTAATGGCTGATCAAGCTTGCAAACATTGCCAAAGACACCGACTTTAATATCGGCCCAAACAATTTCAGGAAAATGATCCAATAAGCCTGATGCCTTTATTGCGTGTTCAACAGTAGCGCCTTCCGCTATTTTCATTGCGACGACTATCACTTGCTGTTCAGGCGTTGCATAAGCGACTTCTACATCAATCAATGCTTCAGCCATAGACTTCCTTGGCCCGGCTGATAAAAGAACTCATCATGGTATTGCATATCTGGGAAAAGACAGCCCCGAACGCGAGGCTGGCGAGTTGTCCTGACATTTCGAATTCCAGATCCAGGGAGATCTTGCTGGCATCCTCACGCAGCGGCATAAAGTTCCATACGCCTTCCAGATAAGAAAAAGGCCCGTTAAGCAAGGAAATCGTTATCCTGCCGCCCTTATCGCTCTTGTTTCTGGTTGAAAACGATTTTTTGAAGCCGCCTTTTGAAATCAGCAATTCTGCTTCGACAACATCATCTTCACGCGTGATAATCCGGCTGCCGCTGCACCAAGGCAAAAATTGCGGATAAGCTTCAATGTCATTAACCAGATCAAACATCTGCTGAGCTGAAAATTTGACCAGCGCACTTTTTTGTATAATCGTCATTTAAAGCACTCCGATAACATGCAGGAATACAAAAAACACAGCGGTTGGCGCAACATAGCTGATCAGGATTTTCCATGCTTGATAACCTGCTGCATCGGGCATGTTCAGTTCTTGTTCGGTGTTTTCCCGCTTCATAATCCAGCCTGCGAATACTGCAATACAAAATCCGCCGATGGGCAGCATTAAATTAGCGGTTACGTAATCCAGCAATTGAAAAATATTTCTATCGAAAAACTTAACATTAGACCAGACATTAAAGGAAAATACCGTGCCCAAGCCAAGCAACCAGGTCGCCAATCCTGACCAGACACAGGCTTTTTGCCGGCTGAAGCCTTTGTTTTCAACCAGCCATGCCACGACTGGCTCTATCAGTGCGACAGAGGAGGTCAACGCTGCAATGACCAGCGTGACGAAAAACAATATGCCCATCAACCAGCCGCCGGTCATGGCTCCAAAAGCAATCGGCAGGGTTTGAAAAATGAGTCCGGGACCGGAGCCGGGGTGTAAATTGTTGGCGAAAACAATAGGGAAAATGGCAATGCCCGCCATTAAAGCCACGACTGTATCAGCGCCCGCGATTATAAAGGTTGTTTTGGCAATCGGCACGCCTTTAGGTAAATAAGAGCCGTAAACCATAATCGACCCCATGCCCAGGCTCAGGGTAAAAAAAGCTTGGCCCATCGCGGTTAATACCGAATCGCTGCTCAGCTTGCTGAAATCAGGCTTAAATAAAAAATTCAGCCCTTGAAAATAACTCTCCGTCGTCATCGCATAAGCAACTAATAAAATCATCAATACAAACAAAGCGGGCATTAACAGCTGCATGGATTTTTCAAGACCTTTATTAACGCCCCGGGCAACAATCTGCATTGTTGCTACCATGAATAACGAATGCCAGAAAATGAGCTGCATAGGACTGCCTACAAAATCATCAAAAATTCCTTTTATTGCAGCTGCATCGGCATCAAAAAAACTGCCGGTAAAAGCTTTTAATATATAAGCCGAAGCCCAGCCGGCGATGACGCTGTAATACGACAGAATCAATACGCCTGCGATAACGCCCATCCAACCCAAATAATGCCAGTTTTTATCCGCGCCCGCTTCTTCAGTCAACAATACCATCGTCTCAACAGGATTTCGTTGACTGCGCCTGCCGAGCATGGTTTCGGCAATCATAATAGGAATGCCGATTAACAATACACACAGGAGATAAACCATAACAAAAGCGCCTCCGCCATTCTCTCCGGTAATGTAAGGAAATTTCCAGATATTTCCCAAACCAACCGCTGAACCGGTGGCCGCCAGAATAAATGCGAAACGTGATGACCATGCACCATGAACTGATTTTTTTGTGTCCGTCATTTGAGCGCCTGTAAAAACTCAAGGGTTATAAAATCACCAGGAAGAATGATGGGCACGAATTTCAGGTTAAGTTCGTGCCTTTGTGTCCTTCATGGTGAGCTTTTCTGACTATTGCAGTAATATCGAGTAAAATAACAAAATTATTCCTTTACGTCAGTTTAAAAATCAAAAGCCGCCCACTATGGCCGATAAAAAGTCCAAAAAAAACAAACCTACGCAAAATGCAACGATAGCCGTTAATCGCCAGGCCAGGCATGAGTATTTTATTGAAGAGAAATTTGAAGCAGGGATTGTTTTAGAAGGCTGGGAAGTTAAAAGTCTGCGGGATGGCCGCGTTCAGCTCAAAGAAAGCTATGTCGCATTAAAACGCGGTGAAGCATGGTTGTCAGGCGCGCATATTTCCGCCCTGCTTTCCGCCTCTACGCATATCAAACCGGATGCTGTGCGCTCTAAAAAATTATTACTGAACCGCCACGAACTTAATAAACTGATCGGTTCGGTGGAGCGAAAAGGTTATACGCTGATTCCGCTTTCCATGTACTGGAAAAACGGACGGGCCAAACTGGAAATCGGCCTGGCAAAAGGCAAGCAATTGCATGATAAACGCGCTACATCGAAAGACCGCGATTGGCAGCGCGAAAAAGCCCGGATTATGAAAAAGGGTTAATTTTACTTTTGTCGGATTAACGCACAAACTCGCCAGAAAGCCGGCGCCACGGATGGCAAGCTCAAATCTATCCATGGTCCAGATTTACCTAAATGATATCAAAATCCTTATCATGAACATGCACCCTAATATACTCTCCGCTGAAAACAGTCTTCTGATCGTTGTTGACATGCAGACTAAATTAACAGCCGTCATGCCTGAAGCTGAAGCAAAACTGATGACCGCCAATACGGAAAGCCTGCTTGAAGCCGCTAAAAAACTGAATATTCCGGTATTGCTAACCGAGCAATATCCTAAAGGTTTAGGCGCCACCGAAACCGCTATTGCCGATCAACTACCTGAAACTGCGCAAGTATTCGAGAAAACCGGTTTTTCTTGCTGCGCAGCCGATGGATTTTGTGATGTGCTGGAAAGCGCCGCCCGCAAACAAATCATTCTGGCCGGAGTTGAGGCCCATGTCTGCGTATTACAAACTGCACTGGAATTGCTTTACGAAGGTTATCTGGTTTATGTAGTCGAAGACGCCGTCTGTTCGCGCAAAGCCGAACATAAATTCTATGCCTTGCAACGTCTGCAACAGCAAGGCGCTGCCATCACCAATTACGAATCCGTTTTATTCGAATGGCTGAGAGACGCCAAACATGTCGAGTTCAAAAGCATTTCTGCCTTGCTACACTAATTGAGCCGGCTATAAACACAAGCTCAAAAACCATATTCCTCCGTTTATTTACCTGACCTTTTAAACATGCCACTTGCCACGTTTCTAAAAAAAATTAAAAATAATACTGCTGTCAGTTTTGACGAGACTATCGCTACCATTACTGAAAGTTATCATTACCAGGCAACAGAGTTTAGCAACGGCCTTAATGAAGATACCTTGGTCAATCAAGCCGGAACCAATGAAGGTTCCTGCAAAATTTTCGCCTTTGCTCAAATCCACCGGCTCGATCAGCAGCAAACCCTCAACCTGTTCGGCGATTATTACCGGCTCGATGTTTTAAATAACCCAAACGGCACAGGCCACCAGAACATCAGAAATTTCATGAAATACGGCTGGGAAGGCATTAGTTTTAAAGGCCGGGCATTAACGGCGCTTTTCGAATCAACATCAGGTTGAATAACAATTAAGCATATTATATTGCCGGTATCCAGGCTCACACGGATGCGATTAACGCGTGCCATCCCGAATATGATTTGCCTGACATTCGATCGGATTGCCTGAAAAATGCTAAAATCAATTTTCAATAAATTAACTTAGGAAGCACATGCCGAAAATCACGATTGAACATAACCCGAGTGAAGAACGTCTGGAAGAATTAGGCGTGGCGGATTGGGCCATTTGGGAAAAAGAAGTTTCCAAATTCCCGATTGACTTCGACGAAACAGAAACTGCGTATATTCTGGAAGGCGAGATTCTGGTAACGCCCGAAGGCGGCGAGCCGGTACGAGTTCTACCGGGTGACCTGGTGGTTTTCCCTGAAGGACTGAACAGCCAATGGGAAGTTGTTAAGCCATTGCGCAAGCATTACAGCTACGATTAAACAAAACTGAAAAAAGGCATCTTCGGATGCCTTTTTTATTGGTTTACGGTTACGAATTATCCCCAAATGCTAAGTCTGTTAGCGACACTCAGCGGACGATGAGTGTTTTACTTGAACAAAGATAACGCCCCCTTTAAGCACCTCCCACGAAACCTGAAAACAACAAACCGCCTCATGGCGTAGGTGGGATAGGCGGGAACAGATGGTTAGGCTTACTTGTTGAAGCGAACCCAAGATATGTGCGCTCTATCTACTTCGACAAATTCTCCTTCGGTTAAGTCATCAGGTAGTTCATCAGAAGTAGAATCGGCACATAGTATCTCGGCGCTTATAGCGTTACTATCAGTGCTATAAACTGTGCGAAGTCTAATTTTGATTCCTTTGTAAATTGCTACAATGTTGTCTCCTGGTTCGGGTATAGCGTGTATTGGTTTAAGAGCTTCATTTGAAATTACACCGACGTTTTGGGGAATGTCCCACTGAATGTTTTCATATACAAGAGGATCCTGTCATGGTGGTAAAAAATTTGGGCGTTTTCGATCTAATTAACAGCTAAGAAGGCCGAATAAATCTTCGTTACCTTGCTTCAACCAATACACAGTTATCCTTCAATTAAGGAAGGGATTTTGGTCCGCAAACTTAACAAGCGCCATGATCTCAGAGTCTGCCTTCATGAGCTCAGTTGCGTCTTCACCTCCGAAGCCAGTAGCTAGTTGTACAACTAGCCGTACCTCTAAAAAAGGGTTATGTTGTTCATGGCTGTAGATTGCTACCATGGGAAGATGATGACCTCCCGGACTCCACATAGAAAAACCAATACAGTTTGCAGCTTGCTCTGCATAATTGCCATATATCTCTGTCATTTCGAAATAAAAAGCCTTTGCAAGCCTGGCAGCATGGAAAATCTCAGGAATTGAACTTTTAATCAAAGGCCATCGATCCCATTTCCTGATTAAGTATACGGTACTATACTCTCCATTCCAAAGTTGACTTAAGAAGCTTTGGTGGCGATAGCCGTAATTGAATTGCTTCCAAACTGTTTTTGCCAGGGCAATCGCGCTATCTACCCATTGAACCCTGAAATTTGTTAAAGTCTGTTTTTTGACAAAAAGCTGTATGTTGCCTGATCCACGCCCTTATTTTGCCGATCTTACCGATCCGCGCCGCGAA
>JAQURG010000004.1 GCA_028715725.1 Methylococcales bacterium
CTAGATCGCAAAATAATTGTGTTAAATTCATTGTCGGCAGGTGCTTGTGGAAAATGTGTTGTTGGAAACATTATTTTTCCTGATTCACAAAAACCTGCCCAACTTTTTTTAACCCGAACTGAGGTTAGATAGGCAATTAATTAGTTGTCGACACCGCTCCCTGCGGCTGAATTGGCATTTGGCTCGGTACATTTTGATTAGCCCAAACCGACATGCTGGTCAGCGTTGCGCTGCCGATGATAGTCGCGAATGAAGCATCGGCAGCATCGCGGCCTGTGCCGATCCGGACAAATCCCTCAGGCGGGGCCATATGTGTAGCGTCGAACAAATACCAGCGCGACCCCAGATAAGCTTCAAAGAAGCCATGAAAATCAGGCGGCTGCAAAGCCACCGCATAGCCTGAAATATAACGTGCAGGAATGCATAATGCCCGGCACAACGCGATAGCAAGATGCGCATAATCCCGACATACTCCAACGCGCTGTATCAATACGTCGCAAGCGCCGGTATTGGCGTTGGTGCTTCCTGATTGATAGTCGATATTGCTGTTTATCCAGTCGCAAATCGCATTAATTCTGGAAACTCCCGGCTGCATGTTGCCAAATTGTCGTAACGCAAAATGAGTCAAACGATCCGAATCGCAATAACGGCTGGGGTTCAGATAGGGCAATACTTCAAGTGGCAACTCGGAGTATCCGGTCTCAATGATTTGTGAAGTATCGTTAATTTCAGGATGTAAATCCACAGTTGCGAAATATTGAAGTTGCAGCTCACAGGGTTCGACAGTCAGCCGGTATACCCGAATATCTTCCATGCCTATATTGCTGGTCTCGTATTGTATGTTGGGGCTCAACTGAAGCGATTCCTCGCTGATTGTCTGGTGCGCAGTCGCTGCCGCCGCCACGTTAAATAGAAAGCTCGTGTGATTTTTAACGGAATAATTTAAGCTGCAGCCTACCTGAATTGTGGTCATGTTTATTCTCCTTTGCTGTATGCAAAACAAATGGAAATAGATAAGTTTGATATATCACTTTAAGATTCAATTCATAAGCGCAATCGACGCCGATTTATCTTTAAATGTTTGATAAAGAGCATGGACGCAATTTATATGGCTCCATTCTACTGTATGAATTTACTGCGCCCTAAAATAAATTTAGATAGAGCCTTAGGATGGGTTGGAGCGACAGCGGAAACCCGGCATAAGCTAATTATTTACTAAATTTAATAAATGCGGATATACAAGCGATTAAAAATAACAGGCCGTTGTTATTTTTTTACTGTAACCCTGGCCGAACGTCAGGATAACGATAAGCTGATCAGACATATTGGAAATTTGCGCGAAGCATTCAGGCAAATGCGCAACGACCCTCCTTTCAATATTGATACTATCGGATCATCTTCATAGTATATGGCAGTTACAAAGTTTATTGCCTAAAGTGTGCCAATCAACGATGATGTACGGAAACTGTATGATCATTTGTTCGGCAAGGAGACTACAACTATGGAAAACATCAAGAAAGCTCGCAACATTATTCTTTCCTCGCTCGACTGTGCCCGCTTACGTGATTTGCTGATAACGGCCAATCAATTCGGTTCCATACAGTCAGTTCTCTTGCAAACGTTAGAAGGCGAACTCAGCCGGGCCACAGTTGTCCCCCCTGAAGAAATTCCTCCTTACGTAGTCACTATGAACACATGCGTTCATCTTACCGATACAACCACGGGTGAAGAGATGCGGTATACACTGGTATTTCCAAACGAAGCAAACCTCCAGCAAGGCAAATTATCTATCCTCTCTGATTTAGGTGTTGCCATTATCGGCTTTTCTGTTGGCGACACGGTTGAATTGGCGTTCCCAGAAGGAACCAGATGCGTACGGATTAACATGATTATCTTTCAACCAGAGGCCACTAGGCAATTCGATTTGTAGAAACCGCACGACTAGCCAGAAAAAGAAAAAAGTCTAATAAAGGTACGCAGTGCGTACCCTGCCGATAGAATACGACAGTAAAAAGCTCTCAACCCCATTGAGACTTGCGAACCATAAAACTGCGACCCTTGATTTTGCCGTTTTTTAAACAAGCGAGCGCTTTGTCAACGCTGGCTTGCTTGATGGCGACATAGGCATGCATATCAAAAATGTCGATTTTGCCGACTTCACTGCCGGGGATGCCCGCATCACCTGTTAATGCGCCCAATATATCGCCAGGGCGCACCTTGTTCCTGCGTCCGCCGTCTATCCATAAGGTCACCATCGGGGGCTCAAACCGGTGTTCGCGGCTCATTTGAAACGGCGCGACATCGTCCCACTTGGCAGTAATCGTTTGATATTCCTCAATGGCTTGAACCCGATTCAGTTCATGCTCAGTACATAAACTGAGCGCCAAACCTTTTTTTCCTGCACGTCCGGTGCGCCCGATCCTGTGCACGTAGATTTCAGGATCCCAAGGCAGCTCATAATTGATCACCGCTTGCAGTTCCTTGATATCCAGCCCGCGCGCCGCCACATCGGTGGCTACCAGAATCGAGCAGCTTTTATTGGCAAACCGCACCAGCACCTGATCGCGATGCTTCTGTTCCAGGTCGCCATGCAGCGCCTGAACAGAAAATCCGCTGTTCTCCAGAGCGCTTGCTATATCCTGGCATTCCCGCTTGGTGTTGCAGAATACCACTGTCGATTCGGGCCGGTGATACGCTAACAGATAGCCCAGAGCGCTTGTTCTTTTAGCCTTTTCCACCTGATAAAAGCGCTGTTCAATCACACTGTCGTGATGGCTGCTGTCGATGCTCACAGAGACCGGCTTATATTGAAATTTATGGCTGATCTCCCGGATAGGATCGGCATAAGTTGCTGAAAACAGCAAGGTTTGGCGGTGCGTCGGCGCATATGAAATAACATCGGCAATTATCTCTTCAAAGCCCATATCCAGCATCCGGTCCGCTTCATCCAGCACCAGCACTTTCAGATTGCTCAAGCGCAAACTGCGTTTACGCAGATGCTCTTGCAATCGCCCCGGTGTTCCAACAACCACATGCACGCCATGTTCCAGAGAACCGACCTGCGGCCCAAACGGCACGCCGCCGCACAAGGACAACACCTTTATATTTTGCGTAAAACAGGCCAGTCTTCGAATTTCCTTGCAAACCTGATCCGCAAGCTCGCGGGTTGGACAGACCACCATAGCCTGGACCCTGAAGCTGCCCAAGTCCAGGCGGGATAATAAACCGATGCCAAACGCAGCCGTTTTACCGCTGCCGGTTTTGGCCTGCGCAATCACATCCCGGCCTTCCAGAATATGCGGCAGACTTTCAGCCTGAATGGGTGTCAGATGGGTATAACCCAGGGATTCAATGTTTTCAAGCAGGGCGGGTTTTAACGGTAAAGATGAAAATTCAGCAGTATTCACAAGAGCTCTTTAATCAATGCGATAGGCGGCGAACTGCCGTCTTTCAATAGCTTATGATAACAGATACTGATGCTTTAGTTCGGACCTTCAATAAAATGAGATAGTGCGCCAAGTATCACTGCATTGCTTTTAAAAACGGCATAGGCCGTCATACCCGGACTTAACCCCAGCGCCAAGGCGCTGACCTGGGTTATCGTGGCAATCAGACTATCGCCATTAGGCAGCCGGATCACAATCTCCGACTCCACACCGTCATATTGAATCCTGATGATCGTTCCGCGCAAGCAATTACGCGCAGTCAAAGGGGAATAATCGGTGATAATAAAAATCTCCGGGTCATTAATCAGCAGCACCACATCGCTGCCAATGCCGAGCTTAAGCAGCTCAACCTCCGCCAAAGCAAGCGAAGCAACAATCTGTTCGCCGCCTTTTAATTCGACTGACACTTCGGCATTGACCGCACTCGTTTGAATGGCGGTAATTGTGCCAAACAGCTGATTGGTTGCAGTGGTTTTGATCACCTGCCGTTTAAGCAACATCTGCATATCAGGATCATCCGCCAGATTCTGATTGAGTTGCCGCAAGAACTGCTGATGCTGCTGCTCCAGCCGGATAAACAGTTGCAGCAGCGCTTGACCGGCTGAAGTCAGACAGGTGCCGCCTCCTTTACTGCCGCCGGTCGCAGTGGTGATCAATATTTTGGGGGCAAGGTTGTTGGCGCGTTCTATCATCTGCCAGGCGCCTTTATAGCTTAAACCCACTTCCTTGGCCGCCTGATTAATGGAACCGCTTTGATCTATCGCCGTCAACAGGCCGATCATGCGGCTATCCAATCCGCCGACCAGGCGCAATTCGCCCTCGACCCAGGTTGAGGCTATGTCGTCATTCGGTATTGGCATGTCATTATTCAGCTGATTTCAAATACGCTAAAACTCTTCCCGATCAATATTGGTTCTTTAAAAGCAAAGATTTGTTTCGGATCTCATTATTTACTTTAATACATAACGCTTATACAATGAAGCTCTATTTTATCGGATATTAAATAAGTTCTGTTTTACGTAGCGGTTCAGGGGTCAATGCAGGTTTAAAGCTTCCGATTATGAATCATCCGTGATTTTGCAGAATAATTTTTCTTAACTCCTGCCAGGCACTCAATCTGATCTTTGCAAATAACGATGGAGTCTTTTTTCAACCAACGAGGAATTTAATGAAGGCAAGTGCACGTAATCAGTTTACCGGAACCGTCAGCAATGTGCTTATCGGAGCGGTGAACGCCGAAGTTCACGTCAAATTGAAAGGCGGACAAACCATCGTCGCCACAATTACCAAAGAATCCGCCGAAACGCTGGCAATCAGGACCGGCCTGGAAGTCATCGCCCTGGTTAAGGCTCCCCAAATCATTATCGTCACCGATTTCGGCGGCTACAAAATTTCGGCGCGCAACCAGTTAGCAGGCACAGTAACTCAGGTTAAATCCGGCGCGGTCAACACCGAAGTTGATATTGAGTTAAGCGGCGGCGAACAGATTGCCGCCACCGTTACCAATGACAGTGTCGATACCCTGGGATTGCGTAAAGGCCGGTCTGTCACGGCTGTCTTTAAAGCGGGTGCTGTGATTCTGGCTGTCGCCGGTTGATGTCCATATACCAGCCGAAAACTGCTTTCTGTTGAGGCCGTATGCTCTTGATAATTAAGGTCACTTTTCAATCCCAAGCCGCAGAGCTTTCAACGAACGCTTGACTTAAGCGTTTTGCCGCGCAGAAATTTGCCCTACTTGCTTATCCATTTTCTGCATGAAAATGGCCGCAATAATTTTTCATCATTGTTATTTTATAGATAACGATAGATGTTTGCTCTTTTATTACAGAGGCTTATACGAATAAGATCTAACCACATCAACGAAACAGCGGCGATGTGTATTACAACTTAGAAGCACAGGTAATTGATGAAACGAAGAAAACATCTTGCAACGGCTGCCGTCAGCCATGCACTCAACCTGATCGTCGCCGGCTGCTTTTACATGAGCAGCTACGATACTGTTCAGGCGGCGGAAAAGAAAAACTACACCAGAGTACCGTTTGCGGCCTTTTCCAGCCAAATGTCCGACGCTTTGTTCGGCTCCGGCAAATACGAAAAGCCGGCCTGGAATCTGCACGACGCCCTGAAAGCGCCGAATTGGCTGGATGTTTCTGTAGAACAGCGCAGCCGTTACGAAACCATGTCCGGTACTTTCAAGGCCGGCAGCATAGGCGGCGATCAGCAAATTCCGCTGCAAACCACGCTTTGGCTGCAAGCCCATCTGGGTTCGTTCCGACTCGGCACGGAATTCATGGATGCCCGCGCATTAAATTCCGATAGCGGTACCGGCGTAAATAACACCATGTCCAACACTTGGGATTTTTTACAAGCTTATGCCGCTTGGTTGGACCAGAATGTTTTTTATAGCGGCATCGGCGCCGAAGTAGTTGCCGGAAGACAAACCCTGAACTTAGGCAGCCGTCGGCTGGTAGCAAGGAATGCAATGCGTAACACCATCAACAATTTTACCGGGGTAAAGCTGCGGTTGACGGATTATGTTAACTGGCAATTCAACGGTTTTGTCAGCACACCGGTAAACCGCCTGCCAACGTCATCAACTGCCCTTCTCGACAACAAACAGGTTTTTGATAGAGAAAACACCCACACCTGGTTTTCCGGAGGATTCCTGGAACTGTATAACCTGGGCTGGAAAATCAACAGCGAGATCTATCTGTATCATCTTGACGAGGGCGACAGTACCGACAGTCCAAGCCGCAATCGCCGTTATTTCACGCCCGGCATGCGCTTTTATATAAAACCCGCCAAGGCGGAATTTGATTTTCAACTGGAAACCATTGGCCAGTTCGGCACGGTACGGGCAACTACAGCCGCCAGAGACAGCAAGAATCTCAACCATACGGCCTGGTACCAGCATGCCGATGTGGGTTACACCTTTAATATACCCTGGTCGCCGCGACTGGGACTGGAATACGACTATGCCAGCGGAGACCAGAACCCCAACGACAATAAAGACCAGCGTTTTGACACTCTGTTCGGCGCTCGCCGTTTCGACTTCGGCCCTACCGGCATTTACGGGGCATTCTCCCGCAGCAATATCACTACCCCCGGCTACCGCATTAACGTTTCGCCGCGCTCCAATGTATTGGTCTCGTTTAGCCATCGCATATTCTGGCTGGCAGCGGCAAAAGATTGCTGGGGCGGCACCACCTGTAGCGGCTCCAGTCTCATTCTTCAGGACAAAACCGGACGTAGCGGCAATAATCTTGGCCAACAACTGGATTTGTCGACGCGCTGGGATTTCAACAGCAGCCTGAATTTTGAAACCGGCTGGGCGCATTTATTCAAAGGCTCATTCGCCAAGAATGCACCCGCAGCTCCGGCTCCAGTCGATGTCGATTACTTTTATGTACAAAGTATGCTTAGATTTTAAGGCATCTCTTGTTCAGCCCCGCCTTAAGCACTAGTCATGAAGAATTTTCTTTTCTAACTTTTGGAGATTACTGATGTTGCTAACCACCTTTTCCCGCTTTATTGTCGTATCAACGTTGCTGCTAGTCGGCCAAACAAGCTGGGCTGCTACCGTTCTGGTCGCCGTTGCGGCCAATTTCAGCAAAGCGATATGGCATAATCTGCCTATCGTAGCAATCAACTCTATCGTTAATCAAAATCTGAACGGAAAAGTATTTAATTAGCCGCGTTGTGATTATAATGACAATAAACGCTTTATCTGAACAAGACTAAAGGCAACAGCGATGCGTAAAACAACGATAGGCCCAGCCCAAAACGCTTTATCTTCCGATGCGAACTTTCTGGATCTGGAACAGTTGGCGCAAGTCGAAATCAGTTCCGAGTGCCAGAAAAGGCCCATAGAATCCGCCCTGGTGGCAGATTCCGAATCAGGATGGCAGGCGACCGGTCCTGGCGAGCAAACGATACGCCTTATTTTTGATCAGCCACAGACTGTTAAACATATCTATCTCAGGTTTGATGAATTGGAACAACCTCGCACGCAAGAGTTTGTTTTGCTTTGGCGCAAAGATAATGAGGATTTTTTCCGGGAAATACTGCGTCAGCAATATCATTTCAGTCCACCGCTCACGACTCAGGAAAGCGAGAAATATACGGTCGATCTCGAGCGGCTAAAAGCGCTGGAATTAAGAATAATCCCGGATATCAGCGGGGGTGAGGCCTGCGCAACACTTACCCATTTGCGTCTTGCCGCAATTTAGATGCAAAGCTTCTAATTCTTCGGCGGACTCAAGCTGCCGATTATGGGGATCAATGCACCCGCAAATCATCAGGCAGTTGCCCGATCAGATTGGAGAAATTCTACGCAAACTGTAATAACTTCAGCTAGAATGCGAGTTTTTTCTCTTTGATATTACCAACAGATGGCTACAGATATTCGCATTGAAAGATGGAGCGGAGCTGCTCTTCAGCATTATGTTCCTGAACTCGCACGCCTTAGAATTGAAGTATTCCGTGACTTCCCTTATTTGTACGACGGGGATTACGACTATGAAAAAAAATACCTGCAAACTTATATTGATAACCCCGAAAGCGTTATCGTATTGGCGTTTGACGGCGATAAAGTGGTCGGCGCATCAACCGCCATTCCAATGAAATATGAAACCGATCCCCTTAAAAAGCCTTTCCTTGAACATGGCTATAACCTCGATGATGTCTTTTATTGCAGCGAATCTGTTTTAAATAAGGATTACCGGGGATTAGGCCTGGGCGTGCGTTTTTTTGAGCAAAGAGAAGCTCACGCTGACGACTTGGGCGGTTTCAAATATATCACTTTCTGTTGTGTAGAACGCCCCCTCGACCACCCGCGCAGACCCGCTAATTATGTTCCACTGGACCAATTCTGGAACAAACGCGGCTATTTTAAACACCCGGAACTTAAAACCACCTATTCCTGGAAAGATCTGGATGATGCTGAAGAAACACCTAAACCCATGACTTTCTGGCTTAAACATGATCGTTAGAATTGCAACTGCCCAGTACGACATCAGTTTTCTCGAAAACTGGCAGGCCTATGAAAATAAAATTGAACGCTGGGTTGCTAAAGCCGCAGCACAGGATGCCAGGATATTATTGTTTCCTGAATATGCCAGTATGGAATTGGCGTCATTATTCGGCCCGGACATTTATTCATCGTTAAGCAAACAACTGGCAGCCATGCAGTCATTGCATGAGGATTATATAAGCCTGTTCCAGACTTTAGCCCGGAAATACCAGTGTATTATTCAATCCGGCACCTTTCCGGTAAACGTTGATGCCGGAATTTACCGGAACCGTGCCTATCTGTTTATGCCTGACGGCCGGTTTGATTATCAGGATAAACTGATCATGACCCGTTTTGAAAACGAACAATGGCTGATTAAAGGCGGGAATGAATTAAAGTGTTTTGATACCGATTACGGAAAAATTGCCATTAATATCTGCTACGACAGCGAGTTTCCGCTGCTGGCAAGAAAACAGGTTGAAGCAGGGTGTACAGTCATTCTGGTGCCCAGTTGCACCGACACACTTGCCGGCTACCATCGTGTTAAAATCGGCTGCCAGGCAAGAGCTTTGGAAAATCAGTGTTATGTTGTCCAGGCATCGCTGGTAGGCAACGCCGCATGGTCGGAAGCAGTGGATATTAATATCGGCGCTGCCGCCATTTACACACCGGTAGACAGAGGCTTTCCTGATAATGGCATTTTAGCCATCGGCACAATCAATGCCGTGCAATGGGTCATTGCAGAAATTTCGCCAAACGGCTGTGCAACAGTTCGGGAACAAGGGCAGGTCTTCAACTACAGGGACTGGCCGTTGCAATATACTCATATTAGCAATGTGCAATGAGATAATGGAAACACTCATTCCGCTTGTTCGTACTTTATATTCAGGAGAGCTTGCCGAAGGATTAATCTACAGAATATTACCGTTCCTTAGTTAAAAATTGACTCAAAAGAAAAGCCGTTTGAATGGAGGATTTCTTTTAGTCTTTTCAATCCATCCATTTGAATTTGTCTAACGCGCTCTCTGGTTACCCCCAACTCTTGAGCTACCTGCTCAAGAGTTGAATCCTGATATCCGCAAATACCATAGCGGCGGCAAATGACCTCACGCTGTTTTTCAGGAAGCTCAAATACCCAGCAGCTAATATTCTGTTTAATGCTGTTTTCCTGTATTAGTTCATCATGCGCCACATGATTGTCATCTGAAATAGATTCTACCAAAGGATTAATAATATCCCTGGAACCCGGCAAGTCGACTGAAGTCACCCGTTCATTCAGTTTAAGCATTCTTTCAACCTTGTCTAGCGGTTTACCCATATAATCGGCTATTTCCTGGGAACTGGGTTCATGATCCAGTTTTTGTATTAAATGGCGCTGCGCTTTAAGGTAAGTGTTCATTTCCTTGACAATATGGATCGGCAATCGAATGGTTCGTGTTTGATCCATGATCGCCCGTTCAATATTTTGCCTGATCCACCAGGTGGCATAGGTCGAGAATCGAAAACCCTTATCAGGATCAAATTTTTCAACTGCATGGATCAACCCCAGATTACCTTCCTCAATCAGATCCAGCAGCGGCAATCCTCTATTCAGGTAACGATAGGCAATCTTCACCACCAGACGCAAGTTACTTTCAATCATTATCCGACGCGCCTTGCCATCCCCTTGCCGCGACAGTGAGCCGTAGAATTTTTCCTCATCCGCAGTCAGCAGCTTTGACCGTCCAAGTTCACTTAAATAGGCGCGCGTGGCATCAAGCTCAACAGTATTCTGTACTTTGGAGGCCAAAACATTCAGTTTTTGATCGATTACAGAGGTTACGTCAAATTCTTCATCTAAATCTTCCTCCCTCATCATAACTATTTCATCGTCAGATGGTTCTTCGATTAAGGGGTAATTCATAGTGATTCCTTCATTCAAAGCCGGATGGGGTTGGTTACCTTTTCGGCAAAAGTTTTAGTGGATTGACGGGGCTTCCGTTTTTTCTGATTTCAAAATGCAATGAAGCTCGTTTTCTGGCACCTATTTTCCCAACTTCAGCAATAGCTTGGCCTTTTTCAACTTGCTGCCCTTCTGTTACTAACACGCGACGATTATTCGCATAAGCGCTTAGATAGGCTTTATTATGTTTGATGATAAGCAACTGGCCAAGGCCAATCAAACCCTGCCCGCAATAAACCACTTCTCCCGCTTCAGCCGCATTCACTGACTCCCCTAACTTACCGGCTATGTCAATTCCTTTATTATATCCTGGAGAAAAGCTTTTTAGCACTCTACCCTTAATTGGCCAGCCAAAGTTTAACTCTAATATATTTTTATTATCAATTGAAATTATTGATTTTTGTTGTCGATTACCGGCTTTTTTAAAAACAGCGGAATTTATCCGTGGTTTTTTATATATATTTATATCTTCTGAACCTGTCTTATAAGCCACGGAATCTTCAATTTTTTTTGAACTTCCTGTTTTTATTTTTTCTATAACGGGTTGTTCTTTATGTGTAAATTGACCCGCATGCGCAGGATTGGAGAATTTAACTTTTTCCAGTGTCATCATTTTAAGGGCCGACGCAGGATAGTTCGCTAACACCCTATGCTGATAGCCATAGCTAACAAACTCTCTGTTTTTAACGCGGTGAAGTTGCTTGAGGTTTTTAATAATAGTCGGGTTACGTCCAGAAATATCCTGATTAGCTTTATTGCGATTCCGGTTATCAATGCCTGGGCTATGTTGGCCTTCAGCCAGTTCTCCATTATTGGTCACCACAGGCGCATAATTGGGCTGACCGGTAGTGCAGGCATTCAATAACATCAAAATTATCAGGAAGGGAAGCAAACCCTGCCTTGAAACATGAGAGAACATAGCGGGTTATTTTTTTAATAAAATTTTTTTAGCCAGATTTATTTTCGACGCCAAATAATCGGACCCGCCACGGTCAGGGTGTATTTTTTGCATTAACTTACGATGAGAAGCAATAATGTCGTGCTCTGATGCGCCGGGCTTCAAACCCAGCACCTCATAAGCTTCTTCAGTCGACATTCTTCCTTTAGCGCCTGAACTGCTTCGCTGTTGTGACGAGTCTGGCTTTGAACCGTAAAATTCCTGCCACAACCGGCGTATCTGCGGTGCATAGTGCAGCAGCGCAGGCATTAACCTGAGTATGAAAGCAGTAACCAAACCTAACAGTGCGAAAAGCCAGTTTAACCGTCCGGTTGCCCCCAAATAAATCAAAACCGTCCCCGTCAAGCCTAACAATAAAATTCTGATGTACTTTGCCAATACTTCCGGAGACGCTTTCCTAAGATCGCGTAAACTGAAATATGCAATAATGATCAGCAACAGAATCAGATAAATTCGAATCAATGTTTCCTCCGGGTTAATGATTGCCGGCCAATAATACCTTAGAATAGGGTATCCTTCGACAACAGTCTGATCAATTGATTACATGAAACATACGCGCATCCCGATATTGGGTTTTGCCGCCTTTAGCGGCACCGGTAAAACCACATTATTAACCCGGCTAATTCCGATTTTAAAAGCGCAGGGATTACGTATCGGTTTAATCAAACACAGCCATCATAATTTTCAAATAGACCAGCCCGGAAAAGACAGTTTCCGCCTGAGGGAAGCAGGTGCATCGCCTGTCATGCTGATATCCACGCACCGGCGCGCGATCATTACCGAGATCATTCCACAGCGAGAGCCCCGCCTGGACGATCAATTACAGCACTTCGATCAATCCGGGCTGGACCTGATTCTGGTTGAAGGTTTTAAAGCAGAGCAATTCCCTAAAATTGAACTATATCGGCCTTCACTGAATAAACCCTTACTGTACCCCGACGATCCGAATATCATCGCCATTGCTTCTGATTGTGCGCTGGAGACACCCGACTATCTGGCCCAACTGGATATCAATCAGCCTGAAATGATAGCCACCTTTATTACCGACCAATTCATGAGGTCATTATGATTGACTTATGCAGCCACGAATCGAGCCCACTGCTTTCTGTTGATGCCGCATCGGCAAGAATTAAAGCCGCCATACGCCCCGTCTCAGGATCAGAAAAAGTCGTTTTAAAAAATGCCCTGGGACGCGTTCTGTCGGAACCGGTTTATTCACCCATCAATATTCCTCATGAAAAAAATTCAGCCATGGACGGTTACGCTTTATCCAGTAAGGATATTAAACCCGGACAATCTTTTACACTCGATCTGGCTGGCACTTCCTGGGCTGGAAGCCCTTTTTCCGGACAACTGCAACCCGGCCAATGCATCCGGGTTTTTACCGGAGCTGTATTGCCTGCGCAAACAGACTCAGTGGTTATGCAGGAACAGGTGCAAGTTGATGGACAAATCATCCTCTTTCAAGCGAATACGCCCGCACATCAGCATATCAGAGAGGCCGGCGAGGATATAAAGCAAGGCAGCTTGTTATACTCACCTTCCAAAAAGTTAACCGCCATCGATATCGGCCTGCTTGCCTCGGCAGGTATTTATGAGGTGGCCGTCAAACGGCCGGTAAAAATCGCCTTTTTTTCTACCGGAGATGAGCTGACAGCGCTGGGTCAGCCATTGCAATCAGGAAAAATATATGACAGTAATCGTTACATTTTAAGCGGACTACTTACTGATGCCGCACATAATGTGACGGATATGGGCGTTATCCCCGATAATAAGCAATTACTGGAAAACAGCTTTATCGAGGCGGCTAAAAACCATGATGTGATTATGACCACAGGCGGCGCTTCTGTAGGTGACGCCGATTATATCAGGGAGATACTGGCGCGTTGCGGAGAAGTCAATTTCTGGAAAATCGCCAGCAAACCCGGCAAACCCCTGGCGTTTGGCAAAATAGGTTCCTGTTATTTTTTTGGACTGCCGGGAAATCCTGTGTCTGTTATTGTGACTTTTCAGCAAATGGTGGCCCCCGCACTAAAACAACTGTCAGACGCACCGGCGGCCAAGCCGTTGCGAGTAACAGCGACCTGTACAACGGCATTAAAAAAAGCACCTGGACGACAGGAGTTTCAGCGCGGCATTCTCACACAAGACGATAATGGCGAGTTTTTTGCCGCCTCATCGGGAAAGCAGGGCTCCAATATACTCGGCGCCATGAGCCAGGCTAATTGCTACATTATCCTGCCTATTGAATCCAGCGGCGTACAAGCTGGCGGCAAAGTCAACGTTGAACTGATAGCAGGCGCCGATTTTTAGGTCTGTAATGGCTAACCATAAGCAGAGGCTGGCATAGCGCGTCTCTGCAAGCGTTAATAATGGACTCAGCCGGTCAAGTATTGCTATGATTCCATTCATGATCAGATCAGGCAATGGATAATGCCCATATCAAATAGTCTTGAATTCCGCCTTCTGTTCATCCTCTCAATTCTGAATTAAACCGTGGAGATAGTAAATGCACAATGTCACGTTGATAAAAGGTGATGGTATTGGCCCTTCGATTATGGATGAGGCCGTAAAAGTTATTGACGCGTCTGGTGTAAAAATTCACTGGGAAGAAGCGTATGCCGGCATGGCTGCTTTTGAAAAATTCGGTTCACCGTTACCTGATGAAACTATGGCATCGTTCGACAAGACCCGCTTGGCCTTTAAAGGGCCTTTGACTACTGTGGTCGGCAAGGGCTATAGAAGCATTAACGTGGCGTTGCGGCAAAAATACGAACTGTATGCCAATATTCGTCCGGCTAAAAGCTGGGCAGGCATCAAAACGCGCTATGAAGATGTGGATATTGTTATTGTCAGGGAAAATACCGAAGGACTCTACGCCGGACTTGAGCATTATCTCACCCCTAAAAAGGATATTGCCGAAAGCCTGGCTGTGGTAACCCGTAGCGCTTCACAGCGCGTTATCGACTTTGCGTTTAAATACGCACAGGACAATGCCCGTAAAAAAGTAACCGTTTGTCATAAAGCCAATATCTTGAAGTATACCCAGGGCCTGTTTCTGGATGTTGCCAGAGAAACCGCCGCGCATTATCCCGACATCCAGTTTGACGAAAAAATCATTGATGCTACTTGTATGCACATGGTGATGAATCCGCAACAGTTTGATGTGATCGTCTGTACCAATATGTTTGGCGATATCTTGTCCGATTTGACAGCCGGACTGGTTGGAGGGCTGGGCCTTATTCCGGGTGCAAATATCGGCGATGATGCGGCCCTGTTTGAAGCCGTACACGGCAGCGCACCCGATATTGCCGGGAAAAACCTGGCGAACCCGATTGCAGTTATCATGGCCGGTGTCATGATGCTGAACCATATCGGCGAAACCCAGGCCGCGGAGCGCGTAAAAAATGCCGTCGAAAAAGTGGTGAATGAGGGCAAATTTGTTACGCCTGATCTTAATCCGCAATCAAAATGTGGAACGGTCGAAATGGGTAACGCGATTGTTGCTGCGATGAAATAATGGGTAGGCTGTCCAAGGTTTGAAGTTGGGTAGGCTGGGTTGAACAACGTGACCGCTAGAGCGCGTAGCGAAACCCGGCGTTGACAGGCTTTTAGCTGGGTTTACGCCATCGCTTCAACCCAGCCCTTTAATTATAACAATAAACCTTGCCACTCTTCGCTCTGTTAAAGAAACGGGCTAGTTTCCCTATCAGCTTCCGAGAAAATGGCGATACCTCCGCACTATAAAAGGAAACTATGACGTGACTATTCCCCCCGATATCCAACGTCGCGCCCAGCCTAGACGGATTGCAGACCGCGTCATTGACGATCTCTATAAAACATTCTCAACATGCCTGGAGCGTATGGCCGATGCCGTGCTGCTGCTCGATAAGGAAAGGCGGGGCATTTACGCCACGCCGCAAATAGAGCAAATCATGAGCAGCAGGCTAAGCATGCCGTTTGCGTTAACGCCGAAGTTTACCCTGCATGATCCAGCCAATGCTTCCCGCTTTACGGCTTTCGTCAACGGAAAAAATACCGAAGCCGGGCCGCTCAGCTTGTTGTTGGGTGATGAAAAAGATCACGATTTGCTGTTACTCACCTGCTATCACTTGCCCACGCCACCCACACCGGAATCGCATGTTGCCCGGTATATGGTCACACTGCGCGATCCTAATCGTTATCCTGTCCGACAATGGCATTTTTTCACTGAACAATTCACTTTAACCCCAGCCGAAGCCCGACTCTGCCGCGCCTTGGCGGACGGCTTGACGCTCAGCGATTACTGCAATAAATGGCGCATCACGATCAGCACCGCGCGCAGCCAGTTGAGCAGCATCTTCGCCAAAACCTCCACCAAGCGGCAAACCGACCTCCTGCGACTGATTTATTTATTCACGCGGGCGTAGAAAGGCGAATTTATCCTCCATTTGGAGGATGCGGACGTTCGTGAAATTTGATTTAATAATTTCGTGTTAATAAATTTAAGCTAATAGCCTATAGGGGGCGTTGAAGAATTTAAAAAGGAGGCGTACCCCTATAAAATTGAACCCTATAAACGTATAAAACTGTATAAGGAAAAGACAATGAATAACGCAATATTACGGAATACTTCAATATTGGCCGCGACTCTCAGCTTGGGTCTCATCTCGGGTACAGCAGACGCAAATATATGTCACAACATTGGCGGGCCACAACAACTGGGCGCCAACTGTGATCAAACCAGTCAAGACGAATATACATGTGCATTTGATAATGGGACTGCAATCGTTTTGAAGAAAAATCAGTTCTTAGGAATTGTGATTTTTTCTTCTCCTGATCATTTACCCCCTAATGAGCAAGCATTAGCGGCTCACCTCGCCCACGGCGATGGCTTCGCCGATACTATATTTGCTACACCTTTACATCTTGCATCCGAGGTAGGTCCCCATAAACTTTCCAATGTGGAATGTATTGGGACAAGGTTCTTTGATCAGCCACCCGAGCCGGGCAACTAACTGGAAAGCAATGAACAAATCAATGGCTACGGCCGTATGGCGGATAAACTGTAGCAAGTAGCCTCGATGCAGCAAAGCGGAATGAATAATGTCAACTTTTAAAATCAGGCTCTCCCAATTTCATATATCGTCAAAATTTTCACCCGCCCAATTTGGCGGCAATATACCTTCTCGAACATAGCGATGGAATGACGAATAAGGCCAATTCATAACACGCTCCACCAAGCCATGTTTAACCAGAGTAAAGTGAATGTAATCGATATGGCGATTCAAATCGTCGCCATCACGGATTATAACGGCGTTGCCAGATTAAGGCGCTACCGTCTTTGCGTTTAGCAACAGATATAGCGCTTTTTTCCAGCTCGCAGCTCGCGAGTAAAAATGGACTTAATAGCCTTCCATCTCCCGGATAATTACTATCGTTTGGCGGTAAAGTCCGAATGCTATGCAAATGCTCCGGCAAAACCACCATAGCGTCTATCTGGAAAGTTTAAGTCTCCCGTGTTTTGCGAAAAGCCAGCCGTAAAATCAATCGCTTCAACCAGTTGCCGGGAATTCCCCATCCGTAAATTTACCGTGAAGAAATACGTTCCACCGAGAACAAAATTACACGCCGGTAATTGAGCATCGTTATATCAATTGGGAAGCATCTTATGTCCTAGTTGTAGGATTTATAGGCTCCGGCTATCCTCGATTCCACTGCGTTACATCGAGGCTACCTGCTCAATTCCGCCATCAATACAGGCGTTTCATTTTTCATCGCCTTACCCACAACCACTTTCATGTCGGTTATGCTGGAACCGGCGTTGCCGATATCATCAAAAGCCCATAATTCAAAGGCGGGAATATTGACGATTATGAACGGGCCAGGGCTAAGTTCAGGTATCCAGCGTAGTCTTCCATAGCCAATTCGATTTGCACAATCCTTTGACTTAGCGGCACATTGATGGCGGCAATAGTTCCTTTACCGATAGATCCGTCAGGATTCAGCCCATGCCGTTGCTGAAATCTTTTAACGGCTGTAACGATATTGCCCGTATAACGTATGGATTGTTTAGCCCCACGGCTGTATGGCGGATAACAGGGTGGATTCTCCGGTAGGCAATCCACCGTAAACGAAGCCACACAACCAACCTTCGCCCGGACTTTTCCTGGCGAGGGTTTTTTATTTTGGACTGGCGTTTATTGCTGTCCGATTGTAATAACTAGGTATATGTTGCGGTTGATTATACAGGATTCGAATGCGCGCTTTGACCATTGGGCGAAACCGGAATTTGATAGCTGTGCTGGGTTGATTATTGGGAGCCGCTTGATGATGTGGTATATTTCAAACGTCATAAGGTGTATCAAAAAGCGATGAGTGATTTGGGCGCTATTCTGGCTATTGATTCTGTGCTAGTTAAGGCCGTAAAAGTTATTGACGCGTCAGGCATAAAAATTCACTGGGAAGAGGCATATGCCGACATGGCTGCTTTTGAAAAGTTCGGTTCACGGTTGCCTGATGAAAACCAATTACTCTTTTCTCGAGCCCGCCAAAGCCCGGATATTGATCCTTAAAACATAATCAGCCTTTTATGTGCTTTGCCCAGTAGCGCATCAACAATGATATGAGCAAGCGAACAGTCTCTATGGAACGAATTTGAGGCACATTCTTCCCTATAAGATTGAATGCCAAAGCATCATCTTCTCTCATTCTCATATTTCAAATTAATATCGGGCTCAAAAATACATCATCGGGCAACTCATCGTCAGCTAGGTGGATAGGTGTCATAAGATGCAAGCTGCGTTGAATAACATGACCGGCTAGAGCCATACATCGTAATAATAACTTACCTGGTTTTATAAAATTGTTTTAATCATTTCTAAATCATTTTCAAATAGTCATTGACTGTTTGAAAAAAAAGATTAGATTAAATCACAGTAAATTACTTGTAAATCGACAATCTGGAATAAATACAATATGCCAATACGTGCTCTTGAAACCTGGATGTGGGCGGAAGCTTGTGAAATACTGGATCGTGCTGACCGGCTGCATCGACAGTTCTTTAGACCGGCTGTTATGACTGTCAAACGACCGACCTGGGAGCCGCCGGTTGATATCTATGAAACCGATTACGAATTCAAAATCATGATCGCACTGCCCGGCGTTGCCCCTGAGCATTTAAATATAATACTTGAAGGCGATCATCTGACAGTTGCCGGACAGCGTCATCTGCTTGTCAGTGAAGAATCGCATATTCGACGGCTGGAAATCCCCTATGGACGATTTGAGCGGCGCATTGAAGTGCCGGCAGGGCATTTTGAAATCGGTGCTCGTGAATTTATTAACGGTTGTTTATTCATTTCACTGCGAAAAATATGAAGGCTTCTTATGCAAATCAAGGACCTGAAAAACAAACTTCTGGGAACTATTGCAAACACTGAAGAGCCCCCCGCAGAGGTAAAAGAGGCGGCTACATCGCAATTCCCACCCGTTCCCAACGATGCGCTCATCATTGTGCCCATGCGCGGCACCGTGCTTTTTCCGCAGAATGTTTCTCCTTTAGTCATAGGACGTAAAGCTTCTATTGCTGCCGTACAGCAGGCGGTGCGTGTCGAGCAACCGATCGGTCTGATCATGCAACTGCATGATCAGGACGAAGATCCCGGCCCTGACAATCTTCATGAAGTAGGTACCGTGGCTGAGATTTTACGTTACCTGACTGCTCCTGACGGTGCGCATCATATTGTGTGCCAGGGTGTGCAACGCTTTCGTGTAAAAGAATTCCTGTCGGGCTATCCGTTTCTTGTCGCCCGGATTGAGCGATACGAAGAGCCTGAACTCAGTACTCAGGATATCGAAGCGCGCGTGATAACACTCAAACAAAAAGCGTTGGAAATGCTGAATCAGACTCGGCAAATGCCTGATGAACTGGTCAACGCGATTCGGTCTATCGCCTCACCATCGATGCTGTGTGACCTGATTGCCAGCTATCTGATTTCAAAACCTGCGGAGAAACAGGAAATACTGGCCTTATTCGATATACAGGAACGTATCGACAGGATACTGGAACTGCTCAATTATCAAATCGAAGTATTAAAGCTTTCCAACAAGATTAGCGAACAAACCCAGGAAACCATGGGGCAGCAGCAGCGCGAATTTGTTTTGCGGGAGCAATTAAAGGCTATCCAGAAGGAATTAGGTGAAGGCGAAGGAAGTGCTGCCGAAATTGAAGAACTCAGCAAAGCCATCAGCGCAGCCAAGATGCCTGAAGAGGTCGAAAAACAAGCGCGCAAGGAACTCGGCCGATTGCAACACATGCCGGATGCGAGCGGTGAATATTCTATGATCCGCACCTATCTTGATTGGCTGACGGAACTGCCTTGGTCAGTCGCCAGTGCTGGTGTAATTGATATAGCAAAAGCACGAAAAATCCTGAATGAAGATCATTACGGCCTGGATAAAATCAAGCAGCGAATACTGGAATTCCTGGCAGTGCGCAAGCTGAATCCGAATGGCAAGAGCCCTATTTTATGCTTCGTCGGGCCTCCCGGCGTCGGGAAAACTTCATTAGGACGCAGCATAGCCCGTGCAACCGAGCGTGAGTTTATACGCGCCAGTCTGGGCGGTCTGCATGATGAAGCCGAAATCCGGGGTCACCGGCGGACTTATATCGGCGCGCTGCCAGGCAATATTATTCAATCTATTCGCAAGGCAGGCACCAATAATCCGGTCTTTATGCTGGATGAAATGGACAAGCTCGGCTCAGGATTTCACGGAGACCCTTCTTCAGCCCTGCTGGAGGTGCTCGACCCCGAGCAGAATTCAACCTTCCGCGATAATTATTTAGCTGTCCCGTTTGATCTGAGCCATGTCATGTTTATCGGAACGGCCAATGTACTGGACAGCATCCCCATGCCACTGCGCGATCGCATGGAAGTGATCGAGTTATCCGGCTATACCCTGGACGAAAAGGCTCAGATCGCAAGACGTTATCTGGTAAACAGACAATTGGAAACAAACGGGCTGACACCGGAGCAATGTACCCTTACTGACCGGGCCATAGAAACCATTATTCAGGACTATACCCGTGAAGCCGGTTGCAGGAATCTGGAACGCGAGATCGGGACAGTATTTCGTCATGTCGCCATGCGTATTGCCGAAGGAGTTAGCGTTAATGAGCATATCGACAGCGAACAGATTCCGGGTATTCTGGGACCGAGAAAGTTTGAAAGAGATGTCGCCATGCGTACCAGCGTCCCAGGCGTTGCTACAGGGCTTGCATGGACACCGGTCGGAGGTGATATTCTCTTCATCGAAGCCACCCGGATACCCGGCGGCGGCAAACTGATCCTTACGGGTCAATTAGGCGATGTCATGAAAGAAAGCGCTCAGGCCGCATTAAGCCTGGTCAAGTCGCGCTTACAGGAACTGGGATTAAACCAGGAACTATTCGAAAAAAATGATATTCATGTCCACGTACCGGCAGGCGCCATCCCTAAAGACGGACCCAGCGCCGGCGTCGCCATGTTTACAGCCATTTATTCGGCATTTTCTGAACGGATTGTGCAAAACGATATTGCAATGACCGGGGAAATCAGTCTGCGCGGACTGGTATTGCCGGTCGGCGGTATTAAAGAGAAAGTCATCGCCGCCGCCAGAGCGGGGATAAAAACTGTCATGCTTCCCGCGCGTAATCAGAGAGACTTTGAAGACATACCCGAAGCGGTAAGAAATCAACTCCAGTTTATCTGGCTGGAAAAGGTAGATGACGTGTTAAAGATTGCGATGGTAAAGTGAACTTGAAGTACAAGATTTCTCTTATCATAAGCCCTTAATAGTCAAATGGCTATTTGTAAATATCGCTGTCCGAATCAGTATCCTGTCGCCAAGTTTGCCCGCTAAATACCGGCTTGAAAAGATGCACCAACCGCTTCATCTGCGCTCGATACACCCTGTCTGGCTTGAAATAATCAGTGATGTGATTATATTCTTATACACAAAAATACTCTAACACGCTAAATCAGTCAAAATGCCGATCCAATGATATTCAAAATTTTGAATTTTGTTATATACATTTGATATTTAAAACTAAATTGTATTTTTACAGCGAAAAAAAAATACTATAAATTCGACACCAAGCGCTACAATCAGAATTATTTCCACAGAGTTATCCACAGCTTTTGTGGATAAACTGAACTTATGAAGAGCTACCATAACCTGGAGCTAAAGCAAATATTAAGGATGCAAGAGTATATGGATATATCACAAGGCCGGCGTTTGCAGTCAAATACAAACAGAACCGGTTGCGGTTAAAGATTAAAACGTTTCAGAACTCGTAGCTATAATATTGAAATGTTCATTATGAAACAAATTAACACCCTGTCTTGTCATATAAAACAGCCTGGCTAACAGTCATAATATTGAAGAACACGCCAATGAAAATACCACAATATACAATCCTAGATCATGAAAAACTGAGAGAAGCGCAACAGATTATTGATGAAATCATGGATGATGTCACCAGTCCATTGCACAATACAAAACATTCGAGGCATAAACAAGTAAAAGAGGCCGTTGCTGCGCTTGAGAATGAAATATTCTTGCTGGCCTGTAATCTGGACGGTCAGTTCCAGGACACAGAGATTAACACTGATGATCGCTCTAAAAAGTTGGATCCCGTGCAAAACTCTGCTCAGGATGAGTTATACACTAAAAGACGAAATCGTCGATCAAAGCAGGATTTAATAAAAAAGCCCAGGGTGATGAGGCGCAAGATAAAAGGATCGGTTCTGATTGAAAATAATTCGGGACCCATCTCAAGATATGACTCTAAAATGTAGTCTGGCAACGAAGCCATACTTATCGTACCTTCATCGTTTGTATAAATAGCAAGCCTGTTATTTTTGCAGGCTGCCTGCCTCTATTGAGAAATAATCAATAACATCATGAAGAAAACAGGTTTGAATACACGCGCGATACATGCAGGAGAAATGGACATGCAGCCTGCTGCCATGTCAGTTCCCATTTATCAATCGGTAGCCTATCCCTATTTCGATGCCAAGGAAGCTGCCGAAATTTTCCGTGGAGAAAAACCCGGTTTTACTTACGGACGCTGGGACAACCCGACGGTGCAGGTTTTTGAAAAACGCATGGCTGCTCTCGAAAACACTTCATCAGCACTAGCCACGTCCTCCGGAATGTCGGCCATATTTTTATTAAGCCATCATCTTTGCCGGGCCGGAGATGAGATTGTTTCTTCCAATCGTATCTATGGCGGCACTTTCGTGCTTTTCGAAACAGGCCTGAAAAAAATGGGAGTGAACACAAACTGGGTACGCAATCCTGAATTGTTCGATGAATGGGAAAAAGCCATCACATCCAAGACCAAATTCATATTTGTGGAAACACCCAGCAATCCGAGTTTGTTTATTGCCGATATTCCCGCTCTTGCTGCCTTGGCTAAAGCCAAAGGCCTCCCTCTAATCGTGGATAATACGATTTCAACACCCGCCTTGCAGAATCCTGTGGATTTAGGCGCAACCTTTGTAGTTCATTCCACTACCAAATATATTTGCGGCAATGCCTCAAGTTTGGGCGGCATCATCTGTGGCCCGGCCGAAATAATTGAAGGGATAAGGCACTGCGGGCTTCGCTACCTCGGGCCGTCAATGTCGCCGTTTAATGCCTGGATCAATTTGTGCGGCCTTGAATCACTATCGCTGCGTATGGCCAAACATTGCAGCAATGCCATGGCTGTAGCCAGTTTCCTTGAAAGCCATCCCAAAGTGGAGTCAGTCAATTATCCTGGATTATCATCAAATCCCTATCATCTTCTTCAGGAAGTGAATCGCCTTAAAGGGTTCAGTTCGCTGATGTCCTTCATCATCAAAGGGACATACGATGATGCGGTTAAATTTATTGATTCGCTTGAACTGTTGACACATGCCACGCATATGGGTGCTTCCAAGAGTATCGTTACACATCCGGCATCGACTACTCATTCCGGGATGGGCGAGGAAGAAATGTGCAAGGCCGGCATATCCCCGTCCTTAATCAGATTCTCCATCGGCATCGAAGATACGGAAGATATTATTGCAGATATCGGGCAGGCCTTTGATAAAATTAAATAAACCTGAATCCATACGCGCTTGAGAGAATTTAACGCAACAGAATCTGCAAACCCGGAAAGCGACTTTATTTTTGAACATACCCCCAAAAGCACCCCAAAAGCAATACTGCCCATTGGTTGACGTACAAAAAAATCGAGGTTATCCGGCTCAAAAATGACGTAGTCCGTTAATTTCTCTCGATAATCATACATGTAAATTTTGATGTTTTTTTATTGTAAATCAGATAAATTTTCCATGCTCTTTTTGCAACTATGCCGCCCATTTTTTTCCATTAGCTGCAAAATCCATGATCAACTCAAACACATTATCGGACTTTTCCTTAAAGGTGATTCTGTCATAGCTATCCGGCAAATCCTGATCCAACACGTATTCTACAGCCGCTTTAACTTTGCGTTGCGTTTGGCCGTCTTTCCACCAATCCTGTACCAGCACTTTGGGATGCTCATCCAATAAGCGGGTGATTAAGTGCTTGGCGGCCAGTTTGACTTTTTGCTCTTCGTGTTTGCTCATTTTGTCTTTGCGCAAGGTGTCGTAAAGCTCCAGCTCATCTTCGGTCAAGCCTTCGCGGACATGGCGCTCATCTTCTTCTTTCATGCCTTCGGCAAATTTCATCAGGTCTTCAAAGTAGTTCTCTGTTGAAGAGGCTCCAGCATTGTACTGGTCGATGATGGCTTGCAACTTTTGTGCGAAATCGACCCGGGTGTGATTCTGCTCCATCATCTGTCTGAGTTTGTCCTCGATAAATGCGCGCATTTCGGCCATTTCAATATTCTTGTATTTCGCCTCTTTAAACTCTTCTTTCAGTGTGTCAAAGTTAATTTTGCTTAAATCCCAAACCTTGCCTTGCTGTACAATCTGGTATTCAGCTTGGTGCTCTTTAACGGCAAATTTTTCGGCGTTATCCACCACCACGCTTTCATCAAGCAATTCGGCAATTTTTTGACAAACGGCATTTATATCCGCCTGTTCCACGTGCATATCAATCACGCCGCGCAGGTATTGAATGACAGCGATTAACAGTCTGGGGGCTTGCTTGAATATCTCGGGTTTGCAGGCTTCATATAAACCCGATACCGTATTGTCATAGACATAAAAGGATTTGCGCCACTCATCCAGGCTCAGCAGCTTATCGGCGTATTGCTCAAACTGGGCGATATTCTTGAAAGTATCCTGCCCTTGAAGAATGCCTTGCAGGTCAATTTCACGTTCTTTACAGAAGCTTACCGTCTGGGCAATCGCAGCATCCAGTAAAACGAACAACTCCGACTTTTCTTTAACGGGCGCTTGCTCACTTTCTTCGCCTTCAACCCCGCTGCCTTGGGCATAATCGCGCAAGGCTTTTTTCATATTACGAAAGACGTTATAGTAATCGACGATATCGCCGCTTTTCTTTTCCACCAGTTCGCCGTTATAGCCTTTAACTTTATAGGCAGCGACGCGATTTGCCCGGGCAATGGTTTGCATCAGGCTGTGGTCTTTCATCGGCTTATCAAGGTATAGCGTCGATACCGTCGGCGCATCAAAACCGGTTAGCCACATGGCGCACACAAAGACTAACTGCAAGGGGTGTTCAGGATCTTTAAAGTTAAATTCTACGTCATGGCCTTGCGGGTCTAGCTGATCCAGGCGTTTGATGTGGGGTTTAATATCCAGACCGGCTTTTTCGAAGCGTTCTTCATCGGCTTTGGGGTCGCTGATCACCACGGCCATTTCTACCGACTTCATATACTCGATAATCTTTTTAAAGCGCGCTTTTTCAATGTCATTGGCAGATTGTTTAATTAATCCGCGCAGCCGCTTGATTTCCTCCTTCCAGTGATACTGCACCTTGTCATACATCTTGACGGCGGTAAATTTATCCAACGACACCATCATGCCTTTGCCCAGATAACCCCGGCGCGGGAAGTGATAAACAATATCTCTGGCAATGGTCTCCAGGCGGTCATCGCGTTTGATGACTTCCATTTCACGGGCGAATTTTTTCTCCAGTTTTTGCTGCTGGGCCTCATCAAGGTTTTCATCCTCCAACAGCTCGTAAAACTCTTCGCCCAAGTCTTCGTTTTGAATCAGTACCTCCGGCACGCGTTTTTCATAAAACAAAGGCACGGTGGCCTGGTCTTCCATCGCCTGCTGAAAGTTATATTCAGACACATAATCACCAAACCAGGCGCTGGTTTTACGCTCTTTGCCCAATAACGGTGTGCCGGTAAAGGCGATAAAGTGCGCGCCTTTTAAGCCTTCGCGCATATTTTCCGCCAGAGACTTATACTGGGTGCGGTGAGCTTCGTCCACCATCACAATTACTTCGCGCTGTTCTTTTTTCGGATCAAACAAAGACGGATATTTTTTACCTTTGTCATAACGGAATTTCTGAATCAGCGTAAACACCACCTTTTTGTTCTGCCCTAAAAACTTGCGCATCTGTTCGGCATTGGCGGGCTGGGCGGCGTCTTTTTCTTTAACGGCGCCGGTGTTTAAAAAGTTGCGGTAAATCTGGCCATCCAGGTCTTGCCGGTCAGTGACGACCACAAAACTAAAATTTCCCGTGACTTTGCGGAAAATTTTACGGGCATAAAAAATCATTGAAAAACTTTTACCCGAGCCCTGGGTATGCCAAAACACCCCCAAGCGACCTTGGAGTTGATCGCGCTGTAAAAAACGCTCAAAAGCGTTATTAACACCAAGAAACTGATGGTTCTGGGCGATAATCTTGCTGGTTTCTTTGTGGTATAGAATAAAGTTTTCCACATAGTCCAGCAGCTTATGCGGCCGACAGACACCTGCAACAGCAAACTCCAGACTGGTTCCCTGCTCGGCGATTTGTTGGCGGTTAACGCTCTCTTTCTCGCTGTCTACACGCAGCCAGTTAAAAAAGTGCTCCCAACCGGCGCTTAAACTGCCCACTTTGGTTTCAATAGCATTGGATAACAAACAGAAAGCATTGCAGTGAAATAACTGCGGAATATCGTGCTTGTAGCTGGTCAGGTTATCGTCATAAGCCGAGCGCAGTTTCACATTGGAATTTTTCAGCTCAATAAACACCAGCGGCAAGCCGTTGACATATAAAATCACATCCGGGCGGCGGTAAGCCGCCTTGGGCGCTTGCGCAGTCGCTTTAATCCATAACTGTGAAACGGCGAGGTAGTGGTTGTTATGTACTGCATCAAAATCGATCAGGCGTACGCGTTCATGACGTTTTTGAGTGTTTCCTTCCAGTGTATCTTCATCAAATTCAACCGCTACCCCGTCACGTATCAAACCATCGACTTCGCGGTTGGCGGCAATCGGGCTCATCGCTACGCGGCGATCCAGCAGCTTGGGCAAGACCTGTTGCTCAATCACCGTTTGCGGAACAGACGGGTTTAATTTGATGCAGGCTGCCAACAGGCGATCAGCCAGAATCACATCGCGCTTGTCGGCGCGCTGTGAGCCGTCGTTCAATTCCTCTGGCTTGGCAGTGTTACAATTGAGCAAGTCAAAGTTAAACTCGGTATTTAGCCGTTTTAATATCGCCTGCTCGATATCGTCTTCTGAAATAAAGTTTTTAGCCATACGTCCTGCCTGTTGTGGTTCCCTGCCTGGAATTTATTTATGCCGCCCTGTCTTCTTGCATGCTGGGTGGAAACTGGATATCCAAATCTTCTACTGAAAGTTTGCCGGAGATTAATCTGGGCAAAAGCACTTGCTTAGTTTGCGTTAAATTTTCTACTGATAGAATCAATAGGCTTATTTGTTTATCAATTTCAGACGCCTTCTGATCAAATTCTTTCACTAAAGTATTTGGCGGCATTAACAGTTTAAAACCATTTAACTCATCTTTACCGACTGAATTAAATATAGAACCGTTGCCGATAATGTCTTCATTTGAGAACGCAACTTTAAGAAGATAAAAAAGATAACTGTTAAATTCTTTCTTATGTGATAACGCAGCCAAACCTCGACCAATAATCATTATCGTATTGGCTATATTCAGACGGCCAACAGGTGCTCTCACGCTAAACAAGATGTCACCTCCCTTCGCAGTTCTTCCATCAACCGAACAAAATGTTTCATTTTTCGGAAACCTATCACCATAAGAACCCACACCCTGATGAAATGGCAATCCATTACCACTATCGTTGTAAAACTCAGATTTTGGTGATTGCCCCATTAGCATATTTGTAATTCCGCCAAGTGAGCCTTGCATCCATCCCTTCGGAATCCCTTTTTCAAATTCAGCGGCTTGATAACCGGGGAAGCGGAAGCGGACAAACCATTCGCGGTAGATTTCTTCGGCCATTTTTTCCAATAGGGCGATACGGCGTTTATTGTTTTCGATCAGGTCGTCGTAAGCGGATAGGATGGCTGCGATTTTTTTTTGGGTTTCAATTGATGGAATAATTACAGGCAATTTATGCTGTCCAGTAATCCCTAAATACGCACGTGTCGATCCAGCACCCGCCCAAATTTGTAATGTTTTCTGAAATATATCACTATCAAAATAATGCCTTAAATACCTGTTATTTAATTTTTTTGGGTTCAGTATTCGGTAGTAAGTAACTTGAGGCGTTAACATTACATACGGATGTTGCTGATAATCTACTATTGCAGTGCGGCCGATTGATGCCTTATGTGTAACCAAAACATCACCATTTTTCGCAAACCCTTTCCGTAATTCACTAGTTTGCTTTTCGGATATATATTTACAACCGCTATAGTCAACTCTCCCATCTTTTATATCTGAAGCCATAATAAACGGCACGCCAAAATCAACAAAATCTTCACCCTTTGGATGAATTTCACCGTGATTTCCATCCAGTGGCTTTTCAATTATTTTTAGCTTTATTAAGTCGGCGACAGTAAGAAGTTCGTAAGAATCGTTAACAATCCCTATTTGACGAAGACGTTTATTCATAAGGCCTCTATTAAACTGGAAATATTCGAATTGATGGTTTTAACTAATTCACGCGATAATTCATCGAATCTAATTAGCTCATCATGCATTGATGATAGATCAGCTACAAACTCCTCCTCAGTCTTCCCATCCTCCTCAATCACCACGCCCACATAACGCCCCGGATTCAGCGAATAATCTTGGCTCTGCACTTCTTCCGGCGTGGCTAATTTACACAGGCCGGTGACATTTTCATATTCGGCATTAGGGAAGCGTTCTTGGAGCCAGTGAATGTGTCTGTAGTAGCTTTCGGCTATTTTTACTTCTTTGTGCAGCAGTTCCAGCGCTTCTTTGAGCTTTCTGGTTTCGCGGTCGGTACTGCTGCGTTTGCCGTCTTCCTTGGCAGCTTCGGCTTTGGCCTTTTCATGCTGGCGCACGATTTTATCCAACGCCTTTAAGCCAGCATGCAGGGATTCAAAAAACGGATCAAAAGCGGCGCGCAGTTTATGCTGGGCCTCGTTAATGCTGTCCACTTCATCCGCTTTGCTTAATTGTCCGGCGACCGTTTGAGTGTAGGCTTGATGACTTTGCTGCAATGCCTCCAGCTCTTGCCATTGCTTGATCAAGCCGGCTACCGCCAGTTTGCCTTCGCTCTCCGTCAGCACGTCGAGCAGTTGCGCGCTGACGGGGTGTACTTGCTGTTGATTGTCCAACAGCAAGGCCATGCCTTTGGCAAAGTAGCTATCGACCAAACGGACAAAGGAGCTGCGCTTGCCTTTATGCAGTTTGCTGATAATGGCGATGTTTTGAATTTGTTCGTCGTTGAATTCGCGGTGGGCGCGGTCGATTTGGGTGAATATATTGCGCGCGTCGATAAACAGCAGTTTGTCGTCCGTTTTGGCTTTATCAAAAAACCACAACGTAGCGGGCAAGGTGACGGTGTAAAACATATTCGACGGCAGGGTGAGCATGCCATAGATCAGGTTGTTTTCGATCAGAGTTTGGCGAATATCGGCCTCGCTATGGCGAGCATCGGAAGCGGAATTGGCCATGACCAGCGCGGCGCGGCCTTTTTCTTTCAGGCTGGTGGCAAACAGGTTAATCCACAGGTAGTTGGCGTTGGGTATGGTTTCCTTGCCTTTTTCGGCAGCTTTGAGCTTGGTTTTATTGCGCGGTATGCCGTAAGTATTAAAGCGTGGATCGTTCTCAACCGTGGCTACCGGTACGTCGTCCACATTAAACGGCGGATTGGCCATGACAAAATCAAATTTGCCGAAGCCATCGAAAGGGTTTTCAGCATAACTATTAGCCTGGCGTATTTCACCACGCAGGCCGTTAACGGCAATGTTCATTTTTGCCAGCTTGACGGTGTCCAGGGTTTTTTCCTGGCCGTAGACATACAACTGGTTTTCATCGTGATGTTCACCCAAGGCTTCCAATTCTTCGCGGTGATGCTTCACAAATTGCTGTGACTGCACAAACATGCCGCCGGAACCGCAGGCAGGGTCATAAACCGTGCCCTTGTAAGGTTCGATAATTTCCACCATTAACTTGACCACCGAGGTAGGCGTAAAGAATGCGCCGCCGCCTTGGCCTTCCGCCAGAGCAAAGTTGCCCAAAAAATACTCGTAGATTTTGCCCAGGATGTCGCCGCTCGCATCACGAGGGATATTGGAGAAGGTTTTGAGCAGTTGCGAAGGAATAGTTTTGTCGGTGCGGGTCAGCGGCACATATTCGTCTTTGGGCAATACGCCATCGAGTTCGGGCTTGTATTTTTCAATATCCTGCATCGCCTGTTTGATCTTCCTGGCGACATCTTCCTGTTCAGGCAGGTTTAGCAGGTAGTCGTAACGGGCATGGGGCGGCAGGTAAAAGCCGCATTTTTCGATGGCGATTTCCTCGATCGGCTTTTCGCGGCGCGTGCCTTTGAGTTGTTCAAACTCGCTGTTAATCGCTTGCTCGGCGCGTGCATAGTTATTGTCGGCAAACTTGAGAAAAATTAGCCCCAATACCGGCGTGGCGTATTCGGTGGATTTTAAATCACTGTTGGCGCGCAGGTTGTCAGCGGCAGACCAAAGGTCTTTTTCGAGCTGTTTGAGTTGTTCTGTGTTCATCCTAACTGCTTAGTAATAGTGTTTTTTATTATAGGAAAAATATGCCTACTTGTTGATTTAATAGCATCCCTGCATATTTAACCATAGGTATCTACACAAGTGCCTGCTCCTTCTCCCTTGAGGGAAAAAGCCAGGATGAGGGAGATATAACTAGTTGATTTATTCTCCTCGTTGAACTATGGGGAACACAAAATGAATGATGTAACTATAGGTGTAACCTGTCCAAAAGAAACATCCGAGCGATTTTTCACTGCATGGGAAACCGGCAAGCCACAAGGCGCATATATTGGTTTTGAATCTGAGGAACGGCTTTTTAAAACACTGACATTGAAGCGCTGGAAAATTTTAAAAGTCATGACTGGCGCAGGGGAACTGGCTATCCGAGAAATTGCACGGCGTGTGAATCGCGATGTGAAAGATGTACACGGTGATGTTATTGCCTTGATAAATTGCGGCTTACTGGATAGGACGAATAGTGGCAAGGTATTGCTTCCATACGATGAGAAACAATTGCGGGCCGCTTAGGACCGATGGCCACATTTTACTTTTAGTAAAAAATTCCTAAAAACATATGTAGTCATACATCACAGAGTACCCGTTGGTATTCTATTTGCGGGTGTAGCTTTCCTTTGCACATAGCCTTTGCACTTACATTTCACTTAAGGCCAATTTCGCTTTAATCACTAACACTTAACCTATTGATTTAATTGGCGCCCCGAGGCGGATTTGAACCACCGGCCTGTCCCTTAGGAGGGGACCGCTCTATCCTGCTGAGCTATCGGGGCAGACTTCGCATTCTACCATAAACCTTGGTATTTGTTGGCTTCGTTTAGCTAACAAATGAAACTTTCTCATTCCGTTTCCAGAACTGACGAATGCAGGACAATTTTTTATTCTTCATTAAACCCACGAGCTTTTAGCAAATTCATAGCTCCTCTTTCGTTGTTTCGGCATGAATGGACAGTAATAGACCACATCCATGTAGTCCGGGTATCTGCAAGACGCCGTTTATTTATCTGACAGTTCTCGCGTATCAGCTTTAACTTTAAAAACAGTATCGCAAGCAGCCACCGCTATTAACTACTGAGGATAATATTGTTGCTGCGGATAACCCTGCTGTTGTGGATAGCCTTGTTGCTGCGGGTAACCTTGTTGCTGCGGATAACCCTGCTGTTGTGGATAGCCTTGTTGCTGCGGGTAACCTTGTTGCTGTGGATAACCCTGCTGTTGTGGATAGCCTTGTTGCTGCGGATAGCCTTGTTGCTGCGGGTAACCTTGTTGCTGCTGTTGTGTAGTTCCTTGCTGAGCACCTGCATTTTGGTTGGCTACAATAGCTAACTCTACGCGACGATTCTCCGACCGGTTTTCTTCATTGATATTCGGGACTTTCGGATTAGCTTCGCCCATTCCCCGCTGGGTAAGGCGGGTATAATTTACATTATGCGAAGACAAATAACTTGAGACGCTGGCAGCGCGTCGCTCAGACAATTTCAAATTATAACTATCACTGCCTTTATCATCGGTATAGCCGGTTACTGTGATGGTTGAATCCGGATATTGATTTAATACTTTTGCGACAGAGTCCAGCGCAGTTTGTGCCTGAGGCGTTAAATTGGCTGAATCATAAGCGAAAGTAATGTTGCTGGGCATATTTAAACTAAGCGTGTTTTCTGCTGTCCGTTGAACTTCGATGCCTGTTCCCTGTAATGACTGCTGCATTTCTTTTTGCTGATGATCCATATAAGCGCCTACCGCAGCCCCTACAGCGCCGCCCGCCAAAGCGCCAAAACCGGCATTTTTAAGATCATTGCCGCCAAATAACGTACCGGCTCCTGCGCCTACCGCGGCACCAATTCCGCCGCCTTTGGCCGTATTGCTGATAGTCGATTGTCCTGTATAAGGATCGGTAACACAAGCCGTTAAAAACATGGAACTTATACCTGTAATTAATACTATTTTTTTCATAGTTGCTCTGTCTTTGCTGGTTTATTTAAAGACTTTAATAAAAGTCAATTTGGATTTTAGTAATAAAATTTTTTTAGAAGCTTAAAAGAAATGTACACACTATAATTTCGGCAAATTATTTATCAGTATGGCACTCCTGAATCTTCAGCTATGATCTGAGAGCCTTGCCGAAGGGTTCAGGACAGGAGAGAGACGGCAGGCTCTAGTGTATTACCTGCTCAATTCCACGCAGAGCCAAAAGTTTAGCTGAAAATCACCCCGATATTGCTAGTCAAAGTATATTACTGGATTCTTAACAAATACTGAACCACTATTAAACTTCTTCAATCCAATCATACTAAATCTACATCAACACAGACCTCCGTACGGGACCCGGAAATAATCCCAGCAATCCGAAGATCTTCATGCCAGGAATTACCAACAGTATCCAGATAAATGACTGTTTGACCGTGTGGCCTCGGGCTACCAATACACCGCGCAGACTCCGAAGATCAGTTTGGCTGCATAAGGAATCAGCTCAGAATTCCCGTCAGTTTCTAATATAGCTCGGTTACTTAATCCAGTAGCCAGCAGCAAACCTTCATCCAAACCGATCAGAGCCATGCCGCTGGCTGCTGCAAGCACTGTTGCCTTACATGTAGCGCATAGCGAATACCCATCTCTCCGAAAATTTCCAAATATTTGAGCCCAGGCCAATATTGGAAGAAGATGTGTAAAACCCAAGCATCCAGTAACAGTAAAATAAGGCTATCGATGTGGCAGGCCCGGACTTCCGGATCATTTGGAATAGGTGAGATTCAGGAATTTAAAAAGGCATTCAGTATTAAACCAGCTTAATACCTGATCTTTGCAGCTATTTGACGATACTCGAAAAGCACTGTCACCAGAATATAAATCGATATCAGCTCAGCCGACAACAGCCACGGTTGCCAATATGCACTTGAAGGTATTTGTTCCCTTGCAACATATAAACCAACGCCCAGTATTATATAAGCGGTAACACGTTTAACATCATAAGCAACCGGATAATAGCGACGTCCCAGCAAATACGACACTATCGCCATGCCTGCATAGCAAACCAATGTCGCCCATGCTGAGCCGACATAACCGAATACCGGTATCCACCAGACATTAAGCACAATCGTCAGCGCTGCGCCCGCCAAAGAAACGAAAGCGCCCATCAGGGTGCGGTCAGTCAGTTTGTACCAGATCGACAAATTGACATAGATACCCAGAAACAAATTAGCCAACAGCAGAATCGGAACGACCTCAAGGCCGGAGCGAAACTCTTCGCCCACAAAATACTTGAAAAAATCGATAAATAGCGTTACCAGTAAAAATATAAATACACAGAAAATAACAAAAAACTTGAGCACCTTGGCGTACACCGAGCGGGCATCACTATTGCCTGCATAGGAAAAGAAGAAAGGTTCAGCGGCATAACGGAAGGCCTGGATGAACAGCGACATTAAAATGGACAGCTTGTAGCAGGCGCTATAAATACCCAGCATTTTCATGTTGGTCTTCAGGTCATAAGGCAGCAGGTATTTAAGCAAGGCCCTGTCCAGCATTTCATTGATGATTCCGGCAAAACCGATCACTACCATAGGTAGCGAATAGCGGATCATTTTGCCAAACAACGCCCGGTCAAAACCCCAGGCCAACCCGGCGAGCTGTGGCGTGAGCAGCAAGAACTTGAAGATGCTGGCAATCAGGTTGGCGATAAAAATATAACCTATGCCGATTGCCGGATCGTAAATTCTGCTTATCCATGACTGCGGATTTTCACCATAAAGCCTGGGGCAATAAATAATAAAAAACAGGCTGAGCAGTACCGTTATCCCTATTTCGGTCACCTTGATTCCGGCGAAACGGAATGCCTTGTCCTCTGCGCGCAGTCTGGCAAATGGTATAGAAGCCACAGCATCCAGCGTTAAAATAAGGGTAAAGCACAACACATATTCCGGGTGATTGGCGTAATGCAGCGCCGCCGAAAGCCGTTGATTAATGAGAAAAATGAAAAGAAAAAAAGCCAGATTGACCAGAACGACGAAAATCAATGCGGTTGAATAGGCAACATCCCGGCCTTGATGCTCTTTGTCGCGAAAACGAAAATAGCCGGTTTCAAACCCGAATAACAGTAAGACAGAGAAGAAGCCGGCATAAGCATAAAACTCGGACACCACACCGTATTCAGCGGCTGAGAACTGATAGGTATACAACGGCACCAATAAGTAATTGAGGAATCGGCCGAAGATGCTGCTAATGCCGTAAATCGCAGTCTGAGATGCAAGCTTTCTTAAAATTCCCATTAATTGGCGCGTCTGATATGTAGTCGGATAATGCGCAAATTATACATGATCGGCTTATTGGCGGTGTTAATCCGGCTCAACATTTCCATCAGGCCGATGTTCATCCTAAGCCTTCGGCAATATTCTTTCTATCTAGCAGAAAATTAATAACAGAATCTGTAACCTCTGGCAGGAATATTTCCTTTTAATAGTACAGCTCTATAAGTTGCCAGATGATTTGGCTATGATGTCGAATTTTTACAATTAAACCAAAGTGAACTATGAGAAAACTTGGCTACGGCTTATTTGGGCTATTCAGCGTCTCGGCGCTGGGCGCTGTTCCAGTAAAGGATAAACCGCTGGATTTAGGCATCATCGATGTTGTAGCGGTTACACCTCTGCAAGGTGAGGGTATTGAAGCCCGGAAGATACCCGCCAATATTCAAACTGTCTCTGCAAAACAACTGGAAAAAACTCAAAGCCTTTCACTAGCGGAATATATAAACCGCTATCTGGGTAGCGTAAGCATTAATGAAGCACAAAGCAATCCGTTACAACCGGATATTTATTATCGGGGTTTTGCGGCGACGCCGATTTTAGGTTTGCCGCAAGGTATTTCTACTTATGTCAATGGCGTCAGATTTAACGAACCTTTTGGCGATTCCGTTAATTGGGATTTAATCTCTGAAGGAGCGATTGACTCAATGGCGCTCTTTCCCGGATCAAATCCCGTATATGGCTTAAATACATTGGGCGGGGCCATCTCCATCAAGACCAAAACCGGATTTTCAGCGCCCCGGCATCAATTTGAAGCCTACGGCGGCTCCTGGGACAGGCATTCGGAAGAATTAACCAGCGGCGGGAATAATGGCACATGGGGTTATTTTTTAGACCTGCATAACTTTGCTGAGAATGGATGGCGGGATTTTTCACCTTCAACGGCCAAACAGGGTTTGGGTACATTAAGCTGGCGTGGCGAAAAGGGCTCGCTGGATTTAACCCTGGCGGCTAATGATAACAACCTGAAAGGTAATGGCGCCGCGCCTGTCCAGCTGCAGGAACAAAACAGAAAAGCAGTTTTCACTCATCCCGACCAGACCACCACCCGCATGTTCTTTTCCGAATTGGCAGGTAGTTACGATTTGACCGATGCAGTTGAAGTCAGCGGCAACGCCTATTTCCGCCAGAATCGCATCAAAACCTTCAACGGAGATAACAGTGATTACGATGACTGCGAGCTGGCTGAAAATGAGGGTTTATTATGTGAGGACTCCGGCGATGATGACGAAGAAGTTGTTATAGATACCAATGGTCAAAATGTCGATGCGGTCGATGCTGTTGAGGGAGCAACCAACAATACCAGCCAGACTTATATGCGCAGTCGCGGCGGCTCATTACAATCAGTTTTTAATCATGATTTATTCAAGCACGAAAATAACCTGACTATCGGCGCCAGCTATGACTATGCCACTGTACATTTTGAATCGAATACAGAGCTTGCCGCTTTAACCGACAGCCGTGGCACAATTGGCAGCGGCGTGTTTGTCGATGAATCCAAAGTACGGCTGAATACCAGTACACAAACGATAGGCGCATTTTTTACCGACAGCTTTTCCATTACTGATGATTTAACGGCCACCATAGCAGGGCGTTTTAATCATATTGATATTGACATGGAAGATCAGTACATCAACGATCCGCTGGAAACATTAAATGGAGCGCATACTTTTGACCGGTTTAACCCTTCCGCCGGATTGACGTATCAAATTCTGAATAATCTGGGTGTATACGGCAGCTACAGCGAGTCAACTCGCGCACCGACACCGATGGAATTGAGCTGCGCCGACTCGACTGCGCCATGCAAATTACCGAATTCTTTTGTTGCTGATCCGCCTTTGAAGCAGGTTGTAGCAAAAACCTGGGAAGGCGGTTTCCGAGGCGACTTGAATGAGTTGCTGGGCAAGGGAGATTTAAAATGGAATCTGGGCTATTTCCATACCATTAATAGTAACGATATTATTTTTCGTCGGGATGCATCCAGCAATATTATTAGCCAGGGCTATTTCGATAACGTAGGCAAAACCCGTCGTTACGGCATAGAGGCAGGAACAACCGTTATCTACCCGCAGTTGTTCAGTCAAATTGACGTTTGGCATTTTTCCACCAACTATACCTATTTAAACGCCACCTTTATGGATGGGTTCGACAGCGTTAATCCGCTTGATCCCACTCAGGCTATAGCCGTTAGCAGCGGTGACAGAATACCCGGTATCCCTGAGCATCTCTATAAAATGACTCTCGGTGTTGATTTATGGCAAAAAGTATCATTCGGGATTGATGGAGTATACAGTGGTGATCAGTATTTCAGAGGAGATGAAGCTAATAACAATAGGAAGCTAAGCGGTTACTGGCTGTTTAATGCTACCGCAGAATATAAAATGACCAAGTATTTCTCCTTGTTTGGCAAGGTCAACAATATTTTCGACACAAACTATAATTCTTTTGGCGTATATGGGAATGCATCCGAAGTATTGGGCCCCGGCTTTAATGACGGCCGGTTTCTCTCGCCTGGAGCGCCCAGAGGCGGCTGGATTGGCGTGCGCTTGAGCATGTAGTCACTGTTATCCGCATTTGGGTTGTAGAACTCCGACTCTATTCGCTGAATCAGGCAATGCGTACTGTATTGCCTGATCGAGTTCGGGCTACTCCGACTGGATGGGCAAGTGGATATATTAAAAAATCAGTCGCGCTTGCAGCCGATATTGTACCTGAAGCACATATGCATTCACTGCCTGGCCGGATTTTTTATATCTGCTAAAATTTCTTTTTACTTAACCCGTGAAAAGAAATGCAGAAGACAGCCATCCTGAGTCTTATTTACAGATTATTTCTTCGGCCACATTTCCAAACACGGTAAGAACAGGCTTTAAGCCGCGCCCGGTATCCATCTCACTGGACCATAAATGAGGCATGAGAATATCCGATGCGAATAATTTTGCAGTCGTAGTCTGGAGCAATAGCATTGCATTAGCTAAAATTAAGTTAACTTCTGGAGTAACCAATATGAATATGAAAGTTGTACTTTTCTGCGGAGGGCTTGGAACCCGATTGCGAGATCACTCAGGTGAAATCCCCAAGCCCATGGTGAATATAGGGCATAATCCCGACAATTAATAACAAATACCGGGTATAAGACTAACAGCAGTTTTCAACTCAGACTTCTCAACGATCTGCACACGCTGGGTAACGCCACACACCAGCGTATAAGGTATGGTTTCCGCGCAGAGAGCAATTTCTTCGATGGCCAGGCCGTCGCCCCATAGAGTTACTGGATCACCGGGTTTTGCATCCGGTTGCGTTTCCAGATCGACCGTAATCATGTCCATTGACACTCTGCCAATCAGAGGTACGCGCTGACCATTAACCAGCACGGGCGTTCCGCTTTTGGCATGACGAGGATAACCATCGCCATAACCGACGGCTACAACCCCCAATATCGTTGACTTCTCACACACCCAAGCGCCTGAGTAGCCCACTTTATCACCTTTTAACAGGGATTTCACTGCAATAAGCCGTGAATGTAAACCCATAATAGGCCTTAATCCCAGTTGTTCGCCCGTGCTGTCTGAAAACGGTGAAATGCCGTATAACATAAGACCCGGACGCACCCAATCGGTCAGAGCTTCTTTCCAGGCTAAAATACCTGCCGAGTTTGCAATGCTGAGCTCGTTCGAAAGCTCCGGATCGGAAGGAAGCAACGCAAGCGTATCATAAAATAGACTGATTTGTTTAAGTGTTATAGCATCCTGTCTATCATCAGCATTGGCTAAATGCGTCATCAGATTGATGGGCGACCTGACCATAGAGCACTTGTTTAATCGTTGATAAGCCTGGCAAAATTCTTTAGGTTTAAAGCCCAGACGATTCATGCCGGTATCGAGTTTTAACCAGACAGCGCAAGCGTCGTGTTCCTCCCTGCTTTCAAGAATTTTCAGCTGGTCAACAGAATGCACCAATGGATCCAGTTGATAATTCACTAATTCATCCAGTTCCTCGGCACACGTAAATCCCTCCAGGACAGCGATCCTGTTTTTAATCCCCGCTTTGCGTAAGCGAATACCTTCATCAACCCGCGCCACGGCAAAGGCATCCGCATTTTGTAAGGCTTTGGCGATACGTATCAAGCCATGCCCATAGCCATTCGCCTTGATAACCGCCATGATCTTTGCATTCGGGGCGAGTTGGCGCACCCTTTGCAGATTATGCTGCACGGCGTCCAGATTCAGTACTGCATAGGCTGCCGGTATCATTCATAGCCTCCTGAGTCATACGGATTGCCAGCGAAATTTTCAAATCTTGTATATTGGCCAAGGAAAGTAAGCCTGACTGTTCCCAATGGGCCATTCCGTTGTTTGCCGATAATAACCTCGGCTATGCCTTTATCAGGGCTGTCTTCGTTATAAACTTCATCACGATAAACAAACACAATCAAATCGGCATCCTGCTCAATAGCGCCCGAGTCCCGCAAGTCGGACATTACCGGACGTTTATTGGGCCGTTGTTCAAGATTCCGGTTAAGCTGTGATAACGCCACAACAGCCACGTTCAATTCTTTGGCCAATGCTTTTAAGCCCCTGGAAATGTCGGAAATTTGCTGCACTCGATTTTCACCACTGGACGGTGATTGCATCAGCTGTAGATAATCAACGACAATCAGCCCCAACTGTCCATGCTCACGCGCCAGGCGTCTGGCTCTGGCGCGCACTTCGGTAGTTGTCAAAGCGGGCGAATCATCAATAAATAAGTGCGTGCCGGCCAGTAAATTAATGGCCGACGTCAAACGCGGCCAATCATCATCTTCCAGCTTGCCGGTTCTGACTTTATGCTGATCTATGCGGCCTAATGACGACATCATACGCATGGCCAGCGCATCACCCGGCATTTCCATACTAAATACGGCAACCGGTTTATCACCTTTCAGGGCAATATTTTCGGCCATATTCATGGCGATTGTAGTTTTTCCCATTGACGGCCTACCCGCGACAATAATCAAATCGGCAGGCTGCAAACCCGATGTTAATTCATCAAAATCTGTAAATCCGGTGCCGGCGCCGGTAATTGCGCCTTCCTGCTCAAACAGCGTTTCAATTTTATCAACGGCTTTAGCGAGCAAGGATTTAATCGGTATAAAACCGCCGCCCTGCCCTTTTTGCCGCTGTTCCGCTATTTGAAAAACCTGCCGCTCCGCATTCTCAAGCAGTTCAGCGGTATCGCGGCCTTCCGTGTTAAAAGCAGAATCCGAAATTTCAGTCCCGATATGAATCAGTTGTCTTAATACCGAGCGGTCTCTGACAATATTGGCATAAGCGACAATATTCGCGGCGCTGGGCGTATCCCTTGCCATCATAATCAGATAAGGCAGACCGCCGACATTTTCCAGTTCGCCTATTTCTTTCAGCGAATCTGATAGGGTAATGACATCAAAAGGTATCTGACCTTCCGCGAGTTTCTCAATCGTCCTGAAAATCAGCTGGTGGCTTCGTCGATAAAAATCAGTTTCAACGACTTTGTCAGCTATTGAATCCCAGGTTTGATTATCCAGCATTAAACCGCCCAAAACCGATTGTTCGGCCTGTATGGAACTGGGGGGAACTTTTAAGGCATCGAGAGAATAATCGCGGTCGAGGGAATAATCTTCAGGCATAGAGGTTAAATGCTAAAAAAGCCAATGATAACACGACGGTAAACATTCAGTCATTGGACATGCTACTCATTAGGAATATTTAAGGATTGGACAGTTACCACAGTTCCGTGAGCGAATAGGTCGGCTAATCGCAATAATGGAAGCGCGATAAAATTAACTATTAGACCGGGCTGAACAACACAGCTATCAATTAACCGAATATTGGTGCTTGGCCAATTTAGCGATGCAAAATAAGCTCCAATACCAATTTACTTCCGAAATAGGCCAACAACAGCAATACAAACCCTATCAGGGTCCACTGTATTGCCGTTTTTCCTCGCCAGCCATAACGGCTGCGGCCCATTAACAAGCCTGAAAATATTATCCACGCTAAAATCGACAAAACCGTTTTGTGTACCAGATGCTGTGCAAATAAATCTTCTATAAATAAAAAACCGCTGACTAATGAAATAGTCAGCAATACAAGCCCGGCACCCAACATTTGAAATAGTAAAGATTCCATCGTTTGTAACGGCGGCAATGACTGGATAAAACGCTTAGGCGGATGGCTTTTTAATTGCTGGTCCTGAATGGCGAGCAAAATGGCTTGCAGAGCGGCGATGTTTAACAGGCTAAAAGCAATGATTGAGGTCAGGATATGGGTGTCCATCGCCCAGCTGTAGTTTAATAGCGGCTGTGTTTTATCGGCAAAGTTCAGCTCCAATATCAACATAGCGGCAGCCATAGGAAAGATGGCGATGCCTAATTTCTCGACGGGATTATTGAGCGCCGCTATTAATAAAAGCAGGGCAACAATCATGGCAACCAATGAACTGGTGCTAAAAAAGCCAAAATTAAAACCGTTATTATGCTCGAAAACAATCGCTATATATAAAAGGTGCATGCTAACCGCTGCCCATGCCGAATAAAGAGCGGCACGATGGATGCGGCTTTTGTCAATATTCCGGATAATAAGCAGAGTGCTTGCAAAATAGGAGCAGATTGACAAGGTGGCGAGTACAGTTGGGTTCATTGGCTTGTATGTGTGAGAACTGGCAAAAGTTTCGGGTAATACTTAGGTTGATCCAATCTACAGCGTTTAAATTGCACGGTAACTGCAACGGGTGCAAAGGTCTTTACGGATATGGTAATATATCCAATTAAATAGTCCTAGCGCATTTGTACTCGCGGGTAGTTTCCTTAGATTTAAACAATGAAGCCATAGATATGTTTGATAATTTAACCGATCGATTAAGTAATACGCTTAAAAAACTTAAGGGTCAGGGCCGACTGACTGAAGATAATATCAAGGAAACCCTGCGTGAAGTGCGTATGGCTTTGCTTGAAGCCGATGTGTCTTTGTCTGTTGTTACGGACTTCATTGCTCGCGTCAAGGAAGGTGCTTTAGGACAAGAAGTGCAGACCAGTCTGTCGCCGGGGCAATCGATGATTAAACTGGTTCAATCTGAACTTGTTAAAGTCATGGGTGAGGCGAATGAAGGTCTTAACCTTAAGGCTGTACCGCCGGCTATCATTTTAATGGCCGGCTTGCAGGGGGCGGGGAAAACCACGACCGTTGCCAAATTGGGCCGCTGGCTGCAAGAAAACCAAAAGAAAAAAGTGGGCGTGGTTAGCGCCGACGTTTACCGGCCTGCCGCTATCAAGCAGTTACAGATGCTGGCAAATGAACTTAACCTGGACTTTTTTGACAGTGATCTGACGCAGCAACCGGTTGATATTGCCAAAAATGCAATAGAAGCCGCCAGAAAAAAATTCCTTGACGTTATTATTATTGACACTGCTGGCCGTTTGCATATTGATGATGAGATGATGGGCGAGATTAAAGCATTGCATGCTGCAATCAATCCGGTCGAGACATTATTTGTTGTTGATAGCATGACCGGGCAAGATGCCGCCATCACTGCAAAAGCCTTTAATGATGCATTACCGTTAACCGGCATTATCCTGACCAAAGCCGACGGTGATGCCCGCGGGGGTGCGGCTCTGTCTATTCGCCACATTACCGGCAAGCCTATCAAGTTCATTGGTGTCGGAGAAAAAACCAATGCTCTGGAGCCTTTCTATCCCGACCGTATCGCTTCCCGCATCCTGGGAATGGGCGACGTGCTGGGCTTGATTGAAGAAATCGAGCAGAAGGTCAATAAAGAAAAGGCCGAAAAACTGGTCAAGAAAATTCAGAAGGGTAAGAGTTTTGACCTGGAAGATTTCCGTGAACAATTGCAGGAAATGGAACGCATGGGCGGCGTCAGCTCTATGCTGGATAAACTGCCCGGCATGAATGCGGTGCCTTCCGAAATGAAAAACAAGGTCAACGATAAAATGCTGGCACGCCAAATTGGAGTCATTAATTCAATGACAATGCAAGAAAGGCGTTTTCCGGATTTGATTAAAGGTAATCGTAAAAAACGCATCGCTGAAGGCTGCGGCCAGGAATTGCATGACGTTAATCGCATGCTAAAGCAATTTTTAATGATGCAGAAAATGATGAAGAAGCTCAAAACAGGCAATATGGCTAACATGATGCGCGGACTTAAAAGTAACGTGCGCAGCATGAGAAGATAGTTTTTGCCGTTTTAACAGGTGCTTAATGCGCCAGATTAAAGTAATGAAGTGAATTATTGTTAATTTGTTCTTCACTTATAGTAAAAATCGCGTAAAATAGGCCGATTAAATTTTGATTAAATGTTTTCGAGGAACTTAGATGGTAACCATTCGTCTTTCAAGAGGCGGCGCGAAGAATCGCCCTTTTTACCACGTTGTTGTAACAGATAGCAGAAGCGGTCGTGATGGCCGTTATATTGAACGCGTCGGTTTTTTTAATCCGTTGGCACGCGGCAATGAAGAAAGATTACGTTTGGATAATGAACGCGTTGAATACTGGAAATCCAACGGCGCTCAGCCTTCCGAGCGGGTTGCAAAATTGATTAAAGACGCCGTAAAAGCAGCTTAATAACTTTTGTTAATTCAAAAGCCTATACATATCGGAAAAATCTCCGGTGTTTTTGGCGTAAAAGGATGGCTTAAGGTATTTTCTTTTACGGAGCCACGAGAGAATATTCTGAATTATTCTCCCTGGTTGTTAAAAAAAGACAGTGAAACCAGATTGATTGCTGTTGTTGACGGCAAGCTACAGGGAAAGGCGATAGTCGCTCAACTCAAGGGCATCGATGACAGGGATCAGGCGACGGGTGTTATGGGCTGGGATATTTTTATAACGCCTGAGCAATTGCCGGAAGCCGAAGAAGGTGAATATTACTGGTCTGATTTGATTGGCTTGAAAGTTGAAACGACTCAGGGTGTTCAGTTAGGCATTGTTGACAGTCTTCTGGAAACGGGTGCTAATGATGTCCTTATTGTCCACGGAGAGCGGGAACGGGTCATTCCGTTTTTACAGAAACAGACAATTATGAATATTGATCTGGATGCCGGCCGAATTATTGTCGACTGGGATCCTGAATTTTAATTATTCGTCATGCGTTTTGATGTTGTAACCTTATTTCCCGAAATGGTGACTGCAGCCGCCGGCTACGGCGTGACAGGCAGAGCGATTGAACGGAAAATAGTGGATTTGTCGGTATGGAATCCCAGAGATTACACGCACGATAAACACAAAACGGTCGATGACCGTCCATACGGAGGCGGCCCTGGGATGGTCATGAAATACCAGCCTCTGCATGATGCCGTTAATGACGCGAAACAGGCGGGCGACACAACCGCAAAAGTGATTTATTTAAGTCCGCAAGGCAAAACGATCACACAGACTCTCTTGTCAGAAGCGAGCGGTATTTCGCAATTGATTCTGGTTGCAGGGCGGTATGAAGGCATTGATGAACGTTTTGTTGAAATGGATTGTGATGATGAGTGGTCGGTTGGCGACTATGTTATCAGTGGCGGTGAACTCGCCGCATTAATAGTCATTGATGCCATAACGCGTTTGCTGCCAGGTGTACTGGGCGATGAGGATTCCGCCCTGCAGGACTCTTATACGGACGGCTTGCTGGATTATCCGCATTTTACCAGACCTGAACAACTTGCAGGCTGTTCAGTGCCGGATGTGTTATTGAGCGGCAATCATGCGAATATCGGCCGATGGCGCATGAAGCAGGCGTTGGGCAGAACGTGGCTAAAACGGCCTGATTTATTAAAAAAAAAGAAGTTAAACGCAGAACAGGAATATCTGCTGCAACAATTTAAAAATGAAGTTGAATAGGTGTGGTAATGAGCAATATTATTGATGTATTGGAAAAAGAACAGCTAAGACAGATCCCTGAATTTAATTCAGGCGACACGGTTGTTGTACAGGTTAAAGTAAAAGAAGGCGAACGTGAAAGAATTCAGGCTTTTGAAGGCATTGTGATTGCAAAACGCAATCGCGGCTTAAACTCTGCTTTCACAGTAAGAAAGATTTCACACGGCACTGGTGTTGAGCGTGTTTTTCAAACTCACAGCCCTATGATCAGCGAGATCACCGTCAAGCGCCGCGGTGATGTACGTCGTGCTAAATTGTACTACTTGCGTGATCTGACCGGTAGAGCGGCTCGTATCAAGGAAAAGCTCTGATCGGTTTTTTTGCTTCAAATACGTATAAAGGCAGCGGTAGCTGCCTTTTTTATGCCCACTATAATACTGCCCGGTAACAGGCATAAAAAAACCGGACCATTTTCATTATTCTGAATCTTTCGATTATGTTCAGAATATCTACCGAAGATCGTTTACACATTCTCCAAAAGTAACACGACTCGACCACCGCCACTTATCACCCTCATCTGCTGTATTTGATTATATGCATCGATTTAGGCTTTTGGCTTTTACAGGCAAGCACTACCTTTTCGATTGAAAAGCGATAATTATTCTGCAGGTGTATCACCATTGCAGTTGGACTAACTTTCGATGTGGAAAGATGGATACGCTGTATTCGGGCTTTTTAATCAGTCCGACCTTTTAGGTACTATCAATAACACGCCATGGCCGATTTTCTGGCCGTGGCGTTGACCGGTTTACAGGGAACTTATTAGTCGTTCTGAAGATTTTCGCAATGAACAAAGACTTTCGAAAAATGATAAGTATCGACAGTGGTAAGGTATGAAGCACGATTGCTACGCATCCGCGGTTTTGTTTTACTGCTTCAGTTTTGCTTGAAGCATTTTATTAACTTCCCCCGGATTGGCTTTACCCTGCATCTCTTTCATGACCTGTCCTACAAAAAATCCGAAGACTTTATCCTTACCGCTACGGTATTGCTCAACCTGACCGGGATTATCGGCAATGATCTTGTCAATAATAGCTTCTATCGCACCGGTATCAGTAATTTGCTTCAACCCTCTTTCGGCAATAATTTCATCGGCTGTGGCAGGGCTTCGCCACATTTCTTCAAACACTTGCTTGGCTATTTTTCCGGAAATTGTGTTATCGCTGATTCGAGCCAATAGACCTGCCAGACGTTCATGGCTAACAGGCGACTCCATAATCTCCAGACGGGCTTTATTGAGAGCGGCGGAAAGCTCGCCCGTAATCCAGTTGGCACACAGCTTTGCTTCGCAGCCCGATTCTTTAAGCACTGTTTCGAAATAATCAGCCAACTGACGGGAAGACGTAAGAATATTAGCATTCTCGTCATCCAGAGCGTATTGCTCATTAAACCGATACTTTTTAGCCTGTGGTAATTCCGGCAATTGCGCTTTCACTTGTTGCTTGTAATCTTCACTGATAAAGACGGGCAACAGGTCAGGGTCTGGGAAATAACGGTAATCATTGGCCTCTTCCTTGCTGCGCATGGAGCGTGTTTCATCCTTGACAGAATCATACAAACGAGTTTCCTGAACAACTTTACCGCCGGTTTCTATCAGCTCGATTTGCCGTTCAATCTCATGATTAATGGCTTTCTCGACGAATTTGAACGAGTTAATATTTTTAATTTCCGCTCGCGTGCCAAATTCTTTCTGGCCTTTCGGGCGCACTGATACATTGGCGTCACAGCGAAACGAACCTTCCTGCATATTGCCGTCACAAATATCCAGATAGCGCACCAGTTCATGCAGTTTCCTCATATACGCAACGGCTTCTTTCGCAGAGCGCATGTGCGGCTCGGATACAATCTCCAGCAGCGGCGTTCCGGCACGGTTTAAATCGACGCCTGTTAAGCCATGAAAATCCTCATGCAATGATTTTCCCGCGTCTTCTTCAAGGTGGGCGCGGGTAATGCCGATACGTTTGCTGACCCCATCAACTTCAATATCCAAATGCCCAGGACCGACAATCGGCAATTCCATTTGACTGATCTGATAGCCTTTGGGCAGGTCCGGATAAAAATAGTTTTTTCTGGCAAAAACGGAATAATGACTGATTTCCGCTTCAATTGCCATGCCGAATATGACTGCTTTATGTACAGCCTCTTCATTTAATACCGGCAAAACGCCGGGCAGGCCTAAATCGACTGCACAGGCCTGGGTATTGGGTGCGGCGCCATAAGCGGTAGACGCACCGGAAAATATTTTCGATTTTGTAGCCAGTTGTGTGTGAATTTCCAGGCCGATGACTGTTTCCCATTCCATTCGTTTGCTCCTTATTCAAAACCTTTGGGGATATGTAAATGCCAATCGGCGACTTGCTGATACTGATGGGCAATATTCAACAATCTGTCTTCGGCGAAATAATTGCCGATAATCTGCAAACCTACCGGTTTACCCTGGGCAAATCCGGCGGGGATTGACATGGCCGGCACACCGGCTAAATTGATAGCGATGGTATAAATATCCGACAAATACATTTCAATCGGATTGCCGATTTTTTCGCCGATGCCAAAGGCAGTAGTAGGCGTTACAGGTCCCATAATTACATCAACCTGCGCTAAAGCATTCTTGAAGTCTTCACTGATCAAACGGCGTATTTTTTGCGCCTTAATATAATAAGCGTCGTAATAACCGGCCGATAAAGCATAGGTGCCCATGAGAATACGCCTTTTGACCTCCTTGCCAAAGCCTTCGCCGCGCGAACGTGTATATAAATCGGTTAAATCTACCGGGTTTTCACAACGGTAACCATAGCGCACGCCATCAAATCGCGACAGGTTCGCCGAGCACTCAGCAGGCGCAACCACATAATAAGCCGGGATAGCCAAGTTCAGGTTAGGCATGGATATTTCCCTGATTTCCGCGCCCAGTTTCCGGTATTCATTAACAGCTGTTTCAAGAGTTACAGCCACATCGCTGTTTAAACCTTCGCCAAAAAATTCCTTGGGCAAACCGATTTTCAGGCCCGCAAGCGAATTATTCAGTCCCGCTCTGTAATCAGGCACAGGCAGATCAACGCTGGTTGAATCTTTTTCGTCAAATCCCGCCATGGTTTGCAGCATAATCGCCGCATCTTCAGCACCACGGGTCATGGGACCGCCTTGATCCAGACTGGATGCATAAGCGATCATGCCGTAACGGGATACCCGCCCGTAAGTGGGCTTCAGACCGGTAATGCCGCATAACGCCGCAGGTTGCCGTATTGAGCCGCCGGTATCTGTGCCGGTTGCGCCAATGGCGAGTCGTGCGGCTACAGCTGCTGCTGAACCGCCTGATGAACCGCCTGGCACAGTATTTGTATCCCAGGGATTTTTAACTGCGCCGTAATGACTGGTCTCATTAGAGGAGCCCATGGCGAATTCGTCCATATTGAGCTTACCCAGCATTACCGCACCTGCCTGATTAAATTTTTCTACGACAGTGGCATTGTAGGGGGCAATAAAATTATCGAGCATTCTAGAGCCGCAGGTCGTTTTAACACCCTCTGTACAAAAAATGTCTTTTTGTGCGATGGGTATGCCGGTCAACAGTTCGGGATTTCCGTTAGCCAGCCGGATATCGGCGGCGCAAGCCTCCTGCAAGGCCAGATCTTCGTTGACAGTAATATAGGCGTTCAGTTCCTGGTGTTGTTTGATCCGATCTAAAAACGCCTGAGTCAGTTCTACGCTTGAAAACTCACCGGAGCGCAACCCGTGAGCTAATTGTGTCATGGTTTTGTTATGCATCGTCCGCTTTCTCTTTACTCAATCACTTTCGGCACTAAGTAAAGCCCAGCTTCAACTTGTGGCGCAATCGCCTGAAATTTTTCGCGATTATCCTGTTCGGTAACGACATCAGCCCTTAATCGCTGCACTTGATCCATCGGGTGAGCCATGGGGTCGACGCCTTCGGTATTCAATTCGCTCATCCGGGCCATCAAGTCGAGCATTCCTGACAAATCCCTTGCATAAGATTCAACGTCTTGCTCATCTATTCCCAAGCGCGCCAAATGCGCAATTTTTTTTACTTCATCCGTCGTTAACGACATTTTTTACTCCATAAAAGTCAGTATGAAAGGTGGGCAATGCAGGACTAAAACGGGCTTCTTGTATCTGATGTCTTTCATCTTAAACCTTTGTATAACATATACCTCAGCTGTACTCTGTATATTACTACAAATAAGCCAGTTATATCTTGCTCAAATACCCGCTTGATTGATAAAGTAGTCCCATTTTTAATCTCCTAATGGAAGCAGGTAAGAATGTTTAAAAGATTTCGTGGCCTTTTCTCCAACGATTTGTCAATAGACCTGGGAACTGCTAACACCTTGATATATATTCCCGGACAAGGAATCGTACTTAATGAGCCATCGGTTGTCGCCATCAAGGAAGACAAAATTCGTGGCGCCAAAACCATTGTTGCTGTTGGCCTTGAAGCAAAACAGATGCTGGGGCGCACACCGGGCAATATCACCGCTATCCGCCCATTAAAAGACGGTGTAATCGCTGATTTTGCTGTTACCGAGCGAATGCTGCGGTTTTTTATTGAAAAAGTCCATAAAAGCAAATTCTTACGCCCCAGTCCGCGTATTTTAATCTGTGTTCCTTGCGGTTCAACACAAGTGGAGCGCCGTGCAATCAGGGAATCAGCCGCAATGGCCGGGGCGCGCGAAGTTTATTTAATTGAAGAGCCAATGTCGGCCGCTATAGGAGCCGGTTTGCCTGTTGATCAACCGTGCGGCTCAATGGTGCTTGATATTGGGGGCGGCACTTCCGAAGTGGCAATCATATCAATAAACGGCATTGTCTATTCAAACTCTGTCCGTATCGGCGGTGACCGTTTTGACGAGGCTATCATCAATTATGTGCGCAGGAATTACGGCACCTTGATTGGTGAAGCGACAGCCGAAAAAATAAAACTGGAAATTGGTTCCGCTTATCCTGGCAACGAGGTTCAGGAAATAGAAGTTAAAGGCCGTAATCTGGCGGAAGGAGTGCCGCGCAGCTTTTCGTTAAATAGTAATGAAATTCTTGAAGCTTTGCAGGAACCCCTGTCCGGCATCGTCGGCGCCGTAAAATTGGCTCTGGAGCAAACCCCGCCCGAACTTGGCTCGGATGTTGCGAACCGTGGAATATATTTAACAGGCGGCGGCGCTTTATTAAAAGATATCGATCGTCTTGTTTCTGAAGAAACCGGGCTGCCCGTCTATATTGCCGATGATCCGCTGACCTGTGTTGCCAGAGGTGGAGGCATGGTTTTGGAAATGCTGGATAAGAAAGGCATTTCAACCTTCTCATTAGAGTAATCAGCTTTCCGGGGCTTTTTCTGACAGTAAGCCAAAAATCGAATCGGCACTAAACTTTTAAACTGAAAAGCGCTCTATCGGATGCTTTAACAGAGCACACGAAGGTTCGCGTAGTATTTTTTAATAGGCGGAATTTTTATATTATATTAAAGGCTTTCATTTAACTGTCTACAGGTATTACGCTATAAAACTATTATTTGCCACCGGCCCATCCATCAATACCCGCCTGCTGGTAGCCATCATCGCTTCCATTGCTCTGCTTGCATCTGAGAACAAAAGCCAACAACTTAATCCTCTGCGCATAACGCTATCCTATTTTGTTGACCCGTTAAAATATCTGGTCGATTTACCGTCCCTACTGGCCAGGAACGCTGCCGATACCATTATTTCATACGAAGCGTTAAAAAAGGAAAACAAAAAATTGCGAGAGGATCAGCTCATCCATCAGACCAGGCTGCTCAAATTTGCGGCTCTGGAAAAAGAAAATATTCGTTTGCGTGCGTTATTGGAAAACTCTTTTGAACTCGGTGAACAAGTATTGGTTGCCGAATTATTATCAATTAATATGACGCCTTATGAACATGTCGTTGTCGTCAATAAGGGCACTCGTTTTGGTGTTCATCCCCAGCAAGCGGTATTGGACGCTAACGGCGTTGTCGGGCAAGTTTTCAGGGCATTGCCATTCAGTTCCGAGATTATGTTAATTACCGATCCGAACCATGCCATTCCCGTCCAGGTCAACCGTAACGGCTTATTGACTATCGCCGTTGGCAGCGGACAATTGAACCGGTTATTGTTGCCTTTTTTACCCAGCAATGCAGATATTCATCCTGGCGACTTGTTGATCACATCGGGTTTAGGTGGTACTTTTCCGCAAGGCTATCCCGTGGCTGTCGTGGATGAATTTACCTCGCAGCCTAATAAAGCATTCGTCAACATAACTGCAACGCCCGCAGCCCAATTGGACCGCAATAGAGAGCTGATGATAGTCTGGAGCAACTCCGCGCCCATTCCTCTTATTTCAAAGCCAACAGAAAATAATCCAGAAACCACCACTCATAGCAATGAATAAATACGTCGGGTTTGGCCGCATTATCTTAACCATAGTTCTGGCAATGTGCCTGAGAATAGCACCCTGGCCTGGTATTCTGGAGACACTCAATCCCGACTGGGTACTGTTAACGCTTATCTACTGGTCACTTGCCGTACCTGAACGCGTGGGCATCTTTCATGCCTGGACATTCGGCCTGCTCACCGATGTGTTAACAGGCAGATTGCTGGGTCAATACGCCTTGGCTTATTCGCTGGTAATCTATATCTGCCTGAAATTACATAAACGTTTACGGCAGTTTCCCTTGGTTCAACAGGGATTGTTTATTTTTTTCTGCTTGCTGTTGTCGCAATTACTCCTTTTTTTAATAAAGAATATTCAGCATCCGGCGCAGCTTCACTCTTCGTTCTGGCTACCTGTTTTTTCCGGCACAGCATTTTGGCCCTTGATCTACACTTCATTGCGCTTTGTCCGTATAGCGCGACGCAGTCAATAAAAAGATACACAGCAAGATATGTCCCGCATCTATTCTGTAAAAGACAATAGTGGAGAGAACCGCCTATTTTTAAACCGCGTTGTTGCCGCATTCATTGCCATTACCTTATTAACGTCAGGCCTGATTGTTCGCTTGGTGTATCTGCAAATTGTCGGGCACGAACATTATTCCTCTCTGGCAAAAGACAACAGTATTAAAATCGTCCCGCTGGTGCCGACCCGGGGCATCATTTATGACCGGCATGGCAAGATTCTGGCAGAAAACCTTCCGTCGTACAGCCTGGAACTCACCCCGGAAAAAGTCCCTGACCTTGACGGCACACTGTCAAGATTACAAAAACTTCTTGATATTCCCGATGAAAAAATAGAACTCTATCAAAAACTGCGCAAACGCCAAAAATGGTTTACCAGCACCCCGTTATTGTTAAACATGAATAATGAAGAACTGGCAAAATTCGCCGTAGCCATGCCTTTCTTTCCCGGCGTCGACATTCAAACCCGGCTGATCCGACATTATCCTTACAGTGATCTGGCTTCTCATGTGATCGGCTATGTAGGCCGCATTAACGAAGCGGAGCTTAAGGATTTGCCGATTGCCGAATATCGCGGGTCCACTCATATCGGCAAACTGGGCATAGAGGGCTCTTATGAAACACAGCTGCACGGCAAAACCGGTTACGCGGAAATTGAAACCAATGTCCAGGCACGGCTCCTCAATACCATCAACGAAAAAGTTCCAGACCCGGGAGCGAACCTTTATTTGACCCTTGACATTGATTTGCAGAAAACCGCTTATGACGCTTTGGGGACTTTCAATGGCGCAGTTGTCGCGATTGAAATTAAAACCGGCGGCGTACTGGTCTTTGCCAGCCGTCCCGGATTTGATCCTAATCCTTTTGTAGTCGGCATAGCCAATGACGTTTTTCAGGCACTGCAATTATCTGAAAATCAGCCGCTTTATAACCGCGCTCTGCGGGGCTTATATCCCCCAGGTTCTACAATCAAGCCTTTTATCGCTCTTGCGGGACTTGAATATGATGCGATCAGCCCCGAGCACAATATTTTATGCCCCGGCTATTATCAAATACCCGGCGTCAGTCATCAATACAGGGACTGGAAAAAAGGCGGGCATGGATCAGTCAACTTAAACAAAGCCATTACTGAATCTTGCGACGTCTATTTTTATCGCCTGGCGTCGACATTGGGCATAGACCATATACACAGTTTTTTGCAGAAACTTGGCTTTGGCGAAAAAACCGGTATTGATCTGATTGGGGAAAAGGCCGGATTGTTGCCTTCGCGCGAATGGAAGCGTTCCAGGAAGAATCAGGCATGGTATCCGGGAGAAACCCTGATCACCGGCATAGGCCAGGGCTATCTTCAGATCAGCCCGCTACAACTGGCTCGAGCTACGGCAACATTAGCAAACAGGGGAAGCGTTGTCACGCCTTTCCTGGTAAACAAAATCGCCACCGCTCGGAATACCCTTCCCGGCCCTGAAATCCACCAGCAAACGATTCCGCTTAAGCCGGCTAATGTTAATACAGTTATCGAAGCGATGATCAATGTTGTGCATAGTCCGCGCGGGACCGCTAAAGGCATTAATACCAATATCAGTTATCAAATCGCCGGGAAAACAGGGACCGCTCAGGTATTGGGCATCAAGCAAAATGCAAAATATAACGAAAATGAAATCGACTTTAAATTTCGAGATCACGCCTTGTTTATTGCTTTCGCTCCTGCAGATGACCCTAAAATTGCCGTAGCCGTGGTTGTTGAAAACGGAGGCCACGGCGGCTCAGTCGCAGCACCTATCGCAGGGCAGGTTATCAAGCAATATTTACAGGACAATGATGAACATCGAAACCCGTAGAGAACAATTTCAGCCCCCTTCCATGCTGGGTAATATCCTCAGAAAGCTGCACATAGATATTCCCTTATTTATAGGCCTGCTGCTCACTTCCTTGTTAAGTATCGCCATTCTGTACAGCACCGGCAGTCAGGAAACCGCCATACTGATTCGCCAGGCCGCGCGTATCGGCCTGGCGTTTCTTTTAATGATAGTACTGGCTCATATAGATCCTTATCAGTTTAAACGTTATTCCGCGCTATTGTTTGGCCTCGGTATTATCCTGCTTGTTGCCGTATTGATCATGGGGCAGATAGGCAAGGGCGCGCAACGCTGGCTGGAACTGGGGTTTTTCCGTTTTCAGCCTTCAGAAATGATTAAAATTACGACACCGATGATGATAGCCTGGTATCTGGCGGATCAACCGCTGCCGCCAAAAGCCAAACAGCTATTGACTGCGGCTATTCTCATTTTAGTCCCGACTTTCCTGATTGCTAAACAACCCGACCTCGGCACTGCTCTGCTGGTGGCAAGCTCCGGCGCGGGCGTACTGTTTTTTGCCGGTCTTTCCTGGCGGTTTATATTGGGAATTATCGCTGCGCTAGCTTCTGTTACGCCTGTTATCTGGCATTTTATGCGCGGCTATCAACGAGACCGGGTGCTCACCTTGCTAGACCCTGAATCTGATCCGCTGGGCAGAGGCTATCATATTATTCAATCTAAAATAGCCATCGGCTCAGGCGGTATTTATGGTAAAGGCTGGCTGGGCAGCACTCAATCGGAACTGGATTTTTTACCTGAGAGCTCTACTGATTTTATTTTTGCCGTATTTGCCGAAGAATTCGGCTTATTCGGCTCTCTGGGCTTGCTGGGTCTGTATCTATTGATTATCGGACGCTGCCTTTATATTGCTACTCAGGCTCAGGATACTTACAGTCGATTATTGGCGAGCAGCCTGGCCTTTACTTTTTTTGTTTATGTTTTTGTTAATATCGGCATGGTCATAGGCATTCTACCCGTTGTCGGAATTCCATTGCCTCTAATAAGTTACGGCGGAACATCCATTGTTACCTTACTGGCCGGTTTCGGCATCCTTATGTCAATTCACACCCACAGAAAATTTCTGCCCATCTGATGAAGATAAAAACCACCTTAGTCCGCTTGCTCATCAGCGGTGTTTGCCTAACTGTAAATTCATGCGCCACGAAAATAAGGTCGCCTGAATCGATCGCCAAGCCCGACAAATCTCCCCTAAAAACATCCCAGTCCGATGTCTCCAAATACAGGTTGATTCCACCCGTTGAAATAAAAGCCGCCATGAATGCCTTTATCGAAACAATGGCGTCAAAGCACCAGTTTAATGAATCCGAACTTGCCGCATGGTTTCAAGCAGTCGAAATCAAGGAAGATATTCTTAAAAAAATTTCGTCGCCTGCGGAAGGTTTGCCCTGGTATAAATATCGAAAAATATTTATAACCGATGCACGCATTAATGGCGGTGTAAAATTCTGGCAAGAAAATGAGCCAGCCCTGACGGCCGTCGAACAACAAGCCGGTGTTCCGGCGGAAATTATTATCGCCATACTCGGCGTTGAAACGCTTTATGGACAAAAAACCGGCAACTATCGGGTAATCGACGCATTGTCTACGCTGGCGTTCGCCTATCCGCCGCGCAGTAGATTCTTTCTCAGTGAGCTGGAAAACTTTTTGTTATTGTGCCGTGATGAACACATGAATCCCTTGGCGCCCACAGGCTCTTACGCCGGAGCAATGGGGATGCCGCAGTTCATGCCCAGCAGTTTCAGAACTTATGCCGCTGACTTTAATAATGATAGCCACCGCGATATCTGGCATAACCAGGCAGATGTTATCGCCAGCATCGCCAATTATTTTGTTAAGCATCAATGGCAGCCCGGCCAGGCTGTCGCTTTTCCTGTGAGTGCGACCGGGGAAAATTATAAATCCGCATTGACAAAGGATCTTAAGCCGGACTTAAGACTTGCTGAGTTAGAATCGCTCAACTTAAAAATATCGAGACCATTACCTTTAAACACTAAAGTAAAACTGCTTGCTTTTAAACAGCAGCAAGGTGATGAGCTCTGGGCGGGATTGAACAACTTTTATGTCATTACCCGATACAACCACAGCCCGTTATATGCCATGGCCGTTTATCAGCTAAGCCTATCGATTCTAAATAAAAAAGGCAACTTCCCATGAATAAGCTTCTATTTGCAATTTTAATGATTGCCCTGAACGGGTGCTCTACAGAACAAGTTAAAACTACCGAAGTTACTTTTCACTCCCCGATCCCTCTTCATCACCCGCCTCAAATTGCAGCCAGCCCTCAATCAAGACATCATGCAATATTGCGAATGAGTCATCATGATGAGCCTGATGAGGGTGCACAACAAGAAAATCTGCTACCGCGCATTGCTCGCTATATAAAACAGGGCATTGCATCATGGTATGGACCCGGATTCCACGGTAAAAAAACCGCCACCGGTGAAATATTTGATATGTATGCCCTGACTGCCGCGCATAAAACCCTGCCGATTCCGTCTTATGCCCAGGTAACCAATCTGGAAAATCATCTCAGCGTTATTGTCAGAATCAATGACAGAGGCCCTTTTGTCGGAAACAGAGAATTGGATTTGTCCTACGCTGCCGCAAAAAACCTGGACCTGCAACAAGACGGCTTGGGCTCGGTAGAAATCAAGATAATACCGCCCAGCCAGGCATTGCCTCAATTGCAGCAAATTGCAGCAAGCCAAGACCAAAATGTATACCTGCAGGTAGGCAGTTTCGGCAGTGCAAAAAAAGCCATGAAATTAAAAAATAAAATCGCCGCCAACCATCTGCCTGAGCCTGATATCCGCTCCTCTACCTACAAAAAATCCACTCTTTACAAAGTTCAGCTGGGGCCGATAAACTCAACAGCCATTGCTAATCAGCTGAATGAACAACTGACGGAAATGGGCATAACCGACACACAATTTGTTACTGAATCCAGACTATCTGAAAACTCGCGTGTTACAATGTAAGTTGTTTTACTGTCGAGTTTAAAGAGCAATGAACCCTTTTAAAAAATTTACCGTATTTTTATTATTCGGCTTACTGGTTACCCTCTTTCAGGCACAAGCAGAAAACGCTGAGATTGCCACCCCTCCCCCGCCACCTATAGCGGCGGCTGCTTATATATTGCAGGATTATCATACGGGTAAAATTCTGGCGGAAAATAACGCCGATGCCAGGCTGGCTCCTGCCAGCCTCACCAAAATAATGACAGTATATGTGGTGTTCAGGGAGCTCAGCAATGGCCACTTGCATCTTGATGATAATGCCACTATCAGTGAAAAAGCCTGGAAATCTCCCGGTTCGCGCATGTTTCTTGAGCTTGGCAACCAGGTAAAAGTTGAAGACTTGCTTAAAGGCGTGATCATTCAATCGGGTAACGACGCCAGCGTGGCTCTGGCTGAGCATATCGCAGGCGATGAAACAACTTTTGCCGACATGATGAATCAACACGCAGTGCGGCTGGGCATGACCAATAGTCATTTCAAAAACAGCGATGGGCTTCCGATGGAAGATCATTACACCAGTGCACGCGATTTGGCCATCCTGACCACGGCTTTAATCAAAGAATTTCCGGATTACTATCGCTGGTTTTCGCAAAAAGATTTTACCTTTAACAAAATAGTTCAACAAAACCGCAATATGCTGCTTTCGCGTGATGAGTCCGTTGACGGCGTTAAAACCGGATTTACCGATGATGCCGGTTATTGTCTGGTCGCCTCCGCACTCAGAGAAGATATGCGGCTTATTTCAGTCGTTATGGGTACAAGGAGCGCCAACGCCAGAGCTAACTATAATCAGAGTTTGCTTAACTATGGCTTCCGCTTTTTCGAATCGCATCGGCTTTATCAGGGAAAAACACCTTTAACTGAATCGAGGATCTGGAAAGGGGCCATTAAAACCCTACCGTTAGGTCTGGGTGAAGATCTTTACGCAACTATTCCAAGGCGCCAATATAAAGATCTTAAAGCCGTTATTACGGTTGATAAAAAAATAACCGCACCGGTGAAAGAAGGTGACAAGCTGGGCTCTGTCAAGGTTAACCTGAAAGATGAGCTCATTGCTGACAAAGATTTAATCGCTTTAAAGCCCGTTGATCGAGGCAATATTTTTCAAAGACTCTATGATAGCGTTATGATAATGATCGAGAAGCCTGATGAAAAATAAAATAGTTTACCTGAACGGGCGATATCTGCCGCTTGCCGAAGCCAAAATATCAGTACTGGATCGAGGATTTTTATTCGGCGATGGAGTTTACGAAGTTATCCCGTCCTACTCCGGACATTTATTTCATTTCCATAAACATATGGAACGTCTGGAAAACAGCCTGGCGTCCATCCGATTGCCAAACCCTCATACGCGGGAGCAATGGCTGGAAATTATGACGCCCTTGCTGGATACAAATTTTGATCAGTATATTTATCTACAGATTACCCGTGGAACTGCGGATAAAAGAGATCATGCTTTTCCGGAAAATACGCCGCCCACCGTTTTTGCGATGTGCTCGAATATCGTGCCTTTTCCCGGCTTAAGTACCGGAATAAAAGCAGTCAGCATGGATGATAGCCGCTGGAAGCTTTGCAATGTTAAAGCCATCACGCTATTGGGCAATATTCTGCACAGACAAGAAGCTCTGGACCAGGGCAGTGCCGAAGCACTGCTGGTAAAAGACGGTTTTGTAACCGAAGGGGCCGCCAGCAATGTTTTTGCGGTGATTGATGGCGTTTTATGCACTCCGCCCAAAGGCAACGACATATTGCCCGGCATTACCCGCGATGTAATTCTGGATATAGCACAAAAAAACAATATCCCTACGCGCGAAGATAAAATTTCATTTGCCGCCCTGCCAGCAGCCAGCGAAATCTGGGTAACCAGTTCTACTCGTGAAATCATACCCATAGTTGAACTTGACTCTAAACCTGTAGGCGACGGCAAACCCGGTCCGGTATGGCAAACCTTAAATCAGCTTTTTCAAGCTTATAAACAATCCCTGCTATGAGTGAAGAAACACTTCTGGAATTCCCTTGCCAATTTCCTATCAAGGCAATGGGCAAGGCCGATTTGGAATTCGACCTGATGGTAGTTGAGATAGTACGCCGTCATGCACCTGATATTAAAGAGGGAGCGGTAACCACTCGCCCCAGCAGAGATGGCAATTACATCTCGGTAACCGTCATTGTAGAAGCCTCAAGCAAAAGGCAACTTAACGCCATTTATCAGGATTTACATGATCATCCTCTCGTTCTGATGGTACTGTAAAAACATCCTGAACAAACATTCTTATGGTGGTGATACGTCATTTGGGATTGCAGGATTATGAAATCATCTGGCAGGATATGCAGCTCTTCAACCAGAAACGTAATGCAGAGACGGCTGACGAGTTATGGGTGGTCGAACATTTTCCTGTTTATACTTTAGGCTTGAATGGCAAACGTGAGCATGTGCTGAACGCCGGCCGCATTCCGGTTATTAATTCCGATCGGGGCGGACAAGTGACTTATCATGGTCCCGGACAACTGATTATTTATACTCTACTGGATCTTAAAAGGCTGAATTGGGGAGTCCGCCAGTTAGTTACGGTGCTGGAACAAGCCATGATCAGTGCCTTGGCAGAACATGGCGTCCTGTCTGCTTCCAGAGCTGATGCGCCCGGCGTTTACGTGGACAATAAAAAAATTGGCTCTATCGGGTTAAGAATTAAAAAAAACTGTAGCTATCATGGCCTGAGTCTCAACAATGATATGGACTTGCGCCCTTTCAACTCTATAAACACTTGCGGTTATTCAGACCTTAAAGTCACTCAACTGGCTGATCTGGGTGTCGCTATCGACACCAATGAACTTGCAAATTCTGTAACTCAGGCTATTACCACTGCATTGCAAACATGACCACTCAGGCACCTTCCCGCTCTACTCCCGAATCCCATCAGCGTAATGCTGAAAAACTGGCGCGTATCCCGATAAAAGTTGAACCGGCAGAGACGGTTTTGCGCAAACCTGACTGGATACGCGTCAAATTGTCAGCCAGTGACGAGATCACAAAAATCAAGCACCTGCTACGCGAGCGCCAACTCCATACCGTTTGTGAAGAAGCGGCCTGCCCCAACCTTTCTGAATGTTTTCAGCACGGCACTGCCACATTTATGATAATGGGCGACTTGTGCACCCGCCGCTGTCCGTTTTGCGATGTAGCGCACGGCAAACCGCTGGCGCTGGATAAAGACGAACCGCAAAATCTGGCGGATGCGATTGAAGCATTAGCCTTAAAATATGTCGTCATCACTTCGGTAGATCGTGATGACTTAAGAGATGGGGGGGCCGGACACTTTGCCGAGTGTATAAAAAAGATCCGCCTGCAAACACCCGCAACCAAAATAGAAATTCTGGTCCCCGACTTTCGTGGGCGCATGGATAAAGCCATCGCCATACTCGCCGAAGAGCCCTGCGACGTGTTCAACCATAACCTGGAAACTGTCCCCAGGCTTTATAAACAGGTACGTCCGGGCGCTGATTATCAGGGTTCTCTCGAATTACTGCGCCGGTATAATCAAGCACAGCCGCAAACCCCCACCAAATCAGGACTGATGCTTGGCGTGGGCGAAGAGCAGGAAGAAGTGCACCAGGTCATGAGAGATTTATTAGCTCACGGATGTTCAATGCTGACATTAGGCCAGTATCTGCAACCCAGTAACGCACATTTACCTGTTAAAAACTACATTACGCCGGCGCAATTCGACGAATATGGCGCTGTTGCAATGGCACTGGGATTCAAACAAGTCGCCAGTGCGCCTATGGTCAGATCGTCCTATCATGCCGATCTTCAGGCTAGAGCTATTATCAGTGATAATTAATGCCTCTGAAAAAATTACACGCTCCAAGACCGGATAATCAATTTCTATTCGCCAGATCGATCTGCGGTTTCTTTTCCAGTCCGGTGGTGATTCTCCCTGCTCTCTCATGCCTGAAGTGAACTGTGCTTTTTAGGATTAAGCAGACCGGGTTAGCGACCGGTGTTAATCCACGCTTTCTTATATGCCATAATCGTAATGGCGTTTTTAAATCATTGATAAGCAGAGCAAGAAGTCGGCTTAATCTCGGACAAAGAATCGCCCTTTGCCAATGAACCTTTCCTGGCCAAGTATATCCTTCAACTTATAAAAGCTCCTTTGACTTTTCCATTATTATAAATCGGGTTACACTGCGCAAATTCTATATACAAAACTTTTGCTGATTAGCAAGAGTCTCCAGCCAATGCACAACAACTACAGATTAACGTCGTTCCGGCAGGGATTGCCGGAATCCAGAAGCCAGGGAGGGCATGTTGAGATCACATTCCTGTAGCCTAGATACCGGCACAAATCTGTCTGGAACAGATTTGCATTTACCAGAAGGGCGGTAGGCAGGAAGCCTAACGTGAATCCCTGCCAGTATGACGATTTCTGCGAATAACTGAAGTATCTTGTTTAAATCAAGAAATTTTTTAGTCAATCCCTGAGGAGAATAACCATGAATCTTTCACGCTTGATGTTATTGGCCTTAATCCTGGTCCTGATTACCGCCTTTTTCATTTTCGATTTGCCGAGCTACTTGACCCTTGAAAATTTAAAGGTGCAGCAAGAGTCTATCGAGTCTTACCGGTATAACCACCCCGGCATGACCATTATCATTTATGCCTTGATTTATATAGCCGTAACCGGCCTGTCTCTGCCGGGCGCAGCCGTTCTTACGCTCGCCGGCGGCGCTATCTTTGGCTTGCTGTGGGGAACGGTAATTGTTTCTTTCGCTTCCAGCATCGGCGCAACCCTGGCTTTTCTGGCGGCCCGCTTTCTGTTTCGTGATGCAGTCAAGTCCCGGTTTGGCGAGCGCTTGCAAGCCATCGATGCAGGTGTGGCTAAAGAAGGCGCGTTGTATCTGTTCACTCTGAGATTGGTGCCGGTTTTTCCATTCTTTATGATCAATCTGGCGATGGGTTTGACCAATATTAAAACGCGGACTTTCTATTGGGTCAGTCAGGTGGGGATGCTGGCCGGCACAATAGTTTATGTCAATGCAGGGACTCAGCTTGGCAAGCTGAAATCATTATCGGACATTCTGTCCCCAGGGCTAATCGGTTCTTTTATTTTATTGGGTATTTTTCCGCTGATCGCCAATAAAATTGTTGAAGCCATTAAAGCGAATAAGGTCTATGCAAACTGGACCAAGCCTGCACGCTTTGACACCAATATTATCGTGATTGGCGCGGGTTCAGGCGGCTTGGTCACCGCCTATATTGCCGCCGCCGTCAAGGCTAAGGTCACCTTAATTGAAAAACATAAAATGGGCGGCGATTGCCTGAACGCCGGCTGCGTTCCGTCAAAAGCGCTGATCCGCTCCGCCAGACTATTGGGCCATATACGCCGGGCTGCGGAGTTCGGCATTAAAAAAGCCGACGCTGAATTTGATTTCGCCGATGTCATGAATCGGGTACAGTCGGTTATCAATACCGTGGAACCCCACGATTCCGTGCAGCGTTATTCAAACCTGGGCGTAGAGGTCATCGAAGGTGAAGCCAGAATTCTTTCGCCGTGGGAGGTTCAGGTAACATCAGCCGGTGAAACCCTCACACTAACCACTCGTTCCATTGTTATTGCAGCTGGAGCCTATCCGTTTATACCGCCGATTCCCGGCGTGGAAGAAATCGATTATCTGACCTCAGATAATATCTGGGCATTGCGCGAGCTGCCCAAGCGTCTGGTTGTATTGGGCGGGGGTCCTATTGGCAGCGAACTGGCACAATGCTTTGCCCGCTTCGGCAGTAAAGTGACTCAAGTGGAAATGGCGCCGCGCTTGCTGATCCGCGAAGACAGCGATGCGTCGGAGTTGGTCATGACGAAGTTCCGCCAGGAAGGTATCGATGTGCTGGTTGGACATACCGCCAAACAGTTCATCATCGAAAACGGTGAAAAAGTCCTGATTGCCGAGCATCAAGGCCAGGAAGTGCGTATTTCTTTCGATCGCGTGTTATTGGCTATAGGCCGCAATGCGAATATCAAAGGATATGGCCTTGAAGAGCTGGGGGTGGAATTATCGCCAAAGCGCACCATAGCCATTAACGATTTTCAGGAAACCAATTATCCGAATATTTTTGCCGTCGGCGACGTATCTGGCCCGTTCCAGTTCACCCATACCGCCGCGCATCAAGCCTGGTATGCTTCGGTCAATGCGCTATTCGGCAGTTTTCTTAAGTTTCGCACCGATAATTCCGTTATTCCGTGGGCTACATTTACTGATCCTGAAGTTGCCAGAGTCGGCCTTAATGAACAGGATGCAAAAGAAAAAAAGATTGCTTATGAAGCCAGCACCTATCATATTGACGACCTCGACCGCGCTATCGCTGATGGAGAAGCGCATGGTTTTGTTAAAGTGCTGACTCAACCGGGCAAAGACCGCATTTTGGGTGTCACTATCGTAGGTCAACATGCCGGAGACCTGCTGGCTGAATTCGTGCTGGCAATGAAATACAATATCGGTCTGAACAAATTGCTCGGCACCATCCATATTTATCCGACGATGGCTGAAGCAAACAAATATGCGGCCGGTGTCTGGAAGCGTAATCATGCGCCGCAATTTCTGCTGCGCTGTGCTGAACGTTTTCACACCTGGCGCCGGGGTTAATATGCAACTCTTCGGAAGCGGGAAGCGGCATGAGGGTATAGTCGGCCCTTTGGTAAGAATGGCTTCTGATACAATAGCAAAAAAGCAGGCAAATCGCATCGACATGCTACAAGCCTCAAAAACCGCACTACATTGAGTTAACTATTCGTTACCTGACTAACAATATTTCCCATACTGATTTTGTCTTTATTTATGACCCGTTTTAATCTCGCGCTAAGACTACTTTGGCGTGACAGTCGCTCCGGCGAATTAACAATTTTATTGTTGGCGTTAATTATCGCAGTTACCAGCTCAACAGCCATTGCCCTGTTCTCGGACCGCCTGCAACGCACGATGATCAATCAGACTGCCGAGTTTCTAGCAGCCGATTTGGTGGTAACCAGTCCGACAATAATCCCAGCCGCCTGGCCTGCAAAGGCCACCGAGCTGGATTTGGCGCAAGCACGAACGGCTGAATTTTCCAGTGTCTTGATTGAACATGACGAAATGTTATTAGCGAGCGTTAAAGCCGTCAGCGATGCTTATCCCCTGCGTGGTTTTTTAAAAACAACAACAATGGATTATTCGACCGAAAGCATTGCACAGAATGGACCGGAGAAAGGAACAGCCTGGCTTGAAAAACGCATTTTGCCGGCGCTTAAGCTCCAATTAGGCGATCCGCTAACGGTGGGTGAAAAACAGCTGACCATCAGTAAAATCATTACTTATGAGCCCGATAAGCAAGGCAATTTTTACAGCTTCTCTCCCCGTGTGATGATTAATGAGGCGGATTTGCAGGCTACCGGAATCATTCAACCCGGCAGTCATGTTCATTATTTCTTCCAATTTACCGGCGAATCTAACAAACTGGATGAATTCAAGCGCTGGCTTAAACCGCAGTTGAATCCATCGCAGCGCATTATGGATATTCATGAAGACCGTCCTGAATTGGGGTCGGCCTTGGAACGTGCAGAGCGCTATCTGGGGCTATCAAGCATAGTGGTTATTTTAATTTCCGGCGTGGCTATAGCAATGACGACGAATCGTTATACCGAACGGCATTTTAATGCCACAGCTCTATTGCGCTGCTTCGGCCTTAAACAAAACGAAATCCTCCGGCTTTATGGCAGCCAGTTTATAGTGCTTGGATTGGCGGCGAGCGCCATGGGTTGCTTGCTGGGCTGGTCAGCACAACAAGGCTTGTTCTATTTATTAAGAGCATTATTGCCGCAACACGTCGCCAGTCCCGGCTTATTAGCCGTTTTTTTCGGTTTTATCATCGGCATGGCGGTCTTGTTGGGCTTCGCCCTGCCCCCGCTATTACGGCTAAAAAAAGTGCCGCCGCTTAGGGTATTACGCCACGAACTGGTTCCTTCGCCTAGCAGCGCGTGGCTGATCTATGGTTTAGCCATCAGTATTCTTGCCCTGCTGATCTGGAAATATACCGATGATATTAAAATGACGGCGACCATTTTAGGCGCGGGTATGGTGGCTTTGCTGGCTCTGGGCTTGCTGGTTTATGGTTCGTTGAATTTAGCCCGCAACGTGTTGCCGCACATGAGCCTGATCTGGCGTTTTGGATTACAGGGTTTACTGAGAAACAGCAGCGCCACTGTCAGCCAGATTCTGGCATTCAGTATTACCCTGGTCGCCATGATACTCAGTTTTACCGTCCGCACCGATTTAATCGATAACTGGCAAAAGCAATTACCCGATAATGCGCCCAATCATTTTGCTCTGAATATTTTTCCGGAGCAACGAGCCGCTTTTCAACAAGAACTACAGCAGCAGCACATTAACGGCAGCCAGTTTTATCCTGTGGTTAGAGGACGGCTGGTGAAAATCAATAATACGCCTGTGCAAGAAATTGTCACTAAAGACACACAGGGCGAAAATGCCACGCATAGAGAATTAAGCCTTACCTGGACAAAAGAGCTGCCTGAAGAGAATAAAATAGTGGCCGGAAGCTGGTGGACTCATGGACAGTCCGGACTGGTGTCTGTTGAACAGAAACTGGCCGATAGCCTGAAAATAAAACCGGGTGATCTTTTGACATTCACCGTGGGTAGCCAGGAGATTAACGCGACGGTCGCCAGTATCCGCGATCTTAGGTGGGATACAATGAAGCCTAATTTTTATATGATTTTCTCGCCCGGGACACTGGACAGCTATCCAAGCACTTTTATAACCAGCTTTTATCTGCCTGAAACGCAAAAAAACGTTTTAAACATGCTGATAAAAAAATATCCCGGCACAACTATTCTGGAAGTTGATTTAATTTTAAAGCAATTTAAAACTATATTGACCCAATTGACGCAAGCCATCAATTATTTACTATACTTTGCCTTAATGGCCGGATTCACCGTATTGTTCGCGGCCGTTTATACGACATTGGATAATCGCATTTATGAAGGCGCATTAATGCGAACGCTAGGCGCAAATCGCTCCTTGTTAAGAAAAACGCATATTATCGAATTTGGCATCCTCGGGCTGATTTCCGGTTTACTGGCCGTCGCCATTTCGGAAGCTATTATTTATGTTTTATATACGCAAGTGATGTATATGGAGTATCGCCCCAGCCAGTATTTGTGGATTGCAATACCTTTAATAGCGGCTTTATTCATAGGTGCAGCAGGATATTGGGGCGTAAGACACGTACTCAACAAATCCCCGCTACAGGTCTTAAGGGAACTATAATTATGTTCTAACGTCCTAGCGTTCAGATTGTATTCAGCATTAAACTTTAAACTATAAAAAACTTTCAAAAGGTAAATTGTATGAAAAAATTAATAGCCAGTATAGCGTTCATAGCCAGCGCCTCAGTCTCAGGCTGCTACAGCTACGGTGGCTACCAGCCTACTGTCGATACTTATAATGATCCGAATGCTTATCGCATCAATCAGGACATAGCAGAGTGTAAACAACTGGCCAGCCAATCTTCGGGCGGCACCACAAAAGAAACCGCTATAGGCGCAGGAACGGGCGCCTTAATTGGAGCCGCAGGAGGTGCAATCGTTGGGGCATTTACCGGAAACCCAGGCGCAGGAGCAGCCATAGGAGCAGCAGCCGGCGGCTTTGGCGGCGGCGCAACAAAAGGCTTTAGCACTGAAGAAAGATATAAAAATGCTTATAACAACTGTATGAGCGGCCGCGGACATCGCATCATCAGATAATCTGATAATCATTTAAAGCTTCAATACTGTAACACAGGGATGTGTATTTACTCCAGGCGGTCATAATCATAAATAGCCGGGTCAACCGCATTCTTGGCACCGCCTTATATAAAAGCCTAATATAGTCGACTAATAGGCCGATTTTAGGTTACTCAGCGTTACGGTAAAAAGTACGTTCACCCGCGATACGGTTGCGCCGATATTGAACCCTAAGCCATTTCCAATAATGCAGGGAGTCAGTGTCTCCTTTTATCCGGATTCCGCATTACTCCTCCCGGCTACTTGCTTAGGTTTCCACATTGCTAGTGATCCAGTTGCCTTGACTGTCTATCTTGAAAAGCCACAACTAGGGCAGTGATCTGGAATCTGAGGGTGGGATTCGTAGGGCGTAAGGTTATGAAGGTAGTGGAATAACCTCCGGTGGAGCTTTTTGTTAGTGTATTTGCTTAACCTAATCGAGCTGCTTCTGCCGCGATATGACCAGCAAGTGACGTAACGAACGTTTTTATGTCGGTCATAGACGACATACTGGAAAATTGACCGGTTTCCACCGCGGTTCGTGGTGAAGTAATGACAGCGGCTGTTGTGTAAAGCTGCTCCTGAACAAGCTTCTGACAAAGAAGGTCATAGCGTTTGAGATAAGACGCTCCCTTGAATTCATCGAATACTGGAAAATGTGGCGAAGCGTCCCTAACCGGCGATCTGGATTCAGGTGCGTCCTCAACCAACATCAACCAGCCTACAAACGGGCGAGGCTGTTTACCAAAAGCCTCTTCTCGATAGGCTGTCCAAAAATCATGAGCCGTGCCAATAGCTTCTTCTGTTCGATTGTTAAAGTTGTTACGGAATGACGGACCCACTTGGCTTTTCAATTCAATGGCAGCTATCAACTCTCCCTTATGAATCACCAATAAGTCCCACAACTTTGTTGGACGAAAATAGCCTGGCAGCGTCAATACGGCTCTTTTTTGGTGAATTTTCGCATGGGCAAGGCCGTTTGCGCGCACGAGGTCAATTACCAAGGCGATAAAACCATCCATGTTTTTTCCAGCTGCGACACCTGCGCGTTCACCCTGGTCTGTTTTTCCAGACTCAATTTGCTTTTGACGCGCTGCTTCGCGATTGCCCCAGAAGGCTTGTATCGCCTCAAGAACCTTGCGTTCGTAATCAACAAGATCAAGCGCCATGTATGCTCCGTTGCCTCTTAGCAATGATTGTTCGTCATCAGCCAAGCCGTACAGCCTAGATACTGCTCGGTTACAGGCTCGTAAGTCTTGGGTATTTGCCGCTGCTATCAACTCATACCGCAAAGTCTCTGGGACATCTTGCCAGCAAGGGATGCGGATACGCCGAAGATATTGGGCTTGAAAGCGTAAGTAGCCGCCGCGCATTTTGGTTGAATAGATCGCCACAAAAAGCCGAGCAATGCCCGACAGAAGCACAGCTTGTAAAGCTCGCAAATCCCAGGTTTCCGACGTGACGAAATAGAGATTATGATGTGGGTACAATCTTCCTTGCTCAAACACGATATGGGCTTTCCCTTTAATGTCCGGAATCAAAAGTTTTGGCTTGTTCGCAAGACTAGGAGTTATGCGATCGATGGTACGATACCAATTCGCCGGCGTTTTCAAAGCGCAATGGCGGTTGGCGATCACATCGCGCCGAGCATTTAAGTAATTGCGTAGACGAGGATAATCATGGAGATTAACAAGAGCGCCCTCGTCATCAAAAGGATTAATGACGCCTTGTCCGCGCCATTCAACGTAACCCGATTGAATGTCGGAGGTCGTTACTAAAGGCAGTTTTCTATCCGGCTCAACATCAAGCGCATCAAAATTCCCAATGAAAGCCTTATCCGCACCTGTCGCAACGCCAATGCCGACCTTGCAGCCCGCGTCTTCCAAGGTTGGAAATTTTTTTTCCAGACGACGAATAAAAGTCATTTGATCCGGGGCTTCGAGCAACCACGGTTCAGCATGATTCGGTACAAGCCCTAGCTCTCGCATCGCTCCGACAGTTTTAAAACAGTGATTGCCTGTTAATTCCTTAGCAAGTGCAACCAGCATCGCACGGTCAATCGAGGGACGATATGCGATGCGTGTAACGCCTGGTTTTTCGCGACTGATAACCGTAATGGCCGGATAGGCAGCTACTTCGCTATGGAATGCCGGCGTGTCCACCATATCCACATAGACTTTCAGGTGGAATCGATCTGCAACAAGCTTGCGTAATGGTGCACCATAGCGATTTTTCATCCAACGATCCGAGCAGATAAATCCCAGGCTTCCATTCTCCGCAAGCGCTAAAAGCGAGTGTTCGATGAATGGAATGTAAAGATCGGCTCGATCATATAGGGTTTGATAGAGTCTTCGATATTCAGCCAACAAAGGTGCAGGAATCAGTTCTTGGCGCACATAAGGCGGATTGCCGACGACAAAATCGAATTGGCCATCCAATCGTTCTAAAAGAAAATCACCTTGCATCAACCAGCGATCAGCAAGAATGGCTGCGGATGACTTCGCTATGCCTTCCTGCATGAGTCGTTGAAGCACGGCGGCACGAGTAGCAATAAATGTTTCTTGATGAAGTTCAATGGCGCGAATGGCATCGGCAATATCCTCAACCACGGATTCTGTATTTTTCGATGCTCGCCATGCCTTTAATAGCCGCTCAATCGCCTGCAGTAAGAAATCACCACCACCGGCTGCCGGCTCTAAAAGCCGCTTCTTATAAAGAGGCTTATCCTCAGTATATCCCACCAAGTCAAGAATGAAATCAACAACTTCCATTCGTGTGAATATCGCCCCGCGAGCTTGTATTCCACCTTCGAGAGATAACGCTTCAAGAGCAGCGAGTACGGTCGGCGAATGCTGAACATCCGCATCATCAAATAAATCAAAGTTAAACTGTCTATATCTCAAATTAATTCCTAGCTTGCAGAAGCGTAAAGCTTCGCCTGACGCACTAACTTATAATTGGACACCCCAACAGTGCGTCATAAGCTACACGCGTTTGGTGTACAATCTGGAACCGACTCTAATACTCTTGAAAGATCAATGTCAAGAGCTTTTAGCCAAGCAGGGTGGCCAGGTGGTTTTGCCCACCGTTTATATCGGACTGAACTTACAACAGGATCAAGAATTCAATTTATTCATGACAGCCGCCATATCCCCGGCGACCATTTCATTAATAAAGCCTCTGCCCGCTTCAAACGCTGCAAGCATCAACTCCCATTCATTTTTGGACGGCGCAGACAGCACAAAATCGGCAACTACTTTACCGGCGGCAGGTCGGCCGATGCCTATTCTTAAGCGGTAAAATTCTTTTGATCCCAAATGGGCGATAATGTCTCGCAAGCCGTTATGCCCTGCATGGCCGCCGTCTTTTTTAAGTTTGACGACGCCGGGATTGAAGTCCAGTTCATCATGAACGACAAGAATTTCTTCAGGGAGTAATTTGTAATAACGGGCGATTTTGCCCACAGACTGGCCGCTTCTATTCATAAAAGTGTCCGGCTTTAACAGTATGACCTTGCCGTTTGTAACGCTGCCTTCTGCAAAGATGCCTTGAAATCTGGACTCATTAGACCAGGTGCAGCCCAGTACCTGGGCCACGGCATCTAAAAACAAAAACCCGGCATTGTGCCGGGTTTTTTCATACTGCCGACCAGGATTACCCAAGCCAACGATAAGTTTTATCATCTTTATCTATAGCGGCTGCTTTACTCGGTAGGAGCAGGAGCAGTATCTTCATCACTTTTACTTGATTTTGAAGCCATCATGGAGACGACAGGCAAATTATGCTCAGGACCCTGGGCCAAAACAACAATCTCAACACCTGCTGGCAGCACCAGATCAGATAAATGAACAGTCTCGCCGATATCCAGACCGGCCAGATTAACTTCAATATATTCAGGCAATGCTGAAGGCAAGCATGAAACCTCTACATCAACCATGGAATGGGCGGCTATACCACCTTTTTTTCCGCCAATGGAAGTTTGCTCATTAATGAAATGCAAGGGTACATGCACTTTTACGGTCTCGGACATGCTAACCCGAAGAAAATCCAGATGCAAAATCTGGACTTTTGCAGGGTTACGTTGAACACCTTTCAGAATTGCTTGCTCTGTTTTTCCATCAACAGTAATATCCAGTACATGAGAATAAACCGCTTCATGTTCAAGATGCTTAATGACTTCATTATGATTCAGCACCAGCATTTGAGGCTCACTGTGGCCACCGTATATCACTGCAGGCACATTGCCCTGACGACGCATACTTCTTGCAGCGCCCTTACCTGATCGCCCACGGCTTTCGGCAACAAATTCAAATACCTTAGACATTTTTCCTCACCATTTTTTTTGGAGTGCCCGCCTTAAAGCACGCACATTAAATTCAACCAATTATGTTAATCTACATAGAGCGAGCTAACCGACTCACCGACAGCCATACGTCTTATAGTCTCAGCCAGCATTTCTGCAACGCTTAGCTGCCTTATCTTTCCTGAATCAATCGCATTTCGGCTTAACGGTATGGTATCCGTAACCACCAGCTCATCAAGTTCAGAGCCATTCAAGTTTTTCATGGCGGAGCCTGATAATACGGCATGGGTGCAATAGGCTACCACTTTTATCGCACCATGTTTTTTTAAAGCAGCTGCGGCATGACATAGAGTCCCTGCCGTATCGACCAGATCATCAATCAATACACAGCTACGGCCATCAACATCACCGATAATGTGCATGATCTCCGAGACATTAGGCTTGGGCCTGCGTTTGTCTATGATTGCAAGATCAGCATCATCGAGCCGCTTGGCAAGCGCACGCGCTCTAACCACTCCACCCACATCCGGCGACACAACAATCAGATTTTTATACTGTTGCCGCCATACATCGCCTAAAAGAAGAGGTGACGAATAAACATTGTCTACAGGTATATCAAAGAAGCCCTGAATTTGATCGGCATGCAGATCAACTGTCAGCACCCGATGAGCACCCGCCTGTTCAATCATTTTGGCAACCAGCTTGGCGGTAATTGGCACACGGGCTGATCGCGAACGTCTATCCTGCCGGGCATACCCGTAATAAGGCATTACAGCAGTAATTCGTGATGCTGAGGCCCGCTTGAGGGCATCAATCATCACCAGTAATTCCATTAAATTCTCGTTAGTGGGCGAACAGGTTGGCTGAATAATAAAAACATCCTTACCCCGGACATTTTCCTGAATTTCTACCGCAATTTCACCATCACTAAATCTACCTACAGCCGCCATCCCTAAGCGCATGTTAAGTTTTTTTGCTATTCCATCAGACAAAGCCAAGTTAGCATTTCCAGAAAACACCATCATAGGGGTGTCATCCATTCAAGTACTCCCAAATTGAATTTAACTGAGTGGAGATAAATGGCTGGGTCGCAAGGATTCGAACCTTGGTATGCGGAGATCAAAACCCCGTGCCTTACCGCTTGGCGACGACCCAATAATCAAGATATATTTAACCGATCTTCAGCTTTGAAATCAAAGGCGATACATTGACACCTTTACTCAAAAAAACCTGCCACTTGTCTTTAAGGGACTGATAAGCGCTAATCGCAGCGCTTTCTGAATCAAACTGTGCAAAGACACAAGCCCCTGTTCCGGTCAGTCTCGCTTCTGAAAATTCAGACAGCTCAACCAAAGCATCCTTAACAATCGGATAAAGCTGGCAAACCACATCGACACAGTCATTTTGACGCTGCCCTGCTGTAAAGTCGCCTATTTTGATGGATTTGCTGTCCCGTGTCAAATTTTTGGCTGAAAATATTTCTTTTGTATTTACATGGCACTCCGGCTTGATAATCACAACCCATTGCTCCGGGGTATTGAGCTTCTCCAGCTTTTCACCCACGCCTTCCGCCCATGCAGAATGGCCATACACAAAAACCGGCACATCGGCGCCTAAAGCCAGCCCCAACTCCATCAGTTTTTCCCTTGACAGCCGCAATCGCCATAACTCATTCAGCACCACCAAAGTAGTCGCAGCATCAGAGCTACCGCCGCCCATACCGCCCCCCATAGGCAGATTTTTTTCCACTTCGATGCGCACGCCCGATTCACATCCCGTTTCCGCTTTTAACAGATTCGCGGCTCTGACTGTTAAATCGTCCGCCTCCGGCACACCTGGAATCGGTTTTTGCAAGTATACCCGTCCGTCATCAACAGGGTTAAATGTTATCCAGTCACACAAATCGATGAATTGAAATACCGTTTGCAGCAAATGATAACCATCAGGCCTCTGGCCGACAATCCTCAACATTAGATTTAACTTTGCCGGTGCAGGCCATTTTTCCGCCCATACAGACTGATTATATTGCTTTTGCGACATTCAAGACCCATTGATCTATGATTAATTTTAATTTGACCTGCTCGTTGGTGACCGTTATTTTGCGAGGCATGGACTGATGATCGACCGGTTGCATCTGTTTGTATTCCACATGCCATCCTGCCTGTTTAAAACCGGTAGCCGTCTCTACAAATGCGCCTGTTGGCTCAGGCAGACCGACTACCCAATAGCGCAAGGAATGCACCGGAACAAACATGCCCAACTGTTGATTAATGAACTCTTCCGGCTGTGTGGATGACTGCGCCCGTCCATCTCCGCGATCTATCGTCACTAGGTCGCCTGTTAATTGAATAACAGTCGCCCCTTGCCCCAAAGGTCCGGACAGCTTTATTTTTTCATCATCGGGCTTGTGCCCCCAACTGATATTTGCCGACCAGGAATCATTTTTTCCGGTTAACGCCAACCGGCCGTCAAATGACCATTGCTCCAGGTTGTAAAGGCGCTCTCTTGCTGTCTTTGAATAAGAGACTTCGGGCTCTACAGGCACGTTAGAGCAAGCCGACAGCGTCAATATAAAACACCACAAACCCAGATGCTTTGCTTTCATGCTTAACATCGCTATTGTTTGCCGTTTAATATTCTTCTTTGGAAATCCAATAGATACTCATCTTGGGGTGAATTTCTGATGGCTTTGTTAAATAGTTCCCTGGCCTCATCTTTCCTGCCGGAAGCCCACAAAGCCTCGGCAAGATGCGCGGCTATTTCACTTTCCTGCTGCTTTTGATAGGCTTTTTGCAGATACTCCACAGCCTTTTGAATATGGCCTAATTTAAACTGCAACCAGCCATAACTATCGATAATAACGGCTTCATCCGGCTGGAGTCCTAGTGCCCGCTGGAGATATTTTTCCGCTTCAGCATAGCGCTCGGGTTTGTTCAACAAGGTATACCCCAAGGCATTTAAAGCCTCCACATTATCAGGCTGCTGAACCAATATTTTCTTCAGGTCGCTTTCCACAACATCGGATTTACCAATATGTTCCGCTATTAATGCACGGGTATACAACAGCTCTTTTTGATCGGGTGAATCAGCCAAAGCTTTTGTCAATAAATTAAAAGCTTGCTGGTACTGTTTTTGCTGGCTATATAACTCTGCCTGAATCAGCATAATACGCAGCTTTTGTTTAGGAAACTGCGCTTGCAATGTTACTAATCGAGAGTTGGCTTCATAATAACGCTTGTCTTTTGCAAGCACAGAAATCGCTGATAAGGATGCGTCAAAAACCAAAGGCCCATCCTTTACTTTATCGAACCAGGCCAGCGCCTTTTCCGTATTACCCTTTTTTTCCTCAATTTTACCTAAATAGAAACTTGCCTGATATTGCCAATCGGGCTGTTCCAGCAGTTTTTTAAAAATTTCTTCAGCCTGATCGTCCTGCTCCAATTGCAGATGCACCAAGCCCAATGCAAATTGACTTTCAATATCTTTAGGATCGGCCAACATCATACTCTGATATACCTTGCCGGCTTCCTGATAGTCTTCGGCTTTAATCAATACCTGCGCTAACAGCTTTTTAATTTTGACATTATCCGGATACTTATTGGCTGTCTCTGTCAACAAAGCCTTTGCTCTATTCAGATCGCCTGAAAATGCCGCTATCTGCGCCTGAAAAATCAGCGCCTTGTCCCAATCCGGTTTCAGCTTTAAAACCTGCTGTATATTTTTTTCAGCCAGATTTTTATTTTTCATCTGCATAGCCAACAATGACTGCATAAAATAGATGTCAGCATTATCGGGATGCTTTAACAGCAATCGCTCCAGTACATCGTAAAGAAGGGCTTCTTTATTGTCCTTTTGTAAAACACCGGCTAATTCAAGCACCGCATTTTCAAAACCTGCAGAGTCAGTTTTAAGCAACAGATCCAGGTGACCGGCAGCCGCCTGTTTATTTCCTGCTCTCAATGCCGATAACGCAGCAATTTTTCTTGCCGTCTGATTGCCTGGTTCCTGGCGCAGCCATAAGCCTACCGCTTCATTGGCTTTCTTGCTGTCTTTCATATACAAGGCAATGGTTGCAGCCCGTTCAGCAAATCTTGGGTCATGCACGCGCTTGGCGGCTTCCATATAGCCTTCCAGAGCAATATCATACTGCCCTCTTTGTCCGGCAAGCTCTGCCGTCAACAACATAAATAGCACATCAGGATCAATTGATGTTTTTGGCTCTTTTTGTTGCGTTTTTCCTTCTGACTCAGCTATTTTAACAGGCGCAACAGATTCTCCCTGACCATTGGACTTGGCAGGCGAGTTGGCGCAGCTATTAAGCAACACAAAGGCTATGACAGAAAACACTCTAAAAATTAACACATAGAATCCTATTTTTATTCGGGCATATATTTCGTTATAGGTTATCAGAAAAACGCATAGATTTAGACAGCTGATTTATTCCATTTGGATAAAGTTCTTATATTTCTTAGAATAAGGCAACATAATACAAGTATATTTTGTCAAAATGTGGCTTGTATCCAGATAAAGGCCATGCAGGCTGCCCGGAGTTTGCAAGTACACGCAAAAATTATTTCCTTGTATGATGTGCTCAACGTGTCGATTAAATATACAATTTAAACCATTAAAATTATGACATTTCTTGCCGTAGGGATTAATTACAATACCGCACCGGTTTCCGTTCGTGAGCGGCTGTCATTCCCTGCCGATATACTGGAATCATCGTTACACGAGCTGTGGCGACTTAAAGAGATCAGTGAAGCCGCCATTCTTTCAACATGTAATCGTACCGAATTTTATTGCACTTCGACCACAGCCAATCAGCAAATTCTGATTGACTGGGTTGCCCAGAGCAAACAGATTCAGGCGGCAGATTTCGCTCCTTACCTGTATTGTCATACAGACCGGTCTGTGTGTCGCCATATATTTCGCGTCGCCTGCGGGCTGGACTCGATGATTTTAGGTGAACCGCAAATACTCGGACAAATGAAGACCGCCTATCAGGCCGCATACGATGCAGGCACTTTAGGCAAACGTCTGGGAAGACTTTTTCAGCATACCTTTACCGCAGCTAAAAAAGTGCGAACCGACACCGCTATTGGTTCCAGCCCCGTATCGGTTGCTTTCGCCGCCGTTCAACTGGCCCAACAAATTTTCGACAAACTCAGTGAACAAACCGCTTTATTAATAGGCGCAGGTGAAACTATCGAACTGGCAGCGCGGCACTTATCCCAACAAGGCATAAGCCGCATTATTATCGCCAACCGCACCTATGACAAGGCGCATACCCTGGCAGCACAGTTTAACGGCTATGCCATTGCCTTATCCGAACTGCCTATACATCTGGCTGAAGCTGATATCGTTATTTCGTCAACAGCCAGTCAATTGCCGATACTGGGTAAAGGCCGTGTGGAAAGCGCTCTTAAGAAACGTAAACATAAACCCATGTTTATGGTGGACCTCGCTGTGCCGCGCGATATTGAAGCCGAAGTTGAACAACTTGGAGATGTATATCTTTATACTGTTGACGACTTGCAGAATACGATAGATCAGAACATGAACTCGCGCCGGCTGGCGGCGGAACAGGCGGAAGAAATCATCGATAGGCAAGTTGATTACTTCCTGGCCTGGCTACGGGCCCAAGGGGCGCAATCAACGATTCGGGATTATCGCCATCAAGCTGAACAGTCCCGCGATGAAGCCTTACAAAAAGCGCTGGCGCTATTGAAAAACGGCGTTCCCGCCGAAGAAGCCCTTAACCGGCTCGCGCATAGCCTGACCAACAAACTTATTCATACGCCCAGCACTCAAATAAGGGCGGCCGCCGAAAACGAACGCCATGACCTGATTACCGCTGCTCGTGAAATTTTCAAATTAACTCAATCTCAATGAAACACTCTATACAACTTAAACTGGAAAGCCTGTGCGAACGCTATGACGAAATCGCAGCTCTGCTTTCAGAACCTGAAGTACAAAATAATCAAAACAAATTTCGCGCCCTAAGCCAGGAATACGCCCAAATCGGTCCTCTGGTCGATTGTTATAAACGCTATGATCAAGCCTTAAAAAGGCTTTCTTCAGCGCGCGAAATGGCCAATGATGCAGATCCGGAATTCAGGGAATTAGCCAGGGAAGAAATCCAGGAGACCGAAGATCTGATTGAACAACTTGATCACGAGTTACAAGTGCTGTTGCTGCCCAAAGATCCCAACGACAATCGCAACATCTTCCTGGAAATACGCGCGGGCACAGGCGGGGATGAAGCCGCCATTTTTTCAGGCGACCTAAGCCGCATGTATCAACGCTATGCCGAAAGAAAAGGTTGGCAAACAGAAATTATCAGCGAAAGCCAGGGTGATCATGGCGGCTACAAGGAAGTTATTCTGCGCGTCGCCGGACGCGATGTTTACTCTCAATTAAAATTTGAATCAGGCACCCACCGCGTACAACGCGTGCCTGAAACCGAATCACAAGGCCGCATTCATACGTCCGCCTGTACCGTTGCCATCATGCCCGAAGTCGAAGAAGTGGATGCCATTGACATCAATCCGGCCGACCTGAAAGTTGACACTTACCGAGCGTCGGGAGCAGGCGGGCAGCATATCAATAAAACCGAATCGGCGATAAGGATTACCCATATTCCCTCGGGAGTGATAGTGGAGTGCCAGGACGAGCGTTCACAACACAAAAACCGCGCCAGAGCCATGTCTTTGCTGGCGTCACGGCTTTTATCGGCAGAGCAGGAAAAACACCACGCAGAACAATCATTAACCCGTAAACTGCAAGTCGGCAGCGGCGATCGTTCAGAACGTATCCGTACCTATAATTTTCCGCAAGGACGCTTGACCGACCACCGCATCAACTTGACGCTGTATAAACTGGATGACATCATGCAGGGTGGACTGGAACAGATTGTTCAGCCACTGATTAGCGAACATCAGGCAGAGCTTTTAACCCAACTGGGCGAAGATTAAGTTTAATGCAGCGTATCAAATCCGTACTTACCGAGGCTGCCGATATATTGGCAACCAGCTCCGATTCGGCAGTGCTGGACGCAGAAGTTTTGCTGTGTCTGGTTCTTGAAAAAGAGCGCTCGTATCTTCGCGCCTGGCCCGACAGGCGATTGCAACCTGAACAGATAAACAGATTTTCGGCATTAATAAAAAAACGGCAGAAAGGCACGCCTGTTGCCTATATTACTGGTAACAGGGAATTCTGGTCGCGGGATTTTCACGTGACGCCGGACGTACTTATTCCCCGTCCCGATACAGAACTGCTTATCGAACTCAGTTTGAAGCTGATACCCGCAGATAAACCGTTCAGGGTTATTGATCTAGGCACCGGATCAGGCATTATAGCCATCACCCTGGCTGCAGAGCGGCCAAGTGCACATGTCAGCGCAACTGATATCAGCCCGGCTGCATTGAGCATGGCCCGATTCAATGCCGATAAACACCAGATTGATCATATTGAGTTTTATCAAAGCGACTGGTTTGCTAATGTGCCTGACGCCGGATTCAACCTGATCGTCAGCAATCCGCCCTACATTGCAGAAGACGATAGCCATCTGCAACAGGGCGATGTTCGTTTTGAACCGCAAACGGCATTATGCGCGGCTGATAAAGGACTTCGCGATATTAGAACTATTGTTGATGCTGCGCGCAAACGCCTGGAACCCGGCGGATATTTGTTAGTTGAACATGGCTATGATCAGCAAGACCCTGTTCAAGCTATTTTTAAAGATTTCCATTACGATAACGTTCAAACAGTCAACGATCTATCCGGACAACCCAGAGTGACTTATGGACAAATACAGCCCAGGGACGGCTTTAGTTATCGCTAATGATTATTTCGTTACCGCCTTGAACTTTAACAGACTATTATGATCCCAGAAATCCAGATTTCCCGCAAAATAACCAATCAGTTAATGCATCTTGCTCAACAATCCCCTGACGCCGAAGTATGCGGACTCATCGGTGGTAAAAATGGTCTGGCTACCCATTGCTATCCGGTCAAAAATGCTGCCGAACAACCCCGGCAACGCTTTATGCTTGATGCCTCGGAACAAATCTCTGCCATGACAAAGATACGGGGATCGGGAGAAGAGCTTTTTGCCATCTACCATTCTCATCCATCCGCACCCGCGCTACCGTCAAGCGCTGATCTGGAATTGGCGGCTTACCCTGATGCGCTGTACTTGATTATTTCACTCAATACCAAAGGTATCCTGGAAATGAGGGGCTTTAAAATAGACCGGAAAACAGCGCTCGAAATACCGTTAATATTGAGCGAAGAGTAATTTAATGAGATTAAAAATCACATCCGGAACTTAAACTGAATTAATTGCGTGTATCCATAATCATCTGTCACAATAATCGGTTATGTGTGACTATTAATAGGACAGCTAAATGACTGAGATAACTGAAGTACCGAGTCCTTTTTGCGGTATCGGCACGGATGATCTGACCATCAGGGTCGATGGTGTATCACTGAAAGTGCTTGAAAACGGCTGCGCCGTCAATACGCCTGCATTTGAGCAGGCAATTACTGACACCAGCCCCAGAGTAGACGGCAAAGAAGTTGCGCTGGATATCGCCATAGCCAAAGCCGCAGCTTTACTAAAAGACACCAAGCTGCCTGTTATTGGCGGCTGCGCAACCGACGTCAATGGCATGCGCGGCTTGTTGGCATTGGCAGATCGTTGCGGCGCCGTAGTCGACAACATGAATTTCACGGGTGCGCGCAACAATTTTCTGGCACTGCAGGATTCCGGCTGGATGAATACCACGTTGGCCGAAGTTAAAAACCGCTGTGATTTATTGCTGGTGGTTGGTACGGATCTGGAAGCCTTTGCGCCGCGTTTTTTTGAGCATTATCTGTGGAACAAAGAAGCCATGTTTCTGGATAATACCAGTCATCGCGAAGTGATTTATTTAGGCAAGACACCTTCAGGTGAAGCATCAACGTCTCCAGGCGGTCAAAAAGCACAGGTTTTAGAATGCGCAACTGAAGATTTGCCGGAAGTGGTTGCCGTATTAAGAGCTCTTGTGAAAGGGCAGCCGATACTAGCCACATCGGTTTGCAATGTTGCGGTGGCTGATTTACAAGCTATTGCCGATAAATTTAAAGCAGCCAAATACAGCGTAGTCACCTGGGCTGCAGCCGCATTAACGTACAGTCAAGCGGAATTGACCGTGCAAACGCTGTCGGAAATGATTAAAGACGTTAATAATCAAAATACCCGTTGCTCCGGCTTGCCTTTATCCGGCAAGGAAGGCGATCAGACCGCTAATCAAGTCTGCGGATGGACAACAGGCTATCCGGCGCGTACCCGTTTTTCCAGGGGTTATCCTGAATACGACCCTTATCTGAATGACAGCGGGTTTTTGCTGGCCAATGGCGAAGCGGATGCCCTGGTATGGGTGCAGGCATTTAATGTAAATGCAGTACCGCCGGCAACCGATTTGCCTGTTATTGTAATTGCCCGTTCAGGAATGACTTTCACGAAACAACCAGATGTGTTTATTCCTGTCGGCACCCCCGGCATTGATCATGCCGGCCATGCCTATCGCATGGATAACGTTGTCGCGATTCGCCTGAAGAAATTGCGTGATTCCGGCTTACCCAGTACGGCTGAGGTATTGAGCGCCATAGAACAAGCTTTAAATAAGGAAACAACATGTTAATCAAGTTAACAGGTGGAACTGTCTATGATCCTGCCAGCGGGATTGATGGCCAGCAACAAGATATTTATATTCAGGACGGGCGCATCGTTAAAAAGCCTGCTGAAGAGGTTAAGGTTGATAAAGAATATAATTTAAAAGGCAAGGTTGTAATGTCCGGCGCGATTGATATGCACACGCATATCGGCGGCGGTAAATGCAATATTGCCAGAACTTTGCTGCCTGAAGATCACCGGCAAGATCCTGTAATGCGCTCGGATATCACTCGCTCAGGCTGCGGCCATGCCATGCCCAGCACCTTTGTAACAGGCTATCGCTATGCGGAAATGGGTTATACCGCCGGTTTTGAACCGGCAGTATTGCCCATCAATGCGCGCCAGGCCCATATGGAAATGGCCGACATTCCGATTCTGGATAAAGGCGGCTACGTCATGTTGGGCAGCGATGATTATTTACTGCGGCTGTTAACGGCTAAAAAAGATCAGAAAGCTATTAATGACTATGTGGCATGGACAATGCAGTTCGCTAAAGCCATTGGCGTTAAAGTCGTCAATCCGGGTGCAATTAGCGCCTTTAAATTTAACCAGCGCAAACTGGACCTGGATGAGCAAAACAGTCATTACGGTGTGACGCCGCGTGATATCTTGCGGGTACTGGCAACCGCGGTTAAAGAAATCGGTGTGCCGCATCCGCTGCATGTCCATGGCTGTAACCTGGGCGTGCCGGGCAATATGCAAACGACGCTGGATACTATTCAGGGCATTGGCGGCTTGCCTATGCACTTAACCCATATCCAGTTCCACAGTTACGGCACGGAGGGCGATTTCAAGTTTTCATCAGGCGCAGCCCAGATTGCCGAAGCCGTGAATAAAAACAAAAATATCACTATTGATGTCGGACAGGTTATGTTTGGCCAAACCGTCACCGCATCTGGAGATAGCATGCTTCAGCATGCCAATCATAAACATGCCAGCCCCAATAAATGGATGACGATGGACATTGAATGCGATGCGGGCTGTGGCGTCGTTCCTTTCAAATATAAGGATCAAAACTTCGTCAATGCCTTGCAATGGGCGATAGGCCTGGAAACCTTCCTGCTGGTTAACGACCCGTGGCGCATTTTCCTGACTACCGACCATCCCAATGGCGCTCCGTTTACCAGTTATCCGCATTTGATCCGCTTATTAATGGATAGAAGTTTCCGCAATGAAGTGTTATCAACCATTCATCCCGAAGCCCAGAAAATGACGACCCTGGCCTCCATAACCCGTGAATATACGCTGCAGGAAATCGCCATTATGACGCGCGCAGGCGCGGCCAGATTGATTGGTTTAAAAGACAGAGGCGGTTTGAGCGCGGGCAACTGGGCTGATATTACGGTTTATACCGACAATAATGATCGGCAGCTTATGTTTGAGAAACCCGATTATGTATTTAAAGACGGTCAACTAGTCGTGGTTAACGGCAAGGTGGTTTCTACAAAATGGGGGACAACCCATACCGTTAAACCCGATTTTGACGCATCGGTCGAGAAAGGCCTGAAGGACTATTTTAATCGCTTCCTGACCATGAAACTGGCTAACTTCAAGATCAGTGATGATGAAATGACCGAAGATGGGCGCGGCAGCATAACCGTGCAGCCATTAAAAGGAGATGTCGCGTGATTATCAATGGAGTAAACATAGACGCAACGTTTGCAGAAGCTTTCCCAATGAAGGCTACCCGCGCCATTATCACCGCCCAAAACGAAAAATGGGCGATGATTTCAGCACAAGCCATGACCGGCTTTGCCACCTCGGTGATTGCCTGTGGTTGTGAAGGAGGAATTGAACGGGTGCTGGATGCGTCAGAAACCCCGGACGGACGGCCCGGCGTATCGATCATGATTTTTGCAATGGGCGGTAAAGGCTTGGCCAAACAGCTTGAAACCAGAGCCGGACAATGTGTTTTAACCTCGCCAACGTCCGCGTTATTTGCAGGAATCGATGGCGGCACTCGCATCGCCTTGGGCAAAAACCTGCGTTATTTTGGCGATGGTTTCCAGATCGCCAAAGTCATTTCCGGCAAACGATACTGGCGAATACCCGTGATGGACGGTGAATTTTTAGCCGAAGCGACAACAGGACAAGTCGACGCTATCGGCGGAGGCAATTTTTTAGTGTTGGCCGAGTCGCAACCGCAAGCATTGGCGGCCTGCGAAGCCGCGATTGAAGAAATGCGTAAAATCCCCAATGTAATTATGCCCTTCCCCGGCGGCGTGGTTCGTTCAGGCTCTAAAGTGGGCTCAAAATATAAGGCATTAAATGCATCGACCAATGATGCTTTCTGTCCCACATTAAAAGGCATGACCAGAACCGACTTATCGCCCGAAATTGAATCGGTTATGGAAATCGTCATTGATGGCTTGACTAAGGAAGATATCGCCAAAGCGATGCGGGTGGGCATTCAAGCCGTCTGCGATTTGGGTGCGAATAATGGCGTCAAGCGCATCAGCGCAGGAAACTACGGTGGCAAACTGGGACCGTTCCACTTTCATTTACAGGAGATCATGGCATGAGCGCCTTAACCTTTACATTAAAATACCGGCCCGATCAGCGTGTCGATATGTCGCCTCTGGTATGCCATCACTTACAGGATTTGGCGCTGCCTGATATTGCCGCTTTAACGCTGCAAAGCGGCAAATGCAAGCTGCGTGTTGATGAGTTATTTACTATTACAGGTTCAGATGCGCAGACTATCGTCATTAAAAACAGCTTTGCCAAGCTCGACTTTATCGGTAAGGAATTGCAAGGCGGCAGCATTACAGTAGAAGGCGATACAGGCGCTTATCTGGGTTTCGGCATGAAGTCAGGCGAGATTAAAGTCTCCGGAAATGCGGGGCTTTATGCCGCTTGCGAAATGAAAAACGGCTACCTGGAAGTAGCAGGCAATGTAGGCGACTTTTTAGGCGCGGCATTGCCGGGCAATAAAATGGGCATGAAAGGCGGCGTCATTCTGGTCAAAGGGGATGCCGGAGAGCGGGTGGGCGACCATATGCGCCGCGGCAGTATTCTTATCGAAGGCAATGCCGGCGATTATTGCGGCTCGCGCATGACCGCCGGAACCATCGCTGTCATGGGAAAAACAGGCCGGTATCCCGGTTATGCGATGCGCCGAGGTACATTGTTGCTATGGAATCAGCCGCAGCTATCGGCCAGTTTTAACGATTGCGGCGCACATACTCTGGCGTTTTTACCGATTTTGTTTGCTTCGTTTAATAAACTCAATTCCAGGTTTGCTGCTGAGACCGCAGTATTTAATCGTGTACAGCGGTATGCGGGCGATATGTCAGAAATGGGTCGAGGTGAGGTTTTGGTCAAGCTTTAAGCCTTCGCCGGCTTACATCATTTATATAAACACAGCCACAAAACCTTCAATTTCCTCATGGATGTGCTGATCGTCTTTGCGAGAAATAAAAGGGCTGAATTATCTTGCTGCAATGGCGCCATCACAGCCCGGAACGAGCCGGCGCCAACCAGTTTACATGGCGTTCTGAGTGCAGTACATATAGCCGGACTCAGGCTTATAACCTCTATTGACAACAGATAAACGAGCTGATATTTTGCAGGGCTGGCACTCGTCGCAGCGGAGTGCTAATTTCGATTTTAGAGGTGTGTGTGAGTAATAATACCCGCGATTTAAACGAACGGTCGTTACAATTACTAAAGAAGCTGGTTGAGCGTTATATCAGCGATGGGCAGCCTGTAGGCTCCCGGATATTATCAAAAGACCCGGAGCTGAACCTGAGCCCGGCGACCATTCGCAATGTCATGGCTGACCTTGAAGAACTGGGACTGGTGCGTTCTCCGCATACATCCGCGGGGCGCGTACCCACCGTCAGCGGCTACCGTTTATTCGTCGACAGCCTATTGACCGTTAAGCCTCTGGACACTAAAGACATAACGCGACTGTACCAGGGCTTATCGGAAAGGGATGACACCAGCGATGTGATCGGCGTTGCGTCACGATTGCTTGCAGAATTAACACAAATGGCCGGTGTAGTCACACTACCCAAAAGAGATATTGTTTTTTTGCGGCATATCGAATTCTTGCCTTTATCGCATAAACGCGTACTGGTTATTTTTGTCACCAATGAACAGGAAGTTCACAATAAAATCATTCATACCTCAAAAGATTTCAGTGCAGCCGAATTACAACAGGCTGGCGCATATCTCAATTCCATCTATTGCGGCCGCAACTTGTCAACCATCAGGGAGGCTGTTTTAAAAGAACTGCAAGACGACCGGGAGCGTATGAATCAGGCTATGCTCGAAGCGATAAAAATGGCGCAATTGACTTTCGAATCGGGCAGTGAAGAGGATGATTATGTGCTGGCCGGAGAAACGAATTTAATGAGTTTTTCCGAATTGTCGGACCGGGATCATTTAAAAAAATTATTTGAGGCTTTCAGCCAGAAGCAAGGCGTCATTCATTTGCTGGATCAATCAACGAAGGCCCAAGGCGTGCAGATTTTTATTGGCGAAGAATCAGGTTATCAGGCATTTGACCATTGCAGTCTGGTAACGTCTTCCTATTCGGTCAGCGATGAAGTGGTCGGTGTGCTGGCGGTAATTGGGCCAACACGCATGGCTTACGAGAAAATCATCCCGTTTGTCGATGTGACGGCAAAATTATTAGGCGCGGCCTTGAATCCAAAATCCACATCCCCATTGTAAACGGGTAGGCAAGAGCCTTTTTATAATAATGAACATCTACCATGAAGATTAATAATAAAACTTTATATTTTTCCGAGTGAGTAGATGATTCAAATAGCATAACTAATCATTACTGGAGCTATACATAATGAGTACAGATCAGGAAGCGCCTCAGTCACAGCTTGACGCTGAGAATGAAACATTGAGTGACGAACAGGCGCATACAGATTTAGGCGAACATGAATATACGATAGAGGAGCTAAAACAGGAATTGGCCGAAGCCAAGCAAAAAGCTCATGATAACTGGGATAAAGCCGTTCGCGTTCAGGCAGAAATGGAAAACCTGAAAAAAAGAACCCAAAAGGATCTGGAAGACGCACACAAATTCGCATTAACGAATTTTGCCAAAGAATTACTATCCGTTTTAGACAGCCTGGTACTGGGTTTGCAAGCGGCAACCGGTGATAGCGAGGAAGTGCAAAAGTTTCGCGTTGGCAATGAAATGACTATTAAACTGTTCGAATCAGTGTTTGCAAAATTTAATATTGTTGCGATTGATCCCCTGGGCCAGCCGTTTAATCCTGAACAGCATCAGGCGATGGTCATGCAGGAGGTAGAAGGTGTGGAACCTAACACAGTAGTTAATGTGTTTCAAAAAGGTTATATGCTGAACGGACGTTTATTACGTCCCGCCATGGTTGTTGTAGCAAAAGCGGCAGAAAAACCGTCAGAAATTGATAAGCAGGCTTGAACACAATAAAACCGTCCCCATATCGGCAATAACTTTACATTTTTTTATAATTCAAGTCTGGAGCATTCAATGGCTAAAATAATTGGGATTGATTTAGGAACTACAAATTCGTGTGTTGCCGTATTGGAAAACGGCGTAGCGAAAGTAATTGAAAACAGTGAAGGCGCGCGGACTACGCCTTCAATTATTGCTTTTACCAGTGGCGATGAGGTATTGGTGGGACAGTCGGCCAAACGTCAGGCGGTCACCAATCCAAAAAATACCCTGTTTGCAATCAAACGCTTGATTGGCCGCCGTTTCAAAGATGATGTCGTACAAAAAGACATCAAGATGGTGCCTTACAAAATTATAGAAGCAGAAAACGGCGACGCCTGGGTTGAAGTGCATGGCAAAAAAATGGCTGCACCTGAAATTTCAGCGCGCGTTTTGATGAAACTGAAAAAAGATGCTGAAGCCTATTTGGGTGAACCTGTCACTGAAGCGGTCATTACCGTACCGGCTTATTTCAATGACTCTCAACGCCAGGCGACTAAAGATGCAGGCCGTATTGCAGGACTGGAAGTTAAGCGTATTATTAACGAGCCAACTGCATCTGCGCTGGCATTCGGTATGGATAAGCCTAAAGGCGATACCAAAATTGCAGTCTATGACCTGGGCGGCGGTACCTTTGATATTTCAATTATTGAAATTGCCGAGATAGAAGGCGAGCATCAATTCGAAGTTTTATCGACTAATGGCGATACTTTCCTGGGCGGTGAAGATTTTGACTCGCGCATTATCGAATATCTGGCCAGCGAATTTAAAAAGGAAAGCGGCGTCGATGTACACAACGACCCGCTGGCGCTGCAACGCTTGAAAGAAGCTGCGGAAAAAGCCAAGATTGAATTATCTTCAAGCCAGCAAACCGATGTTAATTTACCTTATATTACTGCGGATGCCTCAGGCCCCAAGCATTTAAACGTAAAATTGACCCGCGCCAAACTCGAATCTTTGGTAGAAGAGCTGATTATGCGCACTAAAGGTCCTTGTGAAATAGCGCTTAAAGATGCCGGTTTATCTGCAAAAGATATTAACGATGTGATTTTGGTAGGCGGTCAAACGCGCATGCCCAAAGTACAGGAAGTGGTAAAAAACATTTTTGGCAAAGAACCGCGCAAAGATGTGAATCCGGATGAAGCGGTTGCTTTAGGCGCAGCGATTCAAGCGGGTGTTTTGGCCGGCGACGTTAAAGATGTGTTGTTACTGGATGTCATACCGTTGTCTCTGGGTATCGAAACAATGGGCGGCATCATGACCAAACTGATCGAGAAGAATACGACTATTCCAACCAATGCGTCACAAGTATTCTCTACGGCAGATGACAATCAAACCGCAGTGACCATTCACGTCCTGCAAGGTGAGCGTGAGAAAGCTGCGGCCAATAAATCGCTGGGGCGTTTTGATTTGGCGGACATCCCGCCGGCATCACGCGGTATACCACAAATTGAAGTGTCTTTTGATATTGATGCCAACGGTATTTTGAATGTATCTGCTAAAGACAAGGCAACCGGTAAGAAACAATCCATCGTAATCAAGGCTTCCAGCGGCTTATCCGAAGATGAAGTGGATCGCATGATTAAAGATGCCGAAGCACATGCCGATGAAGACCGCAAATTAACCGAGTTAGTCCATGCTCGCAATCATGCCGACGGCATGATTCATGCCACCGAAAAATCCCTGAAAGAATTGGGTGATCAAGTCGGTGCTGATGAAAAAGCCAGCATTGAACAGGCGGTTAGTGCGTTAAAAGACGCGATTAAAGGCGATGACAAGGCAGATATTGAAGCCAAAACCAATGATCTAACCGAGCTATCAGGTAAACTGGCTGAACGTGTGTATGCACAAAAAGCAGGTACTGAAGGCGGCAGTGAAGCGCATACCGGCGGTTCTTCTTCAGCTCATGCGGCTGACGACAGTGTTGTCGATGCCGAGTTTGAAGAAGTCAAAAACGACAATAAGAAATAATATTGGCGTAATATTCAAGATAGACCTCAGCATTCTCCGGAATTGGGAATGCTGAGTTTATAGCTTTAATCTCGTATGTTATTTCGATGCGTTTCAGGTCCTCTTTGTGGACACATGGCTTCGCAATATAAAATGCTCAATTATACGCTATGCCGGTCTGGGCAACATACCTAACAAGAGATCATCCCGCGCCTTATTATGCGCGGCTTTAATAACCTCGCAGCAATGCTTTATCTCCTGATTAAAACAATCAGGAGCGGATTGAACCATGGCAACAAAAGAAGATTTTTACAAACTGCTCAATGTCGACAGAAACGCCAGTGATGCAGAAATTAAGAAAAGCTATCGCAGTCTGGCGATGAAATATCATCCGGATAGAAATGCTGACAATCCAGAAGCGGCTGAAGTTAAATTCAAGCAGATCAAGGAAGCTTACGAAATTTTATCAGACCCTAAAAAACGCTCGGCTTATGACCAATTTGGTCATGCCGGTGTTGATCCGTCTATGGGCGGTCATCCCGGCGGTTTTGGCGGCGAAGGCTTCAGTGATATTTTCGGTGATGTGTTTGGCGATATTTTCGGTGGTGGCGGTAGACAGCGCAGCAATGTTCATCGCGGCTCTGACTTGCGCTATAACCTGGACTTGACGCTGGAAGAAGCCGTTGCCGGCACAGAAACCAAAATTCGGATTCCTGTACTGGTCAGTTGTAATGAATGTAATGGCTCAGGCGCAAAAAAAGGCTCCAGCCCCGTTATCTGTACAACCTGCCATGGCCATGGTCAAGTCAGGATGCAGCAAGGTTTCTTTTCTGTTCAACAAACCTGCCCTACGTGTCGTGGCACAGGCAAACAAATTAAAGATCCCTGCGGCAAATGCAGGGGCCAGGGGCGCTTTCAAGAAACCAAGACCTTGTCGGCTAAAATTCCTGCCGGCGTCGATACGGGCGATCGCATACGTCTGGCTGGAGAGGGCGAGGCAGGAGAACGCGGCGGACCATCGGGCGACCTTTACGTTGAGGTTCGGGTTAAAGAACATGCCATCTTTACTCGTGATGGCGCCAATTTATATTGTGATGTACCCATCAGTTTTATTACAGCCTGCCTGGGTGACGAGATAGAAGTACCTACTTTGAATGGAAAAGTGAAATTGACTATTCCGGCAGAAACCCAATCCGGGAAAGTTTTCAGATTGCGCGGCAAAGGCGTTAAACCCGTAAGAGGCGGCCCAGTCGGTGACTTGTTGTGTAAAGTTCAGGTAGAAACTCCCGTGCAACTCACCAAGGAACAAAAAGCCCTGGTGGAACAACTCGGAGAGTCCTTATCGGGCAGCGGAAAACATCACAGCCCTCAAGAACATTCCTGGACCGATGGTGTAAAGAATTTTTTTGACAAGCTTACAGGATAAGTGATGATGCGTATTGCTGTAGCCGGCGCCTCCGGCCGCATGGGGCTGTGTTTGATTAAAGCCGCGGCGCTGACTGACAAAGCCGAATTAGCAGCTGCTGTCTCACGCCCCGGAAGTGACGCCATAGGTAAAGATGCCGGTGAACTGGGCGGCATTGGCGAATTGGGCGTTAAGGTCGTAGATGACTTGGCGGCTGTTATCGAGCGATTTGATGTGCTTATTGATTTTACCCGCCCCGATGCATCGATGGCTTTTATCGAATTATGCCGTCAAGCGGGCAAAAAAATAGTCATCGGCACCACCGGTTACAGTGAAGCACAAAAAGCGGCGATTAATGATGCCGCCGAAGATGTGGCGATAGTGCTTGCGCCTAATATGAGCGTAGGCGTCAATCTGTCGCTCAAATTACTGGAAATGACCGCTAAGGTCATGGGGGACTATACCGATATTGAAATCATTGAAGCCCATCATCGACATAAAGTTGACGCTCCTTCAGGCACGGCATTACGCATGGGTGAAGTGATCGCGGGCACATTAGGGCGCGACTTGAAACACTGTGCAATCTACGGCAGAGAAGGCAACACCGGCGAACGGGACCAAAAAACCATCGGTTTTTCGACAATACGTGCAGGTGATATTGTCGGAGAGCATACAGTGATGTTCGCCGATGACGGTGAGCGCATGGAAATTACCCATAAAGCCACCAGCCGCATGACTTTTGCCAATGGCGCGGTCAGGGCTGCGATTTGGTTGAAGGATAAGCCAAACGGACTCTATGACATGCAGGATGTGTTAGGGCTTTCGTAAGAAGGTGCTAAGTTATTGAAGATAATTCAGAGACCGTTATCACTTTAACATTGAAAACGGTCTCTGATGCAACTTTAAAGATCTTCGATTAGAATATTTGTCAAACGATCTTGTAAAACTCCTTATACCATTCCACAAAATTTTTGATACCTTCCTCCAATTCAGTCCCTGGCTTATAACCCAGATCATTCACTAAATCCGAAACATCAGCGTAAGTATCCGGAACGTCGCCTTGCTGCAAAGGCAATAAATTCTTGATTGCCTCTTTACCCAAACATTTTTCCAGTGCCTCTATAAATTTCAATAGATGAACAGGATTATTATTGCCTATGTTATAAACTCTGAAAGGCGCGCGACTGGTGCCCGGGTCAGGGTTTTCTCCTGTCCAGTTGGCATTTGGCTGCGCAGGCTTATCAGTAACTCTGACAACACCTTCAACAATATCATCTATATAGGTGAAATCGCGGCGATGATTACCGTAATTAAATACATCGATGGGTTTTCCTTCAAGGATATTTCGTGTAAACATAAACAGCGACATATCCGGTCTTCCCCAAGGGCCGTAAACAGTAAAAAACCGCAAACCGGTCGTCGGCAGCTTGTAAAGATGGCTATAAGTGTGCGCCATTAACTCATTGGCTTTTTTACTGGCCGCATAAAGAGAAACCGGATGATCCACATTGTCATGGATGGAAAACGGCATACTGGTATTCGCTCCGTAAACTGAGCTGGAAGAAGCATAGGCCAAATGTTCTACAGCGTTATGCCTGCATCCTTCCAATATATTGATGAATCCGACTATATTCGAATCAATATAGGCGTGAGGATTTGTTATCGAATACCTTACCCCAGCCTGAGCCGCCAGATGCATGACTCTTTGAAACTTTTCCCCAACAAATAAAGCTTCTACCGCGGCCCTGTCAGCGATGTCAAGTTTTATAAACTTAAAGCGGTCATGATCCTTTAACCGCTCTAACCTTGCCAGTTTCAGGTTTACATCATAATAATCATTAAGATTGTCGATGCCGATGACTTCATCACCCCGTTCCAATAATCTTATACTAAGCGCTGAGCCAATAAATCCAGCCGCTCCTGTTACCAGTATCTTCAAAGGCCTCTCCAATTAATATTTATAGGTAATCAATCGTTTGCACAGTTACAATTGCGGAAAATCAAACCAGGTCGGATAAATAGGAAAATAACAATCAGCTTTACATTGTTATGAGGGATATTGATCATTAACTTACAAATTCTTATTGTCGTATCTAATTCAACAGATATGCCGCAAAAGCCTACTAACACACTGAGTAAGCTCCACAGAACCTGCGTCAACAATTGATATATTCTAACATGCAGATTATATTTCACTCTGCCCTGTATCCAACATTATAACTACTAAAGACCAGGCAAATTCGGGTGATGGTTATCAGATCAGTTATTGCCAAAAACACGATTTTGAAAATCCATTGTAAAACTCTTATCTCCTTTCAACCCAATAGCCTTTTAGCTGATCAGTAAAAAAACAGATGCCGCCAATAACCAGCCAACAAGAAGAAGAGTTTTTAGTGTTAATTGCTGATAACCATATTGATTGCTCAGTATTGGAGCCTCAATTAGACCATCATTGTTTGAGTGTTATCTTAATCCGGGAAGCAAACGAAACATCAATGCTGCTGAAGACCCGCTTATTTGATCTTGTAATGCTGGATTTGGGATTTATCAATGCTGTAAAAGCAGCTGATTGCATAAATAGCCAAACTCCCCTCATTGCCATTATGGATTCAGCGGATAATATGGAAAAATCAAGGACTATCATGGCTGGGTTTGACGATTACCTGATCAGGCCGGTTACGATAAACAAGCTCAAGGAAATCATTGATCTTTGGAATATAAAAAATAAATGCATGTCCGCTTTTGATTATATTGAAGCGGTACTCAATGCAACTCAGAACAACCATTCTCTTACTTTAACTATTTTCAGGAAACTGTTCGAAGAGTTTCCTTTGCAAATTACCGCAATAAAAGACGCTCTGGCGCATCAGGAATTTAAACTGGCTGAAGAAATCACACATAAATTACATGGATCGGCGAGTTTTTGTGGTTTAACAGACATTCAAAAATCGGCAAACTTATTAGAAAGCAGTTTAATAAATAAAAATCTCTCAGTTATTAGCCCATATTTTGAAATGTTACAGCGAGGCATTCTTAACCTCATCAGTCAACAACAAAGCATAATGGCATTATTAAAAAACGTTTAAGCTATTTTAATCTATCAAGCAGCGTTTGGGCCGTGACTTGTTGCTCCGGCGAACCTTTCTCAAGGACTTCCCTGGCAATATCCTTGGCAGCATCAGAATCATTCATATCAATATAAGCCATCGCCAAATCCAGCTTTGTTTCCAGCTCATCCATATCATTCAGTCCAGTATCCTGTTCCTCAACTGACATATCAAAATCAAACTCGAAATCACCTTCCAGGGGATCATTAGTCAATTCGGCTCCTTTACCGGCTGAAAAGTCAATATGCTGATAATATTCACCAAAGTCGTTTACAGCACTGAATTCAATCTCATCTACCTCATTTTCTTCAACCGGTTTTACATAGAAGTTAAAAGCAAGTGATTCAAATTCATCCTTACCCGCAATCTCTTGCGATTTTTCTAAAACATCATGATAAACCTTACCTGATTTCTTGTTACCTGTTAGCCCACCCGAATCAAAATCAATGCTTTCGTTATTTTTCCAATCATCATCAACAATGTCATCATTAAAGGAGGCCGAATTAAAATTCAATAAGCCCGCTGGCTCAGATTGTTCCTTAATAGTTTCATTATCAACAGACTCATTAAAAGCAGCCGGGGCAAAGTCCGCTTTTTTTATATCGGCTGCTGTCATATCGGCTTGAGCCACATCCGATTGGATTGTGTTTATAGGCCGCGTTTCAAAAATTGTAGCCTTTTCAGCAGCAAGCCCAGCCGTACCAGAAGAATACAATATGGAATCCGGACACATTTCCTTAGCCATTTCCATCACTTTTGCCCAAAAATCAACATCATCTTTTTTACCTTTTTCTGCCAATTGGCCGGCATAAGATTCAAAAGCTTGCTTATCTTTTTTTGAATAATAAATTTCGAGCAATTTTAATTTGCATTCATCACGATCAGGATGCTCTTTAAGAGTATCTTGCATCAAATCTTCCGCTTGTTTATAACGCCCATATGCCAAATAAACATCAGCCTCGGAGACAGGATCGATTTCACCCTGATCCTTATCAAATACATCAAAGTCGGCAGAGTTTACTTCGCCGAGTAAAGTGCTCTCTCCAGCCGCTTCTGCATCATAAACCGTACCGTCTTTAACAAGTGATGGCGAAGCGACAAACGAAGTTTGAATATCTGTTTCTTCGTTATTAACTTGACGTTTACGCCGCCAGACCCATCCGAGCAGCGATAAAACGCCTATACCTATACCGCCAACCCATAAATAATAAGGGTCTAAAAAAGCGCCTGCTTCGGGTTCCGGTTTAACCGGAGGGTTGGCTATAGCTTGAGCCGCCGGTTTTTGTTGGGATAGCGTGGTCTCAGCCGTATTCGGAACTGCTTTAGACGGCTTTGCCTGTAACTGTTCTTGCATTGCCGCAAGTTGCTGATCTTTTAAAATAATGATCTGTTGTATTGTAGCGAGCTGTTTTTCAAGCTCTGCTACTTTATCTTGAAGCGCACCGTCTACGGGAGATATAACAGCCTCTTCGTCTGCGGCTTGCGGCTCAGCCGTTGCAGTCTGTTTAGAGGTTATTTGCTCACTTTCCGGAGCCGCTTCAACTTTTCCAGAGACGGCATCTTCCGGAGCGACTAACATTAACTGATTATCTGAAGCCTCCTTGGCTTTTGCCGCTTCCATTGGAATGGGTTGGGATAAATGACTCTTCCAGGCTTTTGTTTGCTGGTTAAGTTCAGCCATGGCCTGAGTTCGCGAAAATTTTAAAACATCCTTTCTATCCGGAATCTTTAGCATTTTCCCGGCCAACAAGGCATTCATATTGTCCTGGTAGAACGCATGAGGGTTCGCTTTGTGCACGGCAATCATCGCCTGCTCAACAGAAACAACCTCCCGTTTGCCTACCTGTTCTGCAATTTTCCATAACGTATCATTTCGTCCAGTCGGACCATACTCACTCGCTCCGCCGATCTCTTCCTGCTGTCTTTGTATTATCTGACGTCGGGAAACCACTTCCTGTTGCGGTTGGTAATTGCTATCGCCGGGGGTCGCAGCCAAGGTTGATTGTTCATAGCTACCAGGTGGGTCAACTAACACAGTAAATTCACGAAACAGGCTACCTGTCGCCCAGCTCACTTCGAGCAAAAAGTTCAGAAAGGGTTCTTTTACTGCTTCATTTGAACTGAGCTTGATAACCATCGAGCCGTTAGCACCGGCTACCGTTGTAAACTTGATCTTCGATAGAAAAGCAGCCCATGGCACACCCGCCTGATCAAATTTATCAGGGGAAGCTAAATTTACCTTTATATCAGAGGCTTTCTCGCGCGCCGATACAACTAACGGAATCTCGGCATTAAGATTCTGATTAAGCGCTGAGTGCAATTTAATACCACCAATACCTAAGGGATATCCACTTGCCGGAGCCAGCAACGATATTAATGCCAGAGTCTTGGTTAAATTATGCACAGTGCTTTTCTTCATACTCTTACTACAACAGTCAAATCTAAAGCAAGCTTAGCCTAGATGTAGTTTTTTACCAATACTTCTGCTATTTGCACACTATTAAGAGCAGCTCCTTTTCTTAAATTGTCACTGACTACCCACAAATTAATACCTTGCGAATGTGATAGATCCTCTCTGATACGTCCTACAAACACATCATCATGACCTGATGATTCAGTCACAGCGGTCGGATAGCCCCCGTTAACACGTTCATCCATAACTTTCACGCCCGGTGCTTTTTCCAGCAATGCTCTGACTTGACCCGCATCAATTTTTTTACCCGTCTCAATATGTACAGCTTCAGAGTGACCGTAAAAAACAGGCACCCGGACCGCAGTTGCATTAACTTTAACGTTAGTATCTCCGAGAATTTTTTGGGTTTCCCATACCATCTTCATTTCTTCTTTGGTATAGCCGTTATCCATAAATACGTCAATTTGCGGTAACACATTAAAGGCAATCTGCTTTGGGTAGACGCTGGGGCGAACCGTCTGCAAATTAAGAATATTGGCTGTCTGCAAGCCCAGTTCTTCTATGGCTTCTTTACCAGTTCCGGAAACGGCTTGATAAGTACAAACATTGATTCTGGTAATACCCACCGCATCATAAATCGGCTTTAAAGCAACTAGCATCTGAATAGTTGAGCAGTTAGGATTAGCGATAATTCCGCGATTTTTATAATCTGCAATCTTCTCCGGATTTACTTCGGGAACGACCAAAGGAATATCATCGTCATAGCGAAACTGTGAAGTGTTGTCAATCACAATACAACCGGCAGCGGCAGCTTTGGGCGCGTATATTTCCGAGACAGATGCGCCGGGAGAAAATAAACCGATTTGCGCTTTAGAGAAATCAAAAGTCGCCAAATCTTCCACCTTTAAAGAACCACCTTTAAATGGAACTCTTTTACCTGCTGAATTACTGCTGGCTAAAGCATAAACCTCGCCTACAGGAAAATTACGTTCTTCCAGAATTGACAGCATAGCTTCGCCTACTGCCCCCGTCGCACCGACAACCGCAACGTTATAAACTTTACTCATTTATTTATACCTTTGTATTAACAAAATATTTTGTAGATTTTAACCTTATGCATACCTTACTGAATCAATATCAAGGCAGCTTGGTCCGTTCAATTCCGGAGAGCAGCAATAATGCTGAACCTTCTAACTCCAATCAACGGATGATACGCACCACGTAACAGAAAAAATATCTACTGGTTCACCCAGGGATATTGATAAGTATTAAATTCACTCTTAATTCAACGAGGCGAAAACCTTTTCGGTGATTTCACCTACAGTCCCCTTACCGGCAATCGATCTGAATTTAACCTGTTGACCTGGAGCTGAATAATAGCCAACCAAGGGTTTGGTATATTCGTGGTATACACTCAGCCTTTTGCGCACGGTTTCTTCTTTATCATCATCACGCTGAATCAATGGTTCCCCTGTAACATCATCTATACCTTCAACTTTAGGCGGATTGAAGTCAACATGATAAGTACGCCCGGATTGTAAATGAACTCTTCTACCCGCCATGCGTTTTACAATTTCTTCGTCCTCCACCACGATTTCAATAACGGTATCGATAATGACCCCCATATTTTTAAGACCTTCGGCCTGTGCAATAGTGCGAGGAAAGCCATCCAGCAAAAAACCATTGGCACAATCAGATTGTGCAATTCGTTCTTTAATCAAACCTAAAATAATATCATCTGAAACCAGTCCTCCTGCATCCATTACCTGTTTAGCCTGTAGGCCCAGCGGTGTTCCCGCACGAACTGCTGCGCGCAGCATATCTCCCGTTGAAATTTGTGGAATTGCATACTTTTCAGTAATAAATTGAGCCTGAGTTCCTTTACCAGAACCTGGGCTCCCTAGGAGGATAATGCGCATGATATGACTCCAGTATGTCTTTGAGACAAATATTGACTAAGAATAAAAGCAGGTTAAGAGCCATAAAAACAAAGTCTTATGACTTCAACAAAGCAAGGTTACGTATTTTATAACACAAGCGCTTTAATCTCTTGTAAAAATGCGATTATTTCCCTATTCTTATACAGTTTATTACAAACAGGAGAGCATAAATGCGTGTTGAAGATTTAATGAAAACAAAGGTATTTACAGTAGAGCAACACGAGCTGATTGATCGGGTCTTTTTTTTAATCCATTATGAAAAAGTTCGTCATATACCAGTGGTTGAGAAAGGCAAAGTTATTGCGATTGTCTCCGACAGAGATCTTTATAAAGCCCTGGGACCAAGAAACAACTCCATCGCTATTGGATCAGCACCCGGCAAAAACACTGCGGAACTTCATGTTATCCCACAAAAAGTACATCACATTATGCGCCGTGGAGTATTAACAGTTAATCCCGATACCTACGCATCAGAAGCCGCCGCGATTATGGCCGATAAAAAAGTTGGCGCATTGCCTGTAGTCGACAAGGATAACAAATTGGTCGGAATCATATCAGCTACGGATATACTCCGGGTTTTTTCAAAAATAGAAAAATCGAGCGAAAAAAGAGAGCAAAGAATAGCGGCTGGCGTCAGTCATACGTAAAATTCGATCTTAATGCACCTCAAAAAGTCCCGCAATGGGACTTTGTTTGTTTTAGCCCAACAAATCTTGGCCCTTCGTACCTTTCCGGATGGGAGTTATTTTTACAAATACAATCCGGTAATAAATACCCTGTATTTCAACGCTTTTTATATCGAAAACGCGCAAAACCGTTTTCCTGAGCATTCATTTCAGTATCAACTGGAATTCAGCAATAAATTATGAGAATAATTCCTCAGTAGACCTTGGCAATCTAGCACATCAAGATTTAATATAGACACACCCCATTCAGAATAACCTGGATATCCATGATGAGTAACCTGCTTAAACTTTTTCAAGACTCTTCTTCCTTGCAAGGTAGCAATGCCAGCTTCATTGAAAATTTATATGAACGGTTCCTGGAAGACCCTGAATCCGTTGAGCCTAGTTGGCAACAAGAATTCCGCACCATTCATCAAGGAACCACTTATGAGACGCCACACAGCCCTGTCGTAGAACGATTTGCACAGCTTGCGGTTAAATCTCAAGGCAGACTGGCTCAATTACAAGGTTTCACTGAAGAAAGCGTTAAAAAACAGGCGGCTGTCTCGCGGCTTATTAATCATTACCGCGTTCGAGGGCATCAAATTGCCAACAACAATCCACTGGGTAAGACCACCCCTCCACCTACGGATATGGATCCGGCTTATTACGGCCTTATCGAGCCGGATATGGATACTCTTTTCGATACAGACGCTCTTTATGGCGCTGATCGATTACCATTACGCGATATTATCGCCAGCCTGAAAGAAATTTATTGCGGCAGTATCGGCTCTGAATTCATGCATATATCCGATACCTACATCAGGCGCTGGGTCATAAATCGCCTGGAAAGTTCCAAAGCCAACTTAAAACTGGAACCGGAAACAAAGCAGTGGTTATTAAAACTATTGACTGCGGCTGAAGGCATAGAAGTCCATCTGCAAAATAAATTTGTCGGTCAAAAACGCTTTTCTCTGGAAGGCGGCGAATCACTGATTCCTATCCTGGATGAGCTAATCCAAAACGCAGGAGAAAAAGGTGTCAAGGAGATCGTTATCGGCATGGCGCATCGGGGTCGCTTAAATGTTCTGGTCAATATTTTAGGCAAGAGCCCTGCCAGTTTATTTGATGAATTTGCAGGCACGTACACGCCATCGCCGGGCGTCAGTTCGGGTGATGTAAAATATCACCTGGGTTTTTCATCTGATGTTGCCACGCCAGGTGGACCGGTACATTTAACCCTCGCTTTCAATCCTTCACATTTGGAAATCATCAATCCCGTGGTTGAAGGTTCGGTTAAAGCCCGTCAGGACCGCACTGGGAAAAATGGCAAAAGTACGGTTATTCCGATATTAATTCATGGAGATGCGGCTTTTTCAGGACAGGGCATTGTCATGGAAACCCTGAATATGTCTCAAACCCGTGCATTTTCCGCAGGCGGAACAGTGCATATTGTTGTTAACAATCAAATTGGCTTTACCACCAGTAACCCGCTGGATGCCCGTTCCACGTTTTATTGCACCGATGTTGCCAGCATGATCCAGGCTCCGGTTTTTCATGTCAACGGCGATGATCCTGAAGCCGTTCTATTTGTTACCAAACTCGCTCTCGACTATCGGATGACTTTCAACAAGGATGTAGTTATCGACCTTATCTGCTATCGCCGCCTCGGCCATAATGAAGCAGACGAGCCAGCAACGACCCAACCCATTATGTACAGGAAGATCCGCAAACATAAAACCACGCGGAAACTGTATGCTCAAAAGCTTATTACTGAAGGGATCGTTACCGATGAACAATCGGCAAAAATGGAACTTGATTACCAGAATTTACTTGAAGCAGGCCAAATTGTCTCCAGACCGGTATTGGAAAGTTCCAGTTATTCTTATACCAACCAATGGAGTCAATTTCTTAATAAAAGCTGGGATTACGAATGCAATACAGCTATATCGCTTGATCAGCTGCGCTTTTGTAACGACAGAATGCAGCGGCTTCCTGCCGGTTTTGAATTGCATCCCCGAGTCGCCAAGGTCATGGATAACCGCCGAAAAATGGCCGCCGGCGCCATGCCGCTGGATTGGGGATTCGCTGAAAACCTGGCTTATGCCAGCCTTATCATAGAAAAATATCATATACGGCTGATCGGTCAGGATGTGGGACGCGGCACATTTGTCCACCGGCACGCAGTTTTACATAACCAGATCAATAATAAAACTTACACACCCATTAAACATTTGGACAAAGGCCAAGGCCGCGCCCAGATATTTGACTCTCTGTTATCTGAAGCAGGCGTTCTGGGTTTCGAATACGGCTACAGCACAACAATGCCAAACACTCTGGTTATCTGGGAAGCGCAATTTGGCGATTTTGCCAATGGCGCCCAAGTGGTTATCGATCAGTTTATCAGTTCCGGCGAAACCAAATGGGGGCGTTTGTGTGGACTTGTCATGTTGTTGCCGCATGGTTTTGAAGGCCAAGGCCCTGAGCATTCATCGGCTAGGCTGGAGCGTTACCTGCAACTGTGCGCCGAGCATAATATCCAGGTTTGCAACCCGACCACCCCCGCACAAATATTTCATTTGCTGCGTCGTCAGTTAATACGCCCGTATCGGAAACCCCTGATCATTATGAGCCCTAAAAGCCTGCTACGGCATAAACTCGCAGTTTCCACGCTTGAAGATCTGACCACTGGACAATTCCAGCCTGTCATTGGGGAGCAGGATGACATCAATCCTAAAAAAGTCACACGCTTTATCTTATGCGCAGGCAAAGTCTATTATGATTTATTGGAAACGCGTCGAATAGACAATCTTAAACACGTCGCTATTGCCCGTATTGAACAATTCTATCCTTTTCCCGATAAATTATTTAAAGCGGAGATTGCAAAATATGATCATTTGGAAGAGTTCATCTGGTGTCAGGAAGAGCCCAAAAATCAGGGTGCGTGGTATCAATCAAAACATCACTTTAGCGATAATCTACCAGAACATATCAGTGTCACTTATGCCGGACGTGAAGCATCTGCAGCGCCTGCTGTAGGCAATTTTCACGTGCATATAGAACAACAAAAAGCTGTCGTCCATTCGGCCTTATACGGCAAACCTTCAGGAAAATAAAAAATGAGCATTGAAGTCCTAGTTCCCAATCTACCCGAATCCGTTTCTGACGCAACGCTGATCGCCTGGCACAAACAAACGGGCGATTTTGTCAACAAAAATGAAAATCTTGTTGACCTCGAAACGGATAAGGTGGTGCTGGAGGTAACCGCCCCTGAATCGGGAACACTCAGCCAGATACTAAAGGAAAACGGGGCTATCGTTACCGGAGGTGAAATACTGGCATTATTGGAACCTGAATCCGCTCAAAAAAGTCCAGCCGCAGAAAAACAAACAGCATCCGCCAAGGCGCCTGATAATAATGGTGAAGATATCCCGCTAAGTCCTTCAGTGCGGCGTCTGATTCATGAGAATACCCTGGAAGCTTCGGCAATCAAGGGCACTGGAAAAAGTGGCCGGTTGACTAAAACGGATGTGCTGGATCATCTCAATAAACAAACATCAGCACCTGTAGCGACACAAAATGCAAGTGTAGAGACGCAAACTATTGCGCCTCCACAACAAACCGGATCGGAAATATCAAAACCAGGCGAACCGCCAACGATAGCATCAAATCTGCGCCCTGAACAACGTGTTGCAATGACCCGCTTAAGGGCAAAAGTTGCCGAACGTCTGTTGCAGGCACAACAAAACGCAGCGATGCTGACGACCTTCAACGAAGTCAATATGCAAAGCGTCATCGACCTTCGCAACCAGTACAAAGCCAGATTCGAACAAAAACACTCCGTCAAGCTGGGCTTTATGTCTTTTTTTGTCAAAGCCTCAATTGAGGCTTTAAAACATTTCCCGGCTATCAATGCTTCTATTGATGGCAACGATATTATCTATCATGGCTACTACGACCTGGGCATTGCCGTCAGTACGCCGCGAGGCCTGATTGTGCCCGTGTTGCAGGATGCCGATCAACTCGATTTTGCCGGCATTGAAAAATGCATTGCCGATTTTGGAGAAAAGGCAAGAGCAGGCACATTAACCTATGAGGACCTAAAGGGCGGCACATTTACCATTACCAATGGCGGCGTATTCGGTTCGATGCTGTCTACCCCCATACTTAATCCGCCGCAATGCGCCATTTTAGGCATGCATGCCATCAAGGAGCGAGCTGTTGTTGAAAACGGCCAGATTGTTATCAGGCCGATTATGTATCTGGCTCTCTCATACGATCATCGTCTGGTGGACGGCCGCGAAGCCGTACAGTTTTTGGTTACCATTAAAGAATGCCTGGAAGCTCCCGCTCACCTACTGCTAAACATTTAATACCATGCCAAAAAAGCATCCGCATTACGACGTTATCATTATCGGTGCAGGGCCGGCAGGTTATGCCAGCGCTATTCGCTGCGCACAGCTCGGATTTAAAACAGCCTGCATAGATAGCTGGCGTAATAAAAAAGGCCAGAGCCGGCTGGGAGGTTCGCACCTCAATACTGGCGGCATCGCCTCCATGACTTTGCTGGAATCCGCAAAAATCTATCATCAGATCAGCCGGGATATAGCCGAACACGGTATTCATGTCGATGCTTTTTCAATGGATATACCGGTGATGATTCAGCGCAAAGACAAAATTATCGATGACATCAGCAGTAAAATGGCTGACTTATTCGAGCATCACAAAATAGACCACATTCAAGCAAAGGCTCAATTACTGAATGCGCGGCAAGTAGAAATAACCGCTCTCGATACCCGAACACATTCAATACTTAATGGAGAATATATTATTCTGGCGACCGGTTCTTCACCCGTTAAATTACCCTGCGCCCGAATCGATCATGAATTTATTATTGATTCGGTTGACGCCTTGAATCTGGATGCTGTACCTAAAAAATTGGGAATTATTGGCGCCGGTGTGGTTGGCCTTGAATTAGCGAATATATGGAATAGACTCGGTGCTGAAACCATACTGCTGGAAGCGCAGGAAAACTTTTTATCCTTACTTGATCAACAAATTTCACTTGAAGCCTATCGTTTTTATTGCCAGCAAGGACTGGACTTGCGCTTGGGCGCACGGGTTGTTTCTGCAAAAAAAGTCAACAAGAAAGTCATTGTGAATTATCAAGACCAGGACGGCAATCATCCCTTGCGCGTTGATAAACTCATCGTTGCTAGTGGCAGAAAACCCAATTCGGAAAAACTGGCGGCCCCTGAAGCCGACTTGTTGCTGGATGAAAACGGCTATGTCCATGTGGATGAAAATTTCCGAACCAATCTGCCCAGCGTATATGCCATTGGCGATCTAACACTACTCGGGCCTATGCTGGCACATAAGGGCATGGAAGAAGGCGTATTCGTCGCCGAACTGATCGCCGGAGTACATAATCCTATCAACTACAACAACCTCCCCAGCGTTATTTATACCGAACCTGAAATTGCCTGGGTAGGTCAAACCGAACAGGCCTTGCGCGCTGCGGGCGAAACTATCAAAATTGGTATTTTTCCGTTATCCGCAACTGTTCGCGCACTTGCGATGGGTAAAACCGAAGGCATGATTAAAATTATTGCTCACGCAGGGAACGACAAAATACTCGGCGTTCATATCATCGGCACTCAAGCATCTGAACTGATAGCTGAAGCCGTTCTGGCAATGGAGTTTTCCGCCAGTAGTGAAGACTTGGCAAGAACCATACATGCGCGCCCTACTCTTTCGGAAGCCGTACATGACGCCGCACTCGCACTAAAACAAAAAGCTCTGCATTTGCCCGCCAAGCCAATAATCGTTCCCCATGGCAGTCATTAGTTTAGCATTACCGAGGTAATAGCTTATAAAGAACCAAAATAGGCCGATAATGCCTTTATATCTTCTGCGGAAAGGCCGCCTGCAATCGCTTGCATAGGACCACTTTTACGCGTGCCTTCCTTGAAGCTGTTTAATTGATTAACCAGATATTCGGGATGCTGGCCTGCAAGTCTTGGAAACTGGCCATTACCTCCAGCTGACGTCCCATGACATCCTAAACACATAGCTGCTTTAGCCTTGCCTGATTCCGCAAGTGCCGTATCACCACCCGCACTAACAGGAGGTTGACCGGAAAAGTAAGCGGCTAGATTATTGATATCGTCATCACTCAGATTGGCCGCTATAGGCTGCATCACTGGATTGCTACGCGCCCCTGTTTTAAAAGCATTAAGCTGATTAACCAGATAGGCCGATTGCTGCGCTGCTAAATTAGGCCATTGTGGGCTGTTGCTTTTACCTTTGGAGCCATGACAACCCAGACAAGTAGCGGCTTTTTGTTCGCCTGCCGCCAACTCAGCGGCAATAACGGGCGCAACCCAGGAACAAGTTAATAGCAAAGATACCGAAAGGGAAATTTTGAAGAAATTCATGTTTCACCTCATAAGAATGTTGAACTATTTTAAGGCAAACTCTCGAAAGAATCTTCCTATTGCTTTGAATGAGCAATTACTATATCAGCTAAAAAGCATCAGTGATAATGAAAAATTTAAGGTATAAAGATGACGTGTAAATACTGGCCACTGTCTGAAGTATCAACGACAAATCAAGGCGGCTAAAATACAAGCCAAACAAGCAATGAAATTTCTTGAGCTTGAAATAACGAATATCTTTTGTTATTTTACAACGCGCAAAGTGGGCTTGCGGGGTGGCGTATTTTCCGGCGGCGGCGTTTCATCTGACTCAGAGTCTTCCTGATCGAAGATCATGCCCTTGCCGTTTTCCTTGGCATAGATAGCCATGACTGCGGCCACAGGTGTAACAATATGCATCGGTTTTCCGCTGAACCGCGCATTGAATTGAATTTCTTCATTGCCAAGAGAAAGCCCTTGTATGGCTTCAGGCCTTACGTTTAAAACGAGCTTGCCGTCTTGCACAAACTGTTGAGGTAAAATGGCGCGGCTGTTTTCTGCATCGACTAAAAGATACGGCGTCAGATCATTATCGATTATCCATTCATAAATTGAACGGATTAAATAGGGCTTAAGAGGGGTCATTTTAATATCTCTGCCATTTCCTTTTCTTCTTCACTGAGGCTGCGCTTGAAGGCAGGTCTTCTGAAAATACGCTGGGCATAATTTGTGACAACTTCATTTGGCGTAGCCACATCAATTCCAATACTGGGTAATCTCCATAATAACGGAGCAATAGCGCAGTCTATCAGCGAAAACTCATCACTCATAAAAAAAGGTCTGGCGGCAAAAATAGGAGCAGCAGAAAGTATGCTTTCTCTGAGCATTTTTTTGGCACGCGCTGATTTCTTCTCGCCTGAATATAAAATTTCATCCAGTAATTGATACCAATCCTGATCAATGCGTTTAATCAGCATTCTGGCATTTGCGCGCGAAACAGGATCCATCTGGTGCAAAGGCGGATGCGGAAAACGCTCATCCAGGTATTCCATGATAATACGAGAATCATAAAGAACCAGATCACGTTCTATCAGTGTTGGTGATATCCCGGTAGGATTCAGTTCCAGTAAGTCTTCAGGAGGATCAGTCGGGTCATAATATTCAACATCTGCAGCAACACCTTTCTCGTGTAACACAAAGCGTGCGCAGTGACTCATTGCACATGTCGGAGATGAAAAAAGCGTCATTACGGATTTACGAGTAATAATATTGGCCACGAATAACAACCTCTTTGTACATGTAGGCAGTAAAAAACGCCATTGTAGCATAAAAGGTCAGGTTTTTGACTGGTAGCATTGTTTAGAATCTGATGTATGAACGTCCCTGTTTACAGCATTGATGAGCGTCGTAGTATTGACGACCAAGCTGTGTTTGTATTTATAAACACATCATCAGTATGGCCAATCAATACGCTACTGCACGAGCAATTAATGAACGTCCTTCCAGTATTCCTTTTTCAACAAATAGGCAATGACCACGAACATTAACAAGAAAAGTATCACATATTTGCCGATACGTTGCCTTTCCAGTTGCACGGGCTCACCCACATACACCAGGAAATTAACCAGGTCATTCACAAAAAGATCAAATTCTCTTTCGGATAATGTACCGGGCTCTTCAAGAACCAGCTTTTTATATTCACCCCATATTGTTTTTCTGATTTCTGCATGCTGCTCTCCTTGCAATTGCCAAAGAGGATTAGGCATAGCGGTATCTTCAAAAACTGTATTGTTTACCCCCAGAGGGCTGCCTGGGTCGATATAATAGCTTTTCAAATAGCTGTACAGCCAATTTGCGCCACGTGATCTGGCGATTAGCGACAGATCGGGCGGCTGCGTACCAAACCATTTCTCCGCATCATGCTTGTTCATAGCCGAATTGAGCTGATCATAAATGCTTGCCCCTTCAGGAGCAATATCATTTAACATTTTCTTTTGATCCACACCAAGATCCAGCGCAATACGCAAATAACGCATATGCTTGGCGGAATGGCAGCCCAAACAATAGGTAACAAAATGCTTCGCACCCCGTTGCAATGAATCATTATCGGTGAGGTCGATATTGGCTTCCTGCAACTCCACACCTTCCGAAGCCGCAACTCCAAAGGACAGGATCAATAATAAAAGTAATGCTATCAAATTTTTCATATTAATCCAGACTCCCTTTTACTTTTTTTGCCACCCGGCTAATAACGTTAAGCATGCCTCCAGGATTGGGTCTTCTGCTAAAAAAGGAGCTTTTAAAAGCAGAATCGCCTATTTCCGTGGTCATGGGTTTTAATGCGGTAATCTCCTCCAGCAAGACCGGCAATTGCTCCTCAAGGGTATGAAAATGCTCCTCAAGGGTATGTGGTCTTGTCAAGCTTTTGGGTACGGGCTTGGTTTTCTCCCAGCGTGTGTATATCGGCATTAATATGAAAAAGCCGAAATAAATTGCGGTAAAAATTCTGGCCAGGATTGTTGCCGCAGGCGTTACAGGTTGAGTGCCTAAATAGCCTAATGCCAGAAAACTGACGACGAACAACAATAAGGCTTTTTTGAAAATGCCGCCACGGTAACGGATTGATTTGACTTTGCAGCGGTCCAGCCAAGGCAACAGAAACAGTACAATGATAGAGCCGGCCATGGCAATGACGCCGGCAAATTTATCAGGAATGGCTCTTAAAATAGAATAAAAAGGCGTGAAATACCAGACTGGAGCAATATGTTCAGGCGTTTTCAGCGGATCAGCCGGAATGAAATTGGCATGTTCGAGAAAATATCCGCCCATCTCCGGCATGTAAAAGGTAACAGTCGCAAAAAACAATAAAAATACGGCAACTCCAACGATATCTTTTACGGTGTAATAAGGATGGAAAGGAATACCATCCACAGGATGACCCCAGGGGTCTTTGGAGTCTTTAATTTCAATGCCGTCAGGATTGTTAGACCCGACTTCATGCAGCGCCACAATATGCATGAAAACCAGCATTACCAAAACCAGAGGCACAGCAATGACATGAAAAGCGAAGAATCTGTTCAAGGTTGCATCGGCAATGACATAATCCCCTCTGATCCAGAGCGATAAATCATCGCCGATAACAGGAATAGCGCTAAATAGGGAGATAATAACCTGTGCACCCCAGTATGACATCTGCCCCCAAGGTAACAAATAGCCCATAAACGCTTCAGCCATTAATGCTACAAACAGCAGCATGCCGAAGATCCAGATCAGTTCGCGCGGGTGCTTGAATGAGCCATACATGATGCCTCTGAACATGTGCAGGTATACTACGATAAAAAATGCTGACGCGCCGGTTGAATGCATATAACGCACCAGCCAACCCCAGGGCACATCACGCATAATGTACTCTATGGAATCGAATGCCAGTTTGGCATCCGGCTTGTAGTTCATGGTCAACAAGATACCGGTAATAATCTGATTGACCAAAACCAGCAGGGCTAATGAGCCAAAGAAGTACCAGAAGTTGAAGTTCTTGGGCGCATAATAGTGCGCCATATGTTCATTCCAGAATTTGGTTATCGGGAAACGTTCTAAAACCCAATCGCCGCACTCAGTTAAACGCGTAGGTTTCATGCTGCATTCTCCTCTGTCTCTTCACCAATAATGATCTGTGTGTCGGTAATATAGCGGTAAGGCGGAATTACCAAATTCGTAGGTGCAGGTACGCCGCGATAAACGCGACCTGCAAGATCAAACCAGGAGCCGTGACACGGGCAGAAAAAACCGCCTTTCCATTTATCCCCGAGGTCATTAGGCGCTATTTCAGGGCGAAAAGTAGGTGAGCAGCCTAAATGAGTGCATAAGCCGACAGCGACAAAAATTTCAGGCTTAATGGATCTTACCGGATTTTTACTGGATGGCGGCTGCTCGGACTCTTCAGAGAGGGGATCTCTAAGTTCGCTGTCCAGGGTTTTTAATGTTGCTAGAACATTAGGGGTTCTGTTAAGTATCCATACCGGCTTGCCGCGCCAGGCAACACGAAGCAATTGCCCGGGCTCCATTTTACTGATGTCAACTTCAACAGGCGCACCTGCCGCCATGGCTTTAACGCTAGGCTGCATTTGAGCGAGAAAAGGGACAGCTAAATAGCCTGTACCGACAGCGCCAACCACGGTCAAGGCCGTGGTTAAAAACTGGCGTTTGGACTTATCGACGCCTTTATTATTCATTATAAACTTCTCCTGGTTTTATGCGTAGCTTTACAGCACTTTTTGTTTCCCCCCAATATACCATTAGAAGATAGTGAATTTGAAGTGCTTATATTGAATTGTTCAAGATGAAGTTGGGTATTTTTTAAACACGGTTCCAACATCCCGGAGAAAAAATTCATAAAAAACTGTATTTGAAAATAATTATTGGCTTATATCCAGCAGAAAATCTTGTACATGATGTTCATATAGAATTACGACTGAGACAGACTCTTCTTCAAGGCCGCAAGAAAAGCTCTGTTTTCCTCGGGTTTGCCGATAGTTACCCGCAGGCAATCACTCAACAACCCGCCCTGACTGCTCATATCTTTAATCAACACACCTTGTTGCTTTATTGACGAGAAAATATCGCTTGCCTTTTTATCAGCTGTCCTGAAAAGGATAAAATTAGCCGCGCTTGGGTAAGCGGTAATGCCGTCAAGCTCATCAAGCTGCTCAAGAACGACAGTCCGTTCAGCACAAATCTGTTGAGTTTGCTCATCAAACAGAGTTTTTCTGGACAAAGCGAAATCCGCGCTCAGTTGCGTAAGACTATTAATATTGTAGGGCAGACGGATTTTATTGAGCTGTTGAATAATCCGCGGATTGCCTACGATATAGCCCAGGCGCAAACCCGCCAGCCCCAGTTTGGAAACAGTACGCATGATCAACAGGTTGTCATACTGAGCCAAGGAGTCGATAAAACTGGCCCCGGCAAAAGGAGCGTAAGCCTCATCAATGACCACTAAACCTTGGCTGGCCTCGATAACCTCCCGGATCGAGGTTTCGCTGAACAGATTGCCGGTAGGGTTATTCGGGTAAGCGAGGAAAATGACGGAAGGCTGATGCTGGCCTATGAAAGTGAGCATCGCCGGCAAATCCAGATCAAAAGTTTCTGGAAGCAATGAAATGCCTTGAAAAGCCAGCCCCAGACAATCACTCAACTGTTTGTACATGACAAAACCGGGAACAGGGGCCAAAACGCCGGCAGTGCCAGGTAAAGCCATTAACAACAACTGAATAATTTCATCAGATCCATTGCCCAGCAAAACATCAAACTGATCGGGTATCCGGTTCAGGCGCCTGATAGTTTGTACAAGCTGGCGGGCTTCAGGATCCGGATAACGATTTAACGGGCAGTCTTTCAGCGTCTCCAGCCAATCTTTTTTAATGTCTTCAGGCCAGTCATAAGGATTTTCCATGGCGTCCAGTTTAATTAAACCTTGGGCGTCTGCTACTTTATAAGCAGACATCGCCAACACTTCCTTGCGAAAAACGGAAGCAACAAGATGAGTATTCTTTGTCATTTTTTAACCGGGCTCATTTCAGAGGTGAAGGCCATTTTCATTTGAAAACCTTAGTCTCGGGTCCTTACTCTGATTTAATTCTATATTCAGCCGAACGTGCATGAGCGGTCAAACTTTCGCCACGCGCCAATAAGGATGCGGTTTTGCCCAATGCATCCGCCCCGGTTTGAGAGCAATAAATTAAACTGGAGCGTTTCTGAAAATCATACACGCCCAACGGTGATGAGAAACGCGCGGTACTTGAGGTCGGCAGTACGTGATTGGGGCCTGCGCAATAGTCGCCTAAGGCTTCAGCCGTATATCGACCCATAAAAATAGCACCGGCATGGCGGATATTTTTAGATAAGGCGTCCGGATCTTCGACAGAAAGTTCCAAATGCTCCGGAGCAATCCTGTTCGCAATTTCAACCGCTTCATCCAGATTGCTGACTTTTATGAGTGCGCCACGCGTTGATAACGAGGCCTTGATAATCTCGGCGCGCTCCATTTCCGGCAATAATTTATTGAGGCTTTGCTCAACAGCATCCAGATAGGCGCCATCATGACTGATTAATATGGACTGGGCATTCTCATCATGCTCTGCCTGGGAAAACAAATCCATCGCTATCCAGTCAGGATTGGTCTTGCCGTCGCCTATGATTAATATTTCCGAAGGGCCGGCAATCATGTCGATTCCCACCTGCCCAAACACCAATTTCTTTGCCGTAGCGACATAAATATTGCCCGGGCCGACAATTTTTGCAACGGCGGGAATCGTTTCCGTGCCATAAGCAAGGGCTGCAATTGCTTGCGCGCCGCCTATAGCAAAAACACGATCAACGCCTGCCAGGAAAGCGGCCGCCAGAACCAGTTCATTGGTTTCTCCTTGAGGGGCGGGCACAACCACAATCAATTCGCCAACTCCGGCCACTTTTGCCGGAATGGCGTTCATCAATACAGAAGAGGGATAGGCGGCTTTACCACCCGGCACATAAAGACCGACGCGGTCGAGCGGAGTTATTCTTTGTCCCAGTAGAGTGCCGTCAGCTTCAGTGTACTGCCAGGACTGCATTTTTTGGTGCTCGGCATAAGCACGAATGCGGTCAGCGGCGGTTTGCAGTGCATGCGCCTGATCAACGGGCAGCTTTTCCCATGCTGACTTGAGCATTTCTCTGGATAATTCCAGCTCGCCAGCTCCGCTAATGTCGCGGCGATCAAAGCGGTTAGTGTAGCCAATCACCGCCTTATCACCATTTTTGCGAACATTTGCAATAATATCTAAAACCTGCTGATGAATTTCTAAATCATCAGTTTCATTCCATGCCAGCAGTGCTTTTAATTGCTGGTCAAAACCGGCAGAAGACGCATCAAGTTTGGTAATGTTTAAACCGGACATGGATTCACCTCTTCGCCAGCGTTTGCTCAAATTGAGACAGCAATGCCGCAATTGCTGCATGCTTCATTTTCATGGCTGCTTTATTGACCACCAGCCTGGAGCTTATATTCATGATAAGTTCTCTCGGCTCGAGATCATTCGCTTTTAAAGTGTTGCCGGTATCAACAAGATCAACAATACAATCGGCAAGACCGACCAGCGGCGCAAGCTCCATTGAGCCGTATAACTTGATTATTTCGGCCTGTATGCCTTTACTGGCGAAATAACTCTGGGCTATCTTGACGTATTTGGTGGCGACGCGAATGCGGCCGCGTTGCTCGGGCGCATCCTTATGGGCAGCAGTCATGAGCCTGCAACAGGCGATATTCAAATCCAGGGGCTCATAAAGGCTGTCAGCGCCGTGTTCAAGCAACACGTCTTTTCCCGCAATCCCCAAATCAGCCGCACCGTATTCTACAAAGGTGGGTACATCTGTGGCGCGAATAATAACCAGTTGAACGTCATCTCGCGATGTTTGCAAAATCAGTTTACGGCATTTTTTAGGATCGTCGATAGGCGTAATGCCGGCTTCTGCCAATAAGGGCAAGGTTTCCTCATAAATTCTGCCTTTGGATACGGCGATGGTTAGCATTTTAAAATCCTACCTTGGAACACGACGTATTGTCGCGCCTAACTGCGTAAGTTTTTCTTCAATATGATCGTAACCGCGGTCAATATGATAGATGCGGTCAACCAGCGTATCACCTTCGGCAACCAGCGCAGCGACAACAAGACTCGCTGATGCTCTTAAATCGGTTGCCATTACCGGCGCTCCAGTCAGTTTTTTAACACCTGTACAAATGGCGGTATTGGATTCGAGCTTAATATCAGCACCCATGCGTTGCAGTTCCTGGACGTGCATAAACCGGTTTTCAAAAATCGTTTCGATAACAACACCCACTCCCTCGGCGATAGCGTTCATAGCGATAAACTGAGCCTGCATGTCAGTCGGAAACGCCGGATAAGGCGCCGTACGAAGAGAGACTGCTTTAGGTTTTTTACCATGCATATCCAGTTGTATCCAGTCTTCGCCTGTTGTGATTTCAGCACCCGCTTCGGTTAATTTCTCCAGAACAGCATCCAGAATATGTGGACGGGTGTTTTTAAGTTTGACTTTACCGCCTGTAATTGCCGCTGCGATCAGGTAAGTGCCGGTTTCAATCCGGTCAGGAAGAATGTCATAATGTAAATTTTCTGCGCCCAGCTTTTCTACACCTTCAATCACCAGGATATCCGTACCTATACCGGAAATTTTAGCCCCCATTGCATTCAGGAAATAAGCTAAATCCGTCACTTCAGGCTCTTTAGCGGCATTTTCTATAATCGTAGTGCCTTCAGCCAGGGTCGCAGCCATTAGCAAGTTTTCGGTGCCGGTAACGGTAATCTGTTCAAGCACCAGACGACAACCTTTAAGCCGATCAACTTTGGCATGGATAAATCCTCCCTCTACATTAATGGTCGCGCCCATCTTCATTAAACCGTTCAGATGAATATCAACGGGGCGCGTGCCAATGGCGCAGCCGCCGGGTAATGACACATGAGCTTCACCAAATCGCGCTAATAAAGGCCCCAACACCAGAATGGACGCACGCATGGTTCTCACCAGTTCGTAGGGCGCTTCATAGCTGGTGATAGTGCTGGCGTCGACTTCAATATTCATTTTCTCATCCACGAGCAATCGCACGCCCATTCGTCCCAATAATTCCATGGTCGTGGTAATGTCATGAAGGTGCGGGATATTGCCGATATTTACAGGCACTGTCGAAAGCAGGGTGGCAGCCAGAATAGGCAGAGCGGCGTTTTTAGCTCCGGAGATACGCAATTCTCCACAAAGTTGTGCGCCGCCGGTAATAATCAGTTTATCCATACGAGATGCTTTATATAGTCTTCGTAAAAGTTAGAGTTCAAAATCTTGAACTGCTTCAGTTTGTGTTGCGAAATGGCTTGTTTTATCAAAGCCGCTAAGCCTGGCAAGATTGATCAGTTGCTCGGGAATATTTTTAAAGACGATATGAGCCCTGTTATGACGAGTATATTTTATCCATTCAATCATTAACGCAAGCCCGGCGCTGTCCGTACAAGAAACGCGGCCAAGGTCAATAGTGATATGTTTCGATGCCTTTAAAAAGCCAAAGGCTTTTACAGTTTGCTTATCGATAGTTGAAAACGTTAAATCGCCATCGATAATAAAGTGCCCTGCTCCCTGGTCAATAATGCTCAGTTTTGTCACTTTTTTTCTTCCGCAGACTTGAACAGAAATTGACCTATGGCCTTTTCAAGAATGATGGCTGATTGGGTAATTTCAATCTTTCCATTGTCTTTCAAGTAAACATCGGAGCCGCCCGGATCCAGGTTGACGTACTGCTCTCCTAACAGACCGGCAGTAAAAATACTGGCAGTCGTATCTTCAGGCATCGTGTTGTACCGGGAATATATACTCATTTGAACAACTGACTGGTAGGTTTGCGGATCGAAAAGGATATTGCTGACCTTGCCGATTTTAACGCCCGCAGCAGAAACAGGTGATTTAACCTTCAGTCCGCCGGAATTTTCAAAGCGTGCTGTAATGGTATAACTATCCTCTTCCACAAAAGTACTCAAATTACTGACTTGCATGGCAAGAAAAAACAGGGCAACAATTCCTGATGCGACAAAAAGTCCGACCAGAGTGTCCTGAGTGCTGTGGTGCTGCATGTTAATCGTCTCCAAACATGAGTGTGGTCAGGATAAAATCCAGACCCAAGATACTAAAAGCTGAATTGACTACGGTTCGGGTTGTAGCCCGGCTGACCCCTTCAGACGTGGGAATGGTATCATAGCCCTCAAACAGGGCTATCCAGGAAGTTACAAAGCCGAACACCAAACTTTTGATAACGCCATTGATAATGTCATCCTGAAAATCCAGATTGGCTTGCATTTGCGACCAATAGGCGCCTTCATCGACGCCCAATAAGCCGGACCCTATCATTTGTCCGCCAATAATACCAACAGCGCTGAATAAAGCGGCCAATAACGGCATTGACAAAAATCCGGCCAGAAAACGCGGAGAAATAATCCGCTTGATGGGGTCAACAGCCATCATTTCCATGCCGGACAGTTGTTCTGTTGCTTTCATAAGGCCAATTTCGGCTGTCAAAGCCGAACCTGCCCTGCCTGCAAATAAAAGCGCTGAAACCACAGGCCCCAGCTCTCGTACCAAAGAAGCTGCAACCATCACGCCCAGCGTTTCTTCTGCGCCAAAATCGGAAAGTGTGTAGTAACCTTGCAAGCCCAGAACCATGCCGACAAACAATCCGGAAATGATGATAATCAAAAAGGATAACACGCCTACCGAATACATCTGGTTAAGCAGCAATCTGGGCCGGGGTATTACGTTGAATATGCCCGAAATAGTCTGGAGAAGAAAGAAAGTTCCCCGTCCCAGTTTAGTAAAGCTGGTACGCGTACTTATGCCCAAATACTGAAAAAATTGAATCATTTTAAATTAATTATTAATACCGTTTTCCGGATGACAACAGATCGTCAACATAATCTTTTGCAGGATAGTGAAAATGCACCGGACCATCCGGTGCGCCGGTCATAAATTGTTGCACCCACTCAGATGTTGACTGCTGGATTTCTTCAGGCGTACCTTGACCTACAATTTTGCCGCCTGACAGCACATAAATATAATCAGCAATTGCCGACGTCTCATACACATCATGAGAGACGATAATGCTGGTTAACCCCAGAATATTATTCAGTGATTTGATAAGATGCACTAACGAGCCCATGGAAATAGGATCCTGGCCTGTAAACGGCTCATCGTACAGGATCATCATCGGGTCCAGTGCTATTGCCCGGGCCAAGGCAATACGTCTGGCCATGCCGCCGGAAAGTTCGGCCGGCATCAGGTCGCGAGCCCCTCTTAAGCCTACCGCCTGAAGCTTCATCAATACCAGCGTGCGAATCATTGATTCGGGCAGATGGGTATGTTCCCGTAACGGGAAAGCAACATTATCATAGACATTCATGTCCGTTAATAAAGCACCGCTTTGAAACAACATTCCCATACGCTTGCGCAAATTATACAAATCCGCCCGCGGTAACTGATGGACATTTTGACCGTCAACGGTTATTAGCCCTTGCTCAGGAAATAACTGTCCGCCAATTAATTTTAACAGCGTAGTTTTACCTGTGCCGCTTGGCCCCATAATGGCAGTTATCTTGCCTCGTTCAAAATCCAGCGAAATATCGTCAAATATTTTTTTAGATCCACGAGAAAACGATAGATTTCGTACAGAAACTAAACTGTTTTTGAAGGGAACACTGTTGTCCATGCAATAATATTTGAATCTAAACCAGCTATTTTGTATGACTATTCCCTATTAAGTCAATTTAATGTAACTATTAACACAGACAAAAATTAATCCAGGCTGCTTAATGTATTGTTTTTTTGATTTTGTCACTTTGCTTTTCTTTTTCCATGCGCTCAAGCGCTTCAGTCAGTCCCCAATTAGCCTTGCTCGCCAGCTTTATTAACAAATCAATAAATGTCCGCAAATCTCCATTTTTTAATTGCAAATTAACGTTGGCATGACTGTCATTCGTTGCAAAGCTAACCTTTATAGCATTAGGGCTAACCGCACATTTTAAGCCTTTTATTTTACCTGCTCTTTCGCCATACTTTGCAATCGCGCCAACTTTCTCTTTTGTAAAACCCGGTTTCTTTTTGCCTGATATGGAATCGGCGGCGTTTTCCGACGAACTGTTTTTTTGCGATTCTCTGCCTTTCTCTATCAGAAAAAGACATTGCCTGCGCGTCAGCCAGCCCCCAACCACTTTATCAGCGGTATCGAGTTTTAAAAGAATGCGATCTTCATTCTGGTTATAGTACAGCTGCACTCACACCTCCTTATCCTAAAATCAATCTATTCTGTTATTGTTTATAGGATATTCGAATTATAATAAATGAAACGCCTGAATTTTATATCCACATAAAAAACACCGCCAGCCCTATTCAGAGGCAGTCAGCATATATGTCCAGACCGGTTTGAATAGCGGAATGCCTGAGGCATTGCGCAAACCATTGGAAATACCGGCCACATGAGCCTGCAGCGAAGAAATTTTGCGGCCGGGATAGTTTGTCAGCAGGACGTGAGCTCCGCCATACGGAGCAGAGGCTCCGTCAATCAGTACCGGTTGACTTGTTATCCCCAAGGCTTGAAAAATTTCCAACTGCTGTGATAAGTCACAGCCCTGCCTGTCAAGCGCATGGGCGAATGCAAAAAAACGCTGCGCCGGCGTTTGTCCTTGCCGGTACCAGGGCGCCGGTTTGTGCAATTTAAAGTTATAGTCCTTCGGAGCGCTGAACATCAATACCCGCACTACCTGGTGTTCGCGCGCGATCAGTGCTGCGTGTCCGCCACCCTGCGATTGCCCCGCCAATGCAAACTTTTCCCATGCTAGTCCGCCTGCAGGAGTAAGGAATTCTTTCCAACCCTTGCCGGGCTCCTGAATATCCAGCCATTGCAACAGCTTTTCCAAACGATTCTCGATGCTGTCTTCTCGTCTTATGGCAATTAATGGCGAATTATCGCGTCCATCGATGATCTCCCGGCGAAAATTCTCGAAACAGGCCGAATCAGACTCCCGCCAGCATACCGTAGCCGATATAGCGTTAGGATACGCAAGATCAATCACATGATAACCTAACTCGGCAGCTGTCACGCTGAACTCACGCGGCTTCCCAACATTACGCCCCCCCGTCCCCGGCAGGAAGACCAGCAATTGATTACGGTGTTGGACAGTTGGATCGAAATAGATCCTGTGCGGCGCATCAGCCCCGGTAATTGCAGCATTGGTAGCCATCGGCAGCACTGCGCGGTACTGTACCTCAGCCATTGCAGGACATGGCAAAATTATTACAATAACTGCCAGCCGGGCAAGTCTTATTATCAGACTACGGATGATATATTCAAGCAACATAAAACTTGTTGGCCATCCGTTCCAGGCGCTGCTTAATTTCAGCCAATTCAAAATATAGCCATGTCAGCAAATTTCCAGAAAATGACTTTCTGTTTTTAAAACACATGCGCTTACCTCGCCTCAAGAGGATATTTCTATACAGCTTATCGTTCCGTGCGATGATTGCTCCAGCTCCGCCTCGTATTGGTCCACCAGATCGCCAATTTCATTCAGTAATGGCTTAAGGTAAGCCTCATACTTGCGCCACCGGTTCGTCGATGTCTTGTAGATAGGCTTGCGCACTTGCGAAGCACTGGCGGTTTTTACCGGACGGTCTGTGTCATAAAAATTAAGACAGACATCGTTCCATTCCAGCCCCAGATAGTCGATCAGCGCACGCGCCTGACCTTCCACATCATTAACGTTGTCTTCGTAACGAACCTCATACATCACGCCGGGAAACTGTTCACGCCAATGTCTCATCAAGTCCCAGTAACGGCGATAATAACGGCCAAGCTCATTAAGATTGTAAGTCCACTGATGGCCTTCGGCAAAAAGGATACGATAACAGGATAAACAGGTTTCCACTGGATGACGGCGGCTATGAATAATTCTGGCATTCGGCAAAATGGCATGTATCAGGCCAACAAAATTGAAATTCCCCGGCATCTTGTCCACCATACGCTTATAAGGTTTAGGTGCCAGGCTTTTTAACATTCCCATATACCACTGTCCACGTTGTTCATAGCGGGCGTTTAAGTCATAGGGAAAAGCGGCTTCCACATCACCCAGTTTCAGCCGCCGCTCCAGGATATCGATATTTTCCATAGCTGAGGTCATATATTTCAATTCCCCGCCGCCATAGATATCAGGATGGGAGGACAGGATTTGTTCAATCAGAGAGGTGCCCGAACGCGGCATGCCCAGAATAAAGACCGCCGTATCGTCACTGCAACCTGTCTGCCCGACCTTGGACATCGTTTCTTTGGTTATCAGCGCTTTCATGACCTCAAACATGCGCGCGCTTGACTGCTCATTGAAGGTGTCCTGCTTCCTTTTCTTATGGCCGCCAACTTCGTAATGCTTGAATGCCGTCGGATACTCAGCGACATCATCATAGGCTTTGCCCAGCGCGTAATGTATCTGCAACTGGTCCATGATTTCCATTGAACCCATATCAGCGGCAACTGTATTCAAACGGGTAAACTCTTTATCCCCATAGCTATATTTTAATTCCAGACCATAGGTGCGTAGAGCGGCCGCATGATCCGGCTTGAGTTCAAGCACCTGTTCAAAAAGCTTATTCGAATGCTCGATATTACCGGCTATGCGTTCCACGACACCCAGTTCGTAGAGTATCCTGAAGTTCCCCGGCAACATCTTGCTGACTTTGCCAAGAGCAGCGCGCGCATTGTCAATCTCCCCCGCGCGACTGTAAGCAAGTCCAAGTCCAAAGATAAATTCAGGGCGTTGCGGATATTTTCTAGTGAATTCCCGTAGCTTCTCCCGCTGATAAAGCTCACGTTTCTGATTCTTCAGCGTGTCGATCCATAAGTCGATTGAATCTCCGTAAGGATCGGCCCTGTCTATATTTTTTTCAAGCGTGGAAATCGCATCGTTATACTCCTTGTTAGCGATTTGCAAACGAGCGCGCTCATGTCGGGCCTGCCGGTTATTCGGCTCTATTTGCTGCGCTTTATCCAGCAATTTTCCTGCGTCAGCCAGTTCGCTCCGATGATGCGCGCAACGGGCAAGCCCAATCAGAACCTCGGCGCTGTTCGGCGATTGCTGATAAAGCGGAGCCAATAATTTGCGCGCCTGCTCAAAGCGCGACAGTGCAAGGAAACAACGCGCTAACCCCAAAGCGGCTACAGGTGATGTTTTGCCCTCTTTATCGACCAGTTTTGCGTATATTGAATGAGCCTCCGGATATTTTTTCAGCTTTTCATACAATTGAGCAAGAGCAATGATCAGTTCCTGCTGCCCAGGAAATTGCTTCAGACCCGAGCGCAATATCTGCATGGCCGCGTCAATCTGATTTTTTTTCTCGGCAGCGGCCGCATCCTGCACTATTTTTTTAGTGTTTAATACATCGTTCAATTTATCACCTTTCCATACTCATCACATCCATTACCGTCCGCCCTTCTCTGTCATTCTAAAAAGGCCTGGAATAAAACAAACGCCATCATGTCCAGATACTATATAAAGAAAAGGCCCGCTACGCGGGCCTTTTTTAGCTAAACTTTTACCTGCTGTAGGACATTAGACAAACGAAGCGATGTCAATCTGGTTGAGATCAGTGATACCCACCAGTTGCACCAGAAAGTCCACATTGCCGTCTGAGTTAAAATCAGACGCCACAAACAGACTGTTTTGGTCTGCCGCCGAACCGATATAAACCCCCTTGTCCGCCGCATCAGCGCCTGCCAGGAAGCTCGCGAAGTCGGCAAAAGAAGCTTCCCCATACGTATCAGTAGTAGGAAGGACGCCTACATTCAGTTTGTCTCCATCGCTATTGGAAAAGTCGAGAACCTGATCCAGGGTTGTCAATGTCTTGCCTGTATTGTCAGTACTAAAAACAAAGGTATCAGCCCCGCCGCCCCCAGTTAATTTATTGATGCCGGTCGTTGGATCCCCCTCATAGGCATTGTCGGTGATAATATCATTATAATCAGAGCCGATAACCGACGTGTTGCCTTTATAGGTTGTCAAGTCAATGCTGACGCCGTTGTCGGCATCAGGATTGCCTGGCGCCCAACTCAGCTTCAACCCGCTGTAATCGATATTGTCATACGTGTCAAATAAATCGCCAAGCAAATTAGTCAGATCCATGCCTGGTAATGTATCTGCGATATCGCTAATAGACAAGTTAATATCCAGGCTGCCCAAGCTGACGTCGCCAACGGTGTCAATTGATAAAAAAGCACCATCGTAGCGTAAAACGTCAGTACCATTAAAACTCAAAATGGCGATATCGATGTCGCCATCACTAACAATATTCATAAGAAGATGAAAGACATCTTCCGTCGTGTCAAAGGAGATATTGCCGATGTCCAGTACGCCTACTTCACCACTCCCTGTGACCGAAACATCAAAGAAAACGGGTTTCCCGATTATGTCACCTGTTGCCGCAAAACTAATATCACCTACTGTCACGCTACCGACATCGCCGTTAGTAGCCGATACGGATAAGGCGACCTGGAAAGCAGCAGCATTATTTGCAGTAAGGTCAAAGTTTCCGAAGGTAACATCACCGACCCCTAAATCGCCTGTTACCGTCGCTGCATAGCTAAAAACACCGCCAGCGCCAACGGTAGCTGCGACATCGCCAACCGTAACGCTGCCTATTGCGGCGTTTATTCCGGCAACATCCAAACCATATCTCATGTCGGCACTATCGCCTAGAGTCGCTGTCAGGTTACCGATAGTCGCATCACCGAACGACGCAAGATTTACGCCTGTCGCAACATTGGCCGATTGGGTAATGGACACACTCATTGATGCATTTGAACCCAAATCGATGGTCATGTCACCGACTGTCAGAGCGCCAAGACTGAGTTCATCTTTAGTAAAATCATTACTGTTCAGGATCGCTACCGAACCTGTAGCACTATCATCCAGCACTAAATCAATTGCACCGATCGTTAAACTGCCAAGGCTTTCACCTGAGGCGCCGGTATTGCTAACGGTCAAAGCCAGCGCACCACTGCCGCTAACACTCATCGATACATCGCCGATGAGCACATCACCGGTTGCCTCATGATTAAATACACCGAGAAATTCAAAAGCGCCGCCAAGCATGCTGACATCGCCTACCGTTATGCTGCCCCCGGAAGCTATATTATCGACAGATACGCTGGCTGACCCCCCGTCTTCAACTGCAACAGTGACATTGCCAACGCTGAGGTCGCCGCTTGCGGAACTGCTCACAAAGGCTCCAAAGTAGCCATTTGGCCCCACAGTCGCATTAATGTCGCCTACGGTTATATCTCCAGCTTGCATAAATGCGGTAAAAGTTGCAGTTTCACTTCCAGCCACCGTAGCGTCGACATTACTGTCTGCCCATGACAAAGTGCTGTCATTGCCGGCAGCCAGACTGACGATAAGACCCGATATGTAGTCCGCAGAAAGCGAACCTGCGACGCCTGAAGCAATGGACAAATCGGTGTCGTCTTCGAGGCCTTCTATCAATACGCTTAAATTACTAACACTTAAGGCATTAACATTTAAATCATTATTAGTGCCGCCAACCAGATTGACAGCACCGATATCAGACCATGGCACGGCATTAAAAGTAACAGAATCAATCGGGAGAGGGTCGTTTAAGGAGGGAGCCGCCGGAATGGCGCCGGCAATAATATTAACATTTGCAACATTGTTTAAAGCGCCATTAGCCGCATTCCCACCCTCAACAACAGTCAGCTCCACGATGGTTTGACCGTTGCCGTTGACAATATCGCCATTAGTATATGTAGAGCCGCTAGTATCGAAGTCTTCATCTCCGTCAACAATGCCATGAACGGTATTGTCAACACCTGGAGTAATAATAGTAAATCTGTCTACATGGGTAGTCAGTGTTAAAGTATTATCATTAATATAAGCAGCAGGATCAGGCTGCGTATTTGCAGTATCAATGAGCGCTTGTGCATCAGCCACTGAATCCGGATCATCGGTTACTCCGGCAAGAACGGCCAGAGATGCCAGGTAGGCAGGATCCTGCAATAAGCTATCTAGACTGTTTGGGTCGGTTTGGGGGTCAAGATTGGAATCAGCGCCAAGCGTATCGGCAAAAAACAAACCCACATCCGCTTTATTGATTAAAAACTGCTGACGTAAAACGGCCGTGGCCAACTCATCCGGAGTCAAATTCGGGTATGTAGTGCTATTAATTTCAACACTCAGAGCGGTGGAAACAAAGGAGGCAAGAAAATCAGCCCTGCTCAAGCCGTTATTTAGCTGGCTGGTCCAATAGGCAATGCCTTCAATATCTCCTGCCGAGCCCAACGCATTCACATAAATGGCTTGAACGAACGCCTGATTAGCTAAACCTCCATAGAGAGTAGTAAAAGCCGGGTGGCTGGTAAAACCCGCCGCTATGCTTGCAGCTGCGGTCGCTGGATTTACGGCGAATTGCGCCTCCCAGAATGTGAGCCCTGCATTATCCGGAGCCCGGTTAAATGCGGCTTCATATAAAGCCGAGATGTATTCGCGTGGTATTAAACTAGGCATATTCAGATCCTTAAAAGTTAGCTTGAGTGAATCGCATAATACAAATCAGTTATCTAATTTATATTACAAAATGTTTTTATATTACAAAATGTTTATTTTTATAATTTTTTACTAACGAAACTAGCTGAGGCAGCACATTATTGTCAACCACACGCTAAAGCCGTAGACGTACTTGAAAATCCTGATGTGATTCACCAGGTAATAATTTAAGGACCCCCTCCCTCTATACATTACCCTAACCATCCCTATTAAATTTAGCGAAATGGTAAAACAAGCTAACGTTATTTGTCAACCGCCTTTAATGTGGATGATACTTTATGCCGATACGGAAAAGCAAACAATTGCCCATAATTGAAGACAATAGAGAATCAGATTTAAGTCGTGTTATAGCACAACTTTCGTTTAAATCCTGTTAAAGCACAGATCTAAAGCGTTCCCATAGCGGGCGCTCTACCGCCCAATGACCGAATGCGGCACAACCCAGACTAAGCGCTGCCACAGCAATAATGTCATGAATCGCGAGCACCGGCGGCTGTAATTTCAGCAACCAGATTACCGGAAAATGATATAAAAAAACACCATAAGAAAGCGCTCCAAGCCTGCGATCAAAATACGTGGCAATTGAGCCATACTGTTTATCAGTTTTAGGCCTGTTTAACAGTGCCAGCAACGGCATGGCAATCATTAACCCCAGCGCAACCTCTTCGTTATAAGGCAGATGTTGAGCCACTGTAAAAAGCCACAAAAGGTAGGTGAAGTTAAGCAACCATAAAATTACCAGCAGCTTATGCACCGCCCTATGACGACAAGAAAGTTCATGCAGGGCGCCGAGAAGAAAAATGAATAAAACGCCGGGAATAAGCCGGTAACCGTAGTAGTCGGTATCCAGTATTTGTAATTGCGCCAAAGCAAAGATACCAAGACTGAGGCCAAACACCATCAATAAGTTAAATAGTTTTTGCGATAATAATAGCGGAGCAATTAAATAAAACTGCATTTCCGCGCCTAGCGACCAGGCTGGCGGGATCAGGGTAAAGGCATCCTGACCGGTATACATATAGAAATTGAGAGGAATGATCAGCACATTGGCAAGCCAATCGAACAAACCGGGCTGAGTCGCCAGAAATGGCGATTGCGCCCCGTCTAACCATATTAATATTGAAAAAAACAAGGCGACCGTATATTGCGGCAGAATACGCCAAGCCCTGTCGTAGTAAAACCGCCGTGAAGCATCAGACTGATGCCGCCATTTTCCCCATAAGCGCGCAACTACGTGACCGGCAAGCATATAAAATACTATCACCGCAATGACTCCCGGAGTATATCCTTTTATCTTGATACCCAGATGACTGATAAGTACAGTGACAGCCAATAAAAATCTGAGAGCGCCCATAATGCCTGGTTTTAAAACTGATGTTACGCAATAATCAGCATACCACGAAGGTAGTTAAGAAAAATATTGATGAGTTAATTTATTCGGTTTTTTTCGTTAACTTTTCGAAAGCTGCCCGGTATTCCTCTGGATCTTTCGGCGGCCGCTGACCAAGCAATCGGCTAAAGCCGGTAGACTCATAGCGGAGATCATATCGTGTATGTGTATGTGTATGTGCTTCTGCTTATTCATCGAAAAAATTGACTTATAGAGTCATTTTTTCTGTTGTTTAGTTTTTGAAGTTTGGGATCGATAACAAATGGAATTCAAGTTTTTGGCTGATCAGTCGAATCAGGCCCTCTCGATTCCAGACTTGCCTGAAATTTCCCTGGATAAATTCGCGAAAGCCATTACCGCAAAAGCCGCTGAATTCGAGTCCGAATACAACCTGCGTATGCTGATTGTGGACGATGGCTCAACGGATAAAACAGTTGAGGAATTGACCCGCTATTATGCGGAAGATAAACGCCCTCGCTGGATCGGCTTTATGCGGCACTTTGGCAAGGAGTCCGCCATTCACGCCTCGATCATGCCGATGCTGATGCGGTTATTGTCATGGACAGTGATTTGCAGCATCCGCCGGAACTGATCCCGCAAATGATCGCACTTTGGAAAAAAGGGCTGCCCGTAGTCGAGGCATGGAAATCCGAACGAGGCCAGGAAAGCTTCGCCAGCCGAGTTTTAGCAGCCACATTTTATGCACTGTTCGGTTATTTTTCAGGTCTTGACCTGCGCGGCCAAAGCGACTTTAAATTACTCGACCGGCGCGTCGTCCTGGAATACCACCGCCTGTCAGAGCGCAGGCGCTTTTTCCGTAGGCTTGTGCAATGGATGAACTATCCCAGCGCGCGGTTGCCCTTCATCGTTCCTCCTCGCGTTACCGGTCAGACGAGTTGGGGACGCTGGCGTCTGTTACGGTATGCACTCGGCAATTTAACCTCGTTTTCGGCCCTGCCATTGCAGTTGATCAGCTGCTGGGCTTATTAACCTTGACCGTGGGCTTTGTCATAGGCAGCATCAGCATTTATAAGAAATGGGCCGGCATCGCACTCGACGGCTTCACAACCGTTATCTTATTGATCGTTTTCGCCAGCGGCGTATTGATGTTGAGCCTCGGGATTATCGGCCATTACCTTGCAAGAATTTATGAAGAACTCAAACTACGCCCGCATTACGTGCTCAAAAACATCTTTCCGAGCCAGGAAAAAAAGGAATGACAGAAGCCTACAGTGCACAATACAAGGCTAATTTGGCTTTGCGCCTGATCATCACGTATTGGCAATTGAAAAACCGGCAGCCTGCTTTTTAGAGTCTATGCAGAAATAAAAAACTTATTTAATCGTAGGGTATGAAATATCTATCCCGCTTTGGCCGCAGCTTGCTTGCTGGAAGTTTTCTCCGGCTGTTTTGGCGTAACTTGCAACCAGTTGTTGACTTCCACCATATTTTCTTCGCTTATCAAGCCAACTGCCCTCAAAAAGCGCATTTTATTTTTGATGTAGCTGTATTTTGCCTGTGCCAGATCTCTTCTGGCTTGAAATTCACCTTGTTGAGCATTTAATACATCAAAAGTCGTTTTAGCGCCGTATTTAAACCCGCTTTCCATCGCATCCCTCGATTTTATGGCCGATTCCAGCGCCTTGCGTGTTGCACTGATACGTCTGACGCTTGCATTAGAGCTTAAAAAAGCGTCGCTGGTTTCCTTAATCAGGGCGCGCATTTTAGTTTCGTTTTCATATTTGCTGATGGTTAATTTATGCTGAGCCTCGTACATTTGATTAGTCGTTGTTCCACCGGTGAACAGAGGCATATTGACATTGATTGCGGCTACCTGGGTTTCAACATTACGTCCTAAATTGACGCTGTTAAAACCCGTATTTGTCGAGTAGTAATTTAATTGCAGATCAACTACCGGCATATATTTTGATTTTTGTGCGGCCACATTATTGCCTGCCGCCGCTATTGCACTCAATTGCGCCGCTAATGTCGGACTTTCGCTTTTGGCGACCTCAATCCAGTCATTAAGAGAACCAGTCAACTCTTTGTAGTCTATTTCATCACGTAATTTATAAAGGCCTACCGGCGGCGTATTGGTTAACTCTTTTAAACTTTCTCTGGCAATAACCAATCCGGTTTCAGCCTCAATTTCATCCGCTTTAATCTTATCCAGCCTGGCCTCTACTTCATACAGGTCGGTTATCAGGATAAGTTGTTTGGCATATTGTTTTTTGACTTGTTCCAATTGCCTGACCGTGGTTTCTTTTTCAGCCTGAAGAAAACTCAGCTGATCCTCAGAGTCGAGCACATTAAAGTACTTCTCGACAACATTGAACATCAAAGTGTGCTGTGCCTCAACATTTTCTGAAGTGTATTGATTTTCAACTTCCTGAGCGCGCCGCCAGTTCCAGAACTTCTCAAAATCGATCAGGGTTTGACTTAATGAAACGGTATAACGCGTGCCATGATAATTACTGGTAGAGGCAGGGATAGCAGGAGAAACGGGAGGCGCAGCGGGCGACCCCATAAGCCTCTGGTTGTTTGCTGACCAGTTAGCATTGGCGACAACTTGCGGCAGCATTTGCCCCATGGCCTGACCTTTTTGCGCAGCGCCAATCTCGACCCTGACTTCCGCAGTTTTTAACTCCGGATCGGCCTCTAATGCCTGCTGATAGATAGTCAGCAAATCTTCTGCATAACTTAAATTGGCTTGCGCAAGAACCAGACATACAAGCGATACTTTCAGTTTTTTCATATCCGTCAGTCTTCTATAAAGGCGCGGGCAAAAGCGTTGGTGATAGGCTGCATTAAATATTCAAATACCGTTCTTTCGCCTGTATTGATAAGCACTTCTGCCGGCATTCCGGGTAATAATTCCAATTCGCCCAATTTCAGATAGCTGTCCGGCGTTAATTCAATCTGAGCCAGGTAATAGGGCAAGCCATCTTTTTCATCAATTAACCTGTCTGCCGACAAGTTAATTACCTTGCCATTCATCTCGGGCGTTAATGCCTGTTTAAATGCGCTGAATCTTACTTCCGCCAATAATCCTATTCTGACTCTGTCTATATCTATCGTGGAAACCTGGGCGTCAACGATTAACTCTTCTTGCTGCGGCACAATATCGAGTATGGGCTTGCCGGGTAAAATGACGCCGCCCACGTTATGCACGGATAATCCCAATACATGGCCATGTGAGGGTGACTTTATTTCTGTTCTGGTTACTTTATCCCTCGTGGCTACGAGGCGTTGGGAAACATCGTAAAGCTCTGCTTGAATCTCGCCCAACTTACCGGCCACTTCTTCCTGAAATTTCTTTTGCAATTGAAGAATTTGTAATTTTGTTTCACCGATTTGCATTTCATTGCCGGCAATTTCTGATGTCAACCCGGCTATTTCTCCTGTAACCAGTGCATAATTACGCTCGATATCCCGTAGCCTTTGTTTGTCGGCAAAACCTTCGGCTAATAATTCTTTTAAGTCGTGAACTTCCTCTCCATAGGACTTCATCAGCTCTTGTTTACTGCTCCTCTGCCCCTGCAAGCCTTTTATTTTTGAGTTGAGCTGGCCTATTCTTTGATTTAGAACTGAAATTTCTCCCTGATAAGCACTTTTTCGGGCGCTAAATATCTGGTTCTCGCCCTGCCTTGCTTCGACAATATGCGGGTCAGACAGATCTTGCAGATCGTCGGGAAACCTTATCTTGTTTTGTTGATCCCTTTCCGCCATAAGCCGAGCCAGTTGAGCTGACAAGGTTATATATTGGCCGCGCATAATTTCCAATTGCGCCTTGACTTCCGTCCCATCAAGTATCATTAATACATCGCCTTCCTGCACAATATCGCCATCTTTAGCGAGCAATTTGCTGACGATACCGCCATCCAGATGCTGCACGGTTTTTCTATGGGATTTTACGGTGACATAACCGGGAGCTAATGCTGCACTATCTATAGGGGCCAGGTAACCCCATGTGCCTAAAATGCCGAGTGTACAAATCAGGATAATAACGCCGATATTTCGAATTGATCTCTCATCAATGACAAGGGATATTTCTTGCTCGGCAGTTATTTGTGCAGGCGTTTCTTTCATGTGTTTATGCAGGTGAATTTAAGGTAACTGCGGGTGCCGCCTGTTGGGGCTTTGCTTGTGATGCGGCCGTTTTTTGATGTTTCAGATGCGCTATCACTTGCTCCTTCGGACCATAAACGGAGACCAGCCCCTCGTTTAGTATGAGAAGTTTATCTACATTCGCCAATACATTGTTGCGATGGGTAATGACAATAACAGTGACTTTTTTCTGCTTTAAACGCTGGAGCGCATTACTTAACGCAAGCTCGCCCTGCTCATCCAGATTGGAGTTAGGCTCGTCCAGAACAACAACAACAGGGTCTCCATACAGCGCCCTGGCCAGACCGATGCGCTGGCGCTGACCGCCGGACAGATTGCCGCCGCTTGCACCTATGCGGGTATCATAGCCTTCGGACATACGCAAAATCAGATCGTGAACATCGGCCATTTTGGCGGCATTGACCACTTTTTCGGGATCTATAGGGCCAAAACGGGCGATATTCTCACTGATTGTGCCTTCAAAGAGTTCTATATCCTGAGGTAAATAGCCGAAAAATGGACCTAGCTCATGACGATTCCAGGCAAAGACATCAGCACCATCAAGGCGTATGTTTCCTTTAGCCGTCGGCCAAATTCCCAATAGAGCTCTGGCAAAACTGGACTTTCCGGCGCCGCTTGGGCCAATTAAACCGACAACATCCCCCTTGGCAATAGCCAGGGTAATGCCTTTTATTACCGGAGTTTTTGATCCGGGAGGAACCACTACCGCCGCTTCTATCTGAAAATCACCTTGCGGGGCCGGCAAAGTCATTTTTTCTGCCTCTGCCGGAATCTGAAGCAGCATATCATTAAGGCGGTTATATTGGCTGCGCGCGTTAACAAAACCTTTCCATGAACCAATCATAATATCTATTGGCGCCAGCGCCCGACCCAAAAGGATGGAGCCTGCAATCATCAAGCCCGGCGTTATCTCATTCTCTATCACTAAATAGGCACCGAGGCCCAGAATCAAGGATTGCGATGAAAGCCGGGTCACTTTTGACAAACTGCTGATCAATCCCGCACGTGAGCTTGCTATTGCCTGTAATGCCAGAACTTGCCGGGTGCCTTTTAACCAGCGCTGACGAATATTGCGCAACATACCCATTGACTCGATAACTTCTGCATTTCTCAGGTTAGTATTGACCAGGCCGCGCCCGGTGATGGCCAATGCATTGGCTTCATCTAACAGCTTCCCTGTAGACTTTTCCTGCACTATCGCAATGATTGTCAGCAGAATGGAAGCTGCTACAGCCGCCAATCCATAATAGGGATGAAAGATAAACATGACGGCGATATAAAATGGCATCCACGGCACATCAAAAAAAGCAAACAGGCCGTTACCGGTCATAAATTGTCTTAACGAAGTCAAATCATCCAGAGGCTGTGAGCTTGCCCTTTGCCCACCGGAGTAAAGGGATTGTAAATAGGCGACTTGAAACAATCTTTCATTAAGCAAGGTTTCTAGGCGCGAACTAACCCTGACCAGTATTTGCGAACGCACCCATTCTAAAGCCCCCATCGTCAAAAACAGCACTATGACTATTAATGTCAACATGAGCAGTGTGGATCGGTTTCCGGTCGGCACCACGCGATCGTATAATTGCAACATATAAATAGTCGGAACCAGTTGCAGTAAATTAATAATCATGCTAAAACCGGCAGCCGATATAAATGCTCCTTTGCATAATTTTAATGCTTCTTCCAAATCGGACTTACTCGTTCTCTTCATTCGCACAGACTCAAAATCTACCAGTGAATATGGATATTATCTTATAAGTTACATTCCATCCAGTTTAATCAGCTTCAATTTCATGCTTTAACAGTATGAGAATCATCAGGCCGATATTGGGTTTTTCAGAGATACCGCTATCGCATTGCCGACGATCACCTATCCACAAGACATAACGCTCATCAACGAAGTGAACAAACCGGACATTCTGGCCTCGTATTCTTAAATATTCAGGTACGAGCCTGTTTCCGCCTGAAGCTTTGGCTTTGATTTCCTTACCTGATTTGATAAGAAACGTGAGATAGCTGTTTTAGCCGTTTAAGGGTGTGCATTATGCAATGGTCAGATTAAAAACTCAAAGTCTGGTTTACTTACAGCTTATCAATCCATCTTTAAAGGAAGATAGTCTCCCTGGCCTTTGTCATACAGGTGTCATCTGACTGCTTTATACTTATGCCGATGTCTTATATTAGGTTGTATTATGTTGTTGAGCTGGATTAGAAAGAAAACCGAATTTGAATTAAACGCTAAAGCTATTGATTGCAATCAGTTTTATATCGGATTTGATTGTGCATTAAGCGCGGAAACGATCAGCATGCTGTCCCGGCAAAACGCAATGGATCAGGACATTAATATCAAGGATAATTCTGACAAGATAAAATTAATCCTGGATGAATATGAATTGGCGTTGAGTTGATTTCCATGAACAATGCCAGGCGACGGACTCAAGGCTAAATTTTAACGAACCGGTAAAATATGCGCTTTGCTGCCTCAGCTGTCGAAATATAAAGAATGATAATCACGCCCAATAAAGCCAGCACTGCCGGCGGAAGCGGCTGAAAGCCAATCAGTGCTGCAAACGGGAAATAAGGCAAGACCAAAGTTGCCGCTACTATAGCTAATGTAGTCATTGCCAGATATTTTCCAGGACGACTTTTGAAAATGGATTTTCCGCTGCGAACAACGAAAACGACCAGCGCCGCTGAAATCACCGATTCCAGAAACCAGCCAGTGCGAAATTGCTCAATGGGTAACTGTAACCACAAGAGCAGACCAAAAGTCAGATAATCAAATATAGAACTGACGATGCCGAAGGTGAACATAAATTTACGGATGAATTGAATATCCCAGCGCCGAGGTTGAGTCACCATTTCAGCGTCCACATTATCGGATGCGATGGTCATTTCCGGAAAATCGGTCAGCAGGTTAGTCAGCAAGATTTGCTTGGGCAATAACGGCAAAAAAGGCAGGAACAGCGATGCGCCAGCCATACTGAACATGTTGCCGAAATTGGCGCTCGTTGCCATAAATACATATTTCAGGGTATTGGCAAAAGTAATGCGGCCTTCCTTTACGCCTTTGACAAGAACGTCCAGATTTTTTTCCAAGAGCACAATTTGGGCGGTTTCCTTGGCGATATCGGCTGCACTATCGACCGAAATACCGACATCGGCAGCATGCAGAGCGGAAACATCATTAATACCGTCACCCATATAACCCACTACAAAACCGGCTTTTTTCAGGGCAATGATAATGCGCTCCTTCTGGTTAGGTTCAACTTCAGCAAATACATTGACTTCAGCAACCTGATTCATTAAAGCACTGCCGCTCATTTGCGCGATTTCAGGACCGGTCAGGACTTTGGAGCCAGAAAGCCCCAATTGATGACTGACTGTTTCCGCAATCAAACGGTTATCACCGGTTATGATTTTAAGGCTGACGCCCAATTGTCTTAATTGTTCAATTGTCTGGAGGCAGTTGGCTTTAGGCGGATCAAACAAGGTCAGAAATCCTAAAAAACGCATTTCCTTTTCATCATCTTTAGTTAATTTTTTTCCCTCCTCCAGGGATTTATACGCAATGCCCAAGGTGCGCAAGCCCTGTGTACTGAATATCTCATAGCTTTGTTGAATATGTTCACGAACCTGATCGATAGCTGTCAAAGTACCGTTGCTGTTTTCAACATAAGTACAGGCATCCAAAACATTTGTTAATGCGCCTTTGGTAATCAGAATGCCCGCTCCTGAATCAGAAATTAATAGACTCAGGCGTTTGCGATAAAAGTCATAAGGTATTTCAGCTAATTTACGACAATCTTTGACATCGAATGAATGGAAACTTCGGATGGCTTCATCAATCGGGTTATTGAAGCCAGTCTCATAAAAGGAATTCAGATAAGCGTAACGCAATACTTTGCCGCTGGGTTTTCCGTCGATATCCAAAGCGTCCTGTAGATGCACCTTTCCTTCGGTCAAGGTACCGGTTTTATCAGAGCACAAGACATCCATGCTGCCAAAGTTCTCGATGGAAGCCAGTTGTTTAACGATGACTTTTTCTTCAGCCATACGTTTGGCGCCATGCGCCAGATTGATGCTGATCACGGCGGGCAATAATTGCGGCGTTAGTCCTACAGCCAATGCCAGCGCAAACAGAGAGGAATCCTTGTATCTTAATTTCCGTTATGGTTAGCTGCCATAACTTGAGGCAGGAGCAGCTTGGAGGAATCCTGAAGGAATTAACCTTGTCCGTAAGATCAAGCCTTCTGTCTCGCTTCTGACGCCAAC